>DYNM01000022.1 GCA_020721065.1 Thiocystis violascens | reverse complement strand
ACTTAGGCGCAGCGCTTGGCACTTATAGCGCCGGGGCGCAGATTGTGAATAAGCTGTTCTAAATCACAGCGGTTGCGGCTCCAGCACTGCCACTGTCAGACGGTCGGGGATGAGATATTTTTGCGCAACTGCTTGAATTTGCGCCGGTGTGACTGCCGCGAGTTGCGCGACATACTGCTCGGCCACGCGCCAATCTAAACCGACGGCAACCAAGCGTCCCAATTGCAGCGCCTGCGCAAACAGCGCGTCTTGTTTATAAATTTCAGCGGCGATGACTTGGGTGCGTACCCGCGCCAATTCCGCATCGCTCACCAACTCGGTATGCAACCGCGCAATTTGAGCGCGTACCGCCTGTTCCACTTCCGCCACGCTGTGTCCGTTAGCGGGCACGGCATCAAATAACAACATGCCGGGCAGTCGTTCAAAGGCGTCATAACTCGCACCCACCGAAGCGGCAAGTTGTTGACCGCGCACCAATTCACGCGCAAAACGGGCGCTGCTGCCGCCATCCAACACCGCTGCCAACATTTCCAGCGCGTAAGGTTCCCAAGCAGCGGCGGCGGTGCGCAGCACCGGCGTTTTATAGCCCATCAATACATACGGCTCCTGCGCGGGCGCTTTAACCACCAAGCGTTTCTCGCCGCGTTGTTCCGGCTCCAGCGGCAACTTGGGCGGAGTGAGCACCTCCGCCTTGAGCGGGCCGAAATGCGTGGTTGCCAGCGCCAACACCTGTTCGGGCGCAATATCACCAGCCACAACCAACGTCGCATTATTGGGCGCATACCATTGGCGATACCACTCGCGCAATTCATGTGCTTGCAATTGTTCCAAATCATTTGCCCAACCAATTACCGGACGACGATATGGCGACACGTCATACGCAACAGCGGCGAAACGTTCATAAACCAACGCTTGCGGATCATCATCGGTGCGCATTCGCCGTTCTTCTTTAATCACTTCCATTTCTTTGGCAAATTCAGTTTGTCCTAGCGTTAATTGGCGCATCCGTTCCGCTTCTAATTCAAACGCAATTTCTAAACGATCATTGGCTAAATTTTCATAATAAGCGGTGTAATCAGTGCTGGTAAATGCGTTTTCTTCGCCGCCTTGTTGCGCGATGATATGCGAGAATTCATTGGGCGCAAACCGTGCAGTACCTTGAAACATCATGTGTTCTAACGCATGAGAAATGCCAGTAATTCCCTCGTGTTCATAACTGGAGCCGATGTGATACCACAGTTGTGAAGTGAGAATTGGAGCGCGATGATCGGGTTTCACTAAAATTTTTAAGCCATTATCAAGCGTATATTCCACAACAGTTGTTGCTGCATTCAGCGGCAATGGCGATAAACACAATAGCAACAGCAGCGCACGATATGACATTTTATTCTCCAAAATAGTAAAGGTAAAAGTGATCAGTTTGGCGTGGTGCGAATAAACAAGTTACTCGTTCAATGTTACCATTAAATTTGTGCTGAGAAGCAACAGCAGCGCCCGCATTATCAAGATGGTGATGCAGTGTGATGAATTCAACCAGCTTTGAATAGTCAATGTTGCAAAATCAAAACGCCCATTACGCGACGCTGCTGCATAAAAAACCCGCACCAAGTGAATTGGGAGCGGGTTTTTAATCTTGGCGCTCAAGGATAAAGTGTTATTGCTTTGACCGCTGATCATTTTTTCTAACTGTTATTCTGCCAATCTTAAATACTCGGCATGTAGTTGTGCAATCTGCGGCAGCAACGCCGTCATCGCGCCGCTGTTATCTAACACATCATCAGCGCGAGCGCAGCGTTCATGGCGCGGAATTTGGCTGGCGATGATGCGACGAATCTCATCTGGTTCCAGACCGCTGCGCCGTTGCACCCGCTCAATCTGTATCGCCTCCGCCACGTCAACCACCAGCACCCGCTGCGCCAGCGTTTGTTGTCCGGTTTCAAACAACAACGGAATCACCAACAGCGCGTAAGGTGTCGTCAACGCCGCCCGCCGTGCCAACATCAACTCCAAAATCGCTGGATGCAACATCGCCTCTAAACGGGCGCGGGCGCTGGGTTGTTGAAAAACCCGCTCGCGCAGCACCGCCCGATTTAACGATCCGTCCGCCAATAACACGTCAGCGCCAAAATCCGCCGCAATTTGAGTGAGCAACGGCTGTCCAACCGCCGTCAATTCTCGCGCCAGCTCGTCAGCATCAATCACACCCGCGCCGAGTGCCGCAAACTCAGCAGCAACGGTGGATTTACCGCTGCCAATTCCGCCCGTGAGTGCCACGCTCAACATCGCTCAACTCAACCCACTCACTTGCAAATAAGCGGCATTGATCGCGTCGCCCCACAACACACTGATCCAACCAGCAAGCGCCAAAAATGGCCCAAATGGCAAGGGCTGCGCCCGCTGTTGCTGACCGGTGATCAGCAAAATCACGCCATAACTCGCGCCAGCAACGGTTGCCATCAGCACGATCTGCGGCAGCAGTTGCCAGCCCAGCCACGCGCCAAACACCGCCAGCAATTTGAAATCGCCATATCCCATCCCTTCCTTGCCCGTCAGCAGCCGAAACAGTTGGAACACCATCCACAAACTGAGATAACCCGCGATTGCGCCGATGAGCGCCGCGTGGCTATCGGTGAAAATACCAAACAAACTCAGCAACAAACCCAGCCACAGCAGCGGCAGCGTGATGCTGTCGGGCAACAATTGATGGTCGTAATCAATCAGCGCCAGCGCGATTAACGCCCACGTCAGCAGCAATGCCGCTGGCAATTGCCAACTCATCCCCAACTGCAACGCCACCACCAGCGTCAACAACGCCGTCAAACCCTCAACCAGCGGATAGCGCAGACTGATCTGAGCTTTGCAGTTTGAACAGCGCCCGCCCAACAACAAGTAACTGAAAATTGGGATGTTTTCATACGCACGGATGCGATGCCCGCAGTGAGGACAGGTCGACGGCGGCGCAGACAGCGAGAGCTTGGAATGCGTGGTCACAAGCGATTCATCAGATGCGTCGCTCAACTGCACTGGCGCAGTTTCTCGCAGCAATTCAACACAATCGCGCCGCCATTCCGCCTGCATCATCTTGGGCAAGCGCATAATCACCACGTTGAGAAAGCTACCCACGCTCAGACCCAACACCACTGCGATCAACACCAGCACTTCCACCTGTTGCGCAAAAATCTCAATGAAATCAGACATTTCTGTCACACCACCGACGCCATTTTGAAAATCGGCAAATACATCGCCACCACCAAACTGCCGACCAAACCACCGATCACCACCATAATCATCGGCTCCAGCAGACTGCTCAAACTGTCCACCGCGTTATCAACCTGTTCTTCATAAAAATCAGCGACTTTCCCTAGCATCGCATCCAACGCGCCCGACTCCTCACCAATCGCCGTCATCTGAATCACCATATGCGGAAACAGATCGCGCTGGCGCATCGACAGTTGCAACGACTGACCGGTAGCGACCTCCTCACGCATCTTCAGCACCGCATCCTGATACACGATATTGCCGGTCGCCCCCGACACCGACATCAGCGCCTCCACCAACGGCACACCTGCCGCAAACATCGTTGATAACGTGCGGGCAAATCGCGCCAACGCCGCTTTATTCAAAATCATGCCGATAATTGGAATTTTTAATAACAGCCGATCAATCGTTTCACGCATCGTCCGCGAGCGTTTATAGGCATAACCAAAGCTATACACAAAGCTGCCAATCCCCAGTAACAGCGCCCACCACCACGCCTGCAATAATTCAGACAGATGAATCACCATTAACGTAAAGGCAGGTAAATCGGCACCAAAACTAGAAAATAAATCTTTAAACTTTGGAATCACAAACAACAAAATCACCACTGTCACAAGCACTGCCACTGCAATAACCGCAGTCGGATAAAACATCGCCTTTTTAATTTTGCCCTTAATCGACTCAGTCTTTTCTTTATACACCGCAATTTTATCCAGCAGATTATCCAAAATACCTGCCTGTTCACCCGCCGCCACTAAATTGCACACCAAATCATCAAAATATAACGGATGTTTCGCCATCGCTGCCGCCATCGCAGTGCCGCTTTCAATATCCTGTTTAATCGACAGAATTAAATCCTGCATTGACGGGTTATCATGCCCACGTCCTACGATGTCAAATGCCTGTACCAACGGAACGCCCGCCGCCATCATGGTCGCCAATTGGCGCGTGAAAATCGACAAATCGGCACTGGTAATTGCCTTTTTGCGCTCACCCAATAACGGCTTGGGTTTCATCTTCACCTTGGTTGGGTTCACACCCTGCCGCCGCAATTCTGCACGCACGACATTGATATTCGCCGCCCGTGATTCACCCTTCACCTTAATACCGCGTTTATCCAAACCTTCCCACAGAAAAATCCGCGCTTTATCAGCTTCGACCTTAGGCTTAGGTTTATTTTTATTCAGTGCTACCGCCATCGTGAATACTCCGTGAATACTCCGTGAATTATTCTTTGGTCACGCGATTGAGTTCTTCTAAACCAATTAAACCCGCTTTCACTTTGCGCAAACCGGATTGCCGTAAATCAGAAACACCTTCTCGCCGCGCTTGATCAGCAAGTTGCACTGCATCGCCACCTTCCAGAATCAGGCGCGTAATAGCCTCGGAAATTTTCATCACCTGAAAAATACCCACCCGCCCTTTATAGCCTTTATTACACATTTCACAACCCACCGGCGCATAAATTGTGACACCCGCGTCTAAATCTTCGGCTGTAAATCCTTCGCGTAATAACGCCTCACGGGGAATATCAACCGGCTTGCGACAATGTGTACACAACCGCCGCGCTAACCGTTGCGCCATAATGAGTAACACTGAAGAAGCGATATTAAATGGTGCAATGCCCATATTTGCTAAACGAGTCAACGTTTGCGGCGCGTCGTTAGTGTGCAGCGTGGAGAGTACCAAGTGACCGGTTTGCGCCGCTTTCACCGCAATTTCAGCCGTTTCTAAATCCCGAATCTCACCAACCATCAATACATCCGGGTCTTGACGTAAAAAGGCGCGTAATGCGGAAGCAAAAGTGAGTCCTGATTTAGGATTGAGATTCACCTGATTGATACCCGGCACTTGAATTTCCACCGGGTCTTCTACGGTCGAAATGTTAATTTCGGGTTTATTGAGAATGTTGAGTGCGGTATACAGCGACACGGTTTTACCTGAACCGGTTGGACCGGTGACTAAAATCATGCCATAGGGTTTTTTAATCGCTTTAAGAAAATCCTCACGCTGTTCCGGTTCAAAACCGAGTGCTTCAATACCAACTTGTGCGGAAGAAGAGTCTAAAATCCGCAGCACCACTTTTTCACCATAAACCGTTGGTAAAGTATTGACACGAAAATCAATATCCCGCGAGCGACTTAACTTTAAGCGAATGCGCCCATCCTGCGGCACCCGGCGCTCGGCGATATTCATCCGCGACATCACTTTGAGACGCGCAGTTAAGCGTCCAGCGGTATTTAACGGCGGGCTGGCAACTTCACGCAAAATGCCATCTTGACGAAAGCGAATCCGAAAAAACTTTTCAAAGGGTTCAAAGTGAATATCTGAAGCACCACCGGTAATCGCATCTACGAGAATTTTGTTGATATAACGCACAATTGGCGCGTCATCCACGTTGACATCTGAATCATCATTTTTATCTTCTTCTTCGGGCGCTAAATCAAGTTTTTCTAAATCTGAGTCGGCTACCTCACCAACGCTGGCCGTGTCTTGAGCTGCAATTGCCGTTTCTATGGCTTTACTTAACCGATCTTCTTCAACTAAAATCGCATCAGTTGCCAAGCCGGTATTAAAGCGAATTTCTTCTAGTGCTTGATCATTCGTCGGATCAGATAACGCTAAAAATAAGCGATTGCCGCGCCGCAACAAAGGCAAAGCGCGATGCTTACGGATTAAACGTTCATCCACTAAATTGAGTGGTAATGTCGCTAAATCCATCGCGCTGAGATCAAGTAATGGCACGCCAAATTCATGCGATGCCGCAATTGCAATGCGACGACTATCTAATAATTTTTCATCAATTAAATGGCGAACAAAAGGACGACCTTGGCGCACGGCGTCGCTGTATGCAGTCATCATTTGCGCTTCAGACAACAAATGATCTTTGACCAGCCGCAGCGCCAATCCAGAAGGTTTTAGTGTGGGTGCTTCAGTTGACATGGGATGCCTTTACGCTCGCGGTTAGGAAATTCCTACCCTGTATTTAATAGGGTTTTAAGCCGCCAAGCTGCTGTTGCAGCGCCGGAGTTGTGCCCCCTTGCAATAAGGGGGCGCGGAAAAAACTAGCGATTCATTGTAAATGCCAGCCGTACATTGCTGGCAACTAAACCATTATCTTTTTGATCACTTTCGTTAATATAAAACTCCAACACGGTTTCCCGATTGGCAAGCATATCTTCATTCACATCTTCTGCTAATTCATTGATATGACAAAACACGCTGGCATAAGGTGACAACGGATCACGCGGATCAGTAATCCACAAATTGGGCGAAATATGATCCATGATGCGCAAAAAGCCATAGCCTTTATCAGCAAACCATTTGGTACACACGCCGCGCACGCAGGAGCCAGCTTTACCCCATTCATTGCGCGGTTCATAGTTAATCGGCAACAAATCAGGAATCACAAATCCTGAATAATAGGCATCGACTTCTTGCTGAAGCTGGCGCGACACATTCTTAAACCCAATCAATTCCACGCGACAGCCGGTATTTTGCAATGCCTCAACGACTTGTAAAAAATCACCGTCGCCAGTCACCAATAACACTTGATCCAGTTTATTGGCCTGTAACATGGCATCGACTGCCATATCTAAATCCGCATTGGCTTTGGTGGTGACATTACCCATCTCATCGGTATAACGCCGCACTAATTTAACGGTAATTTTCCAGCCAAAATCTCGTACCATCTGTTGATACGTCTGCGCTTTCTTACGATATTCAATATCTTCTTTAGCGCGTTCAGCATCAAAAGCCATGTAAGTATTTAATCGTTGTAAAGTGCCGCCTTCGCGGGCAGCAAAACGGCGCAGCACGTCATAACGCATTTGATAGCCGCCGTTATAACGGACATTTTCAGCATCAACAAAGACACCAACCCGAACATTTGCACTCAAAATAGCAACTCCAATCGTTCATTCAATTTGTAACAAAGAATTGTCAAGACGCCACCGCCGCAATAAAGCTGACGGCAGCGTCTCACGCGGTTATTGATTCGCGCGGTTTTCAATCAAATCAGTGACCACTGCTGGATCGGCCAGCGTAGAAATATCACCGAGTGAATCAATTTCATTGGCGGCAATTTTGCGCAAAATCCGCCGCATAATTTTACCGGAGCGCGTCTTCGGTAAACCCGGTGCCCATTGAATAATATCGACAATGGCAATCGGGCCAATCTCAGTGCGCACCAGCGTCACCAATTCCTTTTTCAGCGCGTCAGTCGGTTCGATGTCCGCCATCAAAGTGACGTAGGCATAAATGCCTTGTCCTTTCAAATCATGCGGATAACCGACCACTGCGGCTTCGGCAACCTGCGGATGCAAGACCAGCGCCGATTCAATTTCCGCCGTGCCGAGGCGATGCCCAGACACGTTGAGCACGTCATCAATGCGCCCGGTGATCCAGTAATACCCGTCGTTATCGCGCCGCGCACCGTCGCCGGTGAAGTAATAGCCGGGATATTGACGGAAATAGGTGTCGGCAAAACGGGCGTGATCGCCGTACAGCGTCCGCATCATGCCCGGCCAAGGACGCGATAACACCAGCGCACCTTCGCCAGCACCGTCAATCACCGTCCCTTCGGCTGGATCAACCAACGCGGGCAATACGCCAAAGAACGGACGGGTTGCCGAGCCGGGCTTGAGTGGTGTGGCACCGGGCAACGGGGTGATGAGATGACCGCCAGTTTCGGTCTGCCACCAGGTGTCCATGATGGGGCAGCGGCTGTCGCCGACGATGTGAAAATACCACTCCCACGCTTCAGGATTGATCGGTTCGCCGACCGAGCCGAGTACGCGCAGCGATTGGCGCGAGGTTTGTTTCACCGGTTCTTCACCCGCCCGCATCAGCGAGCGAATCGCAGTCGGGGCGGTGTAAAAGATATTGACCTGATGTTTATCAATCACTTGCCAGAAACGCGACATATCCGGGTAATTCGGGATGCCTTCAAACATCAGCGAGGTTGCGCCGTTCGCCAGCGGGCCGTAAACGATGTAAGTGTGACCCGTGACCCAGCCCACGTCTGCCGTACACCAGTAAATCTCACCTTCTTGATAATCGAAGGTGTATTTGTGCGTCATCGCCGCATAGACCAGATAACCGCCGGTGGTGTGCTGGACGCCCTTGGGTTTGCCGGTTGAGCCGGAGGTGTAGAGGATAAACAGCGGGTCTTCCGCGTCCATTTCTTCTGGCTCGCACTCGGCAGCAGCAGCCGCGAGTTCCTCGTCGTACCAAATATCGCGCCCTTCCGTCCATGCCACTGCGCCACCAGTGCGCCGTACCACGACGACGGTGTCCACGCTGGGGCATTCCGCCAGCGCGGTATCGGCGTTCTTTTTCAACGGGATATGACGTCCGCCGCGCACGCTCTCATCCGAGGTGATGACCAATTTGCATTCGGAATCCAACACGCGGTCGCGCAGCGAATCCGGCGAAAAGCCACCAAAAACAATCGAATGCACCGCGCCGATGCGGGTACAGGCCAACATCGCCACTGCCGCTTCCGGGATCATCGGCAGATAAATGCAGACGCGATCACCTTTGCCGACGCCCCGCGCTTTGAACACGTTGGCGAGCTTGCACACTTCGGCGTGAAGTTCGCGGTAAGTGATTTTGCGATCCACTTCTGGATTGTCGCCTTCCCAGATGATGGCGACCTGATCGCCGCGAGTGGCGAGATGGCGGTCCAAGCAGTTGGCGCTGACGTTGAGCTTGCCGCCCTCAAACCACTTGATATGCAGATCATCCGCTTTGAAGCTGTAATCCAAAACGGTCGTCCACGGCTGCGACCAGCTCACGAATTGATTGGCTTGCTCGGCCCAAAACCCCGCCGGATCGTCAATTGAACGCTGATACATTTCTGCATATTGCTCGGCATTCACATGTGCTTTTGCCGCAATCGCAGCAGGTACGGCATACAACTTTTCTTCTGACATCTGCTTATTTTCCTCATGGTGGTAGTGACAAGAAAGCGCGAGAAACCAAATCTCGCGCCGCTAAAAAAAAGTTGTCAGTTGTCAGTAAAAAACAGCGTTGTCACTGACAACTGCAAACTGACAACTTTATTTATTCAACATAAAAACTCTGCCAACCGCAGCGCCTGTCCGTCCGCCCGATGCGCTGCTTGTGCTAAAAACAATTCAGCCGCAGCCAGCGCATCACTCAACGCATTGTGCGCAGCATAACGCGGCAAATTGTAATGATGACCGAGCGCGTGGAGCCGTAAATCCGACACTTTGAACGGAATTTGCCGCCGTTCAAACGTCCGCAGCGCCAGCGCCTGCGTGTCCACAATCCGCAGCGGCAAACCGCAGCCCCACAATTGGCGACACGCCGTGCTTAAAAACCGCTGTTCAATGCTGGCGTGATGCGCAATCAACACCTTGCCCGCCACCACCGCCAACAATTCGCTCAACACCGCGTCCAACTCACCGCCGCGAGCTGCTTGATCATCGGTGATCTGATGAATCACCGCGCTGGCTTCGGGAATCGAGCGATCAATCCGCACCACGCGATGTCGCGCCGTCGCCAACTCAATTTGCATCGCGTGGAGCGTCACATAACCGACACTCAAAATCAGATCGCGGCGCGGGTCTAAGCCGGTGGTTTCCAAATCCAACGCCACATAATCGACCGCCCGATAATCGCTGCGCGGTGACACCAGCGGCTGCTCCAAATACTCGCGCAGCGCCCCGGGTGCAACGCGCCGCCGCCACCATCGCCGTTGCCAGTCGCACAACAACGACATCAGCTAAATTTCCCTGCTTGATAGCGTTGTCCCAACGCCTCCTGCATCGCGTTAATCAACACAAAAGCCTCCTTCAAATGCCCACGTTCCAGCGGCGAAAGCGCATCTGGCGACACAAAATTATCCGCCTTTTGCCCGGCGCGGAGCTGTTGGGCTTGATGGCGAATGCGCAGCGTACCGATAAATTCCAGCGCATCACCGAGATTGGCAGCGCCATCACGACTCAACGCGCCACACTCCGCTGCTGCCTTGAGCCGCTCGCTGGTGTTGATGTCAGGAATGCCGGCTGCGAGCGCCGAGACTCGCGCTAAATCAATAATCGGGACGGTGCCACGATGTTTGATGTCAAAGGTGTGATCGTGATCGCCGCCGTGAATCAAAACGATGTTGCGGAAAAACCCCAACGGCGGACGATTTTTGAGCGCGTTGGCGGTGAGATACGCGAGGAATAATTGATTAGAACGCGCCTGTTCCAGCAGCTTATCCTGCAAACCGGCGTACAAATTGGCGGGATCGTGCAGCGGACGTAAATCAAAAAAGACGCTCGATAACATCAGCGCCAGCGGATCGGGCTGACGAATCCAATTCATAAAATAACGCTGCCACACCCGCAGCGGCTGCCGCCATTTCGCCGTCGATGCCATCACCTCGCCGGGGCAATACACAAACCCGCAAGCATTCAGCCCGTCATTCACGAATTTCGCCAACGCCGCAAAATACACATCATCCTCTGGCTGCATCTCATCGGCGATCAACAGCGCGTTGTCTTGATCGGAATGCGACGACTGCTCGCGCCGCGCTTGTGAACCGCCAACCAGCCACGCATACGGCACTGGCGCTGCGCCGAGCGTCAACTCCGCCAATTCCAACAGGCGCAACGTCAACGCATCCGTGATGGCGCTGATCGCTTGCCCGACGGCGTTAGCAGTCGCGCCGCCGCTGATTAAATGCACCTGCAATTCCGCCAACTTGGCGCTAATCTGCGCCAGCGCCGTCACCGAGCTGGCGCGGTGAATGTCGCCGACGAGATAGACGGAATTGGTGCTTTGAAAGCGCGTCAAATCGGTGGACGACAGCAGCCCAGCGACGCGCCCGCCATCCAGCACCGGCAAATGGTGAACGTTTAAGCGCGTCATGGTCATCAGGGCTTGAAACCCCAGCGTGTCCATATCAACGGTTTGCAGCGTCCGCGTCATAATTGCGCTCACCGGCTGCGAGGTGGGCAACTCGGCAGCGATGCAGCGACTGCGCAGATCGCGGTCAGTCACCATCCCCACCAACTGCTCGCCGTCCATGATGAGCAATGACGATACATGCTGCGCCGACATGATTTGCGCCGCAGCGCGGATACTGAGGTCCGGCGGGGCGGTGATCGGATCGCGGCGAACCATGTCACGCACCGGCACCGTCATCAGCCCGGTACCGGTGGCAGGTGCAGCAACCATGACATCCAGCGCCCGCCGCAAGCGATGTGCAGATGAGGGTTCAAAATAGGCAGCACATGCGGGATGATCGCGGCATAATTGCGCCAGATCGCCACACGGCAGCGTATAAACCAGCGTATCCTCTGCCGTGACGCCGGGTGCTGCGGGTGCTGAATCGCGGCAAGCGTGCGCGTAAAGATCGCCTTCCGCCAATTTGCCGATCAATTCGCCTTGTGCATCAAGCAGTTCGACCGCGCCCTTGCGCAAAATGTAGAGTGCTGGCGCGGCAGCATCAGGTGGTGGAAACGGTGAACCGCGCCGGAAATAACGCACCGTCAATTGCTTGGGCAAGCGGGCAAGCGCCGCTGGGGGGAGTTGATCGAACGGCGGGTGATTGGCTAAAAAATCCTGAATTTCGATCAGTTCAATGTCCATTGATTGGCTAACCCCAAGTAATGACAGATTAGGGAGCAGTTTAACATTGCAATCACTTGAGAAAAACTTAATTGTTGCGCTGCGTCATGCAACAGCAGCGGTGCATGAATCAATTGAACAATTGCCCATCATGTGCCGCATTATGTCAACAACGGTGACGCGCATTGACTACTATCATTATTTATTGGTGTTACGCGAATTGTACACGCCATTAGAAGCAGCGTTATACACAACAGTTGCTCCTGATATTCAAATGCGCCTCGGAGTGCGCCCAAAACTGCCAGCATTATTAGCTGATTTGAGTGAACAAGCGACATTCAATACCGATAAGCAGAATACGATAGCGGCACTGCGCGAACAGATTTTATTAGCCCCAGCAATACAAGACGCGAATCATTTGGTTGGTAGTTTTTATGTTTTAGAAGGCGCAACCTTGGGCGGGCGCGTAATTGCCCGTCATTTGCACAAAGTATTGGGTGCTGAATTAGGCGGAGCACGGTTTTTAGATTTTCATGGCGAACACACTTCCGCAGTGTGGAAACAATTTGCTGGCGCTCTGGATGAATTGTGCGCCGAAGGCTATTTAGAACCCAACGCAGTGATTAACGGCGCATTGGCAACTTTTGCAGATTTATATCAGCAATTGGCGCGGTGTGAGTGAGATTAAAACAGTGACCACAACCGCCCGTTATGATGCTGCACAATTTCCTAAACCCAGTTTGCCTGCGCTTCCTGTTTTATCATCATTAAAATTAAATCGAACTGCATCAAATACGATACCCGCAGGAGTTTTAACTTGTGATCATCGCGTTCATGTTTACAGTGGGCGCTATGCAATTTTTCTGGCGTTACAATGCGCAAATATCAATACTGGAGATCGCATTTTAGTACCAGCATATCATTGTTTGGCAATGATAGAGCCGTTACGGTTATCCGGTGTTGAGCCAATATATTACCCACTCAATGCTGATTTATCTGTGACTGTGACAGCACTTGCGGAACGGATTGATCAAAACGTTAAAGCAATTATTGTCGTACATTACTTTGGATTTCCACAAAATTTTCAAGCAATTCGCCACTTTGCAGACCAGCATCATTTAATCATGTTAGAAGATTGCGCTCATACTTGTTTTGGACAAACAGCAGGAATAGCTGTTGGTCATTTAGGTGATTATGCAATTGCCAGCACTATGAAATTTTATCCCAGCGTTCACGGCGGGATACTTGCATCGGCGCAGCACGAGATTGAAACCGATAGTCTAAAAAAGCCTTCTTTTGCTGTGGAAGTGAAAACATTGATCAATAGTTTAGAGCTTGCGCACCAATACGGGCGTCTCGCTTACTTTGGTCAGTTATTAAAAATGATTGCTTGGTTAAAGCTGCTGGTGTTCAAACTTAAATCCACGAACGCCAACAAGGTTGTTTCAGTAAATAAAACTAATCAAAACCATCCTCCTGAGTATGCAATGACGCCAACTTGGCTAAATTGCCAAGCCTCGCGCATTAGTCAGTTTTTGATGCAGCAGACTCGAATCACTGATCTCATGCAAATTCGCCAAGCGCACTATGATCAATTTTTGGCTGCATTACAAAATCGCCGCGACTGTCATCCGCTGTATCCTATTAGAACACCTGAAATTGTTCCGCAAGTGTTTCCGCTATATGTGAATAATTGCCTACCCGTTTTTGTGCAATTGAAACAACAAGGTGTTCCAATCATTCGCTTTGGTGAATTTCTTGATCAAGCGGTCACTACTAAAACTTGTCAAGTTAGCGTAGACTATTCCGAACACGTTTTGCAGTTTCCCTGTCACCAAAGTTTAAGTGGTAATGAAATCGATTGGATCATTAGAAGTTTAGTTTGTGCTTTAGATGAAAACAGCTAAAATCTATTTGGATTGACTGGAAAATAAAAAATGCTAAAGTGGACACTGTTGCCGGTTCAAGATTTTAAAAATTACCATTCTCAATGGGATGATCTTAATGCTGCTCACTATAAGTCAGCATTACTTGAATCGAGATTTGTTGCGTTATTGATTCATCATTTTGGAACTGCAAAGGTTAAATTAGCAATCGGTTTGAATGGTCAAACAATTGCTGCTATGGCGTTACTTGAATCTAATGTGTTGGGCACAGCATGGTCAACCTTTCAGCCTGCGCAAGCACCGTTGGGTCTATGGTTAATAACGCCAACATTGAATCAAGAACTTGTTGCTCAATCACTAATAGCTGCATTGCCTTGGACAGTTGGGTTATTAGGAATAACGCAACAAGACCCTAATTTAGTACCAAGACCAGCGCAAACTACTTGTTTGCGAACCTTAGATTATATTCGTACAGCTCGCATTGATACGACAGCTTATTTTACAGAGTATTGGGCAGCTCGCGGTAAAAATTTGCGTCACAATTTGAAACGGCAGCGGAATCGGTTAGAACGCGAAGGCGTCGAATTGCGTTTAGATGTTTGTCAACAATCTGAACTGGTAGTTGAAGCGATTAGTGATTATGGTCGTTTAGAAAGTGCTGGTTGGAAGCAGTTATCTGGTACAGCAATTTCTGTCAATAACAAACAGGGTGTTTTTTATGCGGAATTATTGACAACTTACGCAAAAACAGACGATGCAGTTGTCTATCGTTATTTCTATGGTGATCGCGTTGTTGCTTGCGACTTATGTATCATTGGTCATGGCGTTATCAATTGGCTTAAAACAACTTATGATGAAAGTGAAACAACATCTTCTCCGGCAGCACTGCTGCGTCAAGAATCATTCGAGCAGATATTTTCAAATCCACTTATAGACTCCATTGAGTTTTATGGTTCGGTAATGGATTGGCATACGAAGTGGTCTGATGAAATTCGGACGATGTATCATATTAATGTGTATCGCTGGGCATGGTTAAGTAAGCTACACGACAGTTATGCCAATTTAAAAAAACGAGTTAGCGGTTAACCTTACTAAGGAGTGATATGCGTATTTAACGAAAAAAAGCCTGTTTGTGTTCACTTAAACTAGCTGCTGGTTAGCAACTGTTTAAATCTGTCATGCCGCATTATCTTTGAATCTAAAGCATCAAGCCATTATAAGTTGATTGTATTTTCACTTTGATCAGTGAAATAAAGCGTATCAAGCAAAAAATCTAATACACAAGCTAACACACTGAGAAACAAGGTAAATCTGATTGGTTGCACAATTCAGCAGTACTTTCCATCACTCACTTGCTGATTTGTCAAATCAAGCACAGCGACTGCTCGCCCGCTCGGAACAAAACAGTTTTGATCTTGGCTGTGATTGGTTTGTGCTGTTGGCTGACATGGCTTTAGATGCAGATGACCAAATCAGAATTTACGTCACTTATTCTGATGACACTCAACATCAAGTCCAGTGTGTATTACCGTTGAAATATAAAACCGCATCACGCGAGCTTTTTGCACTGACCACTTTTTATACATCACTCTATGCACCCGCCGTTGCATACACTCATCCAGTTGCAACAATGATTGCCTGCTTTTCGGCAATTCGCCACGAAACCCCAGCATGGCACTCATTGCGGTTACAACCACTTGCTTATGATACAAATGAATACGCGCAGATTAAAACTGCATTACATCAGTCTGGATGGTTAGTTTTTGAATTTTTCTGTTTCGGTAATTGGTATCTACCCATTGAAACTACCAATTATGATCTGGTTCTTGCTGGTTTTTCATCACGAGTGAAAAGTACGTTAAAACGAAAACGCAAGCAGTTTTTAACCACTGCCAATGGCTGTTTAAGTATCATCAGCGGCGGTGTGCATTTAGAACAAGCCATTCAAGAATATGAATGCGTCTATAGCGCAAGTTGGAAAAAGCCCGAACCTTATCCAGAATTTGTTCCAGCTTTGATTCGCTTGTGTGCGCAACGCGGTTGGTTGCGTTTAGGATTAGCTTATATTAATGGTGAAATTGCTGCCGCACAGATTTGGATTGTGTGTTGTGGACGCGCTGCAATTTATAAATTGGCTTATGATGCACGTTTTGAGCACTATTCAGTTGGCACGTTATTGACTGATCATTTAATGCGTTATGTCATTGAAGTCGATCACGTTAGCGAAGTCGATTATCTGATTGGTGACGATCCCTATAAACGTGATTGGATGACGCATCGCCGTGAACGCTGGGGATTGATTGCGTACAATCCGCGTACCGTATTAGGTTTGTTGGGTGCGCTTGGACAATTTAGTGGGCATCTATTAAAGCAATTGTCGCATTGGTTATCACAGTTGCGCACGCGTTGATTGCTAAAACAGATTTAGTTTGGTTGCAGTTTCAATGACACAGTCGCAGTTGCGCAGTAGAATCCTGTGATCTTGTGCAGAATTTACTCACTATGATAAGATTCCGACCCTTTTACTCACACAGTCGTTGATGCGCAGGAATTCTCATTATGTCTCAAGTCTGCCAAGTGACCGGTAAACGCCCGCTCACCGGTAACAACGTTTCGCACGCGAACAACAAAACCAAGCGGCGATTTTTACCCAATCTTCACGAACATCGCTTCTGGGTCGCTACCGAGAATCGCTTCGTGAAACTGCGTGTTTCTGCAAACGGAATGCGCACCATTGATAAAAAAGGGATTGATGTCGTGCTCGGCGAAATCCGCGCTCGCGGTGAACAAGTTTAATTCGGAGGATTGACTGATGGCTAAAGCAGCCCGCGAAAAAATTCGCTTGAATTCAAGCGCCGGTACCGGTCATTTTTATACGACCACCAAGAATAAGCGCAATCAACCCGGCAAGATGGAAATCAAAAAGTTTGATCCCGTCGTGCGCCAGCATGTCATGTATAAAGAAGGCAAGATCAAATAATTTCAGCTCTGCCACATGACCGCAATTTGAATGTGGCATGATCTTTCCCCGCTGTGCAAAACGCTCAACCACAACTTTCAGTCGTATTGAGCGTTTTTACTTTTCTTTCTCGCGCCGTTTATTCGCATTATCAACATCACTACCCGCCAATTGAATTGACGCGCATCATTATTAAACGGTCGTTTTTCATTCTTTTAGGAGCATCCCCGTGTCGGCTCGATCCGCATTGGACTCTGCCCAGCAAACGGTCATTGACGCGCTGACGGCTTTTCTTGCCGCCCCGCCCGCTGGCACCCCGCCGGAGGTGATCGCCGTTCTCGCTCAACTGCACGGTCATCCCGCATCAACTTTGCCGCCGCGCCTGTTTTTTGCTGCCGTTGAGCAAGCGCCGGTGGCAATTTCGATCACCGACCCGGCGGCGACCATTTTGTATGCCAACCTCGCGTTTGAGGCGCTCACCGGCTACGACCGCGCCGAGATTTGCGGCAAAAATGAGTCGATTTTGTCCAATAACGCCACTCCGCCCAGCGTTTATGCGCAGTTGTGGCACACCATTTCCAATAACCACACTTGGAGCGGCACACTCGTCAATCGCACCAAACAGGGCGGCGATTATCTTGCCGAACTCGTCATTTCGCCGGTCTTGAACGCCAGCGGCGAGTTGCAGTATTTCCTCGGAATGCACCGCGACGTGACCAAGGTTCACGAGCTGGAAGGTGCCCTGCGCCAGCAAAAAGCGCGGCTGGAAACCGTGCTGGATGCCGCGCCGGTGGTGATGGCGCTGCTCGACAGCGAAGGGCGCGTCATTCTCGACAATCAGGATTACAAACACCTGCTGCACGAATTGAACGGGCGCGAACCCGTCACCGTGTTGCAAGCGGCACTCGACGCCCAAATCGGCAGCGACGCCTTCGCTGCTTGTCTGAACGGCTGCAATTTCAAACACATCACCGTCAGTTTGGACATTCCCGGCCAACCTACGCCGCGCTGGTTTTCCTGCTCGGGCACTCGCGTGGAGGAAACCGATCCCTCAGCACGGAGTTATTTCGGGCAACAGCGCCCCGCCGAGCGCCGTCTGCTGTTACTCGCCAACGATGTCACCGCCCATCGCCGTGAAATTGAACGCGCCCAGCTCGAACATCTCCGCGCCAGCTTGGCCGAACAGCAATTGATGCACGGAATGCGCGAAGCACTCGCCGCCGCCATTTATCAAATTCAAGGTCCGCTCAACGTCATCAACGCCGCTGCTGGCATGTTGCGCAGCGGCGCGGGCAACGTCGAAACGCTGGCGACCACGCTTGATCAAATCAGCGTCTCCGGCAGCAAAGCGTTGGCCACGCTGCGAGCGGCACTGCCGGAAGAACCCCGTGAAATCGGCGTTTCCGTCAACATCAACGCCCTGCTGCGGCAAGTGCTGGAATTGGAGACCGGACGCCTGCTGGCGACCGGCGTCATCGTCGATTGGCAACCATCGACCGTGCTGCCGGAATTGCCCGGACACCAAAATCAACTGCGCTCGCTGTTTAAGCATTTGTTAGATAACGCGATTCAAGCGTTGCAAGAAGCTCGTCCCGCGCAGCGCGAGTTGCGCCTCACCACCCGCCGTTTAGAACGCGGGGTCGAAATTGAAATCCACGACAACGGTCACGGCATCGCGCCGGAGGAACGGTATCGCGTGTTTGAACCTTTTTATGTTGGCTGGCGCGACCGGCGCGGACGCGCTGGCATGGGGCTGGCGCTGGCGCAGGCAATTGCCACCGCGCACGGCGGCTCTCTCAGCGTCGATGTGACACACAGCGGCGGCTGTTTAATGCGCGTGGCGTTGACCGCTGCGCTGCCGGACGAATAACCGTGTCAGACAGAACCACGCATTTTTCAGCTCTCACTGGCACCGAGACGGCGCAGCGGCTGGCGCTGTTGGAAGCGCAACTCGCCGCCCTGTTTGAAGTCAGCAGCGTGTTGAGTCGCTCGCTGAATCTGCGCGAAACGCTGCGCGAGGTGCTCGGCGTGTTGCACGAGCGCAGCCGCCTCAGTCACGGCATGGTTTGTTTAGTGGACGACGAGCGCGGCGAATTGCTCATCAGCGCCATTCACGGCAGCGATGCAGCGGCGCTGGAACGGGTGCGCTATCAACGCGGCGAAGGCGTACTCGGGCGCATCTTGTCCACCAATGAAGCGTGGATTTTGCCGCGCATCGCCGATGAACCGCGCTTTTTAGATCGACTCAATGTGTACGACGCCACGCTGCCGTTTATCGGCGTTCCAATTCGGGTGGGCAACAGCGGCGCGATTGGCGTATTTGCGGCGCAACCGCCCGCTGGCGCGGAATTGCTGGCAGAACGGGCGCGATTTTTGGAAATGGTCGCCAATCTGATCGGGCAAGCGGTGCGGCTGGCGCGAACGGTGGAGGCCGAGCAGCAGGCGCTGCGTGAAGAGCGCGACAAGCTGCGGCGCGAGGTCAAAGGTAGTCACGGTTTTGACAGCATCATCGGTCGCGCCAACGCGATGCGGCTGGTGTTTGAACAGGTGCGCCAAGTCGCCAAATGGAATACGACGGTGCTGATTCGTGGCGAATCTGGCACGGGTAAAGAATTGATTGCTAACGCCATTCATTACAATTCACCGCGAGCGCGTGCGGCGTTTATCAAGCTCAACTGCGCAGCATTGCCGGACAATTTGCTGGAGTCGGAATTGTTCGGGCACGAAAAAGGCGCGTTCACTGGCGCAGTCGCGCAGCGCAAAGGTCGGTTTGAGCAGGCCGACGGCGGCACCTTATTTCTCGATGAAATCGGCGAAATCAGCCCGGCATTTCAAGCCAAGTTGCTGCGCGTGTTGCAAGAAGGCGAATTTGAGCGCGTCGGCGGCGGGCGGACTTTGAAGGTCGATGTACGGGTGATTGCGGCGACCAACCGCGATTTGGAGGCGGAAGTCCGCGCTGGCGAGTTCCGCGAGGATTTGTATTACCGGCTCAACGTGATGCCGATTCGGATGCCGGCGCTGCGCGAGCGGATTGAAGACGTGCCGGAGCTGGCGCGGTTTTTGGTCAACAAGGTGGCGCGTTTGCAGGGACGCGAGTTGACGATTACTGATAGCGCCTTGCGCGTGTTGCTGCGCTACGACTGGCCGGGCAACGTGCGTGAGTTGGAGAATTGCATGGAGCGAGCGGCGGTGATGAGTGAGCAGGGCGTGATTGACCGCGAGGTGATTCAGCTCACCGGCATCGAAGTGAGCGGCAGTGACGTTGATGTGGCACCTGCGCCGAGTGTTGGCGCTGGCGGCGCACCGAGCGCGGTGGATTGGAATGATCCCGATCTTGACGAGCGTGAGCGGGTGATTGCGGCGTTGGAAGAAGCGGGCTGGGTGCAGGCGAAGGCGGCGCGATTGCTGAATATGACGCCGCGCCAGATCGCGTATCGCATCCAAACGCTCAATATCCGCGTGCGGCAGTTTTAAGCGATGGCTGCGCCAGCCGATTTGCGTCCTCTGCTCGCCAGCTTGCCGCTGCTGCCGGGCGTGTATCGGATGTTGGCGGCGGATGGCGCGGTGCTGTATGTCGGCAAGGCGAAGCTGTTGAAGCGGCGCGTGAGCAGCTATTTCGGGCGAGCGCAGCAAGGGCGCATCGGGCGGATGGTGCGGTTGATCGCCGATATTGCGGTGACGGTGACGGGCAGCGAGGCGGAGGCGCTGCTGTTAGAAAGCAATTTAATCAAGGCGTTGCAGCCGCGTTTTAACGTGCTGCTGCGCGACGATAAAAGTTATCCCTATCTTCATCTCAGCGCCCACGAGTTCCCGCGTTTGGCGTTGTATCGCGGCAGCCGCAAGATCGCCGGACGCTTGTTTGGCCCGTATCCGAGCGCGGGCGCAGTGCGCGAGACCTTGCAATTGCTACAAAAGGTGCTGCCGGTGCGCCAATGTGAAGACAGCGTGTTTGCGCATCGCTCGCGCCCGTGTCTGCAATATCAAATCAAACGCTGCACTGCGCCCTGCGTGGGATTGATTGATGCGACGACTTATGCGGCGGATGTGGCGCAGACGGTGCGTTTTCTCGATGGGCGCAGTGCGGAATTGGTGACGGAATTGGCGGCGGCGATGACGCAAGCGGCAGCGGATTTGGAATTTGAACGGGCGGCGGTGCTGCGGGATCGGCTGATGACGCTGCGCGAGATGCAGCGCCAGCACACGTTGGGCGATGAGCGCGGTGATTTAGACATCATCGCGCTGGCACAGGATGGCGGTTTGTGCGCGGTGCTGGTCTGTTTTATTCGTGGCGGGCGCAATCTCGGTACGCGCAGCTTTTTTCCGCAGGCACCAGCGGAGACGCTGCCGGCGACGGTGCTGCGCGGCTTTCTGCTGCAATTTTATGCTGATAAAGCCGTGCCGCCGGAGGTGATTGTGAGTGTTGCACCGGATGAGCTGGCGCTGTTGGAGCAACTGTTGAGCGACCGCGCCGGGCAGCAGGTGCGGATTAAAACTAAGGTGCGGACGGAGCGGGCGCGACTGCTGGCGCTGGCGCAGGAAAATGCGCTGGTGGCGCTGCACACGCGGCTGGCGCGGCAGTCGAATTATGCGCAGCAGCTCGCAGCATTGGCGACGGCGCTGGAATTGGCGACGCTGCCGCAGCGGTTGGAATGCTTTGATGTGAGTCATACGCAGGGCGAGCTGACGGTAGCGTCGTGCGTGGTGTTTGATGCGACGGGGGCGCAGACGGCGGAATATCGGCGCTTCAATATCGACGGGATCACGCCGGGCGATGATTATGCGGCGTTGGAAATGGCGCTGACGCGGCGGTTTCAAGCGAAATCGACCCAACTGCCGATTGATCAATCCCCCCAACCCCCCTTTTCCAAAGGGGGAATTTCAATGCCAGATGTTCTGTTCATCGACGGCGGGCGCGGACAATTGGCAGTCGCGGCGCGAGTGGTGCAGACGCTGGGCATCACTGGCATGACGTTGGTTGGGGTGGCGAAGGGTGCGGAGCGGCGTCCGGGGACGGAACAATTGTGGATATTGGGGCAGGAAACTGCCGTGATGTTGCCTGATGCTGCGTTGCCGCTGCTGCTGCACATTCGTGATGAAGCCCATCGGTTTGCGATCACTGGGCATCGCCAGCGCCGCGCCAAGGCTCGCACGACGTCGGCGTTGGAAGCGATTGACGGAGTTGGGGCAAAACGTCGCCAACAATTACTCAAACAATTTGGTGGTTTGCGCGGTGTGGCGCAGGCAGATGTGGCGACACTTGCTGCCGTTGACGGCATCAGCCCGGTGCTGGCTCAACGCATTTATGCTGCCTTTCACGACGCCCCGCACGCTTAAAAATACAATGTGGAATTTACCCAACATATTGACGCTGTTACGGATTGTGCTCATTCCGGTGTTTGTCGTCGTGTTCTATACCGACGCACCGTGGGCGGCTTACGCTGCCGCTGCTGTGTTTGGCATCGCTGCGCTCACCGATTGGCTGGATGGTTATCTGGCGCGACGCTGGGCGCAAACCTCGCCGCTGGGCGCATTTCTCGATCCGGTCGCCGATAAATTGATGGTCGCAGTGGCGCTGGTGGTGCTGTTGCAAGCCGATCCGCGTTTGCTGCTGGCGCTGCCGGTGATGGTCATCATCGGACGGGAAATCACGGTGTCGGCGCTGCGCGAATGGATGGCGGAAATTGGCGCACGCGCAACGGTGGCGGTGTCGCAATTGGGCAAGGTCAAGACGACGGTGCAGATGATTTCAATCACTCTATTGATTCTGCGTGATTCTTGGCTGGGTGCGTGGGTTTATGCGCTGGGGCTGCTGTTGGTATACATCGCAGCAATACTCACGCTGTGGTCAATGGTGGTTTATATCATTGCCGCATGGCCGAGTTTGTCTGGGCAACGTGACAATGAAAGCGTTTAGGAGTGACGCAGTTGCGACAATAAGCTATTGATTGGGTTTTCAGTTGTCAGTTGTCAATAAAAAGCATGATGTTCACCGACAATTGACAACTTTTTGTAACTGCGTCACTTCTATTTCAGTTAGATTGATTTTATGTCTGCACCAATTCCACCGCTATTCACCCGCTGCCTGTTAGCGATTCGCCCTAAAACGTTGCCATTGACGCTCGCTCCAGTGAGCGCCGGAATTGCGCTTGCTTTTTTTGATAGCGGCCAATTCGCGCCATTTATTGCGTTGTGGACATTATTGGCGGCGCTGGCAATTCAAATCGGCACCAATTTGTATAACGACGCCGCTGATTTTGAGCGCGGCACCGATACGCCGCAGCGTCTCGGTCCGCAGCGCGTGACGGCACAAGGTTGGTTTCGCGCCAGCCAAGTCAAAATCGCCGCGCATCTGTTGTTTTTATTCGCATTTTTATTGGGAATGATCCTGTTGCTGCGCGGAGGCTGGCCGATCTTCAGCCTCGGCATTGCTGCCCTGCTCGCCGGTTACGCCTACACCGCAGGTCCACGCCCCATCGCATACGGCCCGTTGGGTGAATTATTCGTGCTGATATTTTTTGGCATCGCCGCCGTTGCTGGCAGTCATTATTTACAAACGCTGACATTCAATTGGTCAGCGATCAGCGTTGGCATCGCGCTCGGATTGCCAGCCGCTGCCGTGTTGACGGTCAATAATTACCGCGATTTAGACACCGACCGCGCTGCTGGTCGCCGCACGCTGTGCCATTATCTTGACCGCCCGCGCAGCCGTTTTTTATACGCAGCGTTATTGCTAACGCCAGTCCCGATGTTATGGACAACTGAATTGCCGGGCACGGCGTGGCCATTAGTCGCAGCGTTACCGTTGGCGCTGGTTTTAATCGTGCAATTTGGACAACGCAGCGGTGCGGTATTGAATACGCAATTGGCGCAAACGGCATTCTTTCAATTAGTACTCACGGCATTATTGCTGTTGGGTTTTCTTTTATGACGCTGCGCATTATCAATTGCCAACTCATTGGTTATCGCCTGCCGCTGCGGATGACGTGGGCAAGTGCTCGCGGTGAATGGCGACAGCGGCGCGGCTGGTTGCTGCAATTGCAGATTGATAATGACGTTGGTATTGGCGATTGCGCACCGTTGCCCGTTGCTGGCACTGAATCAATTGAAGCCGCGCAACTCGCTTTATTGACCATTCAAGCGCGAGCGGTTGGTCACGACGCGGCGACGTTGTTGGACGTTTTGGAGCCAGAATTGACCGCCACTCCCGCCACGCGCTGGGCGCTGGAATGTGCGCTCTTGGATGTATTGAGCCGCCAGCGCGGACTGACGCTGCGCCATTTCCTCGTGCCGACTGCGCCTGATGTCGTGCCGGTCAACGCGATGCTCGGCGCACTCGCGGCGGTGACACCGTTGGCAATTCACAGCGCCGTTGCTGCTGGTTTCACGGTGTTGAAACTCAAAGTCGGATTAAACGCTCCGCTGACGGAGCTGGCGCAACTCAGGGCGTTGGCGCGACTGCTGCCGACGGGCGTCAGTTTGCGGCTCGATGCCAATGGCGCGTGGGATATTGCGACGGCGCAGCGGATGCTTGACGGGCTGGCAGACTTGCCGATTGAGGCACTCGAAGAGCCGCTGCGCCAGCCGGATGTCGCGCAATTTGCCGCATTGCAGCAGCGGGTGCATTTTCCGCTGGCGCGGGATGAATCGCTGCACACCGATCTCAAATCCCCCCAACCCCCCTTTTTCAAAGGGGGGCTTTTCTTTCTCCCCCCTTTGGAAAAGGGGGGGCGGGGGGGATTTGAGATCGGGCAGTTGGGGGGATTTAACGGGCGGTTGGGATTTGAATTTCCCCGCCGTATCGTGCTCAAACCGGCAGCAATTGGCGGGATGCGCCGCACGTTGGCGTTGGCGCAGCAGGCGCAAGCGGCAGGCTGCGAGGTGGTGATGACCAGCGTGATTGATAGCGCCGTTGGTTTGTGGGCAACTGCTCAACTCGCCGCTGCCAGCGCCAGCCCGATTCCGCACGGCTTGGCGACGGCGGCATGGTTGGCGACAGATGTTGGTATCGCGCCGCAGCCGCTGCGTGGTCAACTGCAATTGCCAATGACGCCGGGCAGCGGCTTTTCTCCAACAAATGCTTGATAAAACAGGAATTTAACGATGACGCTGTTATTGGATATTGGCAACACCAGTCTGCGCTGGGCGCATGAGCACGATGGTCAGCTCGGCGCGATGGAGCGCGTGCGGCACAGCGGCGGGATTCCAGTGGACGTGTTGGCGGCGTGGGAACAGCTCGCGCCGCCAGCGCGGATTGTGGTCAGCAATGTGGGCGGCGACGCGGTGGCTGAAGCACTGCGGCGCGTCACGCGAGCGTATTGGCATCTTGAGCCGGAATTCGTCAGCACTCGCGCCGAGTGCGCCGGATTGCGGATTGCGTATGCCGAGCCGACGCGGTTGGGAGTGGATCGCTGGCTGGCGCTGCTGGCGGCACATCTGGACAACCCGACTGCGGCACCGACGCTGATTGTCGATGCGGGTACGGCGGTGACTTTTGATGCGCTGCGTGGCGACGGGCAACATCTGGGCGGTTTGATCGTGCCGGGCATTGAGCTGATGCGCACGAGCTTATTGGTGGGGACGCAGATTCCGCGAGTGGATTTTGAGCCGGTTGATGTGTTGTGGGCGGACGATACGGCGACGGCGGTGGCGGCAGGCAGCGTGCAGACCTTGGCGGCGCTGGCGGCGCGAGTGACGGCGCGGCTGGAGCTGGAAGCTGGCGCGGCAGTGCGGGTGCTATTGACGGGTGGCGATGCGCCGCGTTTGCGGACGGCGCTGGTACAACCGTTTACTGAAATTGAAGATTTGGTGCTGCGGGGTTTGATCGCAGCGGGCAACGTTTTGCCGTGAACAATTAAATATCAAACATTGCTTGTCCTGCTATTTTCAAGCGCCAACCTGCGCCGACGCGATAAGCAATGTCTTCCAATACGCTTAAAATTGTTTGTGATTCTGGCGTTGTTCCGTTTTTTAATAATGGCATAATCGCCAACACAATTTCATCAAATGCTGCTAACTTTTTTTCGCGTTCCATACGGCGCAAATAAGAGATTAAATAATAACGTACCCGCAATTTCAAATCAACGTGCGTCTTAAATTGCTTGTCTTGCTTAAGACTAAACAACTCAGCTTCCTTGTCATAATCAAACATATCCAGCAGCAACGGCGTCAAATCAGAATACTCTTTTTTCAGTAAATCCAAAAAGCCCAACTCCAATCCTTTAATAATTAACTCGTCGTTGATTTGTTCCAACGTCGCGCCGTGATATTTAGCAATCACGCCCTCAATCGTCTGCATCACGATCTCACCCGTATCCATGCCCAAACTGGCTTTCAGAATATATTTAGGTTTGCGCACCTTTCTGAAGTGAATAATCAACTGACCAGATAACACAGTAAACGGATTCTGGCGTTTCTTAAAACTGGTTTGTCCGTTCTTTTGTGCCACTGCGCCCGCATATTCAAAGCCGCAGCGTTCGGCGGTGTCAATAATTAAATGCCAAAATTCTGGGTCTTTGTGCGCAAACACAAACGACATCCAGCGGTCAAATTTCAATACCCGATACATTTCCTCAATACTTGCCGCAATCAAAGCGTTGTATTCCGCTTTGCTTTTCGCGTGTTCGCCGCCTTCAATCGCTTCTAAACTATAATCTTGCTCGGTCACGGGCAAATCTAACCACGCATTCCACATCACCGACAAATCAAGATACGGAATTTTTTTGCCATACGGCGGATCAGTATAGATATAATCCACGCTCTCTTTTTTTAGAAAGGATAAATCGGTTGCCGTGCCGCGAATAATTTGCAACTGATTGATGGTTTCGGCATTGATTTTAGACGCTATTTCACGCTTGGCATTAAGAATTGCTGAAATCTTTTTTTCATAAGTTTTCATCAAATCTAAATCAACGCCTTTTGGAGCGATTCTATAACGATAGTAGCGCATGGGACTACTATCACCGGCGGTCTCCTTAGTGTAGGTTGAACCATGATAAGTTAGATTAATTTTATTGATCGTGCTTGAAAATGCCAGCAATAACGATTTCCGCACAGTGTTATTGGTTTCTTTGATAATCAAATGCTTCAAAAATCCAAGCTGCGCTAACTGTTTTTTGCTAAATAAATCTTGCACGACTGTGACATCTGAACCTTTCGGTAAAACAAAATCTTTTGGATACGAATAATGCTGCAACGCTTGTTCAATATCTTCCTCGGTTTTCGGTTCGCGCTGCATATATGCTGTTTTAATCCGCTCAAAACTGGACTGTAAATCAATAAGTTCAACTGGGCTAGTGAGCGCGTCGATTAAAAAAGTGGACATTGGATTCAAATCTAAATGAATCGCCCGCCGCTCTAACATCATGGCTTCAACCGCAGTGACGCCGCTGCCACCAAATGGGTCTAAAACTAAATCACCAGCTTGTGAAAAATTTCCAATATATTCATTAACCACATTCCACGCTTGTTTGGTAAAATAGCCGTGGACGCCAAAATGACGTTTTGCCGCTCGTTTCTTAACCACAATTTCCTCTAATAACGGACGTTCTAAATAATTAAATAGCGCATTATTCACTGCTTTTTTAGGCGCAGTATAGGTCAGAGCTTTACCCGTTTGAAACGCATTCGGCGATAAATACGTTGCTAATTCTTCCCAGTATTCAGCAATAGTTGCTAACTCAAAATACAAAATCGGCGCTGCGGTGTCCGGTCTAAATAACGCAAAGGCGTGACCGTTACATAAAGCAAAAAACTTGCTGCGTACTTCAGGATGAATGCTGTAGGAAAACACTTGCGCAACATGGTCGCCAGAGTGAATGTTTTGAGTCGGCGCTTTAGCATCTAACACCCAAGCATAGCTGTTTTCGACTTGCAGCAAATAATCAGGAATCAACGTCAGCGGACGTTTTTTACTGCCGATTTGCAAAAACGGATGAATCAAACTTTTACTGCGGACAATCTGCGTTTGTGCATAGCCAAGTTGCGCTAAAATCGGCACAATCAAGACCTCGCGCACGCTGTCTTCTTTGAAATCGGGAGAATCTAGCTGGGCAAAATCAAACTCTTGAAATAGTTGCGTGTTCATAATTTTTTAAATCAAATAACATGCGCGTTTTGATTAAGAATTGGGAATATTCCGCAGCGCGGCGCGAATCATTTCCTCCGTCGTCAACCCGTTATCGACGCTGCGCACCATCCGATTGGCCTCCAGCGGGCGATACCCCAGCGCCACCAACGCGCTGACGGCATCCAGCACTGCCTGCTCGTGATCAAGCACCGGCTCGGCTGTGATCAGCGGCACCGTTCCCGCCGCTAACCCCATTTCCATCAACGTCCCCACCCGCTCGCGCAGTTCCAACACCAGCCGCTGTGCGGTTTTCTTGCCCACGCCGGGGATGCGCATCAACGCGGGAATATCCTCGCTGACCAGACACTGCGCCAGCCGCTGCGCATCCATGCTCGCCAACACGTCCAGCGCCAGCCGCGCTCCGATGCCCGTCACCTTTAACAGCATCCGAAACAGCGCCCGCTCGCGCTGGTGGAGAAAGCCATACAACACCTGCGCATCTTCACGCACCGCAAAATGTGTGATCAGCGTCACCGGCTCGCCCACCGCAGGTAACTTGTCAAATGCCGAGAGCGCCAGCTCCACCTCGTAACCGACGCCGCCGACTTCTACCAGCACTTGCGGCGGTTGAATGACGCGCAGAATGCCGCGCAGTTGCCCGATCATGGCGCGACGCTCAGTGCTGGGTGAAGGCGCGGAGATACGCGGAAAACCGCTCGCCCAATTCGGGATGCGCCAGCCCAAATTCCACCGTCGCCTCCAAATAACCGAGCTTGCTGCCGCAGTCGTAACGCTTGCCTTCAAACGGATGCGCGATGACGTGCTCATCGCGCAGCAGATCGGAAATGCCATCAGTGAGCTGAATCTCGCCACCCGCGCCTTCGCGCAGATTGTCGAGCTTGTCAAAAATGCGCGGCGTCAACAGATAGCGCCCGACGACCGCCAGATTGGATGGCGCATCGGCTGGCGCAGGTTTTTCGACAATCGACACCACCCGCATCACCCCGTCGGAGCCAGTTTCAACCTCCACGATGCCGTATTTATGCGTTTCCTCACGCGGCACCTCCTGCACACTCAACACGCTACAGCCGTGCCGAGCATGAATATCGGCCATCTGTTCCACCACGCCCTTGCCGCTGGTGCGGATCAAATCGTCGGCGAGCAGCACCACAAATGCCTCATTCCCAACCACCGGACGCGCACACAGCACCGCGTGCCCCAGCCCGAGCGCCTCGGCTTGACGGACATAAATGCAGGATGCCGCGACTGGCAACACATCGCGCACGATTTTGAGCAACGCAGTTTTGCCGGCTTGTTGCAGCTCCATTTCCAGCTCATAAGCCTTATCAAAATGATCTTCAATCGACCGCTTACTGCGTCCGGTAATGAAGATCAATTGGTCAACGCCCGCCTCTTCGGCTTCATCAGCGGCGTATTGAATCAACGGTTTATCCACCACTGGCAGCATTTCTTTGGGGCTGGCTTTGGTGGCGGGTAAGAAACGAGTGCCGAGACCGGCAACCGGAAATACAGCTTTACGAATTTTTGCCATGACGCAAGGTTCCTCTTAAAAAAGTTGTCAGTTGTCAGTTGTCAGTTGTCAGTTCATCGGCAATGGCGATCAATGCCGCCAGCGGGTCAGCCGCTTGCGTGATTGGACGCCCAATCACCAAATAATCCGCGCCGGCTGCCAGCGCCGCCGCCGGAGTCAACACCCGCTGTTGATCGCCAACTGCGGCACCTGCCGGACGCACGCCCGGCGTCACCAGCACGAATTGTGTTCCCAACGCAGCGCGTACCGCAGCCGCTTCCAGCGGCGAGCACACAATCCCATCCAAACCAGCAGCATGACCGAGCTGCGCGAGCGTCAGCACCCGCTGGGCTGGCGTTCCGGCGCAGCCGCTCGCCGCCAAATCCTCCGCCGTCAAGCTGGTCAACACCGTGACGCCGATGAGCAACGGCGCTGGCGTCAGCCGTTGCGCCAGCCGCTCCCGCGCTGCCATCAGCATCCGCTGCCCGCCGCTGATGTGAACGTTGACCATCCACACGCCGAGATCGGCTGCGGCGTCACAAGCTGCCGCGACCGTGTTGGGGATGTCGTGAAATTTTAGATCAAGAAACACTTCAAAGCCGCGTCGTTGCAAGGTATCCACGATGCTAGGCCCCAGCCGCGTGAACAATTCCTTGCCGACCTTCAACCGACAACGCGCCGGATCAAGTTGGTCTACCAGCGCCAGCGCGGGTGCGGCGGCAGCGTAATCAAGCGCGACGATTAAACGAGATGACAGATTCACGACACATTCACTCAGATGAAATAACAGGAGATAGCGATTCAGCGTTGGTCGGTTCGGGCTGCACCGGCACCACCGTTCCCCAGCGTTTACAACTGGGGCACTGCCAATGCAGCGTCCGCGCTTGAAAACCGCAATGTTCACATTGATACACCGGCTGCCGCGCCAATATCGTGCGCGTCACCGCCAGCGTCACCTGCAACCGCTGGCGCAGCGGCGCAGCAATTCCTTCTTGCGCGATTTGCAGCGCCAGCATCCGCTCCAACACCGACAAATCAGCATGATGCGTGAGATAAGCCGTCATCACATCCAGCGCCGCCGTCTCACCTCGCGCCGCTGCGACCACCTCCACCAAACAGCGCAGCAACGGTGGGCTGGGATGACGCTGCGCCAGCGCCTCCAGCAGCGGCAACACATCATCGCGCCCTAAGTGCTGCAATGCCTCGATCAATTCCGGCAGAATTTCCGCCACATAGGTCGCGCCGCGCTCCGCCACCCGCAGTAACACCGTGACGGCGCGTTGTGGCTGACTATCCGCCAGCGCGGCGCGTCCTTCCAACATCGCCGCCCGCACACAATTCGGATCAACCCGCAGCGCCAGCGCCAATTCCCGCCGCGCTGTGACCGGATCGGCGTTGCGTTGCGCCTCTTCCGCCAGCTCGCAGTGATAGTGCGCAATCTCCACCGCCAACGGCGGCTCTTGAACCGGCTTGATCTGCTCCGCGACTGCGAGACAGCGCCGCCAATCGCGCTCGCATTGATACAGATCGCGCAGCGCCAGCAACGCCCGCTGCCGCTGCAAACCACAATCAACCAATTCCTGAAACAGCACCTCAGCGCGATCCAGCAACCCGGCGCACATGTAATCTTGCCCCAGTTCAAACAGCGCATAACCGCGTAATTCGGTGCTCAGATGCGTCCGCGCCACGAGGTTTTGATGAATGCGAATGGCGCGATCCACCTCGCCGCGGCGCCGAAATAAATTGCCCAGCGCCAGATGCGTTTCCACCGTGTCTTGATCGACCTCAGTGAGCTTCAGAAACAGATCAATCGCCTTATCGGGCTGTTCTTCCAGCAAATAATTCAAACCGCGCAAAAAATCGGGATGTGCCGGACCGACGCGCTCAAAAGTCGCCCGCAGCTCGCGTCGTGACAGCCACCAGCCAGAAGCAGCCGCCACGGGCAATAACAAAAAGAGCGTTTCCAGCATGTCAGCGCCATCCCTTTTCACCAGCACAGATGAACTGAATCATACAGACTCAGGCCAGTTATCGCGCCCGTGCGCCGCCAGCACCGCGATCATCGCTGAAACCAATTGCGCCGATTTTGATAACCCATTTTTCATCTGCGCGTGGTGAGATTATCGTTCATCCCACGTTGACGGCAGCGCCACTCAACCACCTTTACCGTCATCTTTTTATTCATCGCTCACTTTGGAGTATTGACCATGTTGCAAGACCGTACCGGCAGTCGCGTTCCCGACGTTATTTTTCACACCCGCAATGAACACGAATGGGTTGATGTCACCACCGATCAATTGTTTGCCGGTAAAACCGTGATTGTTTTTTCATTGCCCGGCGCATTTACGCCCACCTGTTCTTCATCGCATGTGCCGCGTTATAACCAATTGCTGCCCGTATTCAAACAGCACGGCGTTGATGACATCATCTGCATGTCGGTTAATGACACCTTCGTGATGAATGAATGGAAAGTCGCGCAACACGCCGATGATTTAACCTTCATTCCTGATGGCAATGGAGAATTCAGCGACGGCATGGGCATGTTGGTTGAAAAAGACGCGATTGGATTTGGTAAACGTTCATGGCGCTATTCCATGCTGGTGCGCGATGGCGTGATTGCCAAGATGTTTATTGAACCCGAAGTAGACGGCGATCCCTATGGCGTTTCTGATGCCGATACGATGTTGGATTATCTGGCACCGAATGCGCCCAAGCCATTAAGCGTGACCGTATTCACTCGCCCCGGCTGCCCATTCTGCGCAAAAGCGAAAACTGCCTTAAAAACTGCGGGCATCGCGTATGAAGAACTGCTGCTCAATCGTGATTATACCGATTTAACTTTACGCGCCGTTGCTGGTGCGACTTCGGTACCGCAGATTTTCATTGATGGGCAATTGATTGGCGGCTCTGACAAATTGGCTGAATGGCTTGCTGCCCGTGCTTAATTCCCAATTGTGAGCCATCGCTCACTGGGATTTGAATCCAACCACAAGGGGGCATTACGCCCCCTTTTTTTTAATTGGTTAATAGGGAAATACCACAATGACACAGCATTTTGATTTAATTGCGATTGGTGGCGGCAGCGGTGGTTTAGCGGTCGCTGAAAAAGCGGCGCAATTCGGGCAGCGCGTCGCCATCGTCGAACCCAACAAACTCGGCGGCACCTGCGTCAATGCCGGTTGCGTACCCAAAAAGGTGATGTGGTACGCCGCCAATCACGCCGCCGCCATCGCTGCCGCGCCCGAATTCGGCATTCGCGCTCACAGCGACGGTCTTGATTGGGCAACGCTGGTCGCCGGGCGCAATCGTTATGTTGCTGATATCAATCAGTATTGGGACGGCTACGTCAGCTCTCAAAATATCACGCGCATCAGTGGCCGCGCTCAATTCGTCGATGCCCACACCATTGCCGTCGGCGACCAGCATTACAGCGCCGATCATCTGGTGATTGCGACCGGCGGACGTCCGATTGTGCCGCGAATGCCCGGCGCGGAATTGGGCATTGATTCCGATGGTTTTTTTCAACTGGACACGCAGCCGCAGCGTGTCGCCATCGTCGGTGGTGGTTATATCGGCGTTGAGCTGGCGGGCGTGTTACGCGCCTTCGGCACCGAGGTGACGGTGGTCGCGCTGGAAGATCGGCTGCTGTGGCTGTTTGATCCGCTGATTAGCGCCACGCTGCGCGACAACATGACCGCGCATGGCATTGATATTCGGTTGGAATTTCCGGTAGCGGCGCTGGAGCGCGATGCTGCTGGGCTGGCACTGGTCGCGCAAAATGGCGAGCGTTTGGGCGGTTTTGACCAGATTATCTGGGCGGTGGGGCGCACGCCGAACACCCGCGATCTCAACCTCGCAGCGGCGGGCGTGACCGTGCAAGCTAACGGCTTGATCCCGACGGATGCCTACCAGAACACGAATGTTGCCGGCATTTACGCGCTCGGCGATGTGACCGGACGCGAACCGTTGACGCCGGTGGCGGTGGCGGCGGGGCGGCGTCTTGCCGAGCGTCTATTTAACAATCAGCCGGAACGCAAACTCGATTACGACAACATTCCGACGGTGGTATTTACGCATCCGCCGCTGGGCAAAGTCGGCTTGACGGAACCGGAAGCGCGGCAGCGTTTTGGCGACACGTTGACGATTTATGAGACCAGTTTTACGCCGATGCGTTATGCGCTCAATGCGCACGGGGCGACGACGGCGATGAAATTAGTGTGCGCTGGCGCGGAAGAGCGCGTGGTGGGAATTCATTTAATTGGCGATGGCGTCGATGAAATGCTGCAAGGCTTTGCGGTCGCAGTGAAAATGGGCGCAACCAAAGCCGATTTAGATGCAACGGTAGCAATTCATCCGTGCAGCGCAGAGGAATTAGTCACCTTAAAAACGCCGGTACGCAGACCGGGTGACACGCATTAACTGTTTCATGCTGCATCTGCTGCGTTGAGAAGATCAAAACGCAGCAGGTTTTGAGTGATTAGTTATCAGTTGTCAGTTTCAAAAAGCATTCACTGCTGAAATAATCAACTGGATGATTTTAATCCCGTCGCTGCCGCAACTGCCGCTACGATTTGATCTTGATCCTCTTCTGATAAATACGGATGCAGCGGCAAACTCAAGACGCGCTGCGCAATGGCGGCACTGATTGGCGTATTGTTATCACCCATACCAATTTGGAAAACCGGCTGCTCATTTAATGGTAAAGGATAATGCACTGCGGTTGGAATTCCTTGTTGCTGCAATTGCGCCGCCACTGCATCCCGATTGTCTACTTGAATAGTGTATTGCGCATACACCGACGTATTGCCCGTTGCAAGTGCTGGCGTTAATACCGGCGCATTTATTCCATCTGCGGTTGATGCCGCACCGCGTTGTTGCAGCAGCGACGTATAGCGGGCACCAATTCGCGCTCGCGCTGCGATTTCTGCCGGAAATAGCGCCAGCTTTTCCAATAAAATCGCCGCTTGCAGCGTATCCAAACGCCCGTTGATGCCCAAACGCGGATGGTAATAACGGCGCTCTTGCCCGTGATTGCGCACCTCGCGCAGCCGCTCGGCGAGCTGATCGTCATCGGTGAAACACGCGCCGCCATCGCCGTAGCCGCCCAGCGGTTTGGACGGAAAAAACGAGGTGCAGCCAATTTGCGCCAAGCCACCCGAGCGCCGTCCATAACGGCTCGCGCCCAAACTCTGCGCCGCGTCTTCAATCACTGCTAAATGATGTTGCGCAGCAATGGCGTTAATTGTTTCCATATCGGCGCATTGACCGTATAACGCCACCGGCATAATTGCTCGCGTGCGACCGGTAATTGCATCTGCTACCTGCGCTGGATCAAGGTTATAAGTGACCGGATCAATATCCACAAAAATTGGACGTGCGCCAATTAACGCAATCACCTCGGCAGTGGCAATAAACGTGAATGGCGTCGTAATGACTTCATCGCCGCGTCCAATTTCCAACGCCAGCAGTGCTGCTAATAGCGCATCGGTGCCGCTGGACATGCCAATACAATGACGCACGCCAACAAAAGTCGCTAATTGCGTTTCCAAGGCAATGACTTCCGGTCCCATAATAAATTGACCGTGTTGGAATACCGTTTCAAGACGCGCTTGAATTGCGGGAGCGAGTAATTGATATTGCGTTTTTAAGTCGATAAACTGCATTAAAGTTGCACCTAAAATGAGATAGTTAAAAAAATTGGCGGTTGTAAAAAGTTGTCAGTTGTCAGTTGTCAGTTCAAAACTGTATCAAACCGATCCGGGCGTCTTGCCTGCTAAGATAACCGGCCTCAAGGTCGCCGATTCAGGTGTTTTTCATGCAACCATTTTCCACATCTCCGCCGCGCTCTGCTGCCAACGCCCTGCTCGCGCTCTTGATGACCGCCGCCGTGCCAAACGCTGCTGCTTCCGCGCCAGCAATGGCACTTGCCGCCACCTTTGAGGGGCAAAGCTGGCAACTGGTTGGTTATCAAACCGCAACTGGCTTTCTCGCCGCCGATCCGACCACGCCCACGCAGTTTCAATTCAGCGCCGGGCAATTTGCCAGCACTGGCGGCTGCTATCCGCTGGCGGGTACCTACGTCGTGACTGACACTGGCTTAACCATCGGTACTCGCCCCACCACACCTGCTGTCTGCGCAGCATCGTTGCTGCAACAACACACCGCCGTCAGCGCCGATTTAGCTGCCGTAGCGCGAGCGCATCAGGTCGGCACCCAGTTGGAATTCCTTGATGACGCCGGACAATTGCGGCTGCGCTTGCAAGCCCTGCAACCCGCTTCGCCGTTGCTGGGGCAAACGTGGCTGTTGGAGTTTTATCATCATCCCAAACAGGGACCGGTGTTAGTGCTGGAACACACCACAATCGACCTCGCATTTCATCCATCTGGCACCTTGACCGGCAACAACGGCTGCAATCAATACATGAGCGGCTACACCGTCAACGAGCGTCAATTACAACTCGGTCCGCTCGCCACCAAACGCCCGACCTGTAGCAGCGTTAAAGATGTCGCACTAAAAGCCCTCACCGCTCAAGCTGCTGCCTACGCTGCGGCACTCGCCAGCGTCGCCAGCTACCAAGTTGAGGGATCGCAACTGACACTGCGCACCGCTGACGGCAAGGTCGCCGCCCGGTTTCGCGCTGCCGTGCCACTCGCACCTCCCGCGCCAGCATTGGCACCATTAACGCCAGCGATTTGACCGTCTGCGCTGCGTCATGGCAGCACAAAGCGGCATACTCTTTGATCACACTGAATTGACACGAGGCGACATCATGCGTTGTTGGGCACACACTTTGCTGATCACGGTCATCCTCGCGCTCGGCGTCATCAGCATCCTCAACGCCTGCGGCCAAAAAGGCTCCCTCACCTTGCCAGATCGTGTCCCGCCGCCAGTCGGCGCTGATGTTCCACAGCCTTCACGCAGTTAAAAAAAGCTGTTAATTGTCAGCAACAACGCTGTTTTTTTACTGACAACTGACAACTGAAAACCACCAACTTTTTCCCTCCCAACTCAATTCATCAAATAGCGATTTCCCGCATGGATCATTTCATCGCCCGCGCCGGCATCCTTCACGCCGAAGACGTTCCCCTCACCGCCATCGCCGACCGCTTTGGCACACCCTGTTATGTCTATTCTCGCGCCACGCTCGAACGCCACTGGCGAGCGTTTGATCGCGCCTTCCGCGACCGGCAGCACCTGATTTGTTTCGCCGTCAAAGCCAACGCCAATCTCGCCGTCCTCAACGTGCTGGCGCGACTCGGCTCCGGTTTTGACATCGTCTCCGGCGGTGAACTGGAGCGCGTCCTCGCTGCTGGCGGTTCACCAGACAAAATCCTCTTTTCCGGCGTCGGCAAACGCAGCGATGAACTGCGACGGGCGCTCGAAATCGGCATCCGCTGTTTCAACGTCGAATCGGAATCCGAACTGCTGCGCCTCAACCAGCTCGCCGGTGAATGCGGCGTCATCGCGCCAGTCGCGCTGCGCGTCAATCCCGACGTGGACGCCAAAACCCATCCCTACATTGCCACCGGCTTAAAAGACAACAAATTCGGCATCGACATCGCCCGCGCCGAGGCCGTGTATCAACAAGCAGCGGAGCTGCCGCACCTGCGCATCACTGGCATTGACTGCCACATCGGATCACAACTCACTGATTTAGCACCGTTTATCGACGCGCTCACCCGCGTATTGGCACTCGCCGACCGGCTGGCCGCAGCGGGAATTGCCATTGATCATCTTGATCTGGGCGGCGGGTTGGGCATTCGTTACCGCGACGAGCTGCCGCCCGAGCCAGCCGCCTACGCTGCGGCGCTGAATTACCTGCTCGGCGAGCGCCCGGTTGAGATCATCGTCGAGCCGGGACGCGCCATCGCCGGTAATGCCGGCATTTTGTTGACGCGAGTGGAATTGCTCAAACACACGCCGACGCGCCATTTCGCAGTGGTCGATGCGGCGATGAATGACCTGCTGCGCCCGGCGCTGTATCACGCTCAACAAGACATCGTGCCGGTGGTGAGCGCCAGCACCGCGCCGGAGCTGCGGTATGACGTGGTTGGGCCGGTGTGCGAAACCGCTGATTTTCTTGGTAAAGAACGGCTGCTGGCGCTGGAGGAAGGTGATTTGATCGCAGTGCGCGGCAGCGGCGCGTATGGCTTCACGATGAGTTCCAATTACAACAGTCGTCCGCGAGCAGCGGAGGTGATGGTGGACGGGGCGCACGCGCAACTGGTGCGCGAGCGCGAGACCGTCGCCAGTTTGTTTGCCGGGGAGTCGTTGCTGCCGTGAAACGTCGTTTAGAACCGGAATTGATGGATGATGCCGCGCAAGCGTTGGCGTATGCACAGGCGGATTTTTCTGAGCCAAATAGCTTATTTCTCAAACTGTTAGCTGCGGCGCAGCCGGGCACTTTGTCTGGCGCACGGGTGTTGGATTTGGGCTGCGGCCCGGCGGATATCAGCATCCAATTCCTGACCACTTATCCGCTGGCGACCTGCGATGCGCTTGACGGCGCAGCGGCGATGCTGGCGCTGGCGCAGGAAAAGTTACAGCGGTTGGCGGGTGTGGCACCGCGTTGTCGGTTGCTGTGCGAGCGGTTGCCAACGCCGACCTTGCCGGCTGCGCATTACGACCTGATTTTGTCCAATAGCCTGCTGCATCATCTGCCGGAGCCGCAGGTGCTGTGGCAGACCATTCGCAGCGTTGGTAAGCCCGGCGCGTTAGTGGTGGTGATGGATTTGATGCGCCCGGCGTCCGCTGGTTGGGTGGAGGCGCTGGTGGAAACCTACGGCAGCGAGATGCCAGAGGTGTTGCGGCATGATTTTCGCAATTCACTGTTTGCGGCGTTTGAGCCACAAGAAGTGGTGGCACAAGTGGCAGACGCGGGTTTGACGACGTTGGAGGTTGAAGTGGTGAGTAATCGGCATTTGGCAGTGATTGGACGATTACCGACATGACACTGCGCTTCACCAAAATGCACGGCTTGGGCAACGATTTCGTCGTGATTGACGCGGTGCGCCAGCAGGTGACGCTGGATGCGGCAACGATTCGCCATCTCGCGGAGCGCCGGTTTGGGATCGGCTGCGATCAAGTGTTGCTGGTGGAGCCGCCGCGCTTGCCAACCACCGCATTTCATTACCGCATTTTTAATGCCGACGGTTCCGAGGTCGAACAGTGCGGCAATGGAGCGCGATGTTTTGCGCGGTTCGTTCACGAGCAGGGCTTGAGCGAGCACACGGAAATCACGGTCGGCACTGCCGCTGGTGTGATCACGCTGCTGCTGCAACCGGATGGGCTGGTGCGCGTCAACATGGGAACGCCGGTGCTGACGCCCTCACAAATTCCGTTCCTCGCCGACAGTGAGCAGCCGCAGCCGTTGTATCCGCTGGCGCTGGACGCGGAGACGCTGCTGATTGGCGCAGTGTCGATGGGCAATCCACACGCAGTGCTACAAGTGGACGACGTGAGCACCGCCGCCGTCGCGCAGCTCGGCCCGCTGGTGGAGGTGCATCCGCGTTTTCCGCAGCGCGTCAATGTTGGGTTTATGCAAGTGGTATCGCCGCAACAGATTCGGCTGCGGGTCTACGAACGCGGCGCGGGAGAAACGCTCGCCTGTGGCACTGGCGCGTGTGCGGCAGTGGTCAGCGGCAGGCTGCGTCATCTGTTGGAACCGCAGGTGCGGGTCACGCTGCCGGGCGGCGAGCTGTTTATCGAATGGAACGGCGGCTCGCAACCGGTGTGGATGACCGGACCGGCTGCCACCGTGTTTCACGGAGAGATTGAAATACCGAGGTTGTTATGAATCAACACGCCGAGCCTTCGCAACCAGAAGACCCTTATTTTCACCAAAAAGTGATTGCGTATTTATTAAATCATCCCAATTTTTTTGAACGTTATCCAGAAACGTTAATCGCGTTACAGGTACCGCATTTAGTGCGAGGTGCTTCGTCTTTAATTGAAAAACAGGTGCGCGTGCTGCGCAAACAATTAGAAAACGAACGCGCTTTGCTTGATCATGTGCTGGCGCGGGCGCGGGAATACGATGCGCTGGTCAATCGTTTGCACGGCTTTTCACTCAAAATGATTGCCACTAACGATCCGGTGGAATTGTGTCGCGTGATGAATGAGTGTTTGTTGCGCGAGTTTCATGCTGATGCAGTGGTCTTAAAACTTTTTCCGCTCATGATTGATGAAAATGCGCCTTGTGATACAACGGCAGTTGCTGGACATACTTTGTTTCACGATTTTATTACACAAGAACATGCTTTTTGTGGTGCGTTACATGAAGCACAAGGCACTTTATTATTTGGTGCGCGTAACGCCAACATTCGCACCGCCGCCCTGATTCCGATTCACACTGCTGCTGCGTTTGGCGTGTTGGCAATTGGCAGCATTGATCCTGAACGCTTTCATCCTGATATGGCGACTGATTTATTAGACCGACTGGGTGAAATTGTGAGTCAAAAGCTCCGAGTTTTGCCGCCAGTATTATGTGATGATGCTTAAACGATTAACCTTTTTGCGGTGAGCGCCGATCATGCTGTTGTCATTAAAACATCAATTTTTATTCGTACATATTGCAAAAACTGGAGGCACCAGTATTCGCGCCGCTTTGGAAGGATTGCGCTGGCATGATCCTTGGTATTACCCGATGTTTTTGTGCAGTCGTTTAAGTCATCTCAGCGGGCATCGTTTAGCAAGTAAATTGCCACGTCATGCGAAAGTGATTGCAGCACAAGAACTGTTGCCCAAGGAATTTTTTGAGGCGTTATTCAAGTTTACAATTGTGCGCAATCCGTGGGATTTACAGGTCAGCTCTTTTCATCATTTGCGGCGCGAACGTCCGCATTTACTGATTGGTCACGAGCAATTTAGTGATTTTTTGCGCTATAAACTCGACCCGCTGCGCCCATATCAATATCATTTAGACACGTCCATCACGCTGCAATCAGATTATTTAATCGACTTGCGCGGCAATATCATTGTCGATTTTATTGGGCGCTATGAACAGCTGCATGAAGATTTCAACACCATTTGCCAGCGAATTGGGATTCAACCGCCGGTGTTACCTCATGCCCGCCAAGCGCGGGATCGTCAGCAAGATTATCGCGGTTATTATACGGATGCGACTGCGGAATTGGTGGCGCAGCATTTTGCGCGAGATATTGAATTACTAAACTATCGGTTTGAGTGATTCTGTTAGTAACATAGCGCATCTTTTATGATTATATTCCCTACCTGTTAGGATATTTCAGAATAACCAACGCCGTCTGCGAAAGTTCATTTGTTAAACGGTGATTGCTGATGATCTTGGGTTGCCAAAAGCGGGAACCCAACCTACGCTGAGAAACAACAACTTTCAAGGTAAAAGTGACTGCTGTTGGTAATTCTATGGGAATAGAACTTCCGCAAGAAGTGCTGAGTAAATTTAATGTTGGTAAAAATGATACCTTGTATTTGGTTGAAAGCGCGGAAGGATTTGTGCTTACGCATTACCAGCAAGATTTTGCATCCCAAATGGAAGCTGCCGAGAAGGTGTTGAAAAAATACAGCAATGCTTTTCAAGCGTTGGCTAAATGATAGCGGTGCGATGAGTATTGGATGAGACTGTCATTTTTATTGAGTAATTAGCCGTCAGTCGTTTTAGTGAATCAAACTGCTTGATGATTCATTGCAGCCAACTCTTTAACACAAAAGAAAACCACCGATTCAATTAAGAAGCGGTGGTTTTAGATTGAAGACACTGAATAAGCATTGCGCGGTTTAGGTGGTTGATTGCTGATGTTGGGTTGCTGAGAATAGCAACCCTGACCTACGCTGTGATCCCGTCGCTAAACTCATCTGAGACATAAAACCATGCCTAGTCAAATACTTACTGAAGTTGCAGCCAGTATATCTGAGCTTAAAGCTAACCCAATACAAGTAGTAGCCAGCGGTAATGGTATGCCTATTGCCGTGCTAAACCACAATGAACCCGCCTTTTATTGTGTACCTGCCGCAGCTTATGAAGCCATGATGGAGTTGCTCGACGACATTGAGCTGCTAAAAATCGTGAAAGAACGCATGGATGAGCCAAACGTTCAGGTTGCACTCGATGACCTATAAGCTGGAATTCAAAAAATCGGCGATTAAAGAGTGGAAAAAGCTGGATCACACCATCAAAGGGCAATTTAAGAAAAAACTCAGAGAGCGATTAGAAAATCCTCATGTACCTTCAGCGAGTTTGTCTGGTGCCAAAAACACATACAAAATCAAGTTGCGCCAACTAGGATATCGACTCGTATATTCTGTCGAAGATCAGTCACTGTCATCACTGTCGGCAAACGTGATCGCAATGAAATCTATGATATTGCTTTAGCGCGATTGCGCGATAAATCTTGAGTTAGACGGTATAGCAGAATAAGCGCCGCCATGTCTGCGGGGGCAATACTTGCTGGTTATATTGGGTTTGCTACATTGGATGATACAGAAACAACAACATTTAAGGTGCGAGTATGCTCAAGGTAAAAGTGACCGCTGTTGGTAATTCTATGGGAATAGAACTTCCGCAAGAAGTGCTGAGTAAATTTAATGTTGGTAAAGATGATACCTTGTATTTGGTGGAAGGCGAGGAAGGATTTGTGCTTACACTTCACTAACAAGATTTTGCATCCCAAATGGAAGCTGCCGAGAAGGTGTTGAAAAAATACAGCGATGCTTTAAATGATAGCGGTGCGATGGGTATTGGATGAGGCTGTCGTTGTTATAGTCGATCCAACATAAAATGATTACAAATAGATGGCAAACAAAGTCTCAACTGAGCAATGATTCCTTTTACGAATCGCCTTCGCTTT
>DYNM01000006.1 GCA_020721065.1 Thiocystis violascens | reverse complement strand
GCGGTGGATCGACTATATTCTAAAGCTATTTTTGGTCAACTGCGTAACTCCTAAGAGATTTGAATGCGGCGCTTAATCTAAATCAATATGGTCTGGACACGTTACAGCCGAGACCTTAAATGCACACCAGAGCAAAGTGAGACCATAGTTTCATCATGGCTTTTGCGTTGACGGTGTGAATATATCAAAGCGAGATTTATACGCTTTTGTATAAATTTTGTTAGATATTTAGTAGCGGCGAATGGAAGCCATTGAAGCAGTTGTTTGATGACAGCTTAGAAAAGATGGTGGAAGGTATTGTGAGCAGCAGAAAAGAATTTCTCAACAGAGTTCTGAATAACATTCAGCAACAGCTCGACAGCCAGTTACAGGAACAACAGAAAACTGAGGCAGAGAAGCAATTGCTTAAAGCCAATCGGCAACAGGTTGACGAGGAATTGAAGTTTTTGAAGGACGAGCAAGCAGCAGTGGGACAACGCATTGAAGCGGTATATGGCGGGCGTTAATGCGGTGGAAACGTTCCCACGTTAAAGCGTGGGAACGCTAAACAATCCAGCACAGACGATTCAAACAACGTGCGTGCGCAATGAAATAGATGGGAGTGCGCCGATAAGCCGGGTTCTGTCGTGAGCAGCCATTCATCTAGGATGTGCGTCGCCGCACACCTCAAGCGACCTACCCGGAAACGCGCACGGGCCGTGCGATGCAGCCGAAACTGCGGTGTTCCCCTATTTGGTCTTGCTTCGGGTGGGGTTTACCGTGCCGCCACTGTTACCAGCAACGCGGTGCGCTCTTACCGCACCTTTTCACCCTTACCTCCCACGCTAGGCGCGAGATCGGCGGTTTATTTTCTGTGGCACTCGCCGTGAACTCACGTCCCCCAGGCGTTACCTGGCACCCTGCCCTGTGAAGCCCGGACTTTCCTCACTGGTAATCAAAACCAGCGCGACTGCCTAGCCCACTCCCGCCGCCAAGTGTACGCGCTTTTAGTTAAACATAACACGCTTCAATGAAAGCGAGCCGTTACCAATTCTCAACGCAAGATTGAATCAATGTTAGGCAATTATAATTACTGCTAACTAATTCTGCGCACTAGAATCATTGTGAATTTGTTTACACAAACTGAGCCAATCTTCTTCCGATAAGTCCAACTCACGGCGGGCTATATCTCGATATAACGCCATTTCTGGTTCATCCTGTGCGCCAAATGGTAACGCCATCAACGCATGAGTCAATTGCGTAATTCCAATTAAACAACGCACTCGCGCATCCTCTAAACGCTGATAATGCGGATCGTGATGATGAAAAATTGCCAGCGCAAATTGTTCTGGCAATTGCCAAATGCTCGCCAATAAAAAACCGACAGTAGCATGATCAATCTGCAAAGCTGCCTGCTCATAATCCAACAAGGATGCTGGCGCACTGGCACGCAATACCCACTCATAACTGTAATTGGGCAATTGTTCTGCAAAGATCAAACTACCCACATCGTGCATGATCCCGAACAAATACACATCTTCTGGATTCGTATTGGCAACATAGCGCGTCACACTCACCGCAATTTGCGCCTGCTCCATAATTGATTCCCACACCACCCGCGCAGCACCACTGGAACTACTCAACATCTGCTCTACCGCTTCGGCAGTGACTAAATTGATGAGTCGTTTAATTCCCATCAAACTGATCGCTTGCGACAAGCTAGTGATTTTATTAGCGCGAGAAAACAAAGGCGAATTCACTTTTTTAAGGATATGTCCAGTCAAGCCGACATCTTGTGCAATTAAATCCGAGAGAATGCGTAAATCAGGTGAGGGTCGTTTTAATTCCGCCCGCAGTGCCAGCACCACGTCTGGAATCTGTGGTACCTGCGCATGACGAATTAATTGAAACGACTTCTCAAGTGCTTGTTTTGAAGGGTAATGTGGCATAACTGCCCGACCTCGTTTTGTAATTAGGCGGCAACTCGACGTGATTTAACGCAAATACATACCATCGTCGCCGATTTTGCCCGGACCATTGAGAACATAAATCCCTGCTGAATTCGCTTTGACGCTAAAACTTAAATGCCCATCGCTATGCAGTTCGGCACCCGTAACGGCGTCACGATAAATGCCAGATGGAACACCGTCGATAGCGATTTGCTGCGCCGAACCAATTGCCAGCCCCACCACCGCAAAGCTGCCACTAGCGGCATGATCGCGGACAAAGCGCATTCCGCTACCCCATTCTGCTAAATGCGTCATCTGCGCTTTTTGCAATGCCGGAATTGCCCGCCGAATTAAATTGAGGCGCTGAATATGACGATACAACGGATGCGCTTGCGTACTTGCTAGGCATTCATCGCTGAGATGATCACCAAAATAAGCGCGACCGGTTTGGCTCAAAGTATCGCGTTCTCCTTCAATATCCTGCGGCGCACCTTTCATAAACTCAATTTCTTCCCCGTAATACAAACATGGAATACCCCGCGCCGTCCAAATCAAGTTATATGCCGCCGCTGCCATCCATTGTTCGCCTTTGAAGCGATATTTGAAATCATTATCAGGGCCAACATCGTGATTCTGTAAAAACGTGACTAATTGCGTCACATCACCATAAATCCAATCCATGCTAAGAATATGCGCCGTGCCCGCATAAGTACCCTTGCTAACGGTATCGCGGAAAGTTGAAAACAATCCAAAATCCAATTGCGGAAAACCAGAATCACCGCCGGATTCGGGATTACGCGGATCATCACCAAGTCGCGTGTACCACCACGGACGAATTTGTGACGGACCATTATCGCCACCGCCGAGATCGCCCCAGCCATAGCCCTTCACTAAATTCTCACCAAAAACAAATAAACCGGGTTTATGCGCTTTCCACGCATTGACATACTCCAACAAATTATCGCGCTCAACATGTTTTACGGTGTCAATGCGCAGCGCATCCACGCCCATATCTAAATAACGGTTAATGGCGTTAATTAAATAGTCTTTCACGTTTTGGCGTTCAGTTGCTAAATCAATGCAATCACCGGCAAGATGTTTTTGTTGCAATGGGTTAGTGCTTTCCCAATCACCACCACAAATAAAACCATCTTGGTGATACCAATTGGGATCAAGCGTCTGTGAATCAACCCCAAAAAATCGCCCCGGGTTATAACCCGCTTTTGGCACTGTTTCTCCGGTTTTAGGATCAATTAACGGTTCAATTCCTTCAGGATCGCGGGAATGGCGTTCCTGATACCACGCAGGTGCCAATGGATTGTCAATATCATCCCGATTTTCCCACGCATAATTACCGAGATTGCCTTGATAGGGACCGTGATTCACGCGCCCGGGTTCAGAGCCGTGCGGGACGTAATACTTAATCGGTAAATGGTCGATATGAACTTGTCCGCGAATTCCGTATTGGCAGGAATGATTGACCACCACATCTTGAATGATTTTAATGCCGCGAGCGTGGGCAGCATCAATTAAATGTTGATAAGTTGCATCGGGCGATTCTAAACGCGGATCAATGCGTGTCCAATCATAAGCGTGATAACCGTGATAATCTAAACCTGAGCGGTTTTCTACTGGTGGCGTGATCCAAATTGCCGTAAAACCGAGATCACGAATGTAATCAAGGCGCTGAATTAACCCTTTGAAATCACCGCGCCAATGTGGATCAACTGGTTGACCGGCGCTATTAAATTCAATTCGGTCACGGCAAAAAAAGTTATTTGATGGATCGCCATCATAAAAGCGTGTGGTGAGCAGAAAATAAATAGTTTCTTCTCGAAAATCAACGCGGTTTGACAATGGTGGTGGCGGATGAGAAATCACCGGACGTGATGATGTGGTGTTATGAGTAATTGGCTTATGCGGTACTGGTTTTGTTGCTGACCATTGACCATTGGCATCATACCAACCATTGCTGTTGCGATATTGATCAGCAGTTTGTTTACCATGTCCGTCATTAAATACACAATGCAGCGCATTCACACCAACAAATTGGCAGCGATACCAATTTTTGCCTTGTGCCTCCATGCGTATTCCTGGCCAATTACTTTTTGCGCTGCTGTGTTCTGCATTCCAATAATGAATATAAATGGTTTCAGCCCAAGTTGCAGGGCGTTCAAAGTAAATCGTTAAATTCGACACCTGTGTCTCCAGTTGTGTTGTCAATCAGTAATTGGCAAGGGTCAGCGCCAAGTCACTAACCAATGATCAATGGTGGCTTGAATACTTGCCAGTATCCGTTCAAGTGCTTTTTTGCGCACAGTGTAGTTGAGTTTTAAGAGTTGCCATTCAGGATATGCTGCGAGTAAAAAATCATCGCTGGTTTGAATGTCATCAATTAAACCTAGTTCAAGTGCTTGGGTGCCGTGCCAATGGTCACCAGTAGCAACGCGAGTTATCTCTAATTGTGGACGATATAAACCCACAAATTCTTGAAATAACTGATGGGTGTCAGTTAATTGTGCTTTTAATTTGCGCCTTCCTTCTTCCGTATTTTCACCAAATAACGTGAGTGTGCGTTTGTTCTCGCCAGCGGTGTGTAATTCAAAATCAACGCCGTGTTGTTCTAAAAAGCGATGAAAATTGGGTAATTCAGCTAAAACGCCAATTGAACCTAAAATAGCAAATGGGGCGGCAATAATACGGTCGGCGACGCACGCCATGAGGTAGCCACCGCTGGCGGCGATTTTATCCACTGCGACGGTGAGCGCGATGCCGTGCGTCCGCAACCGTGCCAATTGTGCGGCCGCTAAACCGTGTTCGCTGACCATGCCGCCGGCGTTGTCAAGTCGCACTAACACGGCATCGCTGGGTTGGGCTTCGAGCAGCAGTGCGGTGACTAACACGCGCAGCGCGGCAACGTCGCTGGCGCGAATGTCGCCATTAAAGTCGATGATAAACAAGCGTTTAGATGGAGAATCGGCGGCAGTTTGAAGCCGCGTTTGCTCACGACGGCGCTCGGCTTTGCGGAAGGCTTTGAAGGCTTTAGGTGCTAACGATGCGGCTTTGAGTGCAGTGGTCAACTCTCGATATTGTTCATTGAGATCAATGATTTCCAATTCTTCAGCGTTGTCGGAGCGGGAGCGCAGCGCCAGCACGATCAAGGCAACGCCAGCGAGCACGATGGTGAGAGTTTTGGCGAGGAATAGGCCGTAAGCGAGCGTGGCGTTGAGTAATACATCCATCATGGCAGCAGGGACAGCAGGAGCGAATGACCGACAAGTAAACCCGGAAAAGCGCGTCAATGCCAGTTGTCAGTGGCAACGATGTGTGTGACTCACAACTGCTACCGGACAGCTTTTTTAACTGCGTTACTTTTAATGTACTGTCATTTGTTCGTCACCTATTTTGTCACAATGATCCATTAAGATGTCGATTGTAATCGCGTGAATAGCTTGTGGCGTATTTCACTATTGTGTGAGTGCTAGATCACTATATTTTGGAGTTTTGTTGTGATGAATAGGCATTTTGTTTGGCATGTATCCGCAGTCGCGCTGTTATTGAATAGTGCGACCATTGTAGCAGATGAAAAGGAGTTGAGTTTAGCATTTACGGGAATTAGCGTCCCGCTGACTTTGGAAGAAAAACGCGCAATTCGTGCCACCACGCAAGTCACTATCAATGGTGTCAATTATCCAATTGGTTATTACGATTTGCTGCGCACCAATCAGGTATTACCGTTGCTCGGCGGTAGTGACGATCAAACCGAGATTTTTGGGTTATTGAAAAATAATGCGGGGCAGCCGCTGCGCGAAGAAGATGGTAGTCCGCTGGTGTGTACTAACGGTTCGGGCCCCGATCACACTTCGTTGCTGAAATATGGCAGCACATTGTTTGCGGTGACGCAATTGGAGTGCAGTGTCGGCGGTGCGTATATCACCAAGTTAGAACAAGCTGATGATGGTCATTTGTCTGCGGTGGCAACCCGTTCGGTCGATTTTTCTGATGTGTTAGGCACTTATGTCAACTGCGCTGGTATGACTACGCCTTGGAATACGCATTTGGGTTCGGAAGAATATGAACCGCCGATGGCGATTTTAAATCCGCTCGCGGCAAATAACGCTTGGTTTAATGATCCAACTTGGCACGATGCACATATTCAGGCGATTGCTGATTATAACCAAGTACCGAACACGGCAGAAAATGCCGCTTATTTAGGTTATTACTTTGGCTGGATTCCTGAAATTCGCGTGACTTCTAACACTGGTGAGCATCGCGTTACTAAGCATTTTGCGTTGGGACGATTTGCGCACGAATTGGCGTATGTAATGCCAGATCAGCGCACGGTCTATTTATCCGATGATGGTACCAACGTTGGCTTATTTATGTTTGTTGCCGACCGCGTCCGCAATCTCAGTTCTGGAACGCTGTATGCGGCGCGGTGGAATCAAACATCGGGCGCGGGTGCGGGAACGGCTAATATCACTTGGGTAAATCTCGGTCATGCCACCGATGCGGAAATCCGCGCTGCTGTGGATGCGAAAACCACTTTTAATGATTTATTTGAACGCGCCGATCCGCTTGATGCGACGGCTGGAACCTGTCCGAGCGGCTTTGTCAGCACCAATACTTACGATGAAGGATTTTTATGTACGCGGTTGCAGCCCGGCAAAGCAAAATTAGCCTCGCGTTTAGAAACCAGATTATATGCGGCGCATTTAGGTGCAACGACTGAATTTCGGAAAGAGGAAGGTTTAACCTATAACGCTGCTGATCGGGTGTTGTATGTCTCCATGAGTGAATTGCGTTATGGTATGGAAGATAACGGCGCTCGTGATCTTGGCGGCCCCAATCATATTCGGCTGGCGCAGGCAAATAAATGCGGTGCGGTTTACGGTATGGATGTGCGGCGCTTGATAAAAGATAGTGGTGGTAAATGGATTAGCAGTAATTATGTCGCCGCTAATATGTATGGTGTTGTAGTGGGGACGCCTAAAGATTACAGCGGCACCGAGTTAGCGGAAAACACTTGTGATGTCGATCAGATTTCACAGCCTGATAATCTCAGTTATTTACCCGGCTATAAAACGCTTATCATCGGCGAAGATACCAGCGGTCATCAAAATGATGCGGTGTGGAGTTATGATCTCAATACGACGCATCTTACCCGCATTGCTACCACGCCTTATGGCGCTGAAACCACGTCACCGTTTTGGCATAAAAATATCAACGGTTTTGGCTATCTCACGCTGGTCACGCAACATCCCTACGGTGAATCAGATGAAGATCAGGCTACCGCTCCCGACGATAAAGAATCACACGTTGGTTATATCGGTCCGTTCCCGCGTTTAGATTAACTGGGTTTCAGTTAAACTCTTAAAATAATCACGGGAGTGCAGCATTTAGCCGCACTCCCGTTTTGCCGTGAGTTATTTCTGCCATGACCAAAATCACCGCCACAATGCTGCTGTGGAGCGTCGCTGCTACGAGTAGTGCCGCCGCTTCCCTGCTTGATCTCAGCAACACGCGCCTTGATAACCCGACGGCTTATATCAGCGCCCAGTGTTACACCAAAACAACAGATGCCGACGGCGCGGTGTTCAATCCGTGTTTCACTTGCCACACCACCGGGCGCATTCCGAATTATCTGGATGACCATGATTTACAACTGAATTACAGCTTGCCAGAAGCAGCGTTGCACAATCCTTGGCGCAATTTGTGGCTTGATCGCAACGCGGCGGTGGCTGCCATCAGTGACGAAACGATCCTAAATTGGGTGCGCACCGATAACTATCACACTGCTGACGGGCGCATCGCGCTGGCGCAAACGTTGAACGCGCCGCTGCCGCCAACTTGGGATCATCAAGGCGACGGACGCTGGGATGGTTATCGCCCGGATGCGTATTTTCATTTTGATAATCAAGGGTTTGATCGTGATCCCGCTGGCAGCTACACCGGCTGGCGAGCTTTCGCGTATCACCCGTTTCCGGGCACGTTTTGGCCAACCAACGGCTCCACTGACGACGTGTTGATTCGTCTTGCCGCTCCGCTGCGGGAAAATCGCGCCGGGCAGTTTGACCCGTTGATTTATCGCGTTAATTTGGCGCTGGTGGAAGCATTTGTGCGGCGACAAGACATCGCCATTGATCCGGTTGATGAGCGCGTGCTGGGCGTGGACGTGAACGGCGATGGACGCTTAACCATTGCGCAAAAGGTGGCATTGATATGGCCGCCGCGCCCTGATCGCCAGTCGTCATTGGTGGGACGTGCGCAAGAATTGCAACACGCCGGAGCACTGCATCTTGCCGCTGGACTATTTCCAGAAGGGACGGAATTTTTGCACAGCGTCCGTTATCTTGATCTTGACGCTGCCGGACAGGTGCAATTAGCGCCGCGCATGAAAGAATTGCGTTATGCCCGCAAAACCAGTTGGTACACCTACGCCGAACTGAAAGGAATTAATACGCGAGAAGGTGCAGAACGGGCGCTTGATCCTGATGTACTCAAAAATGTACCGGGCGATTTTGAACGCGGCATGTTTACTCAAGGTTGGATTTATCAAGGTTTTATTGAAGCGCAAGATGGGCAATTGCGCCCACAATCGCAAGAAGAAACGCTGTTTTGCATGGGCTGTCATGGCGGAATTGGCGCGACGACCGATACCATTTTTTCTTTTCCGCGACGGCTCGGCGCAGATGCTGCCCAACAAGGTTGGTTTCATTGGAGCCAATATGGTTTAGCAGGAATTCCCGAACCGCAATTAGCGGATGGAACTTATGAATATAGCCGTTATTTAATGGTCAATGGCGCGGGAGATGAATTTCGGGCAAATACCGAAGTCATTGAACGCTTTTTTGATACAAAAGGGCAATTACGTCCGACCGAGTTAAAAAAGTTACATCAAGACATCAGCGTCTTACTATTGCCCTCTGCCGCACGCGCACTGGCGCTTAATAAAGCATATTGGTTAATTGTACAGGCGCAATCTTTTCGAGCTGGGCGCGATGCGAGTATCACGCCACCGCGCAATGTGCATACCGACGTCTTGCAAAATCAACCAACCGGAATTGTTCAACCAATCATTCCAATGTCTAAATAATCATTTAGATAATCATCCACTTCCAGAAATCGCTGAAATAATGCAGCGATTTCTAAATAGTTGTTGCACACCAGCGTCGCCACATTTCACGATAAGCCTGTTCAACGCGGCGCGTAAAACCCACTTCATCGCGCCATACACTTGCTTCTAATTCAGTGCGCAAATTAGCGCGAATTGCAGCTAAACGGGGTAAATCACTCGCAAGCGCAATTGTCTTTTCAATGTAATCTTCTTCGCTGTACGCAATCCATTCAGGATGTCCTGCACCGTGCAAAATCATACTGCCAATCCGTCCCACGCTGGGACGATCTGCTAAAGTGATAAACGGCAATCCTAAATACAGCGACTCAATTAACGTCGTCCCTGAATTGTGCGGAAAACAATCCAGCGCAATATCTATTCCGCGCAAGACATCGTATGGCGGGCTATTAAAGCCAATAATCAATTGCTCTGGCGCAATGCCATAAACAGCAAACCGATCTGCTAACGCCTGCTGCCGCTCTATACTATTAAAGGCGTCGCTATTCACTACTAAACGCGAATGAGGTAAGCGTTGCAAAATACTCGACCACACGCGAATGACGCGATGATTGATCCGAATACCGCGAGTGAGGGTTCCAAAAGTAATAAAGCCGCATTCTAATGCTGGCAACGAATTGACTGCACCGATACCGCCATCCGGTCGATACACCATTGATGGCACAGCAATTCGCCACGGCTGCTCGGCAAATAATGTTTCACTACCTGCGGGAACCATTATTGAATCAGTGAGAAAATAATCAATCGCCGTTAAGCCGGTAGTATAACCATAACCCAACCATGATATTGAAACTGGCGCGGGGCGGCGAGTGAACATCAATAAGCGATTTCCAGCGGAATGCCCGGCTAATTCAACTAAAATATCAATTCCATCAGCGCGAATTTTTGCTGCAAGCTCATCATCATTGAAGGGTTTAGTGTCTACCCAATGATCGACATAGGATTGATAACGCGCTGTCATTACATCTTGTCGTAATGTTTGACTATATGCCGTCACTTCAACGACCGCTTTATCGTGATGTGCGAGCAAAGGTTCAAGAAAAAATCTTAAAGAATGCGCACAAAAATCTGGCGACACATAACCAATATGCAAACACCGTTCTGGGTCGTTACGATTGAGATGTGGTCGCCATTTTTCCTGCTGCGGGATGCCAAACTGTTGATTAAAGGTGCTGTATGCAGCAAAAATAGTTTCTGCTGCTTGATCGGGATGATAATTTAGCGTAAATAATGTATTAGAATGTGCAGCTTCCATATTTGGGTTTATTTGCATAATCTGTGCAAAATGCTTTAAAGCCTCATCCAGTAATCCCTGCGCAATCAACAAAAAGCCAAAGTTATTTAGTGCGCCAACATGATCTTTCTTAAGAGTGATAGCATGTTCAAAACAGATTTGAGCTGTTGTCCAGCATTTGAGGCGTTGTAATAAGCAGCCACAATTATAATGTGCATCAGGAAAACTGGGATCAATCGCTAACACCTTTGTATAATAAGACAACGCAGTTTCAAACTGATTCAGTGCTTGCAGCACATTGCCGCAATTATTTAATGCTTTTACATAATTAGGTTTTAATGCTACTGCCTGTTGATAACTTTCCAACGCAGCTTCCCAGTGCTTCCGCTTTTCCTCAACCAAACCTTTGTTATTCCAAATTTCAGCATTATTTGGCTGCAGTGCCACAGCTTGCACATAAAAGTTATAAGATTCATCAAGACGATTTAATTCACAATAAGCGTGCCCTAAACTATTGAGTATATCGACATCTGTGGGAGCTAATTGTTGCGCACGCTCTAACAACGGCAACGCGGCTTGAATACGCTCAGGATCACGCATGATTAACGTACCGAGTGTTTTCCAAGCAAAGGAATTTTCTGGATCATGTTGCGTGATTTGATGAGCAAGATATTCGGCTTGTGTGAATTGTCCTTGGCGCAACAATTCCAACAGCGTGTCAAACGAAGATAAACCCATCAACATCACCAATTCAATAACATTCGATGTGTTAGTGGCGCTAATTGATATTCCAACCTAAGTTGGATTTTTACACCAAATTTGCCACATTTCTCGGTAGGCTTGTTCAACACGCTTTGCAAACCCAACTTCATCGCACCATGGACTCGCCTCTAATTCAGCACGCAACCTAGATCGAATTGCGGCTAAACGAGGTAAATCACTGGCAAGCGCAATTGTTTTTTCAATGTAATCTTCTTCAGTAGTTGCAATCCATTCAGGATGTCCCGCGCCGTGTAAAATTGTGCTACCAATTCGTCCCACACTCGGACGAGCGGCTAAGGTAATAAATGGTACTCCCATATACAGCGATTCAATCAACGTGGTTCCAGAATTATGCGGAAAACAATCTAAACTAATATCTGTATCTTTGAGTACAGCCGCAGCCGGTGTGCGACAACCAACATCCAAACGTTCCGGTGCAATACCATAAGCAGAAAACTGTTCTATAATAAGGTTTTGCATTGATTGCGTTGTAAATGTTCCGCTTTGAATCATTAAGCGTGATTTTGGTAATCGTTGCAAAATAGTTGACCATACACGCACCACATGATGGTTAATGCGGATGCCGCGAGTGAGCGTTCCAAGTGTTACTATTCCAGTTTCTAATGCTGGCAAACTACTCACATTTCCCATATTCATATTAGGTCGATAGACCATTGAAGGAACTGCAATTCGCCATGGCTTTTCAGCAAATAAATGTTCACTGCCAAGTGGTGCCATGATGTCATCTGTTAAAAAATAATCAATCGCGCTTAATCCTGTGGTATATCCATATCCTAACCAAGACACTGCAATTGGAGCAGGGCGTCTCGCAAAGACAGTTAAACGATTATCGGCAGTTTGACCGGCTAAATCCACTAAAATATCAATGCCATCGGCGCGTATTTTTTTAGCTAAATTTGCATCGCTTAAACCACGAATGCTTACCCAATGATCGATATATTGACGGTAACGTGCGGTAACTTCGTCCTCAGATTTCAATTCGGCATAAGCCGTAATTTCTAAATTTTTTTCATCGTGATGCGCTAATAATGGTTCTAAAAAATAAGATGTGGAGTGTGAACGAAAATCTGGTGAAATATAACCTATGCGTAAACACCGATTAGGATCGGGATTATTCGAATGTTTAAACCAAAAAACGCGACCAGTATCTCCGATATCTTTATCAAATTTTTGATATTCAGCAAAAATTTCTTCAGCTAACTTATCTGGATGATAATTCAAAGCAAAGAGTACGTTAGAATAACCTACGGTAAGATCAGCATTAAGTTCAAATGTTTTTTTATAGGCATCAATTGCTTCATCTAGTTTTCCAAGCTCTTGCAAAATAGTGCCTAAATTATTGTAACCTTCAGCGTAATGTGGATTAAGTTCTAAAGATTTAAGCATATATTCTAATGCTTCATCTAAATGACCGATTTCCTTTAGTACCACACCAAGAGCATTTAAACTGTCTACCAGATATGGATCAAGTGCTAATGCCCGTCGATGACTATCAATTGCCTCATCCCTAAAACCTAAACTTGACAACGTTGTTGCAATACTACTGTGAACTATTGCATAGTCCGGGTTAATCTCCAAAGAACGCTGATAGCAGGACAAAGCCTCATCTGGGCGATTGAGATGTTGTAAAGTATTCCCTAAACTGTTTAAAAGTTCAGCATCATCCGTTTTTAAGTTAACCGCTTTTGAAAGTGCTTCTAAAGCATCTTCAAATAAACGACGTTTAAATAATATAGTTCCTAATGCCTTCCAACTAAACGAGTCTTGCGGATATTGTTTTACAAGCTGACGAGCGAGAGATTCTGCTTCAAAAAGTTGACCTTTTCTAAACAAATCTTCAATTTGTTTCTTGTTTTTATAAGGCGTTATTTGGCAAATTGCTTCTGTTGTCAAGAGCCGATTGTTATATCTTTTGATGCGATCAGAAACTTTTTTTACAATTATTCTCTGTCCAGTTCTTTTGAGTTGCTCTAAAATCAACTGCGCTTCATCAAACTGTTCTGCTGTCACCAAACTTTCTGCTAAAGAAATCCAATATCCGCCTATGTTAGGTGCTAATCCTACTGCACGTCGCAAATGCGTTAAACCAGACTCAATGCGCTGCGATTGAAATTCAATAACACCAAGATTGTGATGCGCATCGGCATGATCTCTATCCAATACCAAAATTGCACGATATAAACTTTCTGCAACATCAAGCCGTCCAGAGTGATGATGTGAAAGTGCATCCTGATGTAAAGTTTGAATGTTGTCCATAGCGATAAACCAATTTCTTAATTAAAGTACAATGCTATTTAATCACAAGACCTTGTCCGGTTGGTAATTCCAACACGTCGTAACCTCTCGCGGCTAACCAAGGGTCTTCAGCAAGTTTTTGTTCCCGATAAACACGCCAACCATAATCATCTAGCACTAAAATACCGCCCGGTGAAAGCCGATCAAAAAGTCGTTCTAATGCACCAATTTCGGCTGCGGCGTTATTCATATCAATGTGCAGAAAAGAAATTGTTTCAGGAGCAACTGTATCTAATATCTGCGGCACAAAACCCTTTGTTACCGTTACGTTTGGAAAAGTTGCAAAACGCAATTTCACTTGTTCGTACAACGTACTTCCATGCTCTTGCATCGCATGATGAACCATTGTGTCATCATGTTCAAAAAGATCATATAAATAGTAATGTTTATCGGAATTGATGAAATCAACGTAATCACAAATAATTCTGGCGGAAATACCTTTATAACAAGCGCATTCTACAAAATCACCTGGCACCTTTCGCGCTATTACACTTTTTGCTAACCAAGATAATACATAAATCCGCCAAACGATGGCGTGTTCCACTTGCGTTTCAGCGTGCGTTTTCCATGCTTTTACAAACGGTTCATTTTCAAGAAAACTCAAGTTACGACCGATGGTGAAAATGTTATCACCAGCATAAATTCCTTCTGGAGATGTGTTGCTAATTGCCTGTTGAATTCCCTGCAAAAACTCAGGATTTTTAACCCCAAAAAACAAGCTCGAAATTAAGTTATTCACGACTCTAAACTCCATCAACGGCAACATGCCGTAAAAAACCATCTGGCGCTGAAGTAATCAACAGGCGATCTTCTATTGAGTGATCAATGATAAATTCTGGATGTGTTTTCAGCCATTCCCACACGGCAGTTTTGGGATTATTCCCTTTACCCCAAGGGCGATCAGTCCACACATAATCTTCCGGCATATCCTCAACAAAGGTATCAAACACAACACAATAACTATCAACGCTCACCAACTGCGCATACGCATTGAGTTCAGCGAGAACATGCGCATGAGTGTGATTAGAATCCAAGAAGACGATTACTTTTTTAGCAGCTTTGGCTTCGGCATGAACTGTTGCAACAATACTGGGATCAATACTTGATCCTTCAATTAAAACGATACGAGATGATAAAGGATGATTTTCTATGGCGTGGCGGTTATGTGTACGAATGTCAATATCAATTCCAAGCACGCGACCATGCCCAATCAGTTCAAGAATCGACGCCGATAAAATTAACGAGCCACCATGTGCAATGCCCGTTTCAATCACTAAATCTGGCTTGATTGTCCAAATGAGTTCCTGCACTGCCAGCATATCCATGGGCAGTTGAATGATTGGACGCCCCAGCCATGAACCATTATTCATATATTTTCTTTGCAAGGCGGCAGTACGCCATTGCTTTGATAAGGCGAGAAACTCAGCATCATCTGCAAAGTCAGCAACGCGAGCTTTTTTTTCAGCGCGGTAATTGGGTTCGGCGTCTGGAGTCGTTTCAAAATAGATCACGGTGCTAGTCTCGTTGTTTGATATAAACGAAGATATTCTGGAAAATACTCTGCGAACTGACGCGGAATAAACTGAAAAAGTTGTTTAATTTTGGTGATGTCAATGGGCGCAAATGTCCAGACTGGAGCAGTGGCTATTGTTGTGACTGCAAAAGATGTTTTTGCTGCAATTAAGTCTAAAATCTCTTGGTTGGTGGTATTGTAGCCGCTGGCAACATTAAAAATGCCAGTCGCTTTTGTTTGCGCAAGTGCTACTAATACTTGCACCGCGTCATCAAGATATAAATAATCTTTTTCTGATGTTAATGCGGTTTGCAGTGTCACCGTTCCGTGTTGATAACCTTCTTCTAATAATTGAGCAATAAAGTTGTGCGGTTCGCGGCATAAACCAATAATGTTAGATAGCCGCGCAATTTTCATTCCCGGGCGTCCGCTCTGTAAACACAACGATTCGCCCATGAGTTTAGAAAGATTGTATAAATCACTTGCTTGATTCGGATTCACGATTAAATTTGCGCTTTCGCTGGTGTCATCACTCTGCGCATACACTCGCGTGCTGGATAAATAAGTCAGCGATTCAAATTGTGCAGTTGCTATTAAACGCCGAAGTAAACAAACATGCGCTTCTACTGTTTCTATCGGACGTTGTCTGAAATCAGCCGTTAACCCAATGCAATAAATCACTTGTCCCAACGGTTCCGTAAAGATGCGTTCGTCATGCTTTGCCGGTGCAAAAGCATCAATACCGCGCTGCTGTAAATAACGCAATATCTGGCTGCCAATCAATCCTTGCGCACCTAATACGGTGATGCGAGAACTGATCATAATAAAATTCCTTGAAATTCTGCACTGAGCAGTGCTCGCTCGGCATCACGCAGCGATAAATCAACGATTGGTAACGGCCAATTAAAATTAAGGCGTGGATCAGTTGGACGCAAACCAGATTCTAATTCTGGAGCATGAGCAGCAGTGTTAAGATAAAGTAATTCACATTCATCCGTGAGCGCCTGAAAACCATGTGCGCAGCCTTCAGGAATTACCATCATTTTATGATTGTCGGCGCTTAAAAATTCGCTGTGAATTTGTAAAAAAGTCGGTGAGCCAGCGCGAAGATCAACCGCAACATCCAGCAATTCACCGCGTAAACAGGTCACGCATTTTATCTCAGCCGCTGGTGGATATTGAAAATGTAAACCGCGCACCGTGCCACGTCGTTTCGTTAAAGTCCGATTAATTTGCACCAGCGGTTTATTGTGTGTGAATGCAGCGAGTTCTTGTGTACAAAATACGCGCTCAAAAAAACCGCGTTCGTCACTAATTGGCAAGCGTTTAATAACGCTAATGCCGTCAATCGCCGTCATGTGACTGTGAAAACGAGGGCGCGTCATGGCGATTCTGTCCCGCAGTATTCTGCGATTTGTTGCAAGGAAAATTGTTGTAAATCAGCGCCTTGTTGCCATTGCCGTTGCCATGCCAAGGTCGCATCCAACGCCTGTTCCAACGTCCAGCGCGGCTGCCAACCCAACCGCATCCGCGCCAACGCGCTATCAACTTGCAACAGTCCAGCTTCCGGCGGTTGCGGCGCTCCATCGCACTGCCAGCGCAAGGTCGGACATTTCGCCGCCAGCGTGTCCAGCAGCCATGCCACTGATCGCGCTTCGCTGTCGCTCGGGCCAAAATTCCACGCCGTTGCCGCCGTCGCGCCCGTTTCGTGCAACCGCTCCGCCAGCGTGAGATAGCCTGCCACCGGTTCCAACACATGCTGCCAAGGTCGAATCGCGTGCGGTGAACGGATTTTTACCGGCACGTTCGCCGCCAATGCCCGCAAAATGTCGGGAATTAACCGCTCCGCCGCCCAATCGCCGCCACCCAACACATTGCCCGCTCGCGCCGTCGCCACCGCCACGCCCGCTGCCGCTAAAAAACTGTGGCGATACGCCGTCGTCACCAATTCCGCGCAAGCCTTGCTGCTGGCATACGGATCATGCCCGCCGAGCGCGTCGGTCTCGCGGTACGGCCACGCCCATTCCTGATTGGCATAACATTTGTCGGACGTGACCACGACCACCGCCCGCACGGTTTCAGCGTGGCGCACCGCTTCTAACAGATTGATTGTGCCCATGATATTGGTGGCATAGGTCGCCACCGGCGAGCGATACGACTCGCGCACCAACGGCTGGGCAGCGAGATGAAACACGAGATCGGGCGCAGCAGCAGTCAGCGCCTGTTGCAACGTCACCGCGTCGCGCACGTCCTGCAGATGGTGCGCTGCGAGCCGCTCACGCAAGCGCGTGAGGGTGAAAAAATTAGGATTTGTGGGCGGTGCCAACGCATAACCCGTTACTTCTGCGCCCAATTCGGTCAGCCACAACGCCAGCCAGCCGCCCTTAAATCCGGTGTGACCGGTGAGAAAAACCCGTTTGCCGCGCCAAAATGCTGCGTTCATTGCCACACTTTCCACGGCGCTTGCCCGGATGCCCACAACGTTTCTAATTGATTTTTATCGCGCAGCGTATCCATTGGCAACCAAAACCCAAAATGGTCATACGCCATCAATTGCCGCTGCGCAGTTAATTGCGCTAATGGTTCACCTTCCCAACTGGTCGTATCATCCGCAATCAAATTGAGACAATGTGGAGAAAGCACAAAGAACCCGCCATTGATTAAACCTCCATCGCCGCGTGGTTTTTCAATAAAGCCAGTCACTTCATTGCCAATCTGCTCAATTGCACCATAGCGCCCCGGTGCTTGCACTGCGGTCACAGTTGCTAAACGTCCATGCGCATGATGAAATGCAATCAATTCTTGAATGTTGACATTACTTACGCCATCGCCATAAGTAAAACAAAACGCAGTTTCATTGCGCACATATTCTGCAATTCGCTTCAAACGTCCGCCGGTCATCGTCTCTGCGCCAGTATTCACCAGCGTTACTTTCCAAGGTTCTGCCGTGCGTTGATGCACTTCCATTTGATTATTCGCAACATCAAAGGTGACATCTGACATGTGGAGAAAGTAATTAGCGAAGTATTCTTTAATCACATAGCCTTTATATCCGCAACAAATAATAAACTCATTCACATCGTAATATGAATACAGTTTCATAATGTGCCAGATAATCGGCATCCCGCCAATTTCAACCATTGGCTTTGGGCGCAGATGCGATTCCTCCACAATCCGCGTTCCCAAACCACCTGCCAGAATCACCGCTTTCATTCGCGTTTCATCCTCACATTTGCGCGTGTTGTTCGAGAGATTCCCACAGCGCCGCATTCGGATCAATCTGTTTTCTGCGCGTCGGCGTCGGCGTGACAGTAGCGACTGCTTTTGGTAATCCCAAGCGCAACCGTAATAAGCGTTCCCGTCGTGCCATTTCAGCGCCGCGATTTGGGTTGGTTGTCAGTCTTTTTAGTAACGACAAATCATTCTGGAAATAAGAAGACGGAGAGCGTTTGATTTCTAACGCTTCAATCACTGCCGCTTGCAACCAAGTGCCCAAATCATTATGCAAGGGACGCTGATCGAATTCGTGCAGCAACGGTAAAAATGGGCGATTGATTTGAATCCGTAAATCTTCATGCAGCGGTTCCAATAACCACGTCATGCTCTGCACCAAGGATTCAATCTGCGCAATTGCAGCGGCATTTTCACCTAAATCAAACAAAATCCTGATAAAAATCAAATGCGTGGCAAGATGCCCATCACCAAGCGCAAATAGCGTTTGGAATTGATCACGACTTTCCAATAAAGTGCGATAACGCTCTTCCAATGCCAGCTTGTCATCTTGCGAGCGTAAATAACAATCCAATGCGGTTTCAAATGGCTTCCAATGCTTATCTTTAGAATGATCGGCGATTTGCCAGCCAATCAATAATGACTGCGCATACGCATAATCAGCTAATCGTACTGGCCACAGCATTTGATTCATGATTGATTTCCCGCCGCATTAAGTAATAATCCGCGTGCTTGCAATTGTTGCGCCTGTTCTGCCCGACATGCAAATAAATTGCGTTGATACTGATCCAGCGGCTGCGCCGTGTTCGCTGCGATTAACGCATTCAATCCGGGCACGATGCGATAGAGCGTCATCTTCAACAATTTCATCGCTTCAAGCAATGCGCTGGGAATCGCAGCACCGCCCGTCACTCGCAGCATCAATAATGGCGACTGCGCGGCAAAGAATTCGCGCCCGGTGAATAAAACGCTCGCCGCTAAACCGTCAACATTTAAGCGTAAAAAGTCAACTTTCATTCCCATTTGCCATTGCGGAACCTGCGTTAATTCATCGAGCGTCAATTGATTGACGATTTCCGCACGGCGTTGCCCATCTAAATTGTTGGGTTTGCAGTCGGCATAGACGCTGATTTCCGCCGTGCCAGACTGCGCCGCCAAACCCACCGGCAGCACCGTGATCAGCGCGTCAAAACCGTTTTCCGCCACGCTGCGCGTCAACAACTGCGCGGCACGAGCAGTCGGTTCCAGCGCCAGCACTGCGCCATTGCCTTGCAATTGCTGCGCTGCGGTCAAGCTGTAAACGCCGTGTTGCGCTCCGCCATCGACGATGACCATGCCCGGCGCAATCAGGCGGCGCACCAGCGCCAGCTCCGTGCGCTCGTGCCAGTCGCCCTGCTCCAACAAGACATACGTCGTTAAAGCGTGAATCTCGGCAGGCACCCACACGCGCAGCCCGTCAGCGAGCGTTACCACCAATTCAGTCGTTTCCGTCTCCGGCGCAGTGTCGGCTGCCGTCGCGTTGCCATTCAACAAAGCTGTCGTAACTGCTTGATGTGGATTGAGAATCTGCGTGAGTTGCTGCTGCAATTCCAGCGCCGCCGCAGTCGTGAGCGGCGTCGGCGCAGCGGTCAACACTTCCAGCGCCTCCACTGGGCGTTGCTGCTGCGCCAGCTCCGTCGCCAACGCCAGCCGGTAGTCATCGCTCGCTGGCGCGGCAGCAACGGCGGCGTGTAAATGTGCCAGCCCGGACTCGGATTGACCGGCGTCGCATTCAATCAACCCTAAATAATGATGGGCGGCGGCGTGATCGGCTTCGAGCGCCAGCACCGCCCGATACAGCCATTCTGCTGCTTCGGTTTGTCCGGTCTGGTGTAAAGCGTTGGCTTGATCAAGCAGTCGTTGAGAATCGCTCACAAAAATCCCTCCAAATGAATCCAAGATGACGCGCTTATTCATACAACTGCCTGATTAAGTTGGCAATTGTTAATGATTGATGGGCAACGTCTCTGCTGCTGACCAAGGCAACAAATATGCCTGATTCTGATGTTCACCCCGCAGCGCCGTGATGCCGTAAACCGTGCGCAAATTGGCAGTCGTCAATACAGCACTCGGCGTACCGCTGGCGATGAGTTGCCCATGTTGCAGCAACAGCAGGCGATCACAAAACCGGCTTGCCAAGGTCAAATCGTGCAGCACCAAGATGATGCTGATTCCCGCCCGACAATGCGCTTGCAACAGCGCCATGAGCTGCAATTGGTGACGCGGATCAAGCGCCGCCAGCGGTTCGTCAGCCAGCACCAGCGCCGCTTCCACCGCCAACACTCGCGCCAGTCGCACTCGCGCTCGTTCGCCACCAGACAGCGTTGTCACCGGGCGCTGGCGCAGTGCCCAAGTGTCGGTAACGTGGAGAGCGTGGGTAATTGCCGCGTGATCGGTTGCTCGCTGGCGCTCATCGTTCCACCAGCGGCGATGCGGATAGCGTCCCAAGCTGACGAAATCCTCCACTGTCAGCGCCCATTGCAGCGCATCTTCTTGACTGAGATAGGCGACGTGGCGGGCGCGTTCTAACGGCGGCAAGTTCGCCAATATCTGCCCGTTGAGCGTGATCTGTCCGTGATAGCGCCGCACCTGCGCGATGGCTTTTATGACCGTGCTTTTGCCCGCGCCATTCGGCCCAATCACGCCCAGCAATTCGCCGCGCTGCACTTGAAACGATAGCTCGCGCACCAACTGCCGCTGTCCGCTGTGGACGGTGAGCGCCGTAACGTTGAGAGTCATCGTCATCCGAGTTCGCTGCGCGTGCGCAGCACCAAGCCGAGAAAAAAGGGCGCACCTAACAGCGCCGTGACCACGCCGAGCATCAATTCTTTCGGCGTATCCAACAGCCGCACCATCACATCTGCGGCCACCACCAGCACTGCGCCGCCGATAGCACTCGGCCACAGCAGGCGACCCGGACGTTGTGCGACCAGCCGCCGCAGCACATGTGGCACCACTAAACCGACAAAGCCGATGCTGCCGGCGATGGCGACAGTGGCACCGACGCACAGCGCCACGCCAATGATGATTTGTCCGCGCACTCGTGCCACCTCCACGCCGAGACTGCTGGCTTCTGCTTCACCCAGCGCCAGCACTTCTAACGCCGGGGCGCAACGCAGCAGTAAACCCAGTCCCAAAATCACAAACGGCAGACACAGCCAGACATCAGTCAGGCTGCGGTCGCTGATCGAACCCAGCAGCCACAACACAATGTCCTGCACATCAGTTGGATTGGGCGCGAGATTGAGCACCAGCGATGTCAACGCACTGGCGAGCGCCGATAACGCCACGCCTGCCAAGATGAGCGTCAAATTATTGGCACGTTGGCGCGTCAACAAATACAGCGCCGTCGTCGTCACCAGCGCTGCCGTCATCGCGCCCGTCGGCAGCAGCCATAGATTCACGCTGGTGAGACCGCAAGACAGCACCAGCACCGCGCCGAGGCTGGCGCTGGCGGAAATGCCCAATAACCCCGGTTCTGCCAGTGGATTACGCAGCAAGCCTTGTAATGCCGCGCCCGAAGTACCGAGCGCTGCACCCACCAGCCACGCTAATAGCACTCGCGGCAGCCGAATCTGTTGGACGATTAAACAGTGTTCTTCGCTGCCAATGCCGAGCAGACCGGCAGCGACTTCAGCATAGGTGAGAGGTGCAGCGCCGATGGTGAGCGCCAACAAGCTGAGGAGTAGGAGCAGCGGTAGCCCACTGCTCAAAATCAAGCGGGAATCAGCCATAAACTGCTGATTTAACTGTCAGAACCAAAACTCGCCAGCGTGGATGGTCGTTGTGAGCGGCTGGCGCTGGCGCGATCTAATACCGCCGGCAGCGGTTTGACCTGCACCACTTTGGCGGAAGCGGCGCTCAACTTGGCACCGGTGCCAGCGGGGACGGTCAATTGCGTGATGTCTTTGTTGCCCAGCCAGCGCGATTTGATCTCAGGATTCAACCGCTGAATCTCGGCAAACTCAACGCCGCTGGCGGTGGCGACCTTGACCAGATTCATCGGCTCCCGACTGACCAACATCTCACGACGCGGTTGATCCGCAATTGCCGGCAAGCGCAGCCCATAGTTGCGGGCATCGGTGACGAGGCGAGCGGCAGCGAGAATTTGTGGGACGTACTGCTCGGTTTCCGTCGGCAAATCCAGCGCCCAAAAATCCGTCGGTTTACCAGCGCGGCGATTCGCATCCATCGCTGCGGCGACTCGCGCCGGGCCGCAGTTATATGCCGCCATCGTCAGCGCCCAATCGCCATTGAAGCGCCGATTGATCTGCGTCAAATAATCCAGCGCAGCGCGAGTTGAGGCGAGCACGTCGCGGCGCTCGTCGTAGTTTTGATCCAGCCGCAGCCCCATTTCTCGCGCCGTGTAGGGCATGAATTGCCACATGCCACCGGCAGCTTTGGGCGAGGTGGCAGCGGGGTTGTAACGGCTTTCAATATGCGGCAACAGCGCCAGCTCCATCGGCAAGCCGCGTTGTTCAATTTCATTGACGATGGTGGGGAGATACGGCGAGGCTTTGGCCGACATCTTTTCTAAATAGCGCGGATCACGGCGGAATTGGTCAAACTTGGTGTCGATGCGGGTGTTGGCGTGGAGATCAAGCCGCATTCCCGCTCGTACCCGATTCCACAGATCGCCACCGCTGGCAAGCATGTTGTTGGGTTGGACGATGCGGCGGCGACTGGCGGCAGTGCCCATCTCGTCGGCACTGCGGGCGGGACGAACAAAGCCATAATCCCGCGCTGACACGGCACCAGAACTGGCGTAGGTGTCTTGATAAGAGGTGGAGTTGGTGACAGTTGGTTGCTTCGCGCAGCCAGAAAGAATCGGTAAGGTCAGGATGCCTAGCGCACAGGCGGTGCGTCCAAAAAGTGTCGCATCAAGCATGAGTACCTCTTTTAAGCTACTTAACTTCTTGATTAAGTAACAATTTATTTTATTGATGAGGCATCATACGCAAAGGGCGGCGATAATTCCAGACATTGCCAGCCGGTGCTGGTGGTCACTGCGCCATTTCAGCAACGCCAAATTGCACGTTTGAGCGCCTTATTTTTCAGGAACTTCCGCATGACTGCTGCGCATCGCCATCGCCATCAAGCCGCTTTGATTGAGCTGCACCGCTGGTATCGCACGCCGTTGGGGCTGGCAGTGGCACGGCAGGAAAATGCCTGTATCCACCGGCTGTTAGCGACGGTTTTTGGTTATTACTTGGTACACGTTGGCGCTCTGCCGCCGCCAGCGGAGGTGGTTGCTGCGAGTCGGATTCGCCAGCAGGTGTTGGTGACGCCGCTGGCGGACAGCGTTTACGACGGGTTGACGATTATTGGCGCGGAGACGGCGCTGCCGGTGGCGACTGAGAGCGTGGACGCGCTGTTGCTGCTGCACACGTTGGAATGCAGCGCGGAGCCGCAGCAGGTGCTGGGCGAGGCGGAGCGGGTGTTGATTCCGAATGGGCGTGTGGTGGTGGTGGGATTTAATGCGTTGAGCGTGGGCGGGTTGTGGCGATGGTGGCCGGGGATGCGCCAGCAGTTGCCGACACCGGGGCGGTTGCACACGGCAGCGCAGGTGGAACATTGGCTGGCGCAGGCGGGATTTGCGCTGGAGGCACGCGAGCATCTGCTGTTTTGTCCGCTGCTGTCTGAACGTGATGATGATAGTTGTGCGCTGCTTGATGCGTTGGGACAACGGTTTTGGCCATTTTTGGGCGGGGTGTACGCGATCCGCGCTGTAAAACAGGTCGCCATTCTCACGCCCTTAAAACCAGCGTGGTCACGGCGCTGTCCGCTGTTGACGGGTACGGCAGTGCGCCCGACGACTCGTAGAAATGGAACTGGTCATGTCTGATGCGTTGCAGGTGTTTACTGATGGGGCGTGCAAAGGCAATCCCGGTCCGGGTGGCTGGGGCGCGTTGCTGCGCTGGCAGGCGTTGGAGAAGGAATTGTGCGGCGGCGAGCGCGAGACGACGAATAATCGAATGGAGTTGATGGCGGTGATTGCGGCGCTGGAAATCCTCAAACGTCCAACTGAACTCACGATTACCACCGATTCGCAATATGTGCAGCGGGGCGTGACTGAATGGTTGCCGCGTTGGAAGTGCAACGGCTGGCGCACGACGAATTTGGAGCCGGTGAAAAACCGCGATCTGTGGGAACGGCTCGACGCGGCGTTGGGCGGGCACGCGGTGCGCTGGCAGTGGGTCAAGGGTCATGCTGGGCATGTGGACAACGAACGCGCTGATCGTTTGGCGCAACAAGGTATTTTGATGCTTGATTGAGTTTTCAGTTGTCAGTTGTCAATAAAGTTGGTTAAAAATGAGAAGTTATTTTTTTAATCTGGCACTTAAAAAGACCGACAACAAGCAAGCAACGGATTTAATTTTTTAACTGAAAACTGACAACTAAAAACTTTTTTCAAAGGTTTGAACATGCGACAAATTGTGCTGGATACCGAAACGACCGGCTTGAGTCCAGAAGAAGGTCATCGCTTAATTGAAATCGGCTGCGTGGAATTGGTGGATCGGCGGCTGACCGGCAACCGTTTTCATCAGTATTTGCAACCGGAGCGCGAGATCGACGCCGAAGCCGTCAAAGTTCACGGCATTACCCGCGCTTTTCTGGCCGATAAACCGCGTTTTGCTGAGATCGCCGCCGAATTTTTAGCTTATATCGGCGATGCCGAGTTAATTATTCATAACGCGCCGTTTGATGTCGGCTTTCTCAATCACGAGCTGCAACGTTGGCAACCCGGACTGCCGACCATCGCCGAACGCGGGGCGGTGTGCGACACGCTGGTGCTGGCGCGACAACGGCATCCCGGACAACGCAATAGTTTGGATGCGCTGTGCAAACGCTATCAAGTCGATAACACCCAACGCACCTTGCACGGGGCGTTGTTAGATGCCGAGATTTTAGCGGAAGTGTATTTGGCGATGACCGGCGGGCAGGTGACGCTGCATCTGGGCGGTGCAACGGCGGATGGCGGCGCAGTAACGACCGCCGCCGCTCCGCGTCAATTTGATCCTACCCGCCCGCCGTTGCCGGTGATTCGAGCAGATGCCGTCAGCACTGCGGCGCATGAAGCGCGATTAGCGGCAATTGCGAAAGCGAGTGGCGGCAATTGTTTGTGGTTGCAATCGTGATTCACGGCGTTAATGACCGCCCAATACAGCGGTTGCCAACGCCTTTTGCACCGCACTGATATTGTCACTGCCGCGCAACTCTTTCACCATTGGCAGCGGATCATTACCAATCCAGAGTTTCATTTCAGCATCTAAATCAAAATGTCCAGTTGTTTCAATTGAAAAGCGCGTGATTGACCGATAAGGAATAGACAGATATTCCACTTTGTACCCGGTGAGTCCTTGCTTATCAATTAAAATCAAACGTTTATTCGTGAAGACAAATTGATCGCGGATCAATTGAAATGCTAACTCAACCTGTTCACCCGCGCCGAGAATTGGTTCTAATTGCTGCGCCATATCATCGGCACTCACCACTGACGCATTACCCAACAAACCACTGAATAAACCCATCTTAAAATTCTCCTGTTAAATAAGTACGTTACCATTGCAACTGCGAGTACTGCGCAATAAAAAACGGTCGCCTTGTGAATGACAAGACGACCGTTTTTTATTTCAAACCTGATGACTAAAGCGCATCAATTCCGCCTTCTTGATAACAGCGAAAATGATTGCGGACAGTGTTCGGATTCACTTGCAGCACTTCAGCAACATCATTGACTGGCCAACCCGCCGCAAGCAGCACCACCGCTTTAATACGGTCGGCTTCACGTTTGTCGTGGGTATGACGGTGTTTTGCACGCAGTTCTTCAACTTTGTTCGAGGGTAAGCTGTAATCGAGCATAGGTTCTATCGTGATATGGTAGTGGAAAGAATGTTACAAAGTGTAATCGCCATGATCCTAATAATCGTGGCAACACTTGTCACTATATTACAGGATCAAGTGAACTGTGAACATCAAACCATTCAAAAAAAAGTCAGCAAAAACTCCAAAGGCAGCCGCATCTGTATCCACTGTTTTTGCTTTTATGGCAAGGTATTTTAGAATTCGCTTAAAAAATTCAGGCAGTTATCGCACCGAGGGCGCGGGCAACCGCTGGCGCGACTCCGCACTTGGCAGCACCCGACTGCGGATTTTCAACTCTTTATTGGCCTCATTCGTCGCATAATTCCCAGCGCGTGTCGGTGCGTTCAAGCGTAACGGACAGCATGGTTTGTATTCTTTAATTGTGATCTATTTGGAGTATTTGATGTCCACACAACCCCTTAATATCGTCGTCATTGGTGGTTCTGCTGCCGGACCTAAAGCTGCCGCGAAAGCGCGGCGCATGGATGAACACGCCAATATCACCATCATTCAAAAAGAAGCCGATTTATCCATGGCATCCTGCGGCTATCCATATTACGTTGGCGGCGTATTTGATGATCGCAATCAATTGATTTGCACCTCCGCTGGAATTGTCCGCGATCCCAACTTTTTTAATGCTGCAAAACGGATTGAAGCCAAGGTTTTAACTGAAGCAGTGACCATTGATCGCAGTGCGAAAACCGTTACCTGCAAACATTTACCGACCGGTGAATTGAGCACAGTGGCGTATGACAAATTGGTGATTGCCACTGGCGCTAGTGCGTTATATCCCCCGTTACCAGGTGCAGATTTGAATGGGATTTACACGCTGCATTCACTCGGCGATGCTGACGCAATTCGTGCGATTCGTGATCAAAAACAAGCAACGCGAGCAGTTGTAGTTGGCGGCGGTTTAATTGGTTTTGAAGTGTGCGAGGCGCTGCATTTAGCCGGTATTCATACGACGGTGATTGAAAAAACCGCGTCGATTTTACCATTTCTTGATCCAGACCTCGCCAAATTGGTTGCCAATCATGTGCGCGGATTTGACGCCGACATCATCACCGGCAATGGCGTGGCAGCATTTCTCGGCGACAACGGGGCGCTAACGGGCGTCAAGCTCGATAACGGCACCGAATTGCCGTGTCAATTAGCGGTGGTCGCAGTCGGTGTGCGTCCGAATATCGGATTAGCGCAAGCTGCGGGATTAGAAATTGGCGCGTCGGGTGGAATTGCGGTTAATGAATTCATGCAAACATCCGATCCCGATATTTACGCTGGCGGTGATTGTGTTGAATGCACCTCGTTAATTACCGGCGAAAAGGTTCGCGCTCCTTACGGTGATATTGCCAATTTACAAGGTCGCGTGATTGGACAGAATCTCATTGCGACGGGCAGCGCAACTTTTCCGGGCATTACTCACACCGGCATTTGCAAGATTTTTGATTACACGGTTGGCTTTACCGGCTTAAATGTTGGGCGGGCGCAGGAATTAGGGTTGGATATTGAAACGGCAACGATTGCTGGACTAGATATTCCGCCGTATATGCAGGGCAAACTGTTGATTAGCAAAATGATTGCGGATCGAAAAACTGGGCGCGTATTGGGTTTTCAGTGCATCGGTCCCGGCGAAGCCAGCAAACGGGTGGCAACGGTAGCAATGGCAATTCGGGGACAATTAAACGTCGCGGATTTAGTGAATGCCGATTTGCCGTATGCGCCGCCGTATTCGCTGGCGCTGGATCACGTCATTAGCGCGGCGCAGGTGTTAGAAAATAAACTGCTGGGGAGAATGCAGGGTTTATCGGTCACGGAAGTCAAACAGCGGGTTGATCGTGGCGCGGCTTGTTTCATTATTGATACGCGCACCCCGGCTGAGTTTGAAGAATTGCGGTTAGGAATTGGTGAAGTTTTAATTCCGCAGGGCGCGTTGCGCAGTCGTTTACACGAATTGCCGCAAGAGCGCAGCACTGAGATTATTGTGTATTGCCGCGTATCGTTGCGTGGTTATGAAGTGGCGGCGATTTTACAAGCGCATGGCTGGAATAATGTGAAGGTGATGGAAGGCGGTATTTCCGCTTGGCCGTATTCCCGCGAGAAATAACGGCGCGGAATTGGGGGTGCGCATTGCTGCGCACCCTACAATTGTGGCAACTATTCAGCATAAGCTAAATAATTTTTCCAAACGCTTGTAAACGAAATTCAAAACGTTTGCGGCAATCCAGCTTGTTTAAGTACGGTATTCGCCATGTGACGGGAAATAATTTTCCCATCCACAGGAAAACGTCTTTTGGTAATTGGGCTTTCCCAAATATCGTGGTCGCCTTTGCCGTGTCTAATCAATAAACAACCTGCTTTTCGCAGTGTTTGAATTAACACAGGAGTCAAATTTGTACCCATCAAACGACCCGCTGTAATTGCGCTAGATGTGTTGTGGTAAGTACCCGCAACGGAATAGAGTCATCGGCAGGGCAACCATTTTCTGCAAGCATTTCTGGTACCCGTGTTTGCAATAAAGCCAGCATTGCATCTAATGTTGCCGCCTCGCCTACTAATCCGGGCACTGTGCTGTTTTCAATATACCAAACATTGGCTTCAGCGTCCCATTCAATCAAAATTTCATAATACATAAACTTTTCCTCATCGCGGCTACTTTGCTCTATGCGCAGGTGAACAGATGCCGTCTCCAAACTTTCAACCGCCAGCATCTTCCACCACACCAACGTTTAACCATCAAACGCCCTTGGGAAACCAAGGGCGTTTTTTATATGTGCAGCAAAAGTCAGTTAATTGAAGTAACTCTGCCGTCGCACAGCACAACTATCTCTTAAACCAGGCTTCCTGTTTGCAACTGCCTCTTTTTTAGGCACAATCAACTAACTTGTTCACGTTTGTCTCATCATTTGGAGAGTTGCCAATGCGTTACCGTCACCATGCCGTTCATCCGCTGACCAGCTGGGCAGGAATCGCTGCCTTGCTCGCCAGCATTCTCTTCAGTTTCCCTACCGAAGCTGCAACCTACACCGTTACCAATCTTAACGACAGCGGTCCCGGCTCGCTGCGGCAAGCAGTATTAGATGCGAATGCCAGCATCATTACGGTAGATACCATTAACTTTGACCCAACGATCAGTGGCGTTATTAAACTAACCAGTGGGGAGATCAATATCACTGATCGCAAATTAACGATTAACGGACCTGGACGCGATATATTGGCCATCAGTGGTAATAAAAAATCGCGCATTTTCTATATTAGTAGCACCGCTACTGGAACAACAATTCAAGATTTAACATTACAAGAAGGTGATCCACCTAGATCAGGTGACGCTTGGAATGAAGGTGCAGCACTCGCTAATGTCAGTATGTTAACCCTTAATCGTATCGCTTTTAGCCAACATACAGATTGCTACAGCGTTTTATACAATACTGGAACGCTTAAAGCGACTAATCTATGGATGCAAAGCAATCCTTGCCGCGCTATTTATAATGACGGCGGTACCTTCACCGCTACACAATTAAACCTATGGCAAAATACATCCAGTGATGGTGCTGGAATTTATAACAACGGCAACTTAACTCTGACTGATAGTCTTCTAGTTGCTAATGCTGCAAATGAGGATGGTGGTGGTATTTATCATCGTAATGGCATCGGCATTGTGCGTAACACTACCTTTTCAGGTAACAATGCCAACGGCAGTGGTGGCGGCATTTATCTCTATGATGGAAATCTCACTCTAACTAATTGCAGCTTAATAGATAATAGTGCCGTTGAATGGGGTGGTGGTATTGAAAATAATCGCGGTGATTTGACTCTCGGCAATACAATTATATCCAACAATCTCGCTACTAAAGGCAGTGAATTAGGTGAATATGATGGTTACGATGATGCGCGTTTTGATAACTCTTTCATCTCACTTGGTCATAATTTAATCGGTATCAACGGTGATAGCGGTATTTACGGTTTAGATGACAATATTAAACTTGCCGATACTGATATAGTATTAGCAAGCGCAGCAGATATGGCTTTCAGCACATTAGAAGACAACGGCGGCAATTCTTATACCCATGCTCTCGTCGCAGGCAGCCAAGCAATTGATGCTGGCAATAACGATCTCGTTCCGGCTGAATTAACCACCGATCAACGCGGCGTGGGCTTTCCGCGCATCGTCGGCGACCGCGTGGACATCGGCGCATTTGAAGCTGGCGACGGCGCAGCGCCAACTGCGTATCCATTGACAATTACGCTTGCTGGGAAAGGCAACGTCACCAGTGCGCCGACCGGTTTAACGTGCAGCGACACCACTTGCAGCGGTTCCTTCCCTATTGACGAAGAGGTCACGCTGACAGCTAAACCATTGACTGGATTTACTTTTAGCGGCTGGAGCGGAGCCTGTACCAATAAAACCGGCACCTGCGCTGTCACGATGAGCAAAGCGCAAACCGTCACTGCGACGTTTACCGCCGTGCCGGTGAATTACAGTTTGACGCTCACCAAAGTCGGCAACGGCACCGTCACCAGCAGCCCAACGGGAATCAACTGCGGTACGGGTACCGGTTGCTCGGCGAAATTTGCCAGAGGCAAAACCGTCATGCTCACTGCCGTACCCGCCACTGGCGCAACCTTTGTGAAATGGACGGGCTGCATAGCGAGCGCAACTAATTCTAAACAATGCACGCTGACTCTCACCGCCAACAAAACCGTGACCGCGACCTTCACCAGCCTTCCCGTTGCAACGGTGGATTTCATCATCACAAACATCAACTTAAGCCCGGCAGCTCCAACTGCAAATGGCGTATTTGAAGCCAAGATCACGGTGAAAAACCAAGGCACCAGCAGCGCCGATGGCGGCACTTTGTCGGTATGGACAAACCGCACCGCCCAACCCGTGTGCAGCACTGGCGGTGATAAAGCTGTCATGGTGGGAACGGTTGGCGCGGGTAAAACAAAAATTCTCACGATCAAATCACTCGCAGCGGGCGCTGCTGGCAGCAAAAAACTCTATGCGTTTGTTGATAGTAAATGCGTGGTGTCAGAAAAATCTGAAATCAATAATTGGCGAGCCCAAGCCTACACAGTTACAAAATAAATACAGCACTAACCGCGCATAAAAAAAGCCCCGCTCAACAACAGCGGGGCTTTTTTAATCCACACAACATTATACTTCCAATTGTAGCCGCAGTTTATTCATCGCATTCTTTTCAATTTGACGAATTCTTTCGGCTGATACCCCAAATTGATCTGCCAATTCATGCAACGTCTGCTTTTTTTCCGCCAGCCAGCGTTGCTGTAAAATCGTTTTGCTGCGCTCATCCAAACTATCTAAAGCATGATGCAGCCGCTCATGTTGATCGCGTTCGCTATCATCACATTCCAGCATTCGCGCTGGTTCCATGCGTAAATCAGGCAAATAGGTAGAAGGCGCTGCCGGCGCATCATCATCGTCATCTTCCAAGCCGTCAAAAGATAAATCTTGGCTCGATAAACGCAACTCCATTTGCAACACAGTTTCTGGTTTAACCCCTAAATCTGCTGCAACCTCTTCTACTTCCTGTTTGGTAAACCAACCCAAACGTTTCTTAGCACTGCGCAAGTTAAAAAACAATTTACGCTGCGCTTTGGTGGTTGCCACCTTTACAATGCGCCAATTGCGCAAAATGTATTCATGGATTTCAGCACGAATCCAATGCACAGCAAACGAGACTAGCCGCACTCCCATATCCGGTTCAAAGCGCCGCACCGCTTTAATTAAACCCACCGTGCCTTCTTGAATTAAATCCGGTAAAGGCAAACCATATCCTAAATAACCCCGCGCAATCCGAATCACAAAGCGCAAATGTGAAGTCACCAAACGCCGTGCTGCAATCATATCGTTATGATCGCGCAATTGAATGGCTAATGATTTTTCTTCATCCGGGGTCAGCATCGGAATGTGATATGCACTGCTGATATAAGCCTCAATGGTGCCAACAGGTAGGAGGGAGAAGTCTTTAGTCATGTTGCAATCCCTAAATCATGGAACGATGTCGTTAGGTAAAATCCTACCAACTTAGTAGGACTTTATCCAATCTTTTTTTCTACTGACTAATCAAAGCGATAGTGCTTTTCTACCGTTTCGGTGATGTTCCAAATGCAGGATAATCCCGCCGGAAAGATGATGAGATCGCCGCGTCCGAAGCTCTCAGGCTCACCACCGTCGGGGGTGACGGTGAAACGACCGCGCAAGATGTAGCAGGTCTCGCTGGTGTCGTAATGCCAGCTAAATTGCGAGGGTTCTTTTTTCCAAATTGGCCAGCTATCAACGTGCATCACTTCTAATTTAGCTGGCGATGGTTTGTGTTCGCAGCGAATGGTTAAATCAGACATCAAAATAAACTCCTATATGATTAAAACGGCGTGAACAATGAACAAGTCGTCAATGTTCATCTGTCAGAGCGCAATCACCGCACTCGTGCATTTCAAAACAATGCAGTCACGCCTAAAATGCACGGCTCTTAAATTACAGATGATCATTGAGGTTGTGTATGTCAGATTGTATGTGCGGTTCCGGGCGCGAGTTTGATGACTGCTGTGCGCCCTTTCTCGCCGGTGCGCCCGCACCAACCGCTGAAGCCTTGATGCGGTCGCGTTATAGCGCCTACACCCTCGGTCAGTTTGACCACATCGAGCGCACAGATGCGCCCGAAGCTCGCGCAGATTTTAATCGCGCCGAGGTGGAACGCAGTGCAATAGGGACGACGTGGTTGGGATTAAAAGTCGTGCGCGTCGTTGCCGGCGGCATTGACGATCTGAGTGGACAGGTGGAGTTTATTTTTCGTTATCGGCAACACGGCAAAACTCATGCCCAGCATGAATTATCGCAATTTCGCTGCGAAGATGGCGTCTGGTTGTATGAAAGCAGCGAGCTTAATCCAAAAGCGCCGCCAATACGGGTGGAAAAAGTCGGCAGAAATGATCCCTGCACCTGCGGTTCGGGTAAAAAAGCTAAAAAATGCTGCGGCGCGGTTTGAAATAACAGCCGCACAATATCCACCACTGCATTAACACAAACTGTTGTCTGCACCAATTGCGACAACTGTTGCTAGAAATGAATTGTCATTTGATTGAACTGCACAATTAGGGACGATTGTGCAGACTGCAAAACACAATCTGTAGTGCTGTTTTAATTATATTGATCCCGCCTTTATCCACGTTATTAGCATATGTGCTATTAAAAAAAGCGGTATTCAGCTTTCAATTAAAGTATTTAGACCTGATTCCTACCGTCACCGTTCTACATTCAATACCAATAACCGCTGCACTATCTCCATTTCACTCAATTCCAGTGCGTCATCTTCCCAACCATAGGCGGCGGCAACCGCACAATCTAATTGCCGATGCGCAGTCACCAGCCAATCAGGACGTTGATTATAAAGATTCGTCAACGTGCGCTGTTTTAATTCTGCGGCATATTTAGGTTTAGGAATCATACGATCAGGATAACTGGCAACAACTTCTGGTTGATATTCAACCCACTCCGACGGATTTAACCATTGTTCACGCAATCGGTTTAACTGATATGCGGCTTCAGCAATTGCTTTAGCGTGATCTTGATATTGCATTGCAACTATCGGAATGATTGCGCCGCTGTCTAATGTTGCAATTGCGCCGCCAGTATCCGCTGGCGTTAAACCAATTGGAAAAGGAAAAGTTTCAAATGTCGTGGTTGGCGTATAACGGCGCGTCACACCAAAGCTGCTGCCCATACGCATTGCCCATAAATCATGAAATCGAGAATGTAAAATACCAAACATCGTATCATCTGCCCGCGCAATCACAATCAATTGCTGATCTGGAAAAATATGCCGATTGAGCCACACAAATAAGCGATATTTTCCCACCATTGGCGTGGCAAGATACCGCGAATGCTGCGTTAATGCTGCTCGAATTTTTGCTCCAGAACGCCCTAATCGCCACCAATAGCGTTTGCGTTTTTCATCGCGTTGCTGCGCACGTTGTTTTTGCACATGGTTGATTAAATATGCAAACGGTGCCTCATAACATGCCGCTTCCATTTCAGAAAACTGATTACCGTAATCAATCAACCAAGTATCGGCAGAACGGCGCGTAATATCACTGCCATTGACCCAAGGAGTTAATACCTCAGCATTCGTTTGACCATGTGGATTTAGCAATAGCAACCAGTGTCGCGCAATAGCACCAGGAATATCAAAATGACCTACTTTTGCTAGTCCTCGCCAACACGCACCTACATTATCATTTAATGGTTTTGCTTGTGTTACATCACAGTCAACTTCGGCGTTACCGGCAGTTAAATTGGCGTGAATATCCGCCACCTGCGTTCCATTCAGAATTGGTATTTTTTTGGACTGACCAAAACAAATTAAACTCACGCGCACAGCGGCATCATTATTAAACCAAGGCTCATCTGACCACGCATTAAAAATGGTCATCGTTTCACAAACGCGCTTTAATACTTTACGATTTGCTCCATTACAAATTGCATTCGTTGCCACAAAACCAGCAGCTTGCGCTTTTCCGCTTGCAATGTGTACTCGCGCTTTTTCAAACCAATAAGTAACTAAATCAGCACCGGCGGGAACGCGCCCGATATAAATTGTATTCAGTATAGAGCAATAATCATTGCCTAACACGCTGCGTTTTTTATTGCCGCCCAAAAACGGTGGATTACCAATAATCACGTCGGCATCTGGCCAACTTGATTCTAACCCATCTGCATTCATCAGTGCATCACGTTGATCAATGGCGTTAGTTTTTTTCAAAATTGGAATTGTTGCCAAAGAAAAACCGTGATGTAACATCCATTGAATTTCACCAATCCACACTGTCACTCGCGCCAATTCAGCAGCATAAGCATTCAATTCAATGCCCAGCACATTCTCCGGCCCAACTTTGGGAAAACTGGCGGGTAAACCCAAACGCTCGGCATCTACAATCACCTCGTGCTCTAAATCTTTCAATCCACGCAACGCTAATAATAAAAAGTTTCCCGAACCGCAAGCCGGATCAAGCACGCGAAACTTTTGCAACCGATTCAAAAAATCCTGACAGCGTTTTTCAATCTGCTTTTTTGCTTTTGCCTCGGCATTGCTGGTATCAGTTCGCACTTTTCTAACTTTATTGGCAGCTTCAATTGTTAGCGCAGTCGTATTTGCAGCCGCAATTGCGTTATCCGCCTTGATTTTTAATTCCGCCACCTTTTCAAGCAATGCCGCAATTGCAGTTTTTTGAGTGCGCCATTCTATCCGCAATGGCTCAAGCACCACCGGATTGACCAGCCGCATAATTGATGCCGAATCGGTGTAATGCGCTCCGAGTTGTTCACGTTGATTCGGATCAAGTCCGCGCTCAAATAAGGTTCCCAAAATACTCGGCTCAATTGCTGACCAATTCAACTGCGCCAATTCCCGTAATGTGGTGACATCAGCGCGGGTTAATGGCAGTGGCGTTGCGGCATCAAATAATCCGCCATTAAACCAATCGACCGGATCATTACCAAAGAAGCCGCCGGTTGCCATCGTATTAAATAAATTGGTGAGCGTTGCCGGTAAATGTTCCAAACGTTGCTGCCCAATTTCCAATAATTTGCTAAATAATTGATTGGGCAATAAACCAATATCTTCCGCAAAGAAACAAAACAAAATCTGCTGGCAAAAATGCGCAACTTGTGTGGTGTCGTGGCCACGTTCGCATAATGTTTGCGCCAATTCAGCAAATTGTCGTGCCGCTTTTTCGGTTAATACCGCAGTAGTGAGCTTTGGGCGCAAGCGTTCTGGTTCGGTAAATGCCCATTTTAATAACCGCAAGTTATCGGGATTGCGCAAATCTTCCAGCGCCAATGAATACTTATCAGGCACAGTGCCATTAAATGCCGTATGAATAATGATTTGTTCCATATCAGAAACAATCAGCAGCGGCGGATTTCCCAATGCTGGTGCGTAGCGATGCAGTTGGACAAAGGCTTCATTGAAGTGTTTGCGTTTACCTTTGTATTCCCAGCCAAAGCAATTGCGTTTCCACACATCCGCCCAACCATCGCCACCAGTGGTTTTTTTTGCGCCGCGCTCAAAGCAATAAAACGCACCAGTTGGATCACTTTCTGCTGGTGTTGGTTCATCCAATAAGCGGCATAAATCAATAAAATGTTCCTGCGCTGCCGAGCGTTCTTTAAGCGTGGTGGCTTGCCATTTAGCAATAAATTGGTCGGGCGTCATGGGCGGTATTCTTACGCTGCTGCCGTGCAAAATTTATTTGCAGTTATTCCGCGTTAGATTCAACGCTAATAATCGCTGCAATATCTCCGTTGCATTAAGTTCTGTTGCCTCATCTTCCCAACCATACGCAGCGGCAACAGCACAATCTAATTGCTGATGCGCAGTTGTCAGCCAGTCAGGACGTTGATTGTAAAGATTCGTCAATGTGTGCTGCTTTAATTCTGCTGCATATTTAGGTTTGGGAATGATACGATCAGGATAACCAGCGACAACTTCTGGCTGGCGTTCAATCCACTCCGGCGGATTTAACCAATCTTCACGCAATTGATTTAACTTGAAAGCGGCTTCCGCAATCGCTTTAGCATGATCTTGATATTGCGCTGCGACTGTCGGAATGATCGCGCCGCTATCTAATGTTGCAATCGCGCCACCAGTATCCGCTGGCGTTAAACCAATTGGAAAAGGGAAAGTTTCAAATGTCGTGGTTGGCGTATAACGCGGACGATCTTCTAAACTGGTGCCCATTCGCGATGCCCATAATTCATGGAAACGGGAATGTAAAATACCAAAAGTGGTGTCATCAGCGCGGGCAATTATTGAATTTGCACAATCAGGTAAAACTATTTTGTCAATCCACTTAAATAACCGATGTTTCGCAACTCGCGGAGTGCAAATATAGCGGGGATATGGAAGCAAAGCAACACGCATATTTTCACATGCTGGAACATGTAACCACCAAAATTTTTTACGCAATTCGTTTTTAACTTGCAAGCGCACTGGTTTAACTTTTTCAACTAGATGTTGAAATGGCTCTTGATAAAATTTAGCCTGTTCTTCAGTCAAATTTACTCCAAAATCGACAATCCAAGTATCACTGGATCGCCGCGCAATGTCCGCACCATTTGTCCAAGGACGCACAACATCGCTGTTCGGTTTTCCGTGTGGATTCTGTTCTTGTAACCACTGCCGCGCTAATTCACCGGCAATATCAAAATCGCCGCTTTTCTGTGTGCCAATAAAACAGGTTCCACAATTATTTGCTAATGCTTTTGCTTGCGTAATATCCGAACCCGCATCAATTGCACCAGCCGTCAAATCTGCATAAATTGCCGCGACCGCTTCATCATTCAAAACCGGCGCTAATTCTGTATTTCCAAAACAAATCAAACTGACGCGCACGGCTGCGCCGCTGTTAATCCAAGGCTCATCTGACCACGCATTAAAAATGGTCGTCGTCTCACAAATGCGCTCTAATACTTTGCGATTTGCGCCGCCACGAATTGAATTGGTTGCGACAAAACCGACAGTTTTGGCTTTTCTCGTTTCAAGCTGCGTTCGCGCCTTTTCAAACCAATACGTTACCAAATCGGCACCGCCGGGAATGCGCCCCTGATAACAATTGCGCAACCGTTTCACATATTCATCACCCATTGCGCCAAGCATTCGCTTATCGCCTAAAAACGGCGGATTGCCGACAATCACATCAACGGTTGGCCAATTTGGTTCCGCGCCATCGTCATTCACTACTGCATCACGTTGGTCAATGATGTTGATCTTCTTCAGAATTGGATTTTTTGCTAATGAGAAGCCGTGATGTAACATCCATTGAATTTCACCAATCCACACTGTCACCCGCGCCAATTCAGCAGCATAAGCATTCAATTCAATGCCCAGCACATTCTCCGGCCCAACTTTGGGAAAACTGGCGGGTAAACCCAAACGCTCGGCATCTAAAATCACCTCGTGCTCTAAATCTTTTAATCCGCGCAATGCTAATAATAAAAAGTTTCCCGAACCGCAAGCCGGATCAAGCACTCTAAACTTTTGCAAACGATTCAAAAAATCCCGACAGCGTTTTTCAATCTGATTTTTTGCTTTCGCCTCGGCATTACTGGCATCAGTTCGCACTTTTCCGACTTTATTGGCAGCTTCAGTCGTTAGCGCAGTCGTATTTGCTGCCGCAATTGCTTTATCCGCCTTGTTTTTTAATCCCGCCACCTTTTCAAGCAATGCCGCAATTGCCGTTTGGTGAGTGCGCCATTCTTCGCGCAATGGATCAAGCACCACCGGATTGACCAGCCGCATAATTGATGCTGGATCGGTGTAATGCGCTCCGAGTTGTTCACGTTGATTCGGATCAAGTCCGCGCTCAAATAAGGTTCCCAAAATACTCGGCTCAATTGCTGACCAATTCAACTGCGCCAATTCCCGTAATGTGGTGACATCAGCGCGGGTTAATGGCAGTGGCGTTGCGGCATCAAATAATCCGCCATTAAACCAATCGACCGGATCATTACCAAAGAAGCCGCCGGTTGCCATCGTATTAAATAAATTGGTGAGCGTTGCCGGTAAATGTTCCAAACGTTGCTGCCCAATTTCCAATAATTTGCTAAATAATTGGTTAGGCAATAAACCAATATCTTCCGCAAAGAAACAAAACAAAATCTGCTGACAAAAATGCGCAACCTGTGTGGTGTCGTGACCACGTTCGCATAATGTTTGCGCCAATTCACCAAATTGACGCGCTGCTTTTTCGGTTAATACCGCAGTAGTGAGCTTTGGGCGCAAGCGTTCTGGTTCGGTAAATGCCCATTTTAATAACCGCAAGTTATCGGGATTGCGCAAATCTTCCAGCGCCAATGAATACTTATCAGGCACAGTGCCATTAAATGCCGTATGAATAATGATTTGTTCCATATCAGAAACAATCAGCAGCGGCGGATTTCCCAATGCTGGTGCGTAGCGATGCAGTTGGACAAAGGCTTCATTGAAGTGTTTGCGTTTACCTTTGTATTCCCAGCCAAAGCAATTGCGTTTCCACACATCCGCCCAACCATCGCCACCAGTGGTTTTTTTTGCGCCGCGCTCAAAGCAATAAAACGCACCAGTTGGATCACTTTCTGCTGGTGTTGGCTCATCCAATAAGCGACATAAATCAATAAAATGCTCCTGCGCTGCGGAGCGTTCTTTAAGCGTGGAGGCTTGCCATTTAGCAATAAATTGGTCGGGCGTCATGGGCGGTATTCTCTGCAACGAAACAACTAAAGATGCCGAAGATAAAAAAGCTCGCTTTGCAAACGGATTTCAATGGTATCATCAAATGGTGCAAAAGTAAGAATTACAAACTGCGTGATTTACTTTAATCTGTTAGCACAGGGCGTCATTTATCTCATAACAATCTATAAAAAATCAGAACGCAACACTATCAACGTTAATGACATTAAAAAGGTGCTGCTGTGAACATTGATAAAATCGCCGCCGCCATCGAAACGGACGCCGGAATTGATTTGCCTGATTTACGCGCCAGCCTTGCAGAAATGCAGGCGGACATTGTTGGACGACTATCAACACCTGAACAATTGTTAGTGAGAGCAGCGCATCATCACTTAAACCTGTCACAACAGCAATTTGCCGATTTAATTCAAACCCCAGTTGCCACACTGCGCGATTGGGAGCAGGGACGATTTACGCCACCGGGAGCTGCATTGTGTTTGTTAAAAATCACGCTAAAGCATCCCGAATTATTAACCGAATTAGCGGCTTGATTAGCAGAAAAGAATCACTTTTACACTAACGACGCTTTCGCTTTTTCATAGTGATCGGCATAACGCGACTCAATAATTGAGAGCTTGAATAACGTTGCAATCACGCGCTCAAGTTGGGATTCAGTCGCCAGCGTCTGCACTGATTCCACTAAACAAGTGAAACTCGAATCCAATGCTTGTTCTGCGTGTTGATATGGCGTTGTTAATTGTTTCGCAAAGTGCGCAGTTAAATCGGTGGTGTCGGGAGTCAGCGTATCAATGGCTGCTTCTGCGGCTATAAAAAAGCGTTGCGTGGGTTGCAGCGTATTTTCTAAATTCAGTCGCCAATAATGCCGCCACCATGAGGACAACGGATGTTGACGCGGCAAGGTTTCTGGCAGCGCCAGCATCTGATTTAACTGCTCAAAACTGCTGCATTTCAATTGCCGCAACCATTGTTGCTGCAACTTGATCCCAATCTCTTGTTTATTGAGTCCTAACAGCCGCGTCATATTCATGCCGGGCAAAAACTCATTGGTTTTTTTATCCCGCGCCCGCGCTATTAAATCCCGCGCCTGTTGTATCGCAGTTTGTGCCAGCGCGAGCTGCGGGCGAATATCCCATTCATCCGTCCAGTTGCGGATTTGATTTATCCAAGGATGTTGCGGTGCGCTCGGTTGCGCCATTGGTGCGAGTAAATACTTCCAGAACTGGTCGCGGAATTGCTGTAATTCATTCGCGGTGAATTCGGCAAACTCAACGCACATGATCTGCAAATCAATATCATGCGGTTCATTGTCTAATTCTGTCCAATGCCGCAATACGCGCTGCCGTGCTGCATCAGCAAAACGCAATTGCTCAGGTTTGGGACAATGCGTCACGACAAATAATAATGTGGATTTGCCCACAAAATCAGCAGCTTCAAATGCTTCTAAAAAGTCTTTTAAGTGTGAATCGTTGACATCACTATCTAAACGATTGGCATCAACAACATAAATCAACGCTAAATTATGATAGCCAGTCAGCATTGTTGCGGCTTGCGCTTCGGCAATCGCATCATCACCCGAATTCCAGCCCGGCATATCAATTAAAAATAGCCGTTTGGGGCTTTGATCATCGGAATAACCATCGCCAGCAGACAAAATCAAACGCGGTTCTGGCAACGCCAACCGTAAACGATGTCGCAGCGTATCTTGATGAACCACATCTTCACGGCGCGGAAAATCATTTAATACCTCAATGATTTGCGCGTCATCATAATCTTGCGCTTTTTCAATCAGCGTTAATTGCGGCTGGTCGCCATAGGTGATTTCAAGCGGCAGCCGAGTCTGACGTTCTAAAGAACTGATTGGAAATAACCGCTCAGGAATTAAAGCGCCAAACAATTCACGCAGCAGCCGAGTTTTACCGGCGGAAAATTCACCAATCACGCGAGCGGTTAATAACCCGTCGCTGGGCGCAGTGGTTTGATTCATGTGCGCCTCAACAGCGCCCAGCGCCTGATAAGTACGCGCCAACAGTGGAAAAGAGATTGCTTTAGTCATGGCAGCTCGCTATTAACAGTTATTTATTCAGCCAATCATCATCAACTTGCCGATTTCGTTGGTAATGTTCTTGCGGATAACGATAAACCGTTATCATAAACGCAGTAACTGGTTTAACAAATTTCAATAAATAAGATAATAAATCCCAAGTTAAAACCACAATCACTAACGCCCAAGTGACAATAGTCTCAGTTATTTTCAATAACCACTGCATAAAGCGAGAAACCCAAGAAAAATTCAGTTGTGTTTCTGCTTCTGTTTTGGGTTTTACCGTAATTGCGGGAGCTGGAGCTGGTGACTTTCGCGCAGTTGGCACAACTTGGGGTTGCGCCTTTTCTGCTGCGTCAAGAATCATTTTATTGACGTGGGCATTCTGTAGTGCCAATTGCCGCAAATAAGCGTCAATTTGTGGATCAAGACTGAGCGCCATAAACTCGGTTAATTGTTCTGAAGGCACGGCGCGTAACTCGCTATCAAGTGATGCTGGATTAGCGTCACTTGTCATCTTATTAACGCGACTTTTTAGTGATTGCATCATGTTCATTATTTGTCATCTCAGTTGTGCCATGCGCCCGTTTCACAATGAAGCAGGCGCAATCAATCATTTACGCTGCCAACAGCACCAGCGCCGCTTCTATTCGTGCTGCCTCCGCCGTCAATAGCGCCAACGCTGCCGCTTTTTCTGCTGGAGCGGCAGCAAGTTGTGCCATCAGTGTTTGCGTGTCTTGCAAGCGCGTATTGACTAAATCTTGCACCTGCGCTTCCCAATAGTCTTTTACTCGCGCCCGCAGCAGCGTATTCATACTATTCACTTGCTGGTCAAAACTTTTTAACCATTCCTGCACCGCACGTTCAAGCTGTTGTTGTAATAAACGCACCCGTGCGACCTGTTGCTCCTGTTCAAATTCACGGCGCTGTAATTCCGCCCGCTGCGTTAATGCCAATACATCCGCTTGCAATGCCGCCTGTTCTTTTCGATTCTGTTCTAATGCCCAGCCGGTTAATTCGTGCTCATGCGCAATATCTTCACAACGCGCTAATTCGGCACGAATTGCACGCGCACGTTGCTCTAATTCCGCTAATGCTTGTTGCTGCTGTGCTTGCGCTTGCGGATCAATCATTTCCGCAACGCGATTACCTGCCAATTGATTGCCAATGCGTTCCCCCCAATAACTAAATGAGAGCATTTCTAATGCGCTTAATTTATCCAGCGTTTGCGATGGAATTCCAACCACCTGTTTTCCAGTCTGCACCGCCTGCGCAACCTTGACGGTTTTGGTCACGGTTTTTGCCACTTTTGCGCCTTTACCCAACAACGATGCGACCTTTGCACCTGCCCACGCCGGATTGATGAACATCAAACCGAGGTCAAATATCTCGCCAATTGCCCGCCCGGTACCGCCACCGCCACCTTCAACCTGTTGAATAATTTTAGGTAATGGCTGGGCAGCGAGCTGTTGTTGCTCCTGCACCACTGCGCGTAATGCCGTTTGCGGCGCGTGAAAATCCACCGCCGGCAACTGCGCCAGCGTCGCCTCCTGCGCAGCAATCTCCGCCTGCCGCGCCGCTAATGCCGCTTGCAACTGATTGAGCCGCGCCACGTCGAGAAAATCTTGTGCCTCAACCGTTTCCACCGCCGGCAAGCGCAAATTGCAGGCAGCAATCTGCGCGTCCGGGAGCTGCAATTGCCCATAATCGCTCGATAACGCACTGAACTGATTGGCAATTTCCGCTAAAGCACCGCGCAACTGCGCCGCGCCCAAACCAGCAAATTCATCCCAATTCGCCTCCGTCTGCACCGCGTCGGCGTAGTGGCGCAATGCCGTTTCCAAACCCGGGCGTTGCAGTGCGGCGAGCGCCGTTGCCTGTTGCTCAAGCTGGGTGCGATCCTGATGAGCGCGGTCGTACAACTCAGCTTTTAACGCCGTAAGCGCCTGTTTATGTTCCATTAACTCCGCTTGCAACGCCCGACTCGCCACTTCCGACTGCGCGGCACAGGCACGTTGCGCCTCGGCGTTCTGACCGAGCGCGTTTTCCAATAACGGGCGCAATTCGGCACCAAATCGGCGGCGGCGAATGGCGCTGCGTTCATCACGAGCGCGGGCAATAAAATCAAGCAGTTCCTCACGTCCCAGCCCGTGTTTATGCACCGGCGCGATTCGCGCTTTCAGACCGGTAGCAGCTTCAATCTGGCTCGCCCACTGCGCCAGCGCCGGCAGTTTTTCGCCGCGAGCAACCGCTTCCTCCACTTCATCCCAGCGCGTCGCCACGAGCTTGACCCGCTTTCCGTATTGGCGAATGTGATTGAGATTGACGATGTCGGCGGCATCCGGACCGCGGGGCGCGATGAGATACAAAATCGCGTCAGCCGCTTGAATCTGCGCCAGCGTGTAGTCGCGGTGGCTGGCTGACATCCCGCCGAGACCGGGCAGATCAATCACCGCAATGCCGCGCAGCCAGTCGTGCGGCAAGGTGGCGACGGCGCACGCTGCGCCAGCCGGAGCGTGAGTGGTGACGTGGGCAAATTCCGCAGCAGTCAGCGCCGCTGCGCTGCCGTCGTGATTGAGCAATTGCAGCGTCGGCGTTGCGCCGTATTCGATGAAGGTCGGCAGCGCGGTGGTTTCCTCCAGCGCGGTTTGCAATAAATGCTCACCAAACAACATGTTAAGCAGGCTGCTTTTGCCGACGGTGAACGCGCCGACCAGAATCAAGCGCAGCGGCTGTTCGGAAAGCAAGGTATTGGCGGCAAGGTCAGCAACGGCGTCCTGCCATTGCGTCGGTATCTGCGCGGTGAGCGCGGCGAGAAATGCGCTGGAATCAGAATTGAGCATGATCTCAGGCTCCCAGCGCCGTGCGCGTCAGTAGCTGCAATTCGGTCAATTCCTGCTGGGCGACCGTGAGGGCGGTTTTCCGTGCGGCGATTTCCGCCTCACCAGATTGGAGCAACGACTGCACTTCGGTGAGCTGGACGCGCTTGGCATTGAGGGGTTCGAGCACCTGCTCATGCACCGCCTGTTCCAGCAACTCCATCTGCGCCTTAAATACAGATTCGATGCCCTTGGTGAGTGAGGATTCGAGATAGCGGATTGTTTCCGCCAGCTTGCCGGTGAGATTGCGTAAAAGTTTGCGGTGCATATCGACGACTAAATCCGCTTCTTCCTGCTCGGCTTTCTTTGCAGCAACCCGCGCTTCTTTTTCGAGCTTGTTCATAAATTTTTCCTTCTTGGATTTTTCAAGCTCTAAACTCATCCGCAGTCCAGTACGGCGATATTCTTCTTCTTGCTCTCGTTCCCAGATCGCCTCTCTGTTGGCAAGAGAATCACGCAAAATTTGCCGTTCTTGCTCATGGCTTCTGACATTGCTGTCATCAATCCGAGTCACAGTTTCATAACTCGGTTTGAGCCATAAAAAACCACTGCCCCAATCGCTGGTACGCACTGTTGCTTGATAAACCGTTGGCGCTGGTGTCGGGCCTAAATTTTCTAATTGGCGCGAATAACGAGCGACATCCGCCTCGGCTTGACGCAGCTTGACTGCGTTGCTGGCATGTTTAGCAATTGAACTATTGATTTCTTCAATCTCATTCTGAGCAGAATCAAGCGCCGCTTGCAGATATTCGCTTTGTGAGCGGTGCTCTTCAATCGCTGAAAAATCAAACTGCAAATTGACATCCAGCGTGGGGAGTTCGACGTGAAGTCGACCGAGTTTATTGGCGAGATCGTGAGCGTGTTGCTCCATTTTTTCTAAATAACTGCTGCGCAGTTGTTCTAACGACATCTCCATGAGCGTTTTTTGCGTCTGCCACGTCTGATCAATCTTGCCGATGACGGCTTGATATTCATTTTCTAAATCGGCTGGCAATCCGATCTGCGCCACCTTTTTAGCAACCATCCGCTTGACATATTCCGGCGTCACCGCCGTTTCAATGTCATCACGCAATCTGGTGAGCGGCGCAGTGAGTTGCTCGTTGACACTTTCCGTGAGTACCCGCGCAGCGCGTGTATGTTCGGAGCGAAATTCCGCCGTCTCATGTTTTTCTTCCTGCTCAAGCGCCTGAATATCCAACGCAAGCTGGCGCAAATCCTGACGGCGTTGCTCCAGCGAATCGCTGGAATCAAGCTGGCGCTGTTCATCTTGAATGCGATCAAGCAGTTGCGTTTGAATGGTGGCGAGCTGTTGCAACGGCTTGAGCACAATTTGCTCCATGCCTTCGCCGCTGGAAATCATATCGGCGATGCGATTTCCCAGACGATCAATGCCAGATCGCCGCTTTTTATCGGGATCGGCGTCCTGCGCCCATTTCGCACTCACGCCCATGAGATTGTCATCAGAAGTGAGACGCGCCAGCTCGTCCTGATGTTCACCGAGACTGCTGTGAAAACTGACGCGTACCAGATCGAGCTTATTCCGCACCCGCTCGGCTTCTGGCACAGCGCGATCATGGGCATCTTCTGGCTCTAATACGCGATCCCATTTATTCACGACGGTAATGAATTTCTGAAAATTGCCGCGCAGTGTTTGCGCCATAAATTGCCATTCTGATTCATTGCCACCGAGTTGATCGGTCGCTTGAACCCATAAAGCAACGTGTGCTTCTGCAATTGCTTTGCGGGTGATTTGTTCATGGTGCTTAATAATGGTCTGCAAGCCGGGCGTGTCAATCAATTCCAGCCCTTTTTCCAATAGCGGATGATTCACGAAAACTTCAATGTGATCGACCAATTGCCGCGCATCGGCATGAGTTTTATCCAGTTCCGTACCCCAGCGCCGCAAGGCTTCATCGTCCGTCCATGCCACTTCTTCGGGTGGGCGACCGTCCATGTAGTGAATTAAAATAAAGCGCGTGCTGCGACCTTCTGGCAGTGCGCGTAAAAAGGTATTGACTGCCGTTGTGGTTTCCATCGCCGTCGGTAATACTTCAATACCCAATAACGCATTTAATAACATTGATTTGCCGCGTGTGAATTCGCCAAGCACGACTAAACGCACCGCCGTTGCATTCAACGCATCTTCCAACTCACCAAAGCGGGCATGAGTGGTTTTTAATTCTGCGCTGCCAAACGCATCAAATAAGTGTTGAGTGCGGTCGAGATAGTCTTTTACGGTTTGGATTTTGCGCTGCCGTTGCGCGAGGCTGTAATCGATTTGCGAATTGTCAAGCTGACCCATGTTGAATATTCCTTAAGTGAAATACGCGCCCGCAGAATAATCCTGCGCACGGTGAGGTGTCAGGATTTCATCTCTTGTGATTGGCTAACGTAACGCGAGCAGAAATTTTTAATCGCGTAGACAAAAAAGATGCTTTTTGTGACGATGATCTTGCGTCATTGCTGAATAAGAAAGCATAAAATATGCGCAACCCAATCGTATTGCGATATGCCCTTTAATCTGAATGCAACGCTGCAAAATGCGTCAGCAATCGGAATTAAAAAACAGCTAAAAATTGTGTTAGAGAGTGTTGCTGGTGTTGCGTTAAAACGATAAATCCAATACAACATGGATTGAACAAACAACTCGCAGGATCGCCATGTCACTCGCTCGCTCCGACATCGACAAGATCGCGCACCTCGCCCGACTTGGTCTCGCCCCCGCTCAAGCTGATCGCTTGGCTGCTGATTTATCTAACATTTTGACCTTGGTGGCCGCGATGGACGCGGTGGATACCAGCGGTGTTACGCCGATGGCGCATCCGCTCCACATGGCGCAGCGGTTGCGCCCCGATCAGCCGACTGAACCGGAGCAACGCGCTGTGTTTCAGGCGCTCGCTCCGTTGACTGCTAATGGACTGTATTTGGTGCCGAAGGTGATTGATTAATCATGCAAAACAAAACCATCGCTCAATTGGCTGCTGAGTTGCGGCTCCGTCATTATTCCAGCGTCGAACTCACGCAGCATTATTTAGAACGTATTCAACGACTTGATCCGCAGCTCAATAGCTTTATCACCGTCGCGACGGAGTCGGCGCTGGCGGCCGCCGCGCAAGCAGATCAGGCGTTGAAACGCGGCGACGCCGGGCCGTTGACCGGTATTCCAATTGCGCACAAGGATATTTTTTGCACCGCTGGCGTCAAAACCACCTGTGGTTCCAAGATGTTGCACAATTTCATTGCGCCGTATGACGCGACGGTGGTGGCAAAACTCGCCGCTGCGGGCGCGGTCATGTTGGGAAAAACCAACATGGATGAATTTGCGATGGGTTCCAGCAACGAAACCAGTTTTTATGGCGCAGTTGCCAATCCTTGGGATCGCAGCCGGGTGCCCGGCGGCTCATCCGGTGGCTCGGCGGCAGCGGTCGCAGCGCGGTTATGTCCAGTCGCCACCGGCACCGACACCGGCGGCTCGATCCGCCAACCGGCGGCGTTGTGCGGCATCACCGGCATCAAACCGACTTATGGGCGCTGCTCGCGCTGGGGGATGATCGCGTTTGCATCGTCACTTGATCAGGCGGGAGTGCTGGCGCGGTCGGCGGCCGATGCGGCGTTCATTCTTGATGAAATGGCGGGATTTGATGAGCGCGATTCCACCAGCGCCGAGGTGGCGGTGCCCGATTATGTGGACGCGCTGGATGACGATTTGCACGGGCTGCGGATCGGGCTACCAAAGGAGTATTTTGCGGCGGGTTTGGACTCGCGCATCGCCACCGTGATTCAGGACGCGATCAAGGAATACGAGCGACTCGGCGCGACCGTTCACGACATCAGCTTGCCGAACACGCCGCTGGCGGTGCCGGTTTATTACGTCGTCGCACCAGCGGAATGCTCGTCCAATCTGGCGCGATTTGACGGCGTGCGTTACGGGCATCGCTGCGATAACCCGTTGGATTTACAAGATTTATACACGCGCAGCCGGGCGGAAGGATTTGGCGCGGAGGTGCAGCGGCGGATTTTGATTGGCACCTATGTACTCTCGGCCGGCTATTACGATGCCTACTATTTGAAGGCGCAACAGCTCCGCCAATTGATTGCTGACGATTTCAAACGCGCCTTGACGCAGGTTGACGTCATCATGGGACCGACGAGTCCGACCACTGCGTTTCCGCTCGGCGCAAAAAATACCGATCCGGTGGCGATGTATCTCAATGATATTTATACCATTGCGACCAATTTAGCCGGTCTGCCGGGGATGTCGATTCCGGTTGCGCCGGTGGACGGGCTGCCGGTGGGTTTGCAAATCATCGGCAATTATTTTGAGGAAGCACGCTTACTCAATATCGCCCATCGTTTGCAACAGGTGACGCATTGGCATCAAGCCGCACCGACTGGATTTGAGTGAATTCACAATGAACATTTTAATCACTGGCAGTGCTGGTTTTATTGGTTCCGCAGTGGCGCTGCGCTTGCTGGCGCGGGGCGATACGGTGATTGGGATTGATAATCTCAATCCGTATTACGACGTGAAATTAAAAGAAGCGCGGCTGGCGCGAACGCTGAATTATGCTGGTTATCAAGAATTGCGTTTTGATATTGAAAACAGCGACCGCTTACATGAAGTTTTTGGGAATTTTCGCCCTGAACGAGTGGTGAATTTAGCTGCACAAGCGGGAGTGCGCTATTCAATTGAAAACCCGATGGCGTATATCAGCACAAATTTAGTGGGTTTTGCGAATGTATTAGAAGCCTGCCGTCACCATCACGTTGAGCATTTAGTGTATGCGTCCAGCAGTTCGGTTTACGGCGCGAATACCACATTACCGTTTTCGGTGCAGCACAGTGTTGATCATCCATTAAGCCTCTATGCAGCAACAAAAAAAGCCAATGAATTAATGGCGCACACCTATAGTCATCTGTATCAAATCCCCACCACTGGTCTGCGGTTTTTCACTGTTTATGGACCTTGGGGACGTCCAGATATGGCGCTGTTCAAGTTCACTCGTGCGATTCTCGCGGGTGAACCAATTCCAGTATTTAATTATGGCAAACATCGCCGCGATTTCACCTTTATTGATGACATTGTGGAGGGGGTCATTCGGGTATTGGATCGCGTCCCCACTGGCGATCCTGAATGGTCTAGCGCGATGCCGGAAGCGGCAAGTAGCAATGCGCCATATCGTATTTATAACATCGGCAATAATCAACCAGTTGAATTGATGGATTATATTGCGTGTTTAGAGCAATCATTAGGTAAACGCGCCATATTGGAATTATTGCCATTACAACCTGGCGATGTACCCGACACCTTTGCGGATGTCAGTGATTTGGTGCGCGATACGGGCTACATGCCGAATACGCCAGTTGCTGAAGGAATAGCGCGATTTGTAGAATGGTATCGCGGGTTTTATCAAATTTAGGGCATAAAAAAACCGCCCCGATGATGCGGGGCGGTTGTGATTCAACTTGCAATAACAGTGATGGTATTAAGCGTCGTAAATTCCAATAAAGGCCACGCTATTCGCACCTATGGTTGCATTAACAGGTTCATTCAGTGTGACATCAAAACCTTCATAGTATTCAAGTTCTGTATCTGCATAGAACTCAACTAACAGTGATTTCATTGTCTCGCCCGCTGCAAAGGTGAGTGTTTCTTCAATCCACTCATCACCTTCATCGTTATACCAATAGGTATCACCAGCGCCAACCCAATAATCAACATTAACAGTGGCAAGAGAGTCTTTAGTGGTATACGTCACTGTGACGTCTTCAGTTGAAGGTGCAGAAAGCGTCACAATTAACTCAGCCGTATCGCCTTCATATCCTTCTAAAAGGGTAGATTCAAACTGCACAGTGGGTAATTCATCACCAACTGGTGGGAATGGCTCAATATAACCAGGATCAATGAAATAAAAATCATCATCGAACTGTAATTCTTCTACATTACGGATGGTATCCAATCCTCCTTCACCTTCGACAGAAACAGTGCCAGTACCATCATCAGTAATATAGTAGTCTTCAATCGAACCCGCATAAATCACAGCGTCATAGCCTTCAAGACCATCAATGACATCATCACCATCAGTACCAATTAAATAATCGTCGTCTTCAGTGCCATAAATGACACCGCTATCATCGTTGCCACCGTCATCAGCGCCATCACCTTCATCTTCCCAATGCAATTCCTCATCAACGAATTGCAGCGTCTCTACACCAGTAATGGTATCAATTCCTTCATCAACACCATCTTCGCCTTCAGTACCAGTGCTGTCTTCAACAATCCACTGATCACCTTCTTTAATGATTTTATACTCTTCAATAGAACCCTGATAGGTAACGACATCATCACCATCGCCGCCGTTAAGTTCATCATCACCTTCGCCACCACTGAGACTGTCATTGCCATCATTGCCATTGATGGTGTCATCACCAGCGTCGCCACTCAAATCATTATCTAATTCATTGCCATCAAGCGTATTGGCAAGTTCATTCCCAATACCATCCTTGCCTTTACCAATCAAAGTCAGACGTTCGATATTGGCACCCAATTCATAATCAGGAGCAGAACTCTGGATTTCATCATCATCACCATCAACTGCCGTCTCTGTAATGATGTCTTCATTATTGCTCACAACATAAACATCAGAACCATCACCACCTTCTAACTTATCAACACCGGCACCACCGTCAATCGTATCGTCGCCATCATTACCCTTGATGGTATCGTTTCCTTTACCGCCATTTAAAACATTACTGCCAGCGTTACCAGTGATGACATTCTTCAGATCGTTGCCAGTACCAGTCAGGTCTTTTCCACCGGTCAAAGTGAGATTTTCAATTCCAGCACCAAGCGTATAATTGATTGAACTACTCACTAAATCAGTGCCACCTTTGGTACCTGTTGTGATGTCAGTAACCTTATCTTTAATGTTGTCAACGATATAGGTATCGTTTCCTTCACCGCCAGTCATTGTATCGATGCCAGCGCCGCCATTCAGCGTATCATTGCCATTGCCGCCATCTAATGAATCATTATCCACGCCACCTTCAATTGAATCATTACCCACACCACCAAGCAATTTATCCTTGCCTGCATCGCCTTTCAGCGCGTCGTTGCCAACACCACCATCTATTGTATCCGCGCCAGTACCACCACTGATGGTGTCGTTGCCGCCCATGCCTTTAATATCGTCATTACCACCTAAACCACTAAACTTTTCGGCAGTGGCGGTACCAACTTTTTTATCATTACCAGCAGTAAACGGAGAAGAAGTAGCCATGTCAAACCTCGTGTTTTTTATTCAGTTAGGGACGCAAATACTGCCAACTTGTGAAGATTGAATAAATATAAATCACAGTTCTATTGTAATCAGTGCGGACGTTTTTGAAATGTGAACTACCTCGCAAAAGTGATACAGCATTGCTAAATTCAGTCAACTCTAATTGCAACGTTGGGTTGCCAGCTCCATGAGCAACCCAACGCACTCAAACGCTATGCCAAGATAAAATCATTCGCAGTGAGCGTGAGCTTACCCGTCAATTGAATTTCCATTTCTGCTACATCCACAACATCCGCTAAATTGATCTGCACTAGCGTCATATTTGCAGCAACATCCTGTACATAGCGTACTTGACCGTCCGCATCAAATTCAGCCGTGCCAATAAAGCTCAACCCCGCAGTACTCAACGTGCTTAAATCAATGACCTCGTTAGCAGTTGACACGCTGAAATCTTTAATGATGTCGCGCTCATCTGCACCAACCGCTGAGTCACCCAGACGGAATACAAAGGTATCGCCGCCAGCACCACCCGTTAATTGATCAACTCCAGCGCCGCCAGTTAATATATTCGCGTTGGCATCGCCAATAATGGTGTCATTAAATGCTGAACCAATTGCATTTTCTACCGTTGCCACCGTCAGGTTGTTAATACCCGCTGTGATGACTGCTACCAAGTTAGAGCTATCGGAAGTTAAATCAACGACTGAACCAAAGCCTAACTCACTTACTAAATCAACATAATATGATTTAGCATCACTGGTCACTGCAAAAATGGGCAGAATACCGGCAGCTTGTAATGCCTCCGCGACCATTGGCACCGTAGGATAATCTTCACCAGTACCAGCCGGCGAACCATCTAATACGCCATCGCCATTATTAGCGGTGGTAATTCCTGCTTCAGCGCCATCACCAGCAACGTGATAATCGGCATCCGTCATTAACACAACGGTCTTCACAGCACCGCTGCGGAAGCCAATCTCATTGCTATGCAATGCCACTTGCATCAAAGCTTCCAATTGCGATTCTGGCCAATCATTGCCGCTACCCAACACCAACGCATTTAAGGCGCTACTAAATGCTGCTTGATCAGTGGTCAAATTCAAATTGTTGGCGTAAACATAATCAGACTGGTAATCACCGTAATAACCATAGTCATCATAGTTCTGACCAAAAGGCTCAATTGGCTTATCCATGAAAGAACCCAAACCAAATAAGCTATCTGGTTGGAAATCATGAATTGCCGTGACAACATTCGGTACTAATTCCTGCACCGTCTCCACATCATCACTAAATGATCCAGTTAAATCCTCCAAGAAATACATATCTAATGGATCACTAATTGTACCGCCTTCGCTAAGAGTGATCTGTTGACCGCCGACACTGCTGATTTCACCGGGAGTCAATTGAATTGTCACGCCCTCTTCTGCACCCGCCGCATCAAGCGTATCAATACCGCCGGTATCTTCAATTAACACCTGTCCCGTGCCTTTACCATCAATTACAAAGCGATCATCGCCAAGACCACCGCTCATATTGTCATTGCCATTGGAATCTTGCAGCACATCATCACCTTCGCCGCCGAGCAATTGATCGTTGCCATCACCGCCCGCCAAGGTGTCATTACCCGTATTACCAATCAAAGTGTCATTGCCACCCATTCCATTCACAACATCATTACCGGACAACGCATCAATATCGTTATTCTCATCCGAACACGTCAAATGATCATCCGCCTCAGTACCCACGCATTGCGGTGAATCATCAACGATAGTTATCAATGCCGAAGCGGCCGTCGCCTTCAAAGTTGCATTGACCGGATTGCTCAATTGCACTCGGAAAGACTCATTTTGTTCAACTGCCGTATCATCTAACGTTTCTAAAACAATCGTATGGCTAGTTTCATTAGGCGCAAATGTCAAACTACCCGTTGTAGCAATGTAATCGCCATTAACAGTCTTGGCAGTGACGTCTTTAGTCGTGTAATCAACCGTCACCGTCTGCGTTGAAGGCGCAGAAAGTGTGACCGTGATATTAGCAACCTCACCCTCAAAACTCGTCAATTTAGTCGGCGTCACCTGCACAGTGATTGATTCCGGTTCTAGCGCAGGTTCATCATTATCAATAATGGTCACGACTGTTGACGCATTCGTATCAAGCGTCGCATTCTGCGGATTTGTTAATTGCACGCTGAAGGTTTCATCCGTCTCATCCAACGTATCGTTAATAATCGTCGTGGTAATCGTCTGGCTCGTTTTTCCCGGCATCAATTTCAAAGTACCGGTACCTAGTATTTTATAATCACTGCCCGCAGTTGCAGTCTCTGCAATCGCAGCGTATTGCACCGTCACAATCTCATCAGAGGCTTCTGATAGCGTCACCGTAATACGCGCAGTTTTCCCAGACTCATCTACCATCAACTCAGTTGCATTGACTTGAAGCACCGGCAATTCCAGCTCAACAGGCGGTTCAGGTACCGTGTCATCAATCACTACTTCTTCATCGCTACCGCTAAAACTGAGTACTTCAATACCCGTTAACGTATCCGTTCCTTCATCAACACCATCTTCACCTTCAGCACCGGTAATATCTTCAACAATCCAACCTTCCTCATCTGAAAACCACTTGTAATCATCTTCACTACCTAAATAAACAGCGACATCGTAGCCATCACCGCCATTGATCTCATCGTTACCTTCACCACCATCAAGAATATCATTGCCATCATTGCCATTGATGGTGTCATCACCAGCATCGCCATTCAATTCATTATCAAGCGCGTTGCCATCAAGCGTATTGGCAAGTTCATTCCCAATGCCATCCTCGCCTTTTGGAAGTAAAGTCAGACGTTCGATATTGGCACCCAATTCATAATCAGGAGCAGAACTCTGGATTTCATCATCATCACCATCAACTGCTGTTTCTACAATACGGTCTTCATTATTACCAACCATATACACATCAGAACCATCACCGCCTGCTAATTGATCAACGCCAGCGCCGCCGTCAATGGTGTCATCACCTTCATTGCCGTTGATGGTGTCATTGCCTTTCCCGCCATTTAATACGTTACTGCCGTTATTACCAGTGATGACATTCTTCCCGTCGTTGCCAGTACCTGTTAAATCATCATCGCCAGTCAAAGTTAAATTCTCAATCTCAGCACCGAGAACATAACTGATCGAACTACTGACTAAATCAATACCGCCTTTCGTGCCTGTCGTGACATCAGTAACCTTGTCACCTTTATTATCAACAATAAAGGTGTCATTCCCTTCGCCACCACTCATCGCATCCTTACCAGCCCCACCATTCAGCGTATCATTGCCATTGCCACCATCTAAAACATCATCATCCACACCACCTTCAATCAAATCATTGCCCACTCCACCAAGCAGTTTATCTTTGCCGGCATCGCCTTTCAGCTTGTCATTACCGACGCCACCGTCCAATGAATCATGTCCCGTGCCGCCAATAATGGTGTCATTACCGCCTAAACCCTTGATGTCGTCATTACCGCCCAACCCGCTGAGGGTTTCAGCACCTGCGGTGCCGCTTTCTTTGTCATTACCGCCATCAAATGAAATTGCCATGTCTCATACCTCGTGATTGTTATATGACCACTACAGCGACCTATGGTGCATGGTGACGCTGTTTCAAAACCAGCACCTAAAGTCTAGTACAAATGACAGCGTTGTCAAAATAGCAGAGTGATTAAAATCACAAAAATGTGATTCTACTTAAAAACGAGGCACCACTAACGGCGCGGCTTTTTTCTCATTGGCGCGATACACTATCGCCACATTGCCAATACGAGCGACTAACACCGCCTGCGAACGTTCTTGGATTAAATGAACTGCGGTGGCGCGTTCCTCGCGGTCGCCAGCATTGATCCGTACTTTAATCAACTCGTGATCGTTCAAAGCGTGATCAATTTCATTGAGTACAGCTTCAGTGAGTCCACGCTGCCCCACTAAAACCACCGGCTTTAAGTGATGCGCTTGCGCTTTGAGCCAGCGTTTTTGTTTTTCTGTGATGGTCATAATTAAACTGTCAATACAATCAAATGCGATGAATTCCGGCAATACGCTATCGGGAGCAGTGTTCATCGTTGCTGGTTCCCGATGCGTATCAATCAATAGTCAATCACTGCTTACGCAGCATCTTCAGTCGTCTCAGGTGCAGCCTTTGGCGTCATCACTTTAATCAGTTGTTCAGTGGCTAAAATTGCCTGTTTGGCATCGCCATTGATCCACTTTTTGTTCTTGCCCTTGACCGCGTAGCGCCCAGATTTTTTCTGAAATACAGTGTATTCAGCAGTTTTCTTTACTTTCTGCATTCTCAACTCTCAAGTTCATCGTGAACATTCGTCTTTTTTACAAAAGACACCATTAGCGATCAGGCGGAAAGGAGTCATCATTATCTCTATACGGATCGCGCTCAATTTCAATCCGAAATTGGGTAAATAATGCGCCTAACGCTGTGATCGCAGTGAGCATTGGTGCCAGCAAGGTGAGTACCCCAGCGACGCCAAGTCCCGCCGTTAAAGGCACATCTAGTAGTGCCTTACCATTCGGGCGTCGTATAATAAGACGCCGCATATTTCCTTGTAAGATTAGCTCCTTAATTTTGTCTGCCAACGCAAAACCATTCACAGTTATCTCCTCAAACAACGGACGTTCTGAATGATGTTTCATCGTTCACCTTTTTAAGGGGTGGTGCAATGCGTATGATGTTATTTCACAGCGCCATTGCACCAGTGAATAGTCAACAAAATGTTAAGACAATTCGCGCCGTCGCTAAACGTTCTGCTTCCTGTTCCAATTCTAATTGTGTGAGTGGATGGCGCGTCAGCCACTGCTCAGGAAATTGCACGGCAAGCCGGTCGCCATCGACCTGTACTTGTAGATGATGTTGATTAACGGCAGAGCGCCCACGATGCAAGAGCACAGCAAGCCGTAAAATGACGCATAACCGCTGGGCGCTGTTGTGTTCACTTTTGGGTAAATTGAGGAATTCTTGCAGCGGAAATTTGCGCCGATGTCCCAGCACCAGTGCTGCCAATACCATTTGTTCTTGCCGCGAAAAACCGGCTAAATCGGCGTTACGCAGCAAATATGCGCCATGTTTTTGATATTGGCTGTGGGCGACCATGACGCCAATTTCATGCAGCCGCGCCGCCCACGTCAGCATTTGCGGATGATTCGGTTCCGTCAGTCCCCACGGCTGCGCCAGTTGGTGATAAATCCCCAGTGCCGTTGCCTCCACGCGCTGCGCATGTGTTTGATCAACTTGGAATTGTCGGCACAACGTGGTCACGGTGCGCTCGCGGACGTCTTCGTGCTGCGAGCGTCCCATCATTTCGTAAATCAAACCTTCACGCAGCGCATAATCCGACACCTGCATGTGTTTGATATCTAGGGCTTCAAACACCGCTTGTAACACGGCAACACCGCCGGCAAACACCGGTTTACGCTCTTCTGGCAAGCCCTTGAGATTGATGGTCGCAACGCGCCCGGCATCGGTCAGCGCACTCGTCAACCGCGCCAGCGCCTCGGCGGAAATGCCGTTGTCGCACCATCCTTCGGCATTCACGACGCTGGCGATGGTGCGGATGGTGCCAGAGCAACCAACCGCGTTTTGCCACCGCGCCCGCCGAAACAACTCGCGCACCGGACGCACTTCCAATGCGCCGGCCAATTGCGCCTTTTGCAACGCCTTGGCGGTGATGCGCCCATCGGGAAACGCTTGGCGCGATAAGCTCACGCAGCCCAGATGCAAACTTTCGCGCAGTCGCGGTGAAAATCCTTGTCCAACAATGATTTCTGTGCTTCCACCACCAATATCAACCACCAAGCGCCGCTCGCTGCCGACCGCCAACCCGTGCGCAACGCCGAGATAAATCAACCGCGCTTCCTCGCGCCCCGCGATGACATCAATGGAATGGCCGAGAGCAAGTTCCGCCTGCTCCACAAAGCCAGTTTCAGGACGCAATTGGCGCATCGTATTGGTGCCAACGGCGCGGACGCTGCCCGGCGCAAAGGTGCGTAACCGCTGCCCAAAACGCTCCAAACAAGTCAACGCCCGCTCGCTCACCTCCGGCGTCAACGTGCGTTGTGGCGTCAGCCCCTCACCAAGACGCACCACCTCACGGATGCGATCCGTAATCCGCATGTGTCCTTGATCAATCCGCGCCACAATCATATGAAAACTATTAGAACCAAGATCAACTGCGGCAACAGAATCTTGCAACGGCGTTAAATGCGTCTCAACGTTTTTTTCAATCATAATCAAAGCATCAAGTTTTAAAAGGGTCTATTGACGTGAAGGTGCCATTATAAAGAACAGCTTATATTGCACAGTGATGATAAGCAATAACATTATTTTGCGTTGCAATTGACAACGGGAAATAGACGCATCACCACAAAAAAGAGAACGCCACAACCCATCACGATGCCACCAATTAACAACGGTCCAGAAATCACACTTAATGTCAATGCCGCTGCAAATAACAATGGTCCCACCATTTCACCCAAGTTACCGAGCAACTCATAATAACCAGCGGTGCGATCCTCACCGAACCGTTGTCCAAAGCGTGATTGTAAAAAAGCCTCATTTTGTGCAGGCACACTAAATCCCTCAGCAATTCCCATCGTCGCAATCGCCAAGACTGCCCAAGGCAATTCGTTGAATAATCCAAACAACACCAAACCGCCACCACAAAATACGGTACCAATTAACATGCCACGATAAGGTCCGATAGTACGCGAAATGTAATCAGTGAGCACTGGCCCCAAATAAATCACACACAACGCTCCAAAAATAATAAACAAACCAATCGTTCCCGTACTTAATCCTTGAGTTTCAGCATACAACGGAAAATAATAAAAAGTAAATGCCGCTGCAATATACGCTGGAAACACAATCAACATAAACAATGCCACACTTTGCGGGTCTGTTAACAACACACGCACTGTTGTCCAGACACTCAGTCGTTGCTCAGAAAAATGCGTTTCTTTCGCAACACTAACAAAGCTGGGTTTTTTCAAAATAATCATCTGCAATAAAATGACCAGCCCTATAAAAAACAACGAAATTAAAAACACTGGTGAATAACCCAACAGTTCCGCTAATGCACCTCCAAATATCGCTCCAACAGCAGTCCCCGCAGTCATGCCAGAATATAAGTGACTAAAGCCTTGATTGCGTATTAACGCATCCTGTTCCATATTCACGAGTGAGCGCAACGCTAAAAAAACTAAACCACTCCCAGAACCAGTTAAAAATCGCCCTATTCCCAGCAATAGCATATTGTCAGCGCCTCCAGAAAGTAACAATCCGGTTGCCGCAACATCTGCACCAATATAAAAAAGTCCTTTCCAGCCAACAGCATGTACTAAAAAACTACCTAAAATACTCGCCAACCCCAAACCAAACAACTCTAATGATAATGGCAATGCCAATACGATTTCCATTGGCAACCCAACAACAGGTTGATACAACGTTTTCATCATCAGTGGTATAAATGACAACGAAATCGCCACACTGATAAAAAACAGAAAAGCCAGCGGACGCGCCAACAACACATCTGAAATTTTTGATTTGTCATCACGCCAGCTTGTTTTGATCGTGCGTTGTTTGAGCACTTCGGCGGCATAAGCAAATTCCACCAACACCAAAATCAACATAATCAGTGCAGTAGCTAAATTGACAATAATTTCTCGAATTAATGCCTCATTTTCTAATTGAAAGATGTATAAATCAGTACCAGATTCTAATAGCGCCACTACCTCACCTTGTTGATTTTTAATCGGACCAACGCCATAAATCCATGATCCAGCAACATCAACTGATGATTCAGCAGCAATTTGACCAGCCAGTGCTTGATCGAAAACACCGTCACTGCCAAGCCAATCAAAAGGGTGAAACATTCCGATTTGACCATTCATATACATAAAGCCGTATAACCGGTCATCAATGACACGATACAGCGCAAAATAGTAACCTTCACTCCAATTGTCGTAATTATTAGTAAAAATAGAAGTGATATTTTGACGTAAAGATGTATATTCAGCATTACCAAAGTCAGCAAGCCTTTTTACTTGATCAAACTGTTTAACATCAATGACTTCTGGCACAAGCGTAATAATTTCTTTTATTTTTTCAATGACCAGATTGCGATGTTGGGCGCTAAACCGCTCAATCAAAGGTTGCGCCGACAGTATTGCAGTGACCATCACGATGACAATAATACCAATGGCGCGAACTAATAACGGTGGAATCTCTTTACCAACAACTTCGATGTAAGCTAAAACGCCACCCCAAACAGTTAAAATAACTAACCATAGACTGACAGACCATGCTGTCCAATGTAATCCTTGTTCAAAGAGACTAAACGATGCTGCTGCTGTGTAGTCAATCAAACCAGCTCCACTGCGGCTAACGACTGCTTCATCATTACAAGTCATTAGCGCGTTATCAGGAGCAATACTTAAACGATAATAATTAAAAACCGAAGTATGTTCGGCACGTCCAGTAGTGATAATTTCTTGATCTAAAACAATCGGTGCTTTATCTATTGAATCAATGCGCCGAACACTCCGTCCTTCTAAATCAATGAAATACACCCGCCCTTGATTATCAACATCTAATTCCCAAGGAACAATACGCGGTTGTTGTGCTGTTTGTTCGTGAGTAGCAAATAACAGCGTTGTTTGACCAGTCACATCAAGGCGCTGCACTTGTCCATGTTTATCAGAATAGATAATTGCATTTGCTTCAGATTGCGTAATATCACCGAGCAATAAATTCGCATTGGGTAATGGATAATAGTGGCTTTGTTGCGTTGCTCCCGTATCAATCTGATGTTGATGCGTCAAAATACCGGTAGCAGTGACTTGAAACCATGACAGTATTCCAGCTTTAATTTTTAGCGCCATGATCTCACCGCGCAATCCTAACTCCGGTTTTTTTTCATCGGGCTTAAAAATGCGTTGATAAACCACGCCATCATAATGACCATCTGGCGTAAAGCGTAAAATTTCTTCTCGATCTAAATAAAAACCACGTCGATCAGTGACAACGTTCAGTACAAATAAGCGACCGTTGTCATCTACTGCAAGATCATTTGCATAAAAAAAGTGTCCAGCACTGCGATTACCACCGTTAATGCGATATAAAAATTGTCCGTTATTTGCTATCTTGACGATGCGCCGTTGCGCATTATCAGTGACGTACTGCGCTCCTTGAATATCTTGCACTGCTAACGTGGGATAACTAAACGGTAATTGTTGTGTCAAGGGCGTTTCAAAAGCACCAAATGGTAAACCGTTGAGATAAGTGACTGCTGCAAAAATAGATACAATAAAACCGCTCAATTTCAATCGCGCTGCTGCTTGGCGGTATCCAACAATTAGTAATATCAATCCTAATACTAATCCTACTGCACCAGTGCTGAGAAATATGTCTGTACGCACATCTAGTAAAGTGCTGGGTAACGCAACGTTAATAGAGTTGCATACAGTATCAATGCCGCAGTCGCTGATGCCTTCGCTGATGCCTTGACTGAAACTCGGCAGTGGTAGCCACCAGTCTAATAAAACTATTCCTATAAAAAGGTAACTCAACCAGCGGAATAATGGCTGCATTAACAATGTTGTCTTATTTAATTTCTTCATGTTCAATACGTTTCTGTGAATACAGATCAATGCTGCGATGAAGCAGCGATAATGTCGTTAAGCGTGGGCGGTCACAATCAAAACGTACTGCTGGGTCTGGCAATGGTGCCGATGCTGCAATATCTGTTTCTCCCGCCGCAAAACAGTGACCAAGGCGCAATATGACGACTCCATCACGACTCCGAACAATTGCGCTGCCTGCAAACCAGCCGTCATCTTGATAAAAACCCAGTAATTCTCCCGCTGTGCCATTAAATGCACCTATCCAAATATCAAGATCACGCACTTCATAACAGCGGTTTTGAATGTGTGCTTTTAAGCGAATCCCAATATCTTGACTTAAAAATGCGCGACGCTTTCGATCAATTATTATTGCGTCGTCGTGATGAAAATCTACATAAGAAAAATGATATGCTCGTTGGCGTGTGGCGCTGGTGATGCGCGTTAAATCTTGTTGCCAATAAATGACGGTTTCCGTAGCAATTGCGGTAATTGCGTTGAGTAATGTGGGAACACTCATTTGTGCTAATCCACGATCAACATCAATTGGCAGCATACAGGGTGTGATGGTGAGTTTAGGAGTGATTACAATAATAGCGCCGTGATCAAATTGTTCGTTGATGACGTGTACTGTGCCATGCGTGGTGCTGCGACCTTCGAGAATCGCAAAGGTATCAGGTTCCATGCCGTGCAATTCTGGTAACGGACCGGGGTGAAAGTTAATAAATCCGCGCTGTGGTATTTGAAACAGCTCTGGCGGAATCCAATTACCATAAAAACATACTCCTAAATCAGGTGCGGCTTGGTGTACGACTTCCAGCCATGCCGATAATCGCGCCTGATTATGTGGATTTGTGAATGCAGCTTGCGTCATCCGTTGTGAACAGTTGAGTTCTGGTAAAAAATAATGCACCGGTATCTGGTATTGAGCTGCTTTCGTTGATAATAAATCATCACTTGCGGTAATCAGCAGCACGATCCGATGACCAGCTTGAATTAACCGCCGCAGTAGCTGCTGACGGTAATCAAACTGTTCACAGGGACAATAAGGACCTACGACTACTAAAAGGTTTAGTGACATTACTCTTTTTCTGTTGGTAAATGATCTCGCTTCCATAATCCAATTAAGGTGGATAATAGTAAGAACAGCACAAAAGTTGCTAGTCCTACAGTCGTTAACAATGCGAAACGACGCGATTGTTCTAAACTGTTAAAATCAGCTTGTAACTGCGTTGAGCTAATATCAACCGCTAATACTCCTAGCACTGCGTTATCTCGATCATGTAGTGGTGCATAACCAGAAAGTGCGATGCCCCATTGATCTAAATCTGTGTGAGCGGGATCGGCAGTTGGGTGTTGTAAACCAATTAACATGTCGGGATATGGTGTGCTATCAAAAGTATCTCCCGGTAATGCGGGTTCTTCATTCGGATCAACTAAGCCGTTTTGGTTATAATCTAAATCAGCAGCCGATAAAAAACTGGAGTTACAAACGATGAATTTTAGCAGTGGATCATTGCGTTGTTGTTGACGTAAAATACAAATAAACCGTACTCCCGTCGTGCGTCGCCGAATTGTATCGAGTTGCGCTGCTAATTGTTCTGTTGCGGCGCGAGCATTGGGTTCTTGTGAATTCGCAGTATTGACTAATTCTGGATCGATCATCATGGTTGATAGCTCTGCTATATCAATGACGTTATTGCGAATTTCATTCATTAACGCTGTTTCAGCAGTAATCGTTAGCATCGACACTGCGGCAGATAAACTTGCCACCATCAGTGTGATCAGCGCCAATCCGCCAACCAACACTTGCTTTCTTGCCCGCAGCGCCCGCCCCAGTGCTTCCCAGAGCCGATACCGCCGGGCTGTGACCGGCAACCCGACCAGCGAACGCCGTAAATCGTCGGCCAGCGCGGCAGCGGTGGCGTAACGATCTGCCGGATTTTTTTGCAGAGCTTGAAGGCAAACGGCCTCCAGATCAGGTGCAATTTTGGTGCCCAGCGCGGAAGGCGGCACTGGCGCTTGATACAGTACGCTGTGACGCAGTGCTTCCAGTGATTGACCATGAACCGGCGCATGTCCGGTCAAGCCGTAATACAAGGTCGCACCCAGTGAATAGACATCCGAGCGCACGTCAGGTAGCGCGACCGGACTCAACGCCTGTTCTGGTGACATAAACCAAGGACTGCCGACGATCCGCGCATCGCTGGCGTGATGACGATAATGATTGCCTCCTTGATGTTGCACGGCTAACCCAAAATCGCTGACCTTCGGCTGTCCGTCTCGACTCAACAAAATGTTGGCCGGTTTGAGATCACGATGAATCACGCCCCGCGCATGGGCATAAGCGATGCCATCGCACACGTCAATCAACAACCGTGTGAGCTGTACGGGCGTCAGCCACCCTTCAGCCAGCATGTTGGTCAACGTTTGCCCCGGCACATATTCCATCACCAACACCGGCGTCGTCCCCACGGTCAACAATTCAAACACTTGCACGATGTTGGGATGTTGCAACCCGGCGGCGAGCCGCGCTTCCAAATGCAGCCGCGCTACCCAATCCGCATCCGCGCACAAGTCCGGCAAAATTGTTTTCAGTGCCACCCGCCGTTCCAACGTCGTATCGGTGGCGAGAAAAACCTGTCCCATGCCGCCGGCTCCCAATTCGCACTCCACTTGATAACGCGGTTGCAAGCTGGCGCGTAAGCGTTCCAAATTGAGCGGGAGCGGCGGCGGGGTTTGTAAAATGGTTGACTCTAACTCCATAAAAACCTCTTAAAGTGAGCGATGCCGTTGAAAAAAGAAGTGTTTTATTTCATTAACCGCTGGCATCCGCCAGCCCTGCTGCGATGACGACTGCGATGACAACACTTGCGCCGCGACGCGGACGTCCGCCCGATGCGGCGAAACGCGCTGCAATTATTGCGGCAGCACGAGCACTATTGTTTCGCGGTGGCGTGGCGCGGTTGAGCATTGAGGCGGTGGCGCGAGCTGCGGGAGTGTCGAAGGTCACGGTATATGCCCATTTCAGCGATCTGCCGGGCGTGATGCGTGCCGTGATTCTAGCGCAGCGCAACATGATGACTGCGGCGCTGGAAGGATTGCCCACCGCACCGGCGGCGTTGCGCCAAGCGTTGCTGACGTTCGGCATGAGCTTGATGACTTTTTTAACCGGCGATGAGTTTCTCAATCTCCAGCGCCTATTGGCGAGCCAAGCCGGACAGCAGCCGTGGCTGGGGCAGTTGCTTTATCAAGAAGGTGCGGAAGCGACCCGCACGAAATTAGCCGAATTATTAGCAGCAGCGGTGGAGTGCGGCGCGTTGCGGGCGCACGACACCGCGCAAGCTGCCGAACAATTGTTGGGCATGTGGCAGGGCTTTCAGGCGACGGGATTGTTAATCGGTGGGTGTCCGCGCCCCAGTTCGGAAGTCCTGCAAACGCGGATTGAAGCGAGTGTGGATTTAATGCTCACGGCGCTGGCGCACCCACCCGCCGCTTCAGCCGGTATTGCGCATTCCTGCCGCAATCGCGTTGATTGAACGCAACAGCGGGTCTAGCCACTGCTCACGTTGTTCTTCTTCTGGTTCCGTGCGATAGCGGTTTAATACCGCAATTTGAATGTAACTCAGCGGATCAAGATAACGATTGCGCCGCGCCAGCGAATGACGCAACTCCGGCGTTTCCTCCATCAACCCATGCAGCCCTGCGACCTGCAACACCTGCGTCAACGTCCGCTGATATTCCGCCGCAATCAGCTCATAAATCGCCATTGCCTGCCCACGATTGTCCGCCAACGTCACATATTCGCGGGCAATCCGCATTTCCGCCTTAAACAGCGACATCTGCGTATTCGACAGCAACGCCCGAAAATACGGCCATTCCTGATACATCCGCTGCAATTTCGCCAACCGCTCCACGTCATTATTGCGATATTTCTCAAGGGCATAGCCGATGCTGAACCACGCCGGCAGCGTGTGGCGCGATTGCCCCCAGCCAAACACCCACGGAATCGCCCGAATTGAACCCAGCGAACGATCCGTTTTATTGCGATGCGACGGGCGCGAACCGATGTTGAGCAGCGCAATCCCATCCAGCGGCGTGCAATCGTAGAAATAATCCAACAGCCCCGGCGTCTCGCGGATCAGTTGGCGATACGCCGCCTCACCGTCGTGCGCCAGCGCATCCATGATGCCCAGATAATCGTTGCGCTCCTCGCGGGGCGGCTCAATCAAACAACGGCTCGCTTTGATCAAACCGCTGATTCCCAACGTCAATTCATAACGCGCCGTTTCCGGGTTGGCGTAGCGATACGACAACACCTCGCCCTGCTCCGTGAACTTAATTTGCCCGTGTACGGTGTCCAGCGGCTGCGCCAAAATCGCCTCATGCGTCGGGCCACCGCCGCGCCCCACCGTGCCACCGCGTCCGTGAAACAACCGACACGCAATCCCGTATTCATCCGCCAGCGCGATCACGCTTTTTTGGGCGCTAAACAAATGCCAGCCCGACGCGAGAATGCCGCCGTCTTTGCACGAATCCGAATATCCCAGCATCACTTCCTGCTGATTACCGGACGCAGTCAGCAGAGCGCGATAGGTCGGATGTGCAAACAAAGTGCCCATCACCTGCGCGATACGGCTCAGATCGTCGATGGTTTCAAACAGCGGCGAAACGTGCAGATGACAAAACCAGCCGTTTTGATCCTTGCCGACCAAACCCGCCAATCGCGCCAGCAACATCACCTCCAATACATGGCTGGCGCTGTGCGTCATCGAAATGACGTAGTGCCCAAACACCTGAGCGCCGATTTCCGCCCGCATCCGCGCCATCACCTCAAACACTTCCAGCGTTTCCCGCGTCGCCGCCGTCAACGTCGCCTTGTCGATCACAAACGGATGTGGATGCGCGATGGATTCCGCCAGCGCCAGCAGCCGCTGCTCTTCCGTAAAGGCTTGATAAAACGGTGCGCCAGCTTGCCGGGCGAATAATTCCGTCACCGCCTCGGTGTGGCGCTGAGATTCTTGACGCAAATCGAGATGGACGAGATGAAAGCCGAAGGTTTCCGCCAGCCGAATCAAATCCTGCAACGGTCCGGCAGCGGCGCTGGCATCGCCGTGGTGAATCAGCGAATCGCGGATCAGCGCCAAATCCGCCAGAAATTCCGCATCGCTGGCATAACCACGCGCCAACGCCGCCGGGTCTTGATGATGCAGCCGCGCCTGCACTCGCGCCAAATTCGCCTTGAGGCGATGACTGATCAGCGCCAGCTTGCGGCGATACGGCTCGTGCAGAAACCGCTGCCCACTTTGCCCCATCTCCGCCACCCAATAGCCTTCATCGGCATCCAAGCTATCCAACAGCGCGGGCGACACCTGACATAACGCACTGGAATGACTCAACATTCGCCGCAATTTGCGCACCCGCTCCAGATATTCCTCCAGCACCAATTCGCTGTGCAGCCGCACCGCCAGCTCAGTCGTTTCTGGAGTCACAAAAGGATTGCCGTCGCGGTCGCCGCCAATCCACGAACCAAAGCGGATCAAACTCGGCACCCGAATGCCGTGCTGGGAACCGTAAGCACGGCGCACCGCCTTTTCCAAAAAGTGATAGACCTTGGGCACGGCGGCAAACAGCGACTCGCGGAAAAAATACAGCCCTTGCCGAATCTCATCGATCACCTGCGGCTTGTGAACCCGCACCTCGTCGGTTTTCCACAGGATTTGAATCTGCGTGAGCAAGTCCTGCAATTTCTCCTCGATTTCCTCATCGTTGAGTTTCTGGCGGCGCAAATCCTGCCCAATCAGAAAAATCCGCCGAAATGTTTCGGAAATGGTGCGACGTTTCGCTTCAGTCGGATGCGCAGTAAACACTGGCAAATACAACAGGTTATCTAGCAAGGTTTGCACTTGCGCTGCGCTCACGCCATCGGCTTGAAGCTGGCGCAGCGTGTCATCAAACGAGCCAATCCACAGCCGTTCACCGTCAGCGATGCGATCCATCCGCACCAGATGCGCGTTGAGTTCCTCGGCAGTGTTGACCAGCCCAAAATAAATAGTGAAAGCGCGGATGACTTCGGACAGCGTTTGCGGATCAAAGCTGTGGATGCGCGTCATCAATTTTTCGCGCAGCAGCGGATCATCGCGCTCCCGCAACTGCATGAATTCATCGCGCAATCGCTCCACAATTACTAACACCCGTTTGCGGCTGTGCTCACGCAGCACCTCGCCGAGCAGCGCGGTAAATAACTGAATATCGCGCTCCAGCGCCTGATCTTGGGGGATGTCATTCATCGAAACGGTGCCCGTCACAACGCCAGCGCCAAACATGCCCGCTCAAATCGCACCGCCAGCGCCGCATCAACCGGAGCCGGTCCGCAGCGATACCACTCGTGCAACAACTCAGTCGCACCCAGCAACGAGTCCTCCTCACCACCAACCAACCGCTCCGCCAATCGCGCCACCTGAAACTCCAGCCGCTGCTGCGCCCACTCCGGCGGTGACTCCATCCCGGCGAGAATCTCTAATTGCAGACACAACTGCTGCCGTCGTGCGCCATTAACTACAAACTGCTGGTGCAACAGCGCCACCTGCTCCGGCTGCCCCACTGCCGCCAATGCTTGCGCAAATCGCGCCGCCAACGCCGCATCTGGTGCGTGCTCCGCCGTCAGTTCCTGCCACTGCTGCGCCGCCACTTCCGGCAGCACCGGCACCGTCGCCACCCCCAGCACGCTGTGCTCCAACTGCTCACAACAAGCAGCCTGTTGTCGCACCACCGCCACTGCTGCCTGTCGCTGCTGCAATTCCGCCGCTACCAACCGCCGTGCCACCGCCTCACCAGCTTCGCGCCACTGCCGCGCCAGCGCCGTTGCCAAGTGCCGCGCCAGCGGAAATTGCTGCGCCAGCCGCCACCGCTCCTCAAGCTCAGACATCTGCACCTTGATTTGCAGCGGCGAGAGCGTTACCGCTGCCGCCAACGTCTGCACTTGCGCACACAACGCCTCACGCACCGCCACCTGTTCCTGCACCTCATGCGCCACCATGTGTACCTGCGCCGCTCGCCGTTCAAACACCGCATCACACGCCGTGCGGAATTGCTGCCACAGCCGGTTTTCAATCCGCTGATGTCCCGGCACAGTGGTATGCCACTCGCGCTGCAACCGCTTCACCTGCTCCAGCGCCGTCTCCAAATCCGGCAGCGTCGCCAGCGCCAGCACCTGTTCCAATAACTGCTGTTTCTGCGCTTGATTCCGCTTGCGCTCGGCGTCCAAACGCCGACCAAGCTGGCGCAGCAACTGATAAAACCGCCGCTCCAGCGCCTTGTGATAGCGCCCCTCAGTTGCGCCCAGCGCCGCCCACATCTGCCGCATTTCTCGTTCAGCGCGGAGGATTTTTTTCCACTCCACCCGCTCCCAATCGACCAAACTTAAAAACGTTTCCAACTGCTGACACACCTGCTCACGGGCAAGCCGATTCGCCTCGCGCTCCACCGCCTGCGCGGCCATAAACGGACGACAACGGGCATAAACCGTTTCCGCAGCAGCATGAAATCGCTCCCACAGCGCCTGATTCGCCGGTGCGCCGCCTTGATCGACTTGTTTCCAATCACTTTGCAACCGGTGCAACTGCTCCGCCAGCGCCGCCAACGGCAGCTCGGCGGTACACAACGCCTCCATCTCCGCGCATAACCCCTCGCGGTGCTGATCGACGCCCCAGCGCCGCCACTGTTGCAACTCGCGCAATTGCGGCGCAAGCAAACGCAACCGCTGGGCAATGTCCGTCACCGCCGCCGCTGGCAATTCACTGGCAGACACCAGCGCCAGCCCCGCCTGTACGCTTTGATACAGCGGATCAGCCTTTTTCAGTTCACCTGCCGCCAGCCGCGTTTCCAATTCCGCCACCCGCGCCGGAAGCTGACGCAAACGTTGTTCCGCGTGGTGACGCTGCTGCGCCAGCCGCGCCTCCAAGCGCGTCGCCAGCGCCATAAATTCCACAGCCAACTCCGTCTCCGGCTGGTTGGCAACGAGCGTGCGTCCCTGCGTCAACAGCGAGCGGGTGCGGCGATGTTCCAACGGCTTGCTGTCATCCAGCAGGCGCTGCGCCAGCCCCAGCGTCCGCTGCAAGCGTTCAATTTGTCCGCGCTGCGCGATCAACTGCTGCGCGGCATCCAGCGCCGTTTGATGCAGAGTTTGATAACGCTGTTCCAAATGACGTGCTGGCGTGGCAAGTGGTGGCAATGCCAGCCATGCCGCAGTCACTCGGGCACATTCGGCTTGAATGGCGGCGGCATCCGATAACTGCGCGGCTGCGATCAACGCATCCAGCAGGGTTTGCCGTTCAGCGTGAGCAGCAGCGTCTTCTTCCAGCGCGGCGACTTGCGCTGCCTGCGCTTGGGCATGAGCGGCAATGCTGGTGAGGAAACGCTCACGCTCGGCGTGATAACGGGCGTGTAAATCAGCGGGAGCTGGCGTGGGTAACGCTGCCCATTGCTGATCTAAATGCGCCAGCAGTGCCTGATCCTGTTGACTGCTGCCGCTGCGACCGAGGCGGCTGGCGGCAGTGCATAACGCCTCACATTGCGCTTGCAACAGCGCGGGCTGCGCTTCTTGCTCGGCCAATTGCCGCAGCTTGTCACGAGCGACGCGGTAAACGTGTTTGTCCTTTTTGCCAATCAGCCGCACCACTTGTTCCAACGCTTCGCGGGTGTCTAAGCGAGCGACGGCATCGCGGCGATGGGCGGCGACGGGATCGGCAATGGCGCAGTCGATTAACACGGCGGGATCGCTAACACGCGCTAATGCTGCCAGTCGCAGCGCCGGTTCGTCGGCGTTAATTGCGACAAAATCAAGCAAGGATTGCTCGGTGCTGGCGGTGAGCGCGGCGAGTTGGGCGGTGAACGGGAGCGCAGGATTGCCGCTGCTACACAGCAGTTCTCGATAACGGGCGGCGGTGGCGGCGCGGATGTCTGGCTGCGGATCGCTGGCCAGTTGGCGCAGCAGTGCCAGATTGACCATCTGGGCAATGGCGGCACAGCGGAGTGCCGGCTCCAGCGTGGGTTGACAGGCTTGCGCGGCGAGGGCGTCCTGAGTGGGGGCGGTGGCGGCGGGAGCAGCAGAAGGTGGTGCCGCTGGGCGTTGGTTCAGGAATCGCGCAAATAACATGTCGCCTCCATCAGGAAGTGCTGATGATAAAGGGATTAGTCCGGCGCTCGTGGCCGATAGTGGAGGGAGCGCCGTGACCGGGAATAAAACGCAGCTCGTCGCCTAATGGCAGGAGGCGTTGATGAATGGAAGCCAGCAGGTGGGCGTGATTGCCACGCGGTAAATCGGTGCGCCCGATAGCACCGCGAAATAACACGTCGCCGACCTGCGCGAGTTGGGCGGCGTGATTGACGAACACAACGTGTCCGGGCGTGTGTCCCGGACAGTGGAGTACGTCAAGCTGCTCGTCGCCAAAGGTGATGACCTCACCCGGCTGCACCCAGCGCGTGGGCATGAAATCCGCGACGGGGGGAAATCCAAACATCTGGCTTTGCACGGTGAGGGTTTGGAACAAGAAGGCGTCGTCGCAGTGCGGGCCGGTAATCGGCAGTCCCCACGCGGTGGCGAGTTCTACGCTCGCGCCGACATGATCGAGATGACCATGTGTGAGCAACAGGTGTTCGGGTTGCAGGTTGAGATCGGCGATCAGCGCGAGAATTCGCGCTGCCTCGCCACCGGGATCGATGATCGCTGCCCGGCGGGTGCGTTCACACCAGAACACGGTACAGTTTTGTTGAAACGCGGTGACCAACAGGATGTGGTGGTTCACGATGGGCGGCAGCAGGCACTAAGCGCGTAACAAGGCGTAAAGCACATCTTTGAGATGCAGCCGCTGTTTTTTCAGGTCTTCAATCGTTTCATCGGCGACTGGAGTGCCGAGTTCTTCAATGTCGCGGATTCGCGCATCAAGCGCGTTGTACTCGTCCATTAACCGCGCAAACTCGGCGTTATCAGAGCGCAGGGCGGCGATCTTGTTGTCTAAATCTGGGAATTCATGGCGCAGATCGTGTGATTCACCGAGCATGAGATGTCTCCTAAAAAATGAAAAATGACTGCCACCATCGGGCGTGTCAGTCAACACTGAAGCGGGGCAAGGATATACCGGCGGCGGTAAAGCGAAAATAGCCGACACGCTTCATTGGTTTCGCCATTAACGCGCCCGTGCGACACGAAATCCAAGCGAATTCAATTTGGTTTCCGCGCTGAAATGGGCGCGAACGTAGACGCGCATGGATGCTGAGGGTTTATTAAACGCGCCACCGCGTGCCACGCGCTCGCTGCAGGTGTTATCCAGCCATGCTCGTCCATCCGCTGGCGCACCTTGATAATTGGGGTGATAGCAGTCGGCGACCCATTCCATCGCGTTGCCGGCGGTGTCGTGCAGTCCAAACGGGTTGGCGGCAAAGCGTCCAACCGGCGCGGGCGAGCGGCGATCCCACGCGGTGCCGCAGTCAAAACAGACGGCGCGTTGCGGTTCTAACGTAAATCCCCACCAAAATGAGCTGGCGCTACCGGCGCGGGCGGCAAATTCCCATTCGGCTTCGCTGGGCAAACGGTATTGATGCCCGGTTTCACGCGATAACCACTCGGTATAGGCCACCGCATCGGCCCAACTCACGCCGACGACGGGTTGATTGCCGCGTCCCCAGCCGAAATCATCCGGCAGCGTCCGTCCGGTCACTTGGGCAAAGCGGTCATATTCCTGCACCGTGACCTCGTGAATGCCGATCAAAAACGGCGCGAGCTGCACCGCGTGTGCCGGACTGTAATCCTCACCGCCCAGCCGATTGACACCCATTTGCAAGGTGCCGCCGGGTAAGGCAGCGAGCGTGGGCGCCAATCCGCCGCTGCGTAACCGATCCCGCTGCGCGGGCGGCGGCGATGGCGTGCTGACGGACGACGGGGCTGGCGCTGCTGCCGATTCCACTGCCGGTTCCGAGATGAGGCGCGGCGGAGTGACGACGGGTGCGGGCGTGAGATGCGCCAGCACTGCTGTCGAACTGTGTTGCCACGCGCTCAACAGCGGTTGCCGCCACCACCAGCCGGCACTGCCGAGTGCCGCCAGCACCGCGCTGATGCCAATCAACAAGCGGACGCGGCGTCCACTCAGCGCAGTGATTGCGGCACTCAGGAATTGGTTGGCGACCGACGGAGCGCGATTGGCGAGTTCACGGCGCATTCGCTCCACTTCTTCCCGCGCTGAGGTCAACGCCCGTTCTTTGCGTTCGATTTCCTGCTGCAAGCTGTCGAGCGCCACATTTTGATCTTCCAGCGCATCTTCCAGCCGCCGACATTCATCCGTGATGTGATCGAGTGCCTGCGTTTTGACCTTCAGCGTTTGGTTAAGCACGGTCATTTCTTGCTGCAACGCGATTTGAGCGGCGACCGATGCCACCGACGTTGCGGTTTGACGACTGCGCTCGGCGATCTGAGCATTGAGCCGCTGCACTTCCGTTTCCGCCTCGCGGCGCATTTGCGCCAGCGTCTGGCGCAGCACAGCGGCTTCGGCATCGTTATCAAGCGGACGAGAAAGAGAGGATGCGTCTGTCATGGTGAAAACACTTCGCCGGTGGCAATTTTTGAGTTGTCGGTGATCAGTTGTCGGTTGTCAGTAAAAAACAGCGTTGTTGCCGCCAACTGCCAACTGACAACGCAATCAATAGTTTATATCAGCCAGTGCGCCACTCCTAAAAATAGGCACGCATTCATCGTTACTCGCTCATCTATTCATTATCGTATCAATAACGTTTTTTGGAATTAAAAAAGCATATCGTTGAATTCAATTGCCAACTGACCACGCCGCACGGTCAATGCGCAATTCAAATTCCCGCCGCACCCATTTTAGTTCGGTCAGCCGCACACATTGTCAGAAACCACACAGAAAAATCAACTAACTTTGATAATAAAAACAATCACTAAACGCTTGGCATTGATCGTGCTTAACGCAAGTCAACATGACAGTATTGGACATTCCCATGAACCGCAAAGACCTCGCCACCCTGCTCGACGAACCGGCTTGCGCCCACAATCAAAAAGCCAAATCTGGCTGTTCCAAAGCGAAACCGGGCGCAACAGCGGGCGGCTGTACCTTTGATGGTGCCCAAATTGCCATGCTGCCAATTGGCGATGTTGCGCATATTGTGCATGGTTCAATTGCATGTGCGGGTAATTCTTGGGACAACCGGGGCACCAGATCAAGTGGTAATACGCTGTATAAAATCGGCATGACCACTGATTTAACTGAGCAAGATGTGATTATGGGGCGCAGTGAAAAACGCCTCTTTCATTCGATTAAACAAGCGATTGATAGTTATCAACCTGCCGCTGTGTTTGTGTATAACACTTGCGTTCCGGCGCTGACCGGCGATGATTTAGAAGCGGTGTGTAAAGATGCGCAACAGCGGTGGCAAACGCCAGTTGTGCCAATTGATGCCGCTGGATTTTATGGCGCAAAAAACCTCGGTAGTCGTATTGCCGGGGAAGCAATGGTGAAATACATTTGCGGCACCCGCGAACCTGATCCAATTCCGCCCGGCATTGAAAACGAACATTTCAAAGTTCACGACATCTGTTTAATTGGTGAATATAACATCGCCGGAGAATTGTGGCGCGTGTTGCCATTATTCGATGAACTCGGTTTGCGCGTGTTATGTACGCTTTCTGGCGATGGACGCTTTCGTGAAGTGCAGACCATGCACCGCTCAGAAGTCAATATGATGGTGTGTTCGCGGGCGCTGGTGAATGTGGCGCGTAAATTACAATCCGCGTATGGAACTCCTTGGTTTGAAGGTAGTTTTTATGGAGTGCGCGATGTATCAAACGCATTGCGTGAATTCGCTCGCATTATCGCTGATCCCGATTTAACTGCGCGAGTTGAAACCGTGATTGCGCGTGAAGAAGCGAATGCTGAATTGATTTTGGCACCTTGGCGGCTGCGCTTGCAGGGTAAAAAAGTCTTGTTGTACACCGGCGGTGTGAAATCGTGGTCGGTGATTTCTGCATTACAAGATTTGGGCATGACGGTGGTTGCAACTGGCACGCGCAAATCCACTGAAGATGATAAAGCGCGCATCCGTGAGTTAATGGGTGACGATGCGGTGATGTTGGAAGAAGGGAATCCGCGCACCTTGATTGATATGGTGAATGAACAAGGCGTTGATGTGCTGATTGCGGGTGGGCGTAATTTGTACACGGCATTAAAAGCGCGTATTCCATTTTTAGATATTAACCAAGAACGCGAGTTTGCGTATGCCGGTTATGAAGGCATGGAAGAACTCGCTAAACAGTTGTGCGTGACGATTGAAAGTCCCATTTGGGAGGCGGTGAAATCTTCTTTAACTACTGGATGCTCTGCGAACGCAAATCCAGCGTTAATCAAAACTCCAAGTCCTGTGATTGCAAAACGCAAAAAAGCCTTGTCGGTGAGTCCGCTCAAAGCGAGTTCGACTGTCGGCGCGGCGTTGGCATTTCTGGGTTTTAATCGCGCTATTCCGATGTTGCACGGAGCGCAAGGCTGTAGCGCCTTCGGTAAGATTTTGTTTGTACGGCATTTTCGGGAGCCGATCCCGCTGCAAACCACCGCCGTCGATCACGTCACCGCGATCATGGGCGGCGATGCGTTAGTCATTGAGGGCTTGAAAACGCTGTGCGAAAAGCATCAGCCGGCGCTGATTGGCGTGCCGACCACCGGTTTAGTCGAAGCGCAGGGCGCGGATATTCATCTGGCTGTGCGCGAATTTCGTCAACGTTATCCGCAATTTGACGCTATTCCGGTCGTGGCCGTGTCTGCGCCCGATTTCAGCGGCGGGATGGAGTCCGGTTATGCCGCTGCAACCCGCGCCATCATTGAAACCTTGGTGCCGACCGCCGCCGCTGCGGGGACGCGCCCCGGACGGCGGCAGCGTCAAATCAATGTGTTAGCCGGAGCGCAGCTCACGCCGGGCGATCTCGAACATCTTAAGGAATTGATTGAATTATTTGGCCTGCGTCCGCTGGTGCTGCCGGATTTGTCCGACGCGCTCGACGGGCATTTGCCCGCCAGCGATTACAGCGCCTTGACGATTGGCGGCACCTTGGTCAGCGAATTGGCGACGGTCGGCGATGCGCTGGCAACGGTGGTGATTGGCGGCGCGATGAATGCGGCCGCCGATGCGCTGCATGAACGCACCGGCGTTCCCGATCATCGCTTTGCGCATCTCATGGGCATTAGCGCGGTCGATGCGTTGATTACAACCTTGGCCACGCTGGCGGCGGTGCCGGTACCCGCCAAAATCGTGCGGCAACGGGAGCAATTGCAGGATGCGATGCTCGATAGCCATTTCATGCTTGGACAAGCGCGGCTGGCGCTGGCGGCCGAGCCGGATTTGTTGGTTGGTTTGACGCAGATGCTGGCGGGAGTTGGTGCGACGACGGTAGCGGCAGTCAGCCCGACCAACGCGCCAGCATTGGCGGCAGCGGTGTGCGAACAGGTGCAAATCGGCGATTTGGAGGATTTAGAACTGACCGCCCGCGCCAATCGCGCCGACGTGTTAATCACCAATTCGCACGGCGTCCACACCGCACACCGCTTGGGGATTCCGCTGTTACGCGCTGGCTTTCCGCAATACGACACGCTGGGCGGCTACACCCGCACCTGGATTGGTTACAGCGGCACTCGCGCCACGCTGTTTGATCTCGCCAACCTGCTGTTATCACTCGAAAAAGGTGAAATTCATCCGTATCGCTCGGCGCTCAAACAATGGCCGGAGGCGGAGCGACACGTCGCTGCGCATTCCGCCTAACTCCTTGTTGCACAATAGGAAACTGTGATGACCGTGTCGCGCCACCTGAAAGTGTTGACCACTGCTGACGCCAAAACGCCGCTGACGATTCGCGTTGCTTTTGCGACCACCGACCGTAAACACGTCAATCAGCATTTTGGTACTGCCGAATCATTAGCAATTTATCGTCTTGATGCCAAAGAAGCGCATTTAGAAGAAATCGTGCAATTCGGGCAATTCGCTGAAGATGGCAATGAAAATAAATTAACCGCTAAAATTGACGCATTAACGGGTTGTGTCGCGGTGTATTGCCAAGCAATTGGCGCGTCAGCCGTGAATCAATTGCGACCGCGTGGTATTCATGCGATTAAAGTTGATGCCGGCACTTCATTAACGCAGCTCATTCGCACCTTGCAAATTGAATTGCGCGATGGACCGAGTGCATGGTTGAGCCGCGCTCTGCTCAATCAACAGCAAGAACCGCATCACAATCGCTTTGATGCGATGGCTGCGGAAGGCTGGACTGAATAACAATCCCCCGCCTGCTGTGTGCATTCACACAGCAGGTTTTTTTTAATTCATTCGGTGACGTTGTGGGGGATTTTAATGGCAACGAACCGACTTCAACGAGGTATTCAAAATGAGTGATGCGCCAGCCGCAGAAACGGAAGGATTGTTGAGTTCTCAATTCATCACAGAAATGGTGCGGCAAATGCGCGCCATTGATACCTATGGCAGAACGGATAAGCTGTCAGCCACCGTCATTTTGGAGCCATTCATTCTCACGACTGATAAAAAACGCGAGCTTCCAATTATTGGCGATCCTGATGAATTGGTAGTTGCCAGAATGAAAGCGTTTTACAACGCTTTAGCAGTGATGATTGAAGCAGAATGCAACTTGATGGCCGTGCCTTTGGTGAGTTTAAACCATGAAGGATTTGGGCGCGTATTGATTACGGTTGGTAAATTGGTGGTGTTGGATCGCAGCATTCGTGATGCGCATCGCTTTGGTTTTCCAAGTCTTTCTAAAATGAAAGATGAAGGCGACAAAATTTTATCAGTCGCTTTAGAACTCATTGGCACCCATTCCAAGGTTGCTGGGCTTTAATCAATTAGGAGGTTGGGCAGATGACTCCCGAACAACGCCAAACACTGGAAAAAGCGGTGAGTAAAGCGAAACGCATTGCGAGTGAACGCGCCAGCGCCTTACATGATTTGGTGGAGGAGCGTCTGCCTGCTGCGTATGAAGAAATCCCAATTTTAGCGCAAGCGGCTTATGACGCTTGTCAAGCGTGGGCACATGCAACGGCGCAATTACACGCGGCGGAAACCAATACTGATTCAATTCAACGGAGCGCATAAAGAATGGCAATGATGACGGGTTTAACACGCGGCGGTGTGGCATGGACGCCAGCGTTTGTCATGAAGATCAATCAACATCACTGTATTGGCTGCGGACGCTGTTATAAAGTCTGTCCGCGTGATGTATTTGAATTGGTAGATCGGGAAGATTTGGAATTAGAAGACGATGATGATGACGATGATGGCGATGAGGATCTGCCGGGCATGGTAATGAATTTGAAAGACGCTCTTGATTGTATTGGTTGCCAAGCCTGTTCGCGGGTGTGTCCAAAGAATTGTTTATCACACGCGCCCCAAGCTGCTTAATGAGAGTGTGCAGCAATCAATTCACGCACCACCGCCTCCAGCAATTGCGCAACAATGCTGCGGGCGGGGCTATTTTCACTGTTCAACGATCTAAACACTGCGCCAAAGAATCCTGCCAAGCCGGCATTGCTAATGCAAAAGTTGTTTCAAAGTGCGTATTATCAAGCACTGAATAGAGAGGGCGTTGGGCTGGAGCGGGATATTCACTAGATGGAATAGGAATAATAGTGGAATTGGAACCGCTGGCACTTAAAATCGCTTGTGCAAATCCATACCAACTGACTTGTCCACCGCCAGTTAAATGATAAATTCTACCAGTTTTTTCTAAATCAATTTCATTATGCAATATCCGCTGCAATACCAACGCAGTGAATTCCGCTAACATGCGACTCCAAGTTGGTGCGCCAATTTGATCATCCACCACACGCAATACATCACGCTCCCGAAATAAACGCAACATTGTTAATAAAAAGTTTGCGCCGCGCAAGCCATAAACCCAACTGGTTCGTAGAATTAAAGCATTCGCGCCTGAATGTAATAATGCCTGTTCACCTGCTAATTTAGTTGCGCCATAGACATTCAGCGGTGCTGGCGTGTCAGTTTCAATATACGGTCGGTTGGCTGTTCCAGAAAACACAAAATCGGTGGAATAGTGAATAATGGGAACACCCCGCGCCGCTAATAACATTCCCAATTCACTAACCGCATCAGCGTTAATCCGTTGGGCGCTAAAGTGATCCGTTTCAGCTTTATCAACAGCAGTATAGGCAGCAGCATTGACGACAGCATCTGGTGCGCTATCGCAAACGAGCTTTTCTAAAGCGACGCGACTCATTAAATCAATACAAGGTCCATATTGACCTTCTAATGACGCGGCAATCACGGTGCCTAATCCAGCCAGTGTGCGTTGTAATTCCCAACCAACTTGACCACTGGCACCAATGAGTAAAATACGCGGACGCTGAGTCATTGAATTATTCCGAAGTGATTTAGCGTGTTTATCAGTTTATTCTTCAGTTTGAAAGAAGGTTAAGAAAACCACGAAATTTGCGATATTATCCGTCATCATCAGTCCCACCCATTCGATATTTAATATCATAGTTAATAAGGCAATCAATTTCCTCATGATTTAACTCAAATAGCTTACCAAGTTCAAGATCAATTTTATCAATAACTGATTTTGACAATCTTGGGTAAAACTCATCATATTCCACTTGTCCCGTTTTGTACTCATACACTCTGCGAACTGAATTTTTTTGATAATCTTTCATAAGAGATTCAAAATTTTCAATTAAAATATCAGTGCAATTAGTTTCAATAGAAAAAATTGGCATATCACTGATGTCGTTACCAGTAACGTTTCGGCAATTGCCTTGCACAGAAAACCAGAAATAAAAAAATGAGCTATTAATTAGTGCGCCTATAACTTTAGATATTTTTGAAGATTCGCAACGTAAGTCTTTAAGATGCTCTGTAGAACGCTCTTTAACAGGAGACTTAAAATAAGGCTCAAAATCCATTGCGCGTATCCAAAAAACAGGGCTTCGATGATAGATCAAATGACCTTTACCTGTTTTCTTTAAGTACGTCTGTAGTTTTATTTTGTTTGTTAAAATTTTAGAAAGAACACCTACTAACTGATTTGTACCTAGTTTAGAAAAGCGTAAATAACCAGAATCAAAAACGCATTTTTCATAAGATAATTTTTCAAATAAGTAAGGTCGTTCTTCTGCATACCAACGAAGATAGTTTGATGTGTAGGTTCCCACAGAATCTGACCCTGAAATAATAATGGCTAATCTGTATTTAACTCCGTCAAATAACACTGAGGGATGCGCATCACCACTATAAAAAGAAATTGCATTAAATGAGTAACGACTCAAAACTAAATTTTGATAATTTTCCATTCTTGAAGTTGAAAATCCACTTAGCGGAACAATTACGCCAAAACGCGCTTTTTTAAGTGTAATAAATGTATTGCGTTCAACACAAGGAGCGTACAAATTTCCCGTTTTTTGTGTCTTAAGGCCGATCAAAGAGTAGCCTTTAACTTTTGTCATTTCAATATAAGGTGGATTCCCAATAACGACATTAAATCCACCGCTTTGCATCACATGATAAAACTCAGCAAACCAATGAAATGGCTGATGACTGCTGCGCCATTGTTCAAAGTCGGTAACTTGATTAACATCAATGCCATATTGACGCGCTAAATAACGATCTAATTCTAATCTGAGTGTTTTTAGTTGTACACTGAGTTGATGTTTATCCTCAGTGTTCACATAACCATCGCGCTCCATTTGCTGGACACGAAACCGATCAAATAATGCCGCCACTTCAGTAATTTTAGCTTTAATTTGCGTGCGATGTGCGCAATCACTGGCAAGATCATTTGCAGTATCAAACTGACTAGCAGTTGCATAACCAACCAACGTATTACCACAGCGGATATTAAAATCAATGTCAGGCAACGGCTGTAATTCCCCAACGCGATTGACCTGCGACACCAGTTTGAGAAATAGCCGTAATTTGCAGATTTCAACTGCCTCCGGCATGATGTCTACGCCGAACAAGTTATTCAAAATGATATTTTTATAAATAAAATAACGGCGCGACGGATGACGATTAACTGCATCAAGTACCGTAATAAAATCAGCATACCGATCAGCATAAAATTTGCCATTGTTGCGTTTGGCAATTCGCTGCGCATCCTCTACAAATGCCTCCATCCGCTCTAAACAAACCTCATATAACGGCTCCAAGATATTCACGGCTGAAAACAAAAAAGCTCCAGAGCCGCAAGTGGGATCAAGAATAACAATTCCATAATGACGCGCATCACTACCCACAATAGCTTGCCAAATTGACCGCAACAAATCAGGGCTATCGCAGCTATCAATCACATCTTGCAACAACTGACGAATATCTAAATTAAGCGTAATCAGTTCATCAATGGTGTTAATTTTACCTAGTGCCAACTCATCTCGAATACGCAAACAGCGAGTGCGGCGCTCAATATATTCGCGCCAAGTTTCAGTCGGTAAGGTACCGCGCTCGCCGGTTGCTGTATTAAATAAGGCTTCGCCAACGTTATAGCGCCGATCAAACTTCCGCGCTGCCGCATCGTGCATTCCTATTTGCACAAAATCAGGCAATGCAGATTCAGAAACGGGTTGACCATGCGCATCAATCACGCCAGTTTTTACTGCTGAATACAAATAACGATCAGGATTTTGTTGTAATAATGTCCACACTGAACCTGTGCCACTAAAAGCAACTTGGCAGCCTTGACGGGTTTGTTCTAACAAATGAGGAATGATGGTGTTTTTTGCAATGTATTCCGTAATATCTTCTTTAGTATAGTACGCACCCATCTGTTTTTGATTGATGTATTTTTCAAAAATATAGCCGAGCACATCAGGATTAATTTCATTACCAGAAGCAAGCGGACGACTGTCTAAATGCCAATCATAACGGTCTAAAAAAGCTAGTATTTTTTCAAAAGCATCATTTGGAATATCTAAATCTAAATATGCTGCTTCTAAAGCATGAACATCAAATAAACCGCCATTAAGATAAGGAACTTCGCCGAGGAGTGTTGTTTGTTCGTTAGTGCGTGTAGTCAGCGGCTGGTTTAAGCCAGTGTGAAATAGAGGACGCAAAAATTGGCGATAAAACGAACCGGCTTGGTGTGGTTGTTGCTGAACGAAATGCAAATGATCAGAGAGATAATTAGGATTACTATGCAAAAAACCCTTGCGTTGAATAAAGTAAATAAACATCAAGCGATTAAGCATCAAAGACGTGTACCAATCGCGTTGTTCAATGGTACTCAATCCAGTAATTGCGGCACTCAATAAAGTATGTTCCTTTTTGAATTGTTCATAAAATTGTTTAGAGACTTTTTCACGATCAAAAGCACGTCGTAATCCCGCAATCACAGCGGTCAACGTAATTGCTTCTTCATCTTCTAATGACCAAATAATTTGATCTAATTTTTGACGCAACGCTTCGCCGCTTGTGCCTTGATGCCAAGTGTGCGTGCGTGTGATTAAGGGTTGATTAGGAGCACGCACCACCCATAACCAAGTAAGTGCGGTTTGGGTGGCATCAGTAAAAATGAGCAGGTGTTCATAAACTAGCGCGGTTGCTGCTTGTTCAATTTTAAGTTGCGTAGCATGAGGTGGAATTTGCCCGTATTGATCTGGCGCACAACATAACACTTGAACGCCGCGTTTTTGGGCAATCACATTTAAGACAAAGGATTCATTTTTGATGGCAACAGAATGAACAGAGTTCTCAGGATAATCCCAACCCAATTCAATAAACAATTCTGTTAAATTAAAAGCGGTGAGTAGTTCTTGAAAACGAGCAGCATCAACAATCATAGTCAGCACTATATTTTACAGTGATATAACATTTTACTTCAAGGCAACGTTGATTAACCGATTTCATAAAAATTTAAAGCTGCTAACATCAAACTGTTTACAAATCTACTATAAAGTAGTATTTAATCAACGTTTCTTGAAAACCACTATTCACTCTGGCAACCGCGCCAAAGCAATCTCTTTTAAGCACGCAGCATCCCGATCTTTTGCTGACAGTTCTGGTGTTCCCGTGCATGGCCAAGCAATACCAATATCGGGATCATCCCAGCGAATACTCAATTCATGTTCTGGACTATAATAAGCGGTGTTTTTATACATGAATAGCGCATGATCTCCAGTGACTAAAAATCCATGCGCAAAACCGGCTGGAATCCAAAACTGGCGTTTATTGTCACCAGACAACGTTACCCCAACCCATTGCCCAAAAGTCGGCGAACTGCGGCGAATATCCACCGCAACATCAAATACTTCTCCGGCAAGCACCTGAATCAATTTGCCTTGTGCATTCGGATGTTGTACATGCAGCCCGCGTAATACGCCGTGACGGGAAAATGATTGATTGTCCTGTACGAACGGCGCTGGAATGCCTAATTCTGTGTAGCGATTAACCCGATACGTTTCTAAAAAATAACCGCGCTCATCACCCCACACTTTAGGCTCAAGAATCAGTACTCCGGGAAGTGTAGTTTCAATAACATTCATACCCGTTCCCGTTGCAATAAACTGAGTAGATATTCACCATAACCGCTCTTTTTTAATTCCTCGCCGAGAACTCTGAGTTGGGCGTCATCAATCCAACCATTAAAATATGCAATTTCTTCGGGACAGCAGATTTTTAAGCCCTGCCGCGTTTCAATCATTTCAATAAATTGCCCCGCCTGCATTAACGATTGGTGGGTTCCAGTATCTAGCCATGCGGTGCCGCGTCCAATGCGGGTTAATGATAACTTGCCAGCACGCAAATAACAGTTGTTCAAATCAGTGATTTCTAATTCTCCTCGCGCTGATGGTTGCAACGTTGCCGCTAATTCGCAGACGTGTTCATCATAAAAATATAACCCCGTCACCGCCCAATTTGATTTAGGCGCTGTGGGTTTTTCTTCCAAACTAAGCACGCGACCATCCGCTGCAAACTCAGCAACGCCATAGCGTTCGGGATCAGCAACATGATAACCAAATACCGTCGCGCCCGGTTGTCGCGCATTTGCAGCTTGTAATTGCCCAACTAAACCATGACCATAAAAGATGTTGTCGCCGAGAATTAAACAGGATGGCGCACCAGCAATAAATTCACGCCCAATTAAAAAGGCTTGCGCTAATCCATCAGGACGCGGCTGTTCGGCATATTCAAGTGTTAAGCCCCATTGCGCTCCGTCGCCGAGCAAGGCACGAAACATCGGTAAATCTTGCGGAGTTGAAATAATTAAAATCTCGCGGATTCCCGCCAGCATTAACGTTGCCAGCGGATAATAAATCATCGGTTTGTCGTAAATCGGCAGTAATTGCTTGCTAATGGTGCGGGTTAAAGGATACAAGCGCGTTCCCGATCCACCCGCTAAAATAATGCCTTTGCGATTCATCTTTATTGCTCCATACCTAAACGTTCGCCACGATAACTGCCATCCATCACTCGCGCACACCACGCGGGATTGTCTAAATACCATTGCACGGTTTTTTGCAATCCAGATTCAAAGGTTTCAAGCGGTCGCCAACCTAATTCGCGCTGTAATTTACTTGCGTCAATCGCGTAACGGCGGTCGTGACCGGGGCGATCACTGACAAAGTGTTTGAATTGCGCATGGGGGCGTTGTGGTGAAGCTGGCAATAATTCATCCAATAATGCGCATAAAGTATCAACGACTTCTAAATTGGTGCGTTCGCTATTGCCGCCAACGTTGTAAACCTCGCCGGGAGTTCCTGCTTCTAATACGCGCCAGATGGCGCGGCAATGATCGCCGACAAATAACCAATCGCGGATGTTGCCGCCGTCGCCATAAATCGGCAGCGGTTCGCCGCGTTGCGCTTTTAAGAGCATTAACGGGATGAGTTTTTCCGGGAATTGATAGGGGCCGTAATTATTTGAGCAATTGGTGGTGAGTACGGGCAAGCCATAAGTGTGACACCAAGCGCGAACTAAATGATCGGAAGCGGCTTTGCTGGCGGAATACGGCGAATTGGGCGCATACGGTGTTGTTTCCGTAAATAATCCGGTGGCACCCAGTGAGCCATAGACTTCATCAGTGGAAACATGCAAAAACCGAAATGCAGCTTGCTTCTCGGCAGTGCTGTTTAACCAATAGGCGCGGGTCGCTTCTAAAAGCTGAAAGGTGCCGCTGATGTTGGTGTCAATAAATGCAGCAGGACCATCAATTGAACGATCAACATGGCTTTCCGCAGCAAAATTGACCACTGCATCAACTGCGTATTCAGTTAGCAGTTGTTTCACTAAAGCACGGTCGCTAATATCGCCGTGAATAAAAATATGGCGCGGTTCGTTATTGAATGCCGCTAACGTATCTAAATTACCGGCATAGGTGAGCGCATCCAGATTAACCACCCGCACGGCGGTTTTTTTCATTAGGAAATGCACAAAGTTCCCGCCAATAAAACCCGCCCCGCCAGTGATTAAAATGGTGCGCATCATTGTCTCCTAAACTGAAATCAAAGCGGAATTAAAATGGAATGTCATCATCATAAGTGCTGCTGCCGCCGTAATTACTCGCCGGAGCGGAGCTGGACGGCGCAGGCGCAGGTGCAGTTTGCGGACGACCGGCCGGCCGCCCTTGCCCTTGATAGTGCGCTTCCTCATCAAATGGCACCGACGATCCGCTGCTCGGTTGCTCCTGCCGCCCGCCGAGCATTTGCATGGTGCCGAAGGAGTCCACAACCACCTCGGTGGTGTAACGATCCTGACCTTCTGGCGTTTGCCATTTGCGCGTCCGCAGCTTGCCTTCAACGTAAATCTGCGAGCCTTTATGCAGATACTGCTTGACGATTTCCGCCGTCTTGCCAATGAACACAATCTTGTGCCATTCCGTGCGTTCGCGTTTTTCCCCGGTGGCGCGATCTTTCCAAGTTTCAGTGGTTGCCAACGTCACGTTGAGCACCGCGTCACCGCTGGGCATATAACGCAACTCGGCGGGATCAGCGCCGAGATTGCCAATTAAAATCACACGATTAACACCAGCCATCTGTCTTTCCCCTGCCCTGCTGGGCGCACTGTCGTTGCTCAAAAATCAATCATAGCAGTCGCACCACAGCGGTGGCAGTTACCATGCTTGGTTCTCCAAATCTGCACTGGCAACGCCCACTCATGCACGTTCTTCACATTCGTGGTGCCCGCACCCACAACCTCAAAAACGTTGACCTTGACCTGCCCCGCGACCGCCTAATTGTGTTCACGGGCTTGTCGGGATCGGGCAAATCCTCGCTCGCATTCGACACCATTTATGCCGAAGGGCAACGCCGTTATGTCGAATCGCTGTCCACCTATGCGCGGCAATTTTTGTCGGTGATGGAAAAACCGGACGTTGATCACATCGAAGGCTTGTCGCCTGCCATTTCGATTGAACAAAAAACCACCTCGCACAATCCGCGCTCCACCGTCGGCACGATTACTGAAATTTACGACTATCTGCGGCTGCTATTTGCCCGCGTCGGGCAGCCGCATTGCCCAACCCACCTGCTCCCGCTCGCCGCGCAAACCGTCAGCCAGATGGTCGATCAGGTGCTCGCGCTGCCGGAGGGCGACAAGGTGATGCTGCTCGCGCCGCTGATTGCGGCTCGCAAAGGCGACTATCAACGCCTGCTCGCCGAGCTGCACGCGCAAGGCTTCATCCGCGCTCAGATTGATGGGCAAGTGTATGAATTGGACGCTGCGCCGGAGCTTGATCCCAAACAAAAGCACGATCTCGCCGTCGTCATCGACCGGTTTCGCGTGCGCAGCGATATCACGCAACGGCTGGCGGAATCGTTCGAGACGGCGCTGGCGCTCTCTAGTGGCATCGCTCGCCTCGCGTGGCTCGATGAACCGGAGCGCCAGCCGCTGACTTTTTCGGCCAAATTCGCCTGCCCGCAGTGCGGCTACAGCGTGACCGAACTCGAGCCGCGCTTGTTTTCATTCAACAATCCGGCGGGCGCGTGTCCGAGCTGCGATGGGCTGGGGGTTGAGCAATTCTTTGATCCTGACAAAGTCGTCGCGCATCCGCAGTTGAGTTTAGCGGGCGGCGCAGTGCGCGGTTGGGATCGGCGCAACGCCTTTTATTTCCATATTATCAGCGTGTTAGGCACACATTACGGCTTTCACGTTGAAACGCCGTGGCTGGAACTGCCAGAAAGCGTTCGCGCCGTCATTTTGCACGGCAGCGGCAGCGACACATTCCAGTTATCGCTGCTAAAAACCGCGAAACCGCAGCCATTTGAAGGCATCTTGCGCAACGTTGAGCGCCGCTATCGTGAGACCGATTCCAACACCGTGCGCGAAGAGCTGGCGCGGTATCTGTCGCAGCAACCGTGTCCGACCTGTCAAGGCGCTCGGCTCAACGAAACGGCGCGGCATGTGTTTTTGCTTCACGAGTCAGCAGCCGACCAACCGCCGCTCAATCTCCCCGCCGTGACGCGGCTCCCGATTGGCGCAGCACTGCAATTTTTCGAGACCTTGACGCTGCCCGGACAACGCGGCGACATCGGCAAACACGTCATCAAAGAGATCGCCACCCGCCTGCGTTTTCTGGTCGATGTCGGTTTGGATTATTTGACGCTGGAGCGCAGCGCCGAAACGCTCTCCGGCGGCGAGGCGCAGCGCATCCGCTTGGCGAGCCAGATCGGAGCTGGTTTGGTCGGCGTGATGTACATCTTGGATGAACCCTCAATTGGGCTGCACCAGCGCGACAACGCCCGTTTACTCAAAACGCTCAATCACTTACGCGATCTCGGCAATACCGTGATTGTGGTGGAACACGATGAAGAAGCGATGCGAGCGGCGGATGTAGTGGTGGACATCGGCCCCGGCGCAGGCGTTCACGGCGGTGAAATCATCGCCATTGGCACTGCGGCCGAACTCGCTGCCGCGCCCAACTCGCTGACCGGGCGCTATCTCAGCGGCGAGCTGCGGATTGAGATTCCGCGCCAGCGCACCGCCAACGATCCAGCGCGACAACTGCGCATCATCGGCGCGACCGGCAACAACCTGCGCAACGTCACCGCCGCAATTCCGGTGGGCACCCTGTGCTGCGTGACGGGCGTGTCGGGTTCCGGCAAATCGACGTTGATTAACGACACCTTATTTCCGGTGCTGGCGCGGCAGCTCAACGATGCCAGCGTCACACCTGCGCCGCATCAAGCGATTGAAGGGATTGAACATTTCGACAAAGTGGTTGACATCGACCAAAGCCCGATAGGACGCACACCGCGCTCCAATCCCGCGACCTACACCGGTTTATTTAATCTTGTGCGCGATTTATTTACGGCAGTACCGGAAGCGCGAGCGCGAGGTTATACGCCGGGGCGATTTAGTTTTAATGTCAAAGGCGGGCGCTGCGAAGCGTGTAAAGGCGACGGATTAATTCGCGTGGAAATGCACTTTTTACCCGACATTTACGTCCAATGTGATGTTTGTCAGGGACGGCGTTATAACCGCGAAACGCTCGATATTCGTTATAAAGGCAAAACAATTGATGAAGTATTAAAACTCACGGTAGAAGATGCGCTGACATTTTTTGCAGCAGTGCCGGTGCTGGCGCGGAAATTACACACGTTAATTGATGTTGGTTTGGGTTATGTGCAACTCGGACAAAGTGCAATTACGTTATCGGGTGGTGAAGCGCAGCGCGTAAAACTCAGCCGAGAATTAAGTAAACGCGATACTGGGCGCACCCTTTATATTCTCGATGAACCGACAACTGGTTTACATTTTCACGATGTCAAACATTTGCTTGATGTGCTGCATCGTTTGCGGAATCAAGGCAATACGCTGGTCGTGATTGAACACAATTTAGACGTGATTAAAACTGCCGATTGGATTATTGATTTAGGACCAGAAGGCGGCAATCGCGGCGGTGAAATCATTGCAACTGGAACGCCGGAAATGATCGCAGCAACTGCGCATTCTCACACGGGGCAATTTTTAGCGCCGCTGCTGGCGCGGGGATGGTAAAACGCCAACTGAAATTCATGCTTATTTCTGACATTTGTCATTTTCCGTTGACACTAAAAAGCAGACACTTCGTCTGCTTTTTTAACATTTAACGCTGTTGAGGAATCATCACAATGCCAACTTATCTTTGCACCTGCGGCACCAGCGCCGCCAAAAAGCTCTACGCACAAAAAATCACCTTTAACGCGCAGTGGGTGAATGAACAAGGCGGCGTTTCCGCAGCCGCCAAATTGATTTACGGCACCTTCCGCAGCGCCAGCATGGACGACGAAGTGGCGTTAAAGCGCGATTTATCCGCCGAATTACATTCATTAGCGCGAATGAATGTCAACGCCAACGACACAGTAGTTTTATTCAGTTCTGAAACTGCGGATGGACAAGCCTGCGCCGAAGCCATTAAGCAGTATTTAGATCGCGCCCAGCCCGGTATTAGTTGTCGCATTGAAATCGTGGTTGGTTTACAAGTCATGGACGCGCAACAATTCCGCGCAGTTGGCGTGTTGAATTTTACTAAAGCCGTGTTAAATGAGATTGAAAAATACGGCACCACAAACTGCATTCTCAACCCGACTGGTGGCTTCAAAAGTTTGGTGCCATACACGGTATTGATTGGAATGCTCAAAGGCGTTCCGGCGCAATATATCTTTGAACAATCCAGCGCCCTTATTCCACTGCCGATGATGCCAGTTGAATTTTCCCGTTCACGTTTAGAACCGATTCGCCCGCTGTTAGAACGTATTCAAAACGAGTGCGCAATTACCCGCACTGAATTAAATGCTGCCATTCCTTTTGAAGAACGCGCCGTATTAGAGCCGCTTTTTGAAGATATTGGCGCGGGGCAAATGACGTTATCGCCAGTAGGTTTTTTAGTGTGGGAAGAATTAGAACGTCCCACAGCGTTGGTGCCTTTTTTATCACGGCGGGCACTTGAAGATTTGCGCAAGGTGCGCGCAATTGATGGCTGTAAACCCATTGAGTATTTAGAGCGGGTAGCGCGGTTTCCAGCGCAACTGGCGGTTGGTAAACATGAAAGCTGGAGCAACAGTTTATTCTGGTTAAAACCAGGTGAACACACCCGTGACCGTTATCTCGCATCTATTGAAAGCTGGCGGTTGTTAGTTTGGCGCATGACTGATCACGACGAATATGAAGCGCTGCTTGCGCAAAAACGGAACAGTGAGATTGATAAACGCATTGTCGCGGAGCGGCGAGCGCAATATGAACCGTTTGTGCGGATGGAGTTGTACGAAAGCTGAGGGCTTGCTGAGGCGGCGGCATTGAAAAAAGTCGCCGCTGTGACGTTAGTCTTGAGTAGATGGTTTCACGTCGTTTTCTAGCGCGGTGAGTTGAGTCGGTGCTGACAAAACGTTGCGAACTTCACAATATGCTACTGAAATCCATGAGGAATTGATTCAATGCCAGAATTACTCAAGGCCACTTTTCAAATTGTTACCCCGATGTTTATCGGTGATGCAAAGCAATTACCGAATGACGGGATTCGTCCACCATCAGTAAAAGGTGCGTTACGCTTTTGGTGGCGTGCGCTCAATTGGGGACGATTTAGAACGGAGACAAGCCGCGATGAAAGCGCATTAGCATTATTACATGATAAAGAGGCGCAACTGTTTGGAATAGCTGCCAATGGCGCTGACACTGGTCAGGGTCAGTTTATGCTGCGCATTAGTCGCCAGCCTCGTTTGAATTTAGAAACGCAATGGCCACAAAATAATACCGGCAGCGGCTATCTTGGTTTTGGTTTAATGGAAAATAATCAAGAGTCACATCGCCAAGGTATTCGTGAAGGCGTTGATTTTGATTTAGAACTGCACTTTAAACCCAAAAGCAATGCGAATGACATTATAGCAATTCAAGATGCTTTACAAGTTTGGAGTTTATTCGGTGGACTCGGCAGTCGAGCACGACGCGGTTTTGGTTCAATTACCCTGCGCCAGCTTAATGGTCAAGAAATGATGTTTGATCAAATTGGATTTGAAACGGCGGTACGGAAGCGATTAAATGAAACGGCAAGCGTCGTTTGCTTTCCAATTTATACCGCTTTTAGTCAACACGCCCGTTTTAAAGTTATTGAGATTGATAACGACGCTCGCCGTGTGCATGGCCAAGCTGGGTTACAGTATAAAAGTCATCGCGGTCAAGAAAGTAATTTGCGCGGTAGAGATAAAATTCCGTTCGGATTACCGCTTCAAGGTATTGATCAAGAAAGTCGCCGCGCTAGTCCGTTGTTCTTTCATATTCATGCGCTCAACAACAACCAATATGCTGCCGCCGTGCTTTATTTACCAGCGCACTTTCACCATGACCCGCGTTATCAAACAACTGATTTAGTAAAGTTTAATCACGATATCGCCCGCTTTGTTTCCACAACGGAGTCCCGTCCATGACCGAATCCACCACTTTTCATTTCACATTGGGTCCAGTGCAAGGCTTTGTTGCGCAAGCCCGCCGCACCCGCGATTTTTGGGCTGGTTCATTCTTATTATCGTGGTTGGCTGGTGCAGCAATGCAAGCGGTAATTCAACAAGGTGGCAAAATCAATTTTCCCAGTCCAGATGACGATTATTTGAAATGGTTAATTGGTAAAGGAACTGGAAAACCACCACGTCAAGGCTGCATTCCCAATCGCTTCAAGGCGATTCAAGCTGAAGTGCCAAAGGGTTTTAAGCCAGTATTAGTTGAAGAAGCAGTGCGCACCGCATGGTGGGCACTGGCAGAATCAATTTGGGAACGCGATTTGAAATGCCACGTCAATAAATCTGCTGAAGTAGAATGCACACGAGCAATTTGGGAACGGCAATGTGAACAGTTTTGGGAAATTGCGTGGGCATTGGGTGATGATAATGCGTTACTTGATCGCCGTAAAAATTGGCGCACGCAATTACCACCAGAAGAAGCAGGTGTGAAATGTTCAATGATGGCTGGCTGGCAAGAATTGTCTGGAGCAACATCACCAACTGATTCACAGTTGAATGATTTTTGGAAACCACTGCGTGAAACGTTCACCACTGATTTTGATAGTGATGAGGCGTTATGCGCAATTGCGTTTATTAAACGCCGTTTCGTGACCGGCTTTGCTGATTTGCGGGTAGAAATGCCGAACAATTGGACATTATACGGCTGGAAAGTGAATGGACAGATGCCATCAACTGCTGATTTAGCGGCAGCGCATTGGATTGCACAATTAAAAGACGCTGATCCGAATACACTAAAACAATTGCGCACAGCAACTGAAGATTTATTAGGCGAATCTGATGGTGGCTTGAGTCAGTTAGATTGCGTAGGCAAAACTGGTTTAGACTCATTGATATGCTTACATTCTAGCGCCCTGTTTGCACATGTGTTAGATAATCAAAAAATCTGCGCTGATCGCAGTAAAGTCAATACCGTTAAAGCGGTTATCAAGGCGCTTGGTCAGAAACAGCCACCATCGCCATTTTATGCCATTTTGTTAATGGATGGAGATAGTCTTGGTCAATTGCTGCAATCGGATAAAACTGCACCGCCTAAAATTTCCAATGCACTGAATCAATTCACTGCTGCCGTACCGGAAATTGTGCATAAACACAACGGTTTTTTGATTTACGCTGGTGGCGATGATGTATTGGCGCTATTTCCAATGGAAGATGCACTGAAAGGCGCAGCAGCAATTCGTGTTGAATATCTTGCTGCTTTTCAAAAAGCATTCAATAAATCCGGTTGTTCAACCATTTCAGCAGCAATTACTTTTGCACATGTGAAAACACCACTCACGCGATTATTGCACAACTCACATCATTTATTAGATGAGATTGCCAAAAATGCCACTGGACGCGATGCGTTAGCAGTGCGGGTGGAAAAAGGCAGCGGCGAAACATTGCAATGGGCGCAACCTTGGGAATGTGCATTATTGCCAAATTCAGACACAACTTTGGTGATTGAAGACATTGCGGATCAGTTTAATAAATCTGCCGCGCCGACTGGTTCAGAAGATTTCGCGTTCAGTAACAAGTTTTTCTATAAAATCCGCGAGCAGTTCGCGTTTATCAATCCATCAGAAGGTCAAACTGATTCGGTGTTTAATGAAGACCAAGCAGTGTCATTGCTGGCTGTGGATTATTTAGCATCTGGTGTAAATGATGGTCGGCGTGATAAATTAAAAATTGCCGATGCTGAGGCGTTAATTAAACCATTACTGGAACAATGCCGACCGATGACGCGCCACAATAATAACGGCGCAGTGACATTCAAAACCAGCAATCGTCTTAAACCCGATGGCGCATTATTGGTGCGGTTTCTCGCGCAGAAAGGAGTTGAAAAATAATGAATGATGCAACTCAATACTGGCTGTTTAATCCGCTGGATACATGGTTTTTCCGCGAAGCACGGGGATTTGATACCAGTGGCAGCAATACATTAAGCAGCCTATTTCCACCGCCAGCACGAACTGTTGCAGGTGCAATTCGCACATTGATTGGTGAACAACAGGGCGTTAATTGGAATCGCTTTGTAGATGCAAATGAATACATCGAACTCAAACAAATCATCGGCGTTGGTGATGATCTCGGCGCATTAAAACTGACTGGACCGTATCCAGTTTGGAATAATGTGTGTCCAGTTCGGAATACCGAACGTTTATATCCAGCGCCGTTACATTTGCTTGCTAAAGATGAGCATTATCGTTTTCTTGAACCGGGCGATGCAGTGGACTGTGATCTTGGTAAAGTGCAATTGCCGCGTATTCAACAACCGCTCGCTGGTGCGAAACCATTAGAAAACTGTTGGTTGACTGCTGTTGATTTGCAAAAGGTCTTAAAGCAAAAATCACCGGATAACGTGTTCAAAGCGAAAGATTTATACACAGAAGAGCCGCGCCTTGGTATTGCCCGCAATAATCAACAACGCACGGGTATTGATGGACTGCTGTATCAAACGCGCCATTTACGTCCGCATTTAGAACTGGCAATTGGCGTTGGTATAGCCGGTATTCCTGATAGTTATCAATTACAACAGGGTATAGTGCGCTTAGGTGGTGAAGGTCGCGCTAGTGCGGTGAGTATCAACCATGAGGCTAAAGCACAGATTGAATTGCCCAACCTAACAGGAAATAAACTGTTGCTCATGCTATTAACCAATGCAGATTTTGGAAATGATTGGTTTCCACCCGGGTTTAAGCCCGTTGAATACGACGGAATATGCAAATGGCAAGGTAAAATCAACGGAATTGAATTGACGATTGATTGCGCCGTGATTGGCAAGGCAGCACGAGAAGGTGGCTGGAATTTAGTTAAACAACAACCGCGTTCGGTTAAAAGTTTAATTCCGGCAGGCAGCGTGTATTTCTGCACCGTTGCAAGCGATGTAAAAAACGCTGCAAATCATTTGCATGGTTATCGAATTGGCGCGGATACGGCGCTCGGTCGTGGTGAATTAGTTGTTGGCACTTGGTAAATTTTTAGGAGAGATTATGCAACACACGGCACTACTCGGTTTATTGGCAGAAACATCTATTCATGCTGGCGCTGGTCAAATGGCGACTGCGATTGATTTACCTATTCAACGCGAAGCGCATACAGCATGGCCAGTGATATTTGGTTCAGCAGTGAAAGGTGCATTACGCGCCCGTGCTGAAGAACAAAAATTTGATTGGTTATTTGCTGTATTCGGTCCAGATGTTGGGAGTGCGCATGAGCACGCGGGTGCATTATTAGTGAGTGATGCTCGGCTTTTATTATTGCCAGTGCGTTCATTAACTGGTCATTTCAAATGGGTGACGTGTCCTGCGTTATTAAAACGATTTAAGAGGGATGCAGAACGATTAGGCTTAACAACGTTTGATATGAACCCTGTTCCTGATCCTGAAAAAAATCACATCGCGTTGCTACCCAATGCAATGAATAATAAAACATTGTATTTGGAAGAATTTCAATTTGAGGCTGTCGAGAGTGACTTCAGCGCAATCATTCCAGTGTTGGCGCAATTGATGGGACGCGATGACGCCGAGTCTGTGTTGAATAAACAATTAACACTGGTGACTGATGATCGTTTTAATCATTTAGCCCAATTCGCCACGCCAGTGAATCCGCATATTTGTATTGATAACAACACTAAAACAGTCAGAGACGGAATGCTATGGTATGAAGAAACGCTGCCGCCAGATACGTTGCTCTATGTCGCACTTCATGCACAGGCAGCACGAATCAAGGGCAGCAATAAATCTGCTGCTGAGGTATTGAAACATGTCACTGATGAGTTGTTTCAGCGTCCATATTTACAGCTCGGTGGCAACGAAACTGTTGGCATGGGTTGGTGCAAGGTGAAGATTCAACGGGCGGAGGGTTGAGTGATGACGAACTATAAAAAAGAACAGCGCAAGAAGGAAAAACTAGCGCAGGTGGCAGCGGAAAAATCTTCCCAAACCGCCTTTTCTAAAAAGGTGCTTGATACGCCTACTACTGCATCTGCGCCAGTGAAGAATGATTCTGTGTCCACGAAAACGCCAGAGCAAGAACGCGCTGCATTTGCTCTGAAAGGCATAAAGAAATTAGCGGAAGAATGGCGGACTGATTTGAAAAAACAGAAGGAATTTAACAGTTATGCCAGCTCTATGCCGTTTATGATTCATGCGAATGGTTTGGGACAAACTGCTGCATTTTATCGGCGCAAAGGTACTGAGCACACTTACTATAAACTCTACGAGCTATTAGGAGACTGGCTTAATCAATCTGGGCGACCATTTGCGAATAAGGGTGATTTACTCGATGCTATTACTCAATCTGATCAAGACGCTTATTTAGCAGCTCAAATTGAGGCACTGTTATTTCTTGATTGGGTGAAAAAACTCGCCAGTGCTTTTCTCGCTCGTGAAGATGATAACGCTGGAGTTCAATAACCATGACCTTACCGCTTTATTTACACGATGCACCAAATAATCTGCCTGATGGTGGTCATCGCGGGCTGTGGTACAACCGTTTTTTTGATCGGTATGATTCCGATTGGAAAGTGCCAGATACAGGTAAAGCTGCTTGGGTAAAAGATAACGCTAAACTAACTGGCAACCACGATCAACTTGAGCAAATGAGTTTGCGTCATTTAGCACTCGTCACTGCACTCGGTGGACGCGGAGCAGTATTTAGCGTTGATTGGAATTTTGCCACTGGTTTAGGTTTAACACATCCAGTTGAAAATGGATTAGCGTGGCATCATACGCTCGGTGTGCCTTATTTAGCCGGAAGCGGCGTTAAAGGTTTAGTGCGGGCGTGGATTGAAGTATGGGATGAATCGCTTGATGATGAAATAAAAGACCAGCTGGTGAATCGTTGGTTTGGTAATCAAGACCAAGCAGGCGCATTTATCTTTTTTGATGCTTTACCAGTTGCACCAGTTAATCTTAGTGCCGATATTATGACTCCGCACATGGGTAAATGGTATGAAAAAGGCGGTGAGATTCAGAATTGGCGAAGTGAGCCAGAACATATTCCTGCTGATTGGCACTCACCAGTGCCAATACCGTTTTTAGTTGCTAAAAAACCCAAGCTGTTGTTTGGAATTGCGCCACGTTGTCTTGAATATGCCTCCGAATTAAATAAGGTATTCGATGCTCTAAAATCCGCATTGGAATGGCTCGGCGCTGGGGCAAAAACAGCAGTGGGTTATGGTGTGATGCAAATAAATGACGATGAAACGACTGATCTTCATAACAAATACCGCGAACTAGAAAAACAAGTAGCATTGCAAATGCTCACACCAGAACAGCGCACGTTACAAGAAATGCGTATTGCATACGAGCAAGAATGCAGCGGTAATCGCAAACCCGATGCGGGTGGTGTCTTTATGGATAAAACACGCAAGTTATTAGGTGATGGTATTCATTGGCCTGAAACAGAACGTGTTCAACTTGCCGATTTAATTGAAAAAATTTACAGCTACGCAGGCTGGGGCAGTGGTGAGAAAAAACGTGAGCGTAAAGAAAGACTTACGCAGTTGCGTCACTCATAAAACGCGGTTGCACCATCTTTTTGATCACTGCGACGCGCTGCTACATTGAAAATAGTCACGGCACATCCGTTATCTCAGTAACAGCATGACTTTTGAGGGCACATGACATGTTTCAACGGTTATATGAATTGAGTCAATGTTTACCGCAACGAGCGGATTGGGAACGCTTAAATGAAGGAATGCCAACGAATTATGATCGCGGGTTGGCGCTGTGTTTTGGCGCTAATGGAGAATGGATTGGTGTGAAAACGCGCATTGGCAATGACGGGGTGGTGTATCGTTCTGGCCCATCAAAAGGCACGAATTTTACACCTTGCTATACGTTGTCAAAAAGTACACCTGATCGTTTACTTCGTACAATACAAACCTTTATTGATTATCCTGATTTATCAATGGAAAAACGACAATGGTTAATTGATAGTTTAACGACGTTCCAATCGAAACAAACTGACATTTGGGCAGAAGTAGAAATAAAGCGTAAAGATGTTGAGAGCGATGATAAAAAACATCTCGCTTATGTCTATTGGGCTGACGTGGAAATGACGCCGGTTTATTCTTGGCTAGAAGTGCGGGCTTTTATGCTTGACAGCGTATTAAAAAGTTTTGCTGAAAAAGACAAGAAACGCAGCGAACGTCATGCTGGCACTTGTGCAATTTGTGGACAATCAGATGTCACTGTTTATGGCAATTATTCGGTATTAGCATGTTATAACTTGAATAATCCGGGCAGTATTGCAGGTGGATTTAGCGCCAAGCAAGCACATCGTAATTTTCCTGTGTGTGGCGAGTGTGCTATTGCTATTTCTGATGCTATTACTTTTGTTGAGACTAATTTGTCAAGCAGCTTGACCGGACAGTTTTTGACTCGCAACGGCAGTAAAAAAATAAAAGAACTAACCTATTTTATTTTGCCTTATAGTAATAATATTGAGGTGCGTACGCAAATGCGTGGACGTTTAGAAAATAACCATGATCGTTATCGTTTGAATAAAGTACAAGATTTAGTCTCTGACGAATTTGCACTGATCAGCGAATTCTCTAATTGCGGAGATCAACTCGCTTTTTCTTTAGTCTTTTTTGAAAAAGACAACGCATCATGGAAGATCAAAGCCGAAGTACAACAATTATTACCCAGTCGATTACAAGTTCTGCATGAGTCGGCACGAAAAATCAGCAAAGCTGCCGATTTAATTGTTGAAACAAAAACTGAACTGAAACCAGTAAACATTGGTGCGCTAACATTTAAGAACTTCTCCAGCGCCAGTGATAACGCAAGTGATGATACTTTGCGTAGTTGGTTGACCGCTTTGTTTTCTGGGCAAGCAATTGACCAACAGCATTTTATTCGTTGCTTAGTCGGTAAATTACTGGATACCGGCAAGCGCAATGTTGATTTATTGCATTGGATGACGCGCCATGCTTGGGGGCTTTATCGTTATGCGCTTTTAACTGAACTTGTCGTTTTGAATTCTAACCAGGAGCATCCTGCAATGTCTGAAATCATTCCGAATAGTGCTTATGGACGCTACATTAAAGAACACGCTGATTTTTTCCGTCGCCCTGAGTTGATTGTTGCGTTTTTAACCGGTTGCTACGCATCAACAGTCACGTCGGTACAACGCAAAGAACGTGGTGCCGAACCTTTTGCGAAAAAGTTTATTGGGCGATTATTAACACAGTCACAACTAAAACGCTTATACCGTGAAGGCCATAGCAAATTGGCGCAATACGGTAAGTTGGCTTATGTCATTACTGGACTTGATCCTGATTTAGCCACTGCGTGGGTGGCGTGCGGTGAGCAGTGGGGAATAAATGATGAAGAAACAACTTTCGCTTTTACCATTGGCTATAGTCTCGCTTATCGCATTAAAAAATTGGATGGCGAGGCTGAAGCTGATGACATTGAGGATGAATAAATACTATGACCGCTATGCAATATAACGAGGACTTTTTTCTCTGGACGCAATATCAAGCCGCGCTATTGCGTCAAGGACAATTGACGGCGATTGACGCAGTAAATCTCGCGGAGGAAATTGACAGCATGGGCAAACGTGACCGCCGCGCCTTAACCAGTCATTTAATCAATTTATTGCTGCATTTACTCAAATCGGATTATCAACCGGAACGACGCGGCAGCGCTTGGCAATTATCTATCCGCAATGCACGGCAGGAAATTGAACTGATTTTGAATGATAGCCCCAGCTTGCGCCAGCAATTAGCCGCGTTTGTTGAGATAGCTTACCCTATTGCACGACGTAACGCAGCAGATGAAACTCAATTGCCATTGTTGACCTTTCCTGAACAGTGTTTATTGACAATCGAACAAATCATCAGCAACAACTCATCTAACTTTTCTCACGGAGATGAATCACATGACCGCAATGACTAACCGCTCGGAAATCCTGTTTGTTTATGACGTCAAAGATTGCAATCCAAATGGCGATCCATTGGATGAAAACCGTCCGCGTACCGATCCTGAAACCGGCGAGGCGACCGTCAGCGATGTGCGGATTAAACGCACGGTGCGCGATTATTTATTGAGTTTGGAACCAGATGTTGAAAAGCGTTTGGCATCTGGACGTGAGATTTTAATCCGCGATACGTTGAAAACGAGTGGGCATTTATCTGAAGGTAAGGATCGTGCAGAACAGTTTTTAACGGAGACAATTAAAGGCAAGAAAACTGGTGAAGCAAAACGGCAGGCATTGGAAATAGCGGTGACGCAGGGTTGTATTGATGCGCGGTTATTCGGTGCGACTTTGCCATTGGGTAAAGGTGAGCCTTCATTGCAATTAACCGGACCGGTGCAGTTTTCCGCTTTTAATCGTTCATTGCATCGCGTGACACCAACATTGGTACAGCAAACAGCCGCGTATGCGGGTAATGCAACAGCGAATCAAAAGTCTTTTGCTGAACGCTGGTTATTGCCGTATGCGTTAATTGCTGCGTATGGCGTGGCGAATGAAACTGCCGCGCAAACAACTGGTATGACGACCGAAGATTTTGAGTTGTTATTAAAAGGATTGTGGCATGGCACGGCGGCACTCAATACGCATTCTAAAATGGGACATGATCCGCTGTTATTAGTCGTCGCCGATTATCAACCCGGTTATCGTCTCGGTGCGTTACCACGCCGCATTAGTTTGAATAAAACTGTTGACGATACGGCGCTGCGTTCAACCCGTGATTTTCAATTAGATGTCAGTGAATTGTTGGCGGCATGGAGTAATTACCCGCAATTGGTCAAGTTGCGCGTCATGCAGGATACACGACTGCATTGTGAAGCGAATGGTCAATCCGACTTATTTATGCAACTGGCGCAGCAAGCGCAATTGCCAGTCACGGCATTGGTTGTATAACCATGCGTACTCTGATCTTTGACATTGCCGGTGAATATGCGCTATTCAAAAAACCGTATTCGCCGATGAGTCCGGTCAGTTATCCATTACCACCGCCGCCGACGGTTTTGGGAATACTCGGCGCGGTGTTGGGATATGACAAAACGAATTATCACCAGCGTCTTCATTATGAAAAAGTGCGTATTGGTGTGGCGCTGCGCCAACCCACTCGCGTCTATCGCGCCGCGCTCAATTTGCTGCAAACCAATTCGGGAACGGACAAATTTTTTCGTCCGCTTGCCGAGCAAAACACGCATACGCAGGTGCCGTGTGAGTTCCTGCGCCAGCCGGAATTTCGTTTGTATATCAGTGGTTTAGAAACTGAAATTGCCGACGATTTGGCGGCACGCCTGCAAACCGGACGCAGCGCCTACACCGTGACGCTCGGTTGGGCGAATTGTTTTGCCGAGCTGACGTGGGTTGGTGAGGCGACGGCGCAACCGCTCGCGGCGACGGAATGGCAAACGGCAACAGCGGTGCCACTCACGGCGGGCGTGCAGATTCATTATGACGACCGGCGGCGTTATCACCGGCAGCGTATTCCGGTAGTGATGAATGGCGAGCGCATCGTCAGTTGTTATCAGGAAATCGTGCTGGCTGAAGACGGTCAATCTATTCGTGGTCACGGCGGCGCAGGAGTACTGTATGCCCTTGATTCTACAACCATTGCCTTTCTCTGACACCTTCGCCCATCCCGCCGATCCACTGCCTGCCCACTTAGAACGAGTCGCTCAACGCGCCGCCGCCAGCATCGCCCCAACTGCTGGCGCAGACATCCGTGCCATCGCCCGCGTCGCCGGATTATTTCACGATCTCGGCAAAGCAACTCCTTGGTTTCAAAAGTATTTATTGCACGATGGCAAACGCTCGCCGTTGACCAATCACGCCGAATTGGGCGCGTTATTGGTCTGGTGGTATAGCGCCGCGCTGGATTGGCCACTTTGGCAACGCTTGGCAGTATTCGTTGCCATACGACGCCATCACGGGGCGCTGACTTTTCAAGCATGGCCGGCATTGTTGGAGCAGATGCGGCTGGCGCTGCGCGAGGACGACCATCCGCTGCACCGGCAATTGCAGATGCTTGATTTTGCTGGCATTCACGCTTGGTTATTGACGGTTGCCGCGCAACAACCGGATTTGGCGCTGACATTGGAACCGTTGACGGCGGAGACGGTGCTGGCGCGGCTGCGGGATCGGCAGGTCGGCGGTTCAAAATTGCGCGTTGCATATCAAACACTTAGCGAAGCGTTGGCGACATTAGCCGGTTTTGGGGCGCTATTGGCAATGGATAAAACGGATGCCGCGCTGGTCGGTGCGCAAATAGCGCGGCAGGCGCTACCGGCAGATGCGGTAACGGTTTATCAACAGCAACAAAAGCGCAAATCGTATTCATCTCTTAATTCACGTCGTGATCAAATTGCTATTACCGTTGCGCAAACATGGCTGGCGCATCTCAATCAACAGTTATTCACTTTAACTGCGCCCACTGGTGCCGGTAAAACGCTCACTATTCTCCATGCTGCATTACAAATCCGAGCGCAACTAGCCCAACAAAATGGTGTGGCACCGCGCATCATTTATTGCCTGCCATTCACCTCAGTGATTGATCAAAATCATGCCGTATTTCGCGCTGTTTTGCAAGCTAACGGCATTAAAGATCGTGAGGATATGTTATTAAAACATCATCATCTCACCGACGCAGTATTTCGCACTGAAGAAGCAGAATATCAAGCCGATGGTGCCGGGCAGTTATTAACAGAAACGTGGCAAAGTGAATTAGTAGTCACGACGTTTCATCAATTATTGCATTCGTTACTCAGTCCGCGCAATGCCAATTTGAAACGCGCTGGACAATTAACAGGTGCGATTATTTTACTGGACGAAGTGCAATCTATTCCACTGCGTTATTGGGAAACCGTGCGCCAACTTTTATTAACCGCAGCGCAAATTTACGATGCGCGTTGTGTATTATTAACGGCAACACGCCCGTTAATTTTTCAACCCACTGATGCGGTGGAATTATTACCTGACCATAAAACGCATTTTCAGGCAATGAGTCGCACTCGGTTAGTCACTCATCAAGAACCATTGCCATTAGATACGTTTGCCCAACAACTCATCACCGCATTAAAAACTGAGCGTCGCGCTACGTTAGTGATAGTAAACCGGCGGCAATCAGTACGCACATTGTTTGATGCGGTGCATAGCGCGTTTCCTGAGCAACCAGTCATTGCACTTTCAACCAGTTTCACGCCATTGGATCGGCGGGCGCGTATTCGGTTAATGCAACGCTTATTACGACAAAATCAGCCGCTGATTGTCGTCACCACGCAATTGATAGAAGCGGGTGTTGATGTGAGTTTTCCTATTGTTCATCGTGAATTAGCGCCATTGGATTCCATTATTCAATCTGCCGGTCGCTGCAATCGTCACCATGAACATGATGCCGCCGGTGAAGTGCATTTGTGGTATTTACAAGCAATGAAAACAGATGGCAGTGCGGGTGAATCGTTATGGCGGCACGTTTATGACAGCGCGTTAATTGAAGTGACAATGGAAACGCTCGGCGCTGCGCAGCAATATGAAGAAGCAGATTTTTTGCAATTGAGTCAAGCGTATTTTCAAGGTTGTCGATTGCGACAAGATCAACAACGGATTGATGTGCAATTACAAGCAGGCGATTTCATTGGCGTTGAAAAATCATTTCAGCTCATTGAAGAATTGCCAACAGTCTCGGTGTTTATTGCGCAAAATGAGCGCGATCAAAAATTGTGGGAGCGTTATTGTGCCATTCGAGAAAATGGGGCACTGACGCCAGCACAACAGCAACAACAGTTTCGCACTTTCAAACGTGCATTTTATGAGCGCGTGATTCAAGTGTATGCGCGATCCCGCGATGAGTTGAATCAAAATGAGGTGCAGTATCTAAAAGCAACGCCAACGACTTATACGCGCCAAGTGGGGTTTGTTGGTTTTCCATAAATTTTTAATGGTCATTTGATAAAGCATATTCCCGCATTGGCGCATGGGAATAATCAAAAAGGCATCTGACGAGGTCAATCACAATGTTAGCAGCGATGCGGGAATTAGCGTTATTAGATTTGAATGTGCGATGCAAACAAACTGGGCTGAATTTGAGTGCAATTCGTGAGCAGCATGGTGAGCAACTCGCACCGTTATTAGTGGAAGCCGCAGAAAAAATACCTCGTGTTTATTTATTACAGGCGCAGGTAAATCAACCTGGTGTCGTGCGCATGTGGGTTGAGGATTTAGATGACGCAAAACGGCAGCGGTTGCCATTTAATAAACCCAGTGGGGCGCAATCTCCGGCGTTGGGACCAGTATTGAAACGCACGAGTAAACCAAAAGAAAATCCGCCGTGTGGACCGAGTTTAAAAATTCAAAATACAACTGCCAAGGAATTTGCAGTGCAGGCGCAAAGTGGTGCGGTTTGGAGTCATTATTTTAGTGAAGTTTGCACAACGCTGTTTAATAGTACGATATTAGAATTTGGCGATCAAAGTTATTGCGTTGGTGACAATCAAACTGATCCACATGTATTAGCAGCAGCAATTCGATTGATTCCTGAAAAAGAGACGGTTTTTCTCGCAGTTGTTGATGCAGTCGGACAGTGGCCTGGTGATCGCGCTGAATATCAAAATTATCTCGCACAGTGTTTAGCGGAAATTAAATATGTCACTGGTGAAGCGCAATCGTACAGCCCTGCACATTGTCCACTGTGTGGCGCAACGGACGTGACGCTATATCCCAATCTACGCGGTACGGGTATTAATTTTTCCAATATGGATCGTGTTGGTGCATTTCCAAACTTAGAAGTAAAACAAGCATGGAAAAGCTATGGATTGTGTTTAGATTGTGCCGATCTGTTGTATGTTTTCAAAAATCATTTATTGACGCAGCAATTTACTGGATTCGTTGCTGGTGACAAGGCGTTGTTATTATCCAGTTTACTCGGCAATCCTGCTGGGCGGCGGCAGTTTTTGCTTGATTGGCGCAAATATATCAACGCCATTAACGGTGCTGGTAAAAAGCTCGGTTCACATGAAAACGATTTATTAGATTTTGTCCGTGATCGAGATGACTCACAAGTGGTGGTGCATATTTTATGGGCGACGTTTGGACAAGTTATTGATGATGTGCGTGGCGTGGTAACGGATATTTTGCCGTCACGCTTGCGTCAATTAAACAAGATCAATCAAGATTTAAATAATTGGCAACATCCACTTGCACCGCGTTATCCATTAGAGGATGCAACATTTGATCTGAATCTGACGCTGTTATTGGCATTACTTAAACGTCCCGGTGGAAAACGTGCCGCAAAAGCGAATGAGAGCAGTCAATTGTTTGCAATGAAACGGCAATTGGTGGAAGCAATTTATCACGGCGTACCACTCGGCGCAGCAACGACTGGATTATGGCGTGAATTATTAATTACCGCTCGTTGGCGGCTTGATGACATTGCAGAATCTGGCAATTTTGGCGGCTTATTGTATGAAGGTTACAGTGAAAAAGGAGGTAAAAAAACCTATTATTGGACGCTCGCTGGTTGGATGAAACATCTGGCGCGGTTACTTTATTATCTTGATTCAATTGGAGTCTTACCGATGGCAGCACCGAATACCGAACCGTTGCAATTTGAACCGAGTTTAGCAGCACTCAAACCTTATTTTCAATCTGGTTCTGGTTTGAATACTCGTGAAAAAGCCTTTACGTTTTTATTAGGCGTTTTATACGGCAAAGTGTTACAAGTGCAGGCAGCGCGAGGTGTGAATGTCGCTTCAAATGCACTGACTTGGTTAAAACGATTGAATCTTGATGGGCGCGATTTACCTGAGTTGTATTGTAAAATCCGTGAGAAGTTATTGAATTATGGAGTAGAAGCTAATGCGGATGTGCGAGCAATTGTGCAGGATTTAGGGCGACTTGGTGGACAATCCATTGGCGATACCATCGGGCTTGATCAAACAGCGACTTGTTATTTTTTATTGCTTGGTCAATCAATTACGGTTGACGTGCTACCTTCTAAAACCAAGACAACTGAGGAGTAATGACGATGACGACAACACTCACTTCCCGCCGTGAAATTTTGTTTTTGTATGACATTCGCATGGGCAACCCGAATGGCGATCCTGATGAAAATCGGCCGCGCAGTTTACCGGATGGACGCTTTTATGTGACCGACGTGCGCTTAAAACGATTTGCGCGTGATTATTGGGCAATGCAGAATCGGGATATTTTAGTCGGCAATATCGAGGGACGCACCACGAATTTAACTGGTCGCGTGGCGCATCATTTAAATAAAATCGGCAAAGATAAAGCCGATGGTGAGGAATTGGTCAACATTCTGTTGGATAGTTTTATTGATGCGCGCTGTTTTGGTTCTTCATTGGCTTTTAAGGGTCAAAAGGAAGATGAAGGTGCTGAGGTTACAGAGCAGTCTGATGATTTTTCGCTTGATACTAAATCAGTGAAGGGTAATAAAAAGAAACCGACGGAATGGAAACCCAAACCTATTCCGAAGACTTTAACAGGTGCGGTGCAATTTAATATGGGTGAAGTGCTGCATGATGCAGAAGAGATTCAGATTCAAGGCACATCCATTTTTGGCAGTGATGAAGAAAAGGCGCAGGGTACTTTTACCAATTATGCGGCGCTGCGTTATGCTTTAATTGCGTTTCATGGCGTAGCGAATGAACACTCGGCTAAAAAATCACGTTTGAGTGATAGTGATTACAATGATTTGTTATTGGCGCTGTGGAATGGTGTGCGCTCGGCAGGGAATACACGCACGAAAATTGGTCAGGTACCACGTTTATTGGTGTCTATTGAATACCAACCCGGTGAAGAATTCCAGTTTGGCAATTTAATGGATTATGTGAAGTTGCAACCCAGTGGTGATAAACCTGAACGCGCTTGGTCATCGCCAGATGATTATTGCGTGGATTTATCACGGTTATTAAACCGTATTGATTCGCAACGTTCGCGTATTGCCAAAGTGCGCTATGAGGTATCACCTGATGTGACATTTGTAAGTGGATTGCCGAATGAATGGCAGGCGCTCGGTTTTGATTAAGCAGCGGACATAATGCTATGGACATCCTCAGTGTCAATTGGTCGGCTAAATACGGTCACTTTCTCCGCGCCGAGGCAAATGTCAATGCTCTCACCTACCCCGTGCCACCGCGCACGGTGGTATTGGGATTAGTCGCCGCCATTTTAGGATTAGAAAAAGATGCGTTGGCGACCGAATTGGCAGAATTAAATGTTGCAGTGAGTGGTGCATTACCAGCGCGATTTTGGCATCGGGTCAAGTTGCGTAAAGACCCACCAAATACATTGCCTTGGGAAGTGAAATGTAATCAACGCGGAAGTGAATCACCAGCACCAGAAAAAGCAGCATTACATCGGCAAGAGTGGCTGTTAAAACCGCAGTATCAATTGCAGTTAGCGTGGCCAACACAACCGGCACAGTTTAATGAATTGGTGGAGCGGGTTAAACAACGGCGCTGGCATTTTAATCCGTGCATGGGATTATCAGAATTGTTGAGTGATGTAGAGTTTATTGCGTGTGAATCTGCAATCTCATTACCATTCGGGCGCTATCAGGTGCAGGGGGTATGTCCGGCGGAGCAGGTGCAATTGATTACCGATGATAAATTAGGTGTGCATTTATTGCGGTTGCCGCGTCAGGTGAGCGCCAATCGCGTATTCAGTCATGCCCCTTATTTTCTCGAACATCGCGGGCAACCGTTTACAATTGAAACGGCGGTTGCATGGCAAACTCAGCAATGGACAGGAGTATTTTTATGAATAAAACGTCGCTGTTGTCGCATCCAACGTTGTTATTAACGCAACACATTGAACAGGTGAATACAGCAGCGACGTTTTTATTTAATACCCATTCAGAAAAAGTCCGCACGCAACGCCCAGAAACGGCGGCGGTATTAACTGCGTTAGTTCGTGGGCATGATTTAGGAAAAGGTAGCCCAGCTTTTCAAAGCTATATCTGCAATCCTGAGCAATATCGCGGTGATTATCGCGCTAAAGAACATTCGGCATTATCGGCAGCATTAACGCTATTGTGGGCGCGTCAACAACGTTTAGAACCGCTCACTATTTTAGCTTTAACACAAGCGATTGCTGGTCATCATGCTGGTTTTGCTACGCTGGAGTATTTAGAAAATCGGCTGCGCCTTGATGATGACGATCCACTGTTACTGCAATGGGAAAAATTGGATTATGCGGCATTAACTCATGCCAGCGGTTTAGAGTTTATTGAGATTGATGGTGAATTTGAAGATGCGCGGCGGTGGTTATTTCGTCGCCAAGATATTGCAGAAAAACTACACGCTTTATCAATTGAAGAAGCAGTACATTTTCGTTTGTGGACGCAATTTATTTTCTCGCTATTACTAGAAGCGGATAAAGCCTTTTTAGCGTTGAGTCAAGAAAATACTCAGCGTTATCTACAAGTTGCACGTCCAACGTTATCGCCAAAATGCGTGGCTAAACGTATTGCCGACTTAACAACAACGCCGCTCAATGATTTACGGCAACAATTGCGCTCGCAACTCATCGCTAATATCAATCACGCAGACCATTATTGCACTTTAACCTTGCCGACTGGCACCGGTAAAACGTTACTGGCTGCGAGTTGGGCATTCGCACAACGGGAACAAATGGCGCAAACAGGCGTTGCACCGCGTATTATTATTGCACTGCCATTTTTATCTATTGTTGACCAAACTGAAAAAGAATATCGTGAATTGTTAGGTATAGATGTTAATCATACTGCGCAATCTGATCTTTTATTGTCGAGTCACTCATTATCTCAACGCGAATATGAATGGGAAGGTGAAAAACTCGGCACATCTTATACGCGGTTTTATTTAGATACTTGGCGTTCTGAGATCATTGTTACCACCTTTGACCAATTATTGCTGGCGCTGTTATCGCCGCGCACTAAACATCAAATGCGCCATCATGTGTTAATGGATGCGGTGATTGTTTTAGATGAAGTGCAAACGCTGCCGTGTCAACTGTGGGATGTTGTGGATCATACTTTACGCGGTTTAACGATAGAAGGTAATAGCCGCGTGTTGTTAATGTCAGCAACGCAGCCAGCGTTATTAACGGGTGCGCAGGAATTGGCGGGGGATACTGGACAAATTACTGAAATTTTCAATCAGTTTAATCGTTATCAACTTATTTTTCGGCATCGTGATACGCAGTGCATTGATGATTTTATTGCCGAATTGCTACCGCGTTTAGACAGTTGGCAAGCGCATGGACAGCGGGTGTTAATTACACTGAATACTCGTGCGAGTGCAAAAGCAGTTTGGCAAGCGGTGCGGGAGCATTTAGTTAATACAGTGCCAGTTTATTTAATTACGGCTGATGTAACGCCAAATGATCGCATCGTCAAAATTGATGCAATTAAAGCTCTATCAATAGGAAAACCGTGTGTTGTGGTTTCTACACAGACAATTGAGGCGGGTGTAGATATTGATATGGATGTTGTGATTCGTGATTTTGCGCCATTGGATGCGCTAATTCAGATTGCGGGACGTTGTAATCGTCATAATCGTTTAGGTGTGGATGGTGGTCAGGTAGAAATTGTGTCATTGACTAACACAAAAGATCGGGCTTATTCTCAAGTGATTTATGATGCGGTGTTATTAGATATTACACGGGAAGTATTAGCGCAACAACCAGAAAAATTGACTGAAAAATCAGTGTTAGGTTTAGGTCAAGCGTATTTTGATTTAGTGAAAGCGCGTAAAAGTACTGGCGCAGAATTTACTCGCGCTTTTGCATATTGGGAAGAAATGCCAGATATACAAACTTTGTTGCGAGGACGCATTCAACAAGTTAGTTTTTTAGTGTTAAATGCGCAAGAACAATGGCTGTTAGTTAAATTAAAGGCAGCTCTGGATATTACAGAGCGTTGGGAACGACGCGAGGCGTTACGCGCATTGGCGAGTGAATTACAACGGCGGACTGTGACAGTTTATGCGCGTCCAACATTTCATCCTGAAGATTATGCGCAGTTAGTCGGTGCGTTTTGGGTATTAAAAGCGGGTTACTATCATTCTGATAGCGGTTTAGATTTTGGTGATGATGAGGATTTAACGACATGCTTCTTTTAGCAACTATTCCTTGTGCGCAAGTTGAATTACATTGGGATCATGCGGTACAGGGTGCTGTTGAAATACGCACTCGGCAATTGCGTGGTGCTTTGGGAACTGCTTTTAATGATGATGCGTTTTTTCATCAACATGATCCGGTAACAGGTAAACCTTTATATCGTTATCCGCGTATTCAATATCGGTGGCGCAATGGATATGGTGTGGTGGTGGGATGGGGTGAAGCAGCCAGCCGGTTATTAGCATTGCCGTGGTTTGATTTACTGCTTCGGCTTGGTGAGGAACAGGTGATGGTGAGTGATGCGGCGTTGACTTTAACGCAAAGTCAATTTGCTGTTGGTGATCGCTTAACACATTATCAGTTAAAAACCCCAGCGTTGTTATTTAATCAAGATAACTATCGTCGCTATCAAACATTGACTGCGCAGGAACAGGTAGTTGAGCAAGAACGGTTATTAGTTGCAGGATTGTTAATGGCGATGCGCGGGTTAGATGTTACTTTTAATCAACAACTCTATGCTACTTTTTTGAAGGTAAAAAAACAAACTTGCCACTATAAAGGTGAGTCATTGTTTGGGCTAACTGGCACCTTTGTGACTAATGCTATTTTACCTAGCGGCTTTGCATTTGGACATGGCGTGAGTCATGGGTTCGGGGAGTTAGTTACTATGAATGCCTCATTATAATAAACATTTCAACGAACAGATTTTTTAAAGAGAATGGTTATGAATTTGGTACTTAACACGTTTGGAACGTATTTACATCGTGACGGTGAGATGTTTGTGATTAACATCAAGAACGAGAACGATGGTAATAAAAAAAAGGAAATCTCAGCGCGTAAGGTGCGCTCTATTTTGATTACAACAGGAGCGGCTCTTTCGACCGATGCAATTCGGTTAGCAATTGAAAAAAATATCGATATTGTGTTTATGAATTCATCTGGTGAGCCTTATGGACGAGTTTGGCATGGGCGACCAGGATCAACAACGGCAATTCAGCGTGAGCAATTCCGGTTGGCGGATACGGTGCGGGGTGTTGGTTTTGCGCGTGGTTGGATGACGCGCAAATTAGACAACCAACTGCTTTTTTTACAGGAAGCGCGATCACGGCGAACTCGATTGCATTCAGTGCTGACGGAAAAAATTGAGGCGTTATCAGTATCGAGACAAGCAATTGATGCGCTAACAGGGAGTACATTAGATGATATTCGCGGTACGTTGATGGGGTTTGAAGGAAGGGCGGGGCGGACGTATTGGGAGGCGATCAGTTTGTTGATGCCAGAACAATTTAAGTTTGATGGTCGTTCACGCAATCCTGCAAAAGATGAATTCAATTGCTTGTTGAATTATGCTTATGGTGTGTTATATGGCATTGTTGAGCGAGCTTGTGTCATTGCTGGAATTAATCCTTATGTTGGTTTTGTACATACTGATCACTATCAAAAGAAGTCTTTTGTTTTTGATTTGATCGAGTGTTACCGTATTTGGGCAGATCACGCTGTGGTGAGTTTATTTTCTACGCGCAAGGTAAATATGGAGTTGTTTGATTCTTTACAAAACGGGTTACGTTTAAATAAAAGTGGTAAAGAACTTTTAATAAGTGTTTTTGATGCTTATCTTGATGAGACTGTTCAATACCGTGGTCGCAATATCAAACGACGTGATACGGTGCAGTTTGATTGTCATCATTTGGCAAATGAGTGGATTGGGAGAGTAGATGGTGAAGACTACGGAAACATTAGTTTGGATTATGTATGACGTTGTTGAAAATAAGCCGCGCACTAAAATTGCTAAACATTGCAAGGAAGCCGGCTTATATCGCGTCCAAAAATCAGTTTTTTTAGGCACCGTTGAGCGTAATCGACTTGATGAGTTAAGATTAAAAATTGAGTCTTTAACTAACGACGATTTTGATTCAGTTTACATTTTTCCAATGTGTGAGCAAGATTTTAAAAAGGTGATTTTGTTGGGACAAGCATTTGATAAAAAGTTGGTCACTGACGAAGTACTTTCTCTATTTATGTGAGTATAAAATGGCTCATTTACTTGTTGATAACGAATTCACTCCGATGATAACGCCAACAGAGGTTGTGGAGCATGTATTTTGCCCACGCTTTACTTGGTTTATGAATGTTCAACATATTCCACAATATGAAGAAACGCGCTATAAGGTATTAAAAGGGCGAGAGGTACATCAACGGCGGGCAACTGAAAATCGTGACTATTTACGACGTAAAATTGGGGCGACAAAACGTGAGATTGAAGTGTATTTGGCATCGCCAAAGTTGCGCTTGAGAGGTATTGTAGATGAAGTGCTATGGTTAAAAGATGGAACAATGGCGGCGTTAGATTATAAATTTACTGAGTCACGTCAATCTGCTTTTAAGACGCATGAAACTCAGATTGTTCTTTATTCTATGTTAATTCAAGAAATTTATGGGCAACCTGTTGAACGTGGTTTTGTCGCTTATGTACGAGATGGTAGTCAGTTGTTGGAGGTGGCAGTGAACAATGGTGTCATTGCAAAAGCAAAGAAATTGGTTGACGATATTTTTGTTGTGTTGCAAACTGAGCGATTGCCAGCGCGAACTTCTTCAAAATTACGTTGCGAAGATTGTTGTTACCGGAATATTTGTGTTTAGGCTGTAACGGGATATTGCTATCTTTAGTCAGTACGATTAAACTATTTTTCGGTGGAAACGCTGAATTCCAATATCACAAGGATTCAGGTGAGCAGATTTGCTGGCGAAAAATTATCAGCGCAGTTGGCAGCTAGGCTCGTAAGTTTTTGATTTTATAGCATAAAAAGCCGTAAAAGTGATGTAGAACAGGGTAAAAATTTGCGTTTTTGGCGGTAAAATGCGGGAGAAAATGACAAAAAAGAGAGTAGAAAAATTTCGTCAACTTGATGATTTTGAAGGCTTTTCGGTAAAAATGCGGTTGCAACGCTAAATCCAATACAACAAGGATTGAAACCAGGCTGCGCTTGCGTTGCGCGTAAATACACGTTGCAACGCTAAATCCAATACAACAAGGATTGAAACATTCCGTGTACACTTTTATCTCCCGCAGAATGAACAGCGTTGCAACGCTAAATCCAATACAACAAGGATTGAAACACCACGCTTCACGCCATAATCGTCACGCCCTAAGAATGTTGCAACGCTAAATCCAATACAACAAGGATTGAAACCGGGGTTTAATGGCTATAACGCACATGGTTGTATAAGTTGCAACGCTAAATCCAATACAACAAGGATTGAAACCTTCTTTCGCCCGTTCAATCTCCGCGCCCTCCGTAGTTGCAACGCTAAATCCAATACAACAAGGATTGAAACGCGATACCAGCGTCACCGCCAATGCCGCAACCGCGTGTTGCAACGCTAAATCCAATACAACAAGGATTGAAACTCAATCACAACGTCGAAAATCCCTCTACACCACACATCGTTGCAACGCTAAATCCAATACAACAAGGATTGAAACCCTAACGTGTTAGGTACTATGATTGCAAGCTAATGATGTTGCAACGCTAAATCCAATACAACAAGGATTGAAACACGCGGCAATGAAGACCGCACCTTTTTGAGAGAAGGGAGTTGCAACGCTAAATCCAATACAACAAGGATTGAAACGAATCCCTAGCGATAAAACCTTCTTTTCGTGTTCCCAAAGTTGCAACGCTAAATCCAATACAACAAGGATTGAAACGCAGATTTAGTACGGGCAGATTTAGTACGGGCGGATGTTGCAACGCTAAATCCAATACAACAAGGATTGAAACTATGCGTCCCTGTGTGTGCCGGGACGCAGGGCAACTCGTTGCAACGCTAAATCCAATACAACAAGGATTGAAACTCAGGTTAACGTGCCATCCTTGGCAATTTTCAATCCTAGTTGCAACGCTAAATCCAATACAACAAGGATTGAAACTTCAAAACCACACTGGGATCAAGCGCCTTATCGGCGCGTTGCAACGCTAAATCCAATACAACAAGGATTGAAACGCGAGAAATCATCACGCGGATGCACGTTATCCGCGTGGTTGCAACGCTAAATCCAATACAACAAGGATTGAAACCGTGAGACCGAGATGACGACGGTGGTAGCTGGGCGGAGTTGCAACGCTAAATCCAATACAACAAGGATTGAAACCTCAAAAAGTAGTTGTCGCCTGCTATTTTTTAGCACTTGTTGCAACGCTAAATCCAATACAACAAGGATTGAAACGCTGATCGCTCAAAAAGCGTCACAAGCGGTTGATATGTGTTGCAACGCTAAATCCAATACAACAAGGATTGAAACAATCACGGCGGCGGTAATTGACGCGGTGCGCACCTGTGTTGCAACGCTAAATCCAATACAACAAGGATTGAAACTTTTTCCGCGCATAACACTGGTATTACCACTTCTTTCGTTGCAACGCTAAATCCAATACAACAAGGATTGAAACCCAGTGCAATTCGCGCCAATTGGCGCGGCAATGAAGCCCGTTGCAACGCTAAATCCAATACAACAAGGATTGAAACATAACGGCGGGTAAAAGCGCCTCACTCGCTTGATCGAGTTGCAACGCTAAATCCAATACAACAAGGATTGAAACAACCCACGTCACAAGCCGCGCCCGGTCTAACCCTGTTGCAACGCTAAATCCAATACAACAAGGATTGAAACCCCTTCATCATAAAATTTTTGCCCAAAACTAAAATCCGTTGCAACGCTAAATCCAATACAACAAGGATTGAAACCCCTCAAAGTGCGAGTACTTCGAGTTCTTACCCGCATCGTTGCAACGCTAAATCCAATACAACAAGGATTGAAACCCAATTCTTAAGAATGACAGTTGGATCAAAACTTCTGGTTGCAACGCTAAATCCAATACAACAAGGATTGAAACATTTAGCGGATAAGCAAGCGCCGAATCTATGTCGGCATGGTTGCAACGCTAAATCCAATACAACAAGGATTGAAACATGCTAGCGATGTGCGCTGGATTCCTTGCAAAACGGTTGCAACGCTAAATCCAATACAACAAGGATTGAAACAAGAAAAAGCCGCGCAGCTCGCAATGCAGCAAGCAATGGTTGCAACGCTAAATCCAATACAACAAGGATTGAAACAACAGCGCATATACGCCTCTCGGTAATGTAGCGGGCGCGTTGCAACGCTAAATCCAATACAACAAGGATTGAAACCTGTGTTAATGCCACAGCCGACGGTTTTTGCCACGCTTGTTGCAACGCTAAATCCAATACAACAAGGATTGAAACTACGCTGTCCGGCGTGTATGGAATCGCCTACGCCGAAGTTGCAACGCTAAATCCAATACAACAAGGATTGAAACATCGAAAAGATCAAGCGCGTTGTTAATAGCGTTGAGAAGTTGCAACGCTAAATCCAATACAACAAGGATTGAAACACGACGAGGTTTCCTCGTATATTTTCAATGCGTTAGGGTTGCAACGCTAAATCCAATACAACAAGGATTGAAACTTTTCAATGCGTTAGGTGCAACTGATGCCAGAAAATTGGCAAGTTGCAACGCTAAATCCAATACAACAAGGATTGAAACTCGCAATCAGCCCCGTATCCTGCTCCGCGTGAATGGTTGCAACGCTAAATCCAATACAACAAGGATTGAAACAGGCAGTGAAAGCTGCTGCTAAGATTGCTGCACATGGTTGCAACGCTAAATCCAATACAACAAGGATTGAAACCGTGGATTGATGCGATGGTATTGGTTGAGATTGACGGCGTTGCAACGCTAAATCCAATACAACAAGGATTGAAACAACCTTCCTGACGATATAGCTGCCGAATTCCGATTGGTTGCAACGCTAAATCCAATACAACAAGGATTGAAACTTGCTGCGCAAAGGAATGCCAATTGGTCAGATGGTATGTTGCAACGCTAAATCCAATACAACAAGGATTGAAACTGCAGTGATATTAGAGCGGTCGGATAAGTATGACCGCATAGTTGCAACGCTAAATCCAATACAACAAGGATTGAAACCCAAGGTAGCCGCACACGATGCGAAGGCTGCACAGAAGTTGCAACGCTAAATCCAATACAACAAGGATTGAAACCGATAAACCTGCGCGTTCTATCAGTGACCGCAGATAGGTTGCAACGCTAAATCCAATACAACAAGGATTGAAACACGCGATCGTAGGCGCGTACGATTTCCGCGCCCGTGTGTTGCAACGCTAAATCCAATACAACAAGGATTGAAACAAGGTCGCGCTCGCACACAATCGGACTGGCTATCCTTGTTGCAACGCTAAATCCAATACAACAAGGATTGAAACATTTAATCCACGACGGCAGCGATGAAGTGGTGGCGTTGGTTGCAACGCTAAATCCAATACAACAAGGATTGAAACTCCGACAAGCAAGCGCCGAATCTATGTCGGTATGAAATGTTGCAACGCTAAATCCAATACAACAAGGATTGAAACGTTCAGCAGCAATCTTCTTAGCCTTTGCAGATTTGGTGTTGCAACGCTAAATCCAATACAACAAGGATTGAAACGGTAGAAAGGGCGCTAGATGCGTTTTATACCTAAGTGTTGCAACGCTAAATCCAATACAACAAGGATTGAAACTCCACGCGCAATGCGACGCCAAGCAGTGCGCAGGCGTTGCAACGCTAAATCCAATACAACAAGGATTGAAACCCCAAGTATGTCTGAGATCATGCCAGCGGAAGTTTTCAATGGTTGCAACGCTAAATCCAATACAACAAGGATTGAAACCAGCAGATCGGCGTGTCAGGAAAATCAGAAGCGGAACGTTGCAACGCTAAATCCAATACAACAAGGATTGAAACGAAAATAAGTGATGACGACAAGCCCGCGCTATGCGGGGTTGCAACGCTAAATCCAATACAACAAGGATTGAAACTGAAGCGCAACCTAGTCGCGGTGCGCAGTGAGCGCAAGGTTGCAACGCTAAATCCAATACAACAAGGATTGAAACAATCAACATTCAATGCTGTGGCGCTATTCAATGTCGGGTTGCAACGCTAAATCCAATACAACAAGGATTGAAACCCTTTGCCTCAGATTCCAACAGTAACAGTGCGGCATCGTGTTGCAACGCTAAATCCAATACAACAAGGATTGAAACTCAAACATATCAAGCGCGTTGCTAATAGCGGTCAACAGTTGCAACGCTAAATCCAATACAACAAGGATTGAAACCAGCGCCTCAAAATTCCACAATGGCAACCCTTGTTTGTTGCAACGCTAAATCCAATACAACAAGGATTGAAACCATCTAGTCCAGCCTCCCAGCAAATACGGGAAAGCTTTGTTGCAACGCTAAATCCAATACAACAAGGATTGAAACCCCCCGCGTATTGCCGCTGATTCTTTTCCCGTCTGTTGCAACGCTAAATCCAATACAACAAGGATTGAAACCTTTCCCTAATGATTCTTCAACGCAGGTTGTGTAACGTTGCAACGCTAAATCCAATACAACAAGGATTGAAACCTAATAGCGGTCAACAGTTGGTTGTCGATTGCTGCATGGTTGCAACGCTAAATCCAATACAACAAGGATTGAAACCGCCAAAGCATCACAACAAGATCGTGATAGTGGCACTGGTTGCAACGCTAAATCCAATACAACAAGGATTGAAACACAAGTCAGTCAGGATGTTTTTAGCCGCGTCTTCCAGGTTGCAACGCTAAATCCAATACAACAAGGATTGAAACGTCACAAGTTAGCAGGTACCGCTATAAAAATAGCACTGTTGCAACGCTAAATCCAATACAACAAGGATTGAAACCCCACAAAAAACCCTGATGAATCAAGGCGTTTTGCGGGTTGCAACGCTAAATCCAATACAACAAGGATTGAAACTTCTTATTTTTGGAGGTGTTCATTTTTTCCGGTTAAAAGTTGCAACGCTAAATCCAATACAACAAGGATTGAAACATACACGTCTAACGTTATCATGCGGTTGGTTAAGAGTTGCAACGCTAAATCCAATACAACAAGGATTGAAACCCTACCTGCATTTTTTAACCGGAAAAAATGAACACCGTTGCAACGCTAAATCCAATACAACAAGGATTGAAACCCCACAAAAAACCCTGATGAATCAAGGCGTTTTGCGGGTTGCAACGCTAAATCCAATACAACAAGGATTGAAACACCCGTACCCACGTCGCCATACGGGCGCGATCCAATCGTTGCAACGCTAAATCCAATACAACAAGGATTGAAACATCCTAAGTAATTGAGTATGAAAGAGGGCATTATTGGTTGCAACGCTAAATCCAATACAACAAGGATTGAAACTTGACAGCGGCCAACAACCGATTATCGGTTGTTGCATGTTGCAACGCTAAATCCAATACAACAAGGATTGAAACTGCCCACTGCGGTTAAGCAGCATCACAATAGTGCAGATGAGTTGCAACGCTAAATCCAATACAACAAGGATTGAAACCATTCTTTCCATGACACTTCGGAAACACGGCAAGCAAGTTGCAACGCTAAATCCAATACAACAAGGATTGAAACCTATAAGAATTGATTAAACAAGAAGAAAGCACTATATTGTTGCAACGCTAAATCCAATACAACAAGGATTGAAACATTGAACTGAAAGTCAGCACTTTCATTTGAGGTTCGTTGCAACGCTAAATCCAATACAACAAGGATTGAAACGTTGATCTCTGTCATGATGTACTGGAGGCTTTTCTATTGTTGCAACGCTAAATCCAATACAACAAGGATTGAAACTACAGCCACTACAGTACTTGATTGAACTGAAAGTCAGCGTTGCAACGCTAAATCCAATACAACAAGGATTGAAACATTCAATGACTACGGGGTAAGCGCGGATTAAGCGCCCGTTGCAACGCTAAATCCAATACAACAAGGATTGAAACTACTATCACTGCAATGTCGCGGTGGGGTATAGCGATGTTGCAACGCTAAATCCAATACAACAAGGATTGAAACTCGCTGCAGTATTGACAACCATCGCAACGCTCGTTGTTGCAACGCTAAATCCAATACAACAAGGATTGAAACTAAAACGTGAAGCGGTGTTCCTGACTGCACATGCCAAGTTGCAACGCTAAATCCAATACAACAAGGATTGAAACGCGCCTCTCCAGACTCCCCCGACCCAACCTCCGGGTCGTTGCAACGCTAAATCCAATACAACAAGGATTGAAACCCTGAGCACTTAGCAGAAATGATGCGATTTACGCTCGGTTGCAACGCTAAATCCAATACAACAAGGATTGAAACATCCGGGTGTATCCACGCCACACGGCGCTCAAGGTCGTTGCAACGCTAAATCCAATACAACAAGGATTGAAACAAGAAGCCGATCTGTGTATTTTTAGGAGCTGGTGTAAGTTGCAACGCTAAATCCAATACAACAAGGATTGAAACATCACGCCATGACAGCGTAAAGCGCACAGTTGAGCGTTGCAACGCTAAATCCAATACAACAAGGATTGAAACAGACAGCGAGACTTCATCTGCTGCTGCAAACGCATCGTTGCAACGCTAAATCCAATACAACAAGGATTGAAACATATTTACGTTCTTACGGATGAAGGACTTGTCCACCGCGTTGCAACGCTAAATCCAATACAACAAGGATTGAAACAAGGACTTGTCCACCGCCGCGACGCAGTGGAATATGCGTTGCAACGCTAAATCCAATACAACAAGGATTGAAACGGACACGCGCCCGATCGCGCCCGTCGAATGGGTTCAGAGTTGCAACGCTAAATCCAATACAACAAGGATTGAAACCGCCTATCATACGCACCCATTGCGCGAGAGCGAGTTGCAACGCTAAATCCAATACAACAAGGATTGAAACAGATTTATGCGCGGCAATCAGTACCCGCCGCGCTCGAGTTGCAACGCTAAATCCAATACAACAAGGATTGAAACATTTCCCACTGCATTCAGCGGGCTGTGTCCATGCAACGTTGCAACGCTAAATCCAATACAACAAGGATTGAAACATGACTGCCTGCGCATATTCTCTAATACAGTCTATTAGTTGCAACGCTAAATCCAATACAACAAGGATTGAAACCTGTCCACTGCTACGGTGGACGGTCACGCGGATATGTGTTGCAACGCTAAATCCAATACAACAAGGATTGAAACGCGATTTCTTCACCGCCACCATATACAGTTTCCAGCGCGTTGCAACGCTAAATCCAATACAACAAGGATTGAAACGCGACTGGCGGCGATATTTCACCCGCCACCGATGTGTTGCAACGCTAAATCCAATACAACAAGGATTGAAACACGCATTAAGCGCGACTGCTCGTTTTTGCACAGATGTTGCAACGCTAAATCCAATACAACAAGGATTGAAACACAAGAAAAAACAACGTGTTAAGAAAACAGAGCAACACGTTGCAACGCTAAATCCAATACAACAAGGATTGAAACATAAGGTCAACGTGGCGACGTTGTCAGCAATGATGGTTGCAACGCTAAATCCAATACAACAAGGATTGAAACTTTGCGCATATCTGCGCGGCTTCACAGTCTATTTCAGTTGCAACGCTAAATCCAATACAACAAGGATTGAAACACGCCAACAACGCCTTTCATGCCAAAGCGAATATAGGTTGCAACGCTAAATCCAATACAACAAGGATTGAAACATGCGTTTCAGAACCGCCGGTTTTATGCCGCTTATCAGTTGCAACGCTAAATCCAATACAACAAGGATTGAAACTTCGGGTTCATCCCCCCACTGTCCGGTGTTCTCATTGGTTGCAACGCTAAATCCAATACAACAAGGATTGAAACGTGCCCGTCGCGCTCAATCATTTTCCCGTCTGCCTCGTGTTGCAACGCTAAATCCAATACAACAAGGATTGAAACACGCATACCGGCACCTGTGCGCATCGCACGGGCAAGGTTGCAACGCTAAATCCAATACAACAAGGATTGAAACATAGGTCTTCGAGCTGTTCCAGCGCCGTCCACGCGGCGTTGCAACGCTAAATCCAATACAACAAGGATTGAAACCGAGCGTAAGTCCACCAATGGAAAGCTCAGCTTCGTGTTGCAACGCTAAATCCAATACAACAAGGATTGAAACTCGATACCCGCACAGAACTGCACAATGCGGTGCTCCGTTGCAACGCTAAATCCAATACAACAAGGATTGAAACTGCAGTTCTGTGCGGGTATCGAAAACACGGATTTCGTGTTGCAACGCTAAATCCAATACAACAAGGATTGAAACTTTTATCTCGTGATTCTCGTTCATTCTTCACCATTGTTGCAACGCTAAATCCAATACAACAAGGATTGAAACATTATACACGTTTACTAGGGCGTTGTAACCCAGCATTGTTGCAACGCTAAATCCAATACAACAAGGATTGAAACCATCGCGCATGTATATTTTTTTCAGCATCGCGTATGTGTTGCAACGCTAAATCCAATACAACAAGGATTGAAACGACAGGGATAGCCCGCCGATAGAAAGATCGGCGTCGTTGCAACGCTAAATCCAATACAACAAGGATTGAAACCACTGAAAAACCAGCGCGTCAAGGGTTTTTGCATCGCGTTGCAACGCTAAATCCAATACAACAAGGATTGAAACTCGCACGGCGACACACACCGCCGGGCGCGAGCTTGCCGTTGCAACGCTAAATCCAATACAACAAGGATTGAAACGTCACGGCGTATTCGACCGCGTCGATGCGGCGCACCAGGTTGCAACGCTAAATCCAATACAACAAGGATTGAAACCGGGGGTGAGCCGCGCCGGTGCTATGCGCACCGCACGGGTTGCAACGCTAAATCCAATACAACAAGGATTGAAACCACAGATGCCCCCACACGGGACCAGCACCAGTGAGTGGTTGCAACGCTAAATCCAATACAACAAGGATTGAAACTTCAATCATTCGTTCTGACAGCAAATGGTATAGCTCAGGTTGCAACGCTAAATCCAATACAACAAGGATTGAAACCAGATGATATGCAGTTTGGTATCTATGATGAATCATGCGTTGCAACGCTAAATCCAATACAACAAGGATTGAAACTTGTGAATGAAATAGAACGAACATATTCAATCATTCGTTGCAACGCTAAATCCAATACAACAAGGATTGAAACGAGATAGGCGCTAGAGATAGGCGCGTTGCAACGCTAAATCCAATACAACAAGGATTGAAACACGAAAAGTTAGCGCGGGCGGCGAAAACCGTTGCGGAGTTGCAACGCTAAATCCAATACAACAAGGATTGAAACTGGAATAACCCAAATGACAGATGAGCAGGGAGCGGTGTTGCAACGCTAAATCCAATACAACAAGGATTGAAACCAGCCCGTGTCGAATATCCAGATCAATCGGACGGGTGTTGCAACGCTAAATCCAATACAACAAGGATTGAAACCTGGTGCAGGCTCAGGACGCGCCAGTGGTGATTTAGGGTTGCAACGCTAAATCCAATACAACAAGGATTGAAACCAGCCGCGCCTCCAGCGCGGCAATTTCTGGTGTGTGTTGCAACGCTAAATCCAATACAACAAGGATTGAAACGCGCAATGCCAAAAAGCTCGGCAAATACGTCGAGCACAGTTGCAACGCTAAATCCAATACAACAAGGATTGAAACCGGTATTTCCGCACTGAAGCGTAGTAACCAGCAACGTTGCAACGCTAAATCCAATACAACAAGGATTGAAACACTTTCCGGTCTTGAGGTCGCTAATGCCGAGCAATCCGGTTGCAACGCTAAATCCAATACAACAAGGATTGAAACCTGAAGGTGTGGCTTCGCGCCGCAGCCGAAGCAGCCAAGTTGCAACGCTAAATCCAATACAACAAGGATTGAAACATGAGGATTTACTGATGTCAAACGTCACCACACTTGCTGTTGCAACGCTAAATCCAATACAACAAGGATTGAAACCAGACCGTCACGATTCCAACCTGTACGCAAGGGCCGCGTTGCAACGCTAAATCCAATACAACAAGGATTGAAACCCCGTGCGCATGGCACGG
>DYNM01000054.1 GCA_020721065.1 Thiocystis violascens | reverse complement strand
TCAATCATGGCGCGAATATGGGCGATGATGTGCTGTATTCCGGCACGGTGGCGGCAGCGACGGAGGGACGATCGTTAGGTTTTCCGGCGATTGCCTTGTCGATGGATACGCACGAGCCGCAGCATTTGGCCACTGCTGGGCGAGCTGCGCAGATGTTGGTGCAAAGCATTGCCTCGCATCCTCTACCGCCGAATACGTTGTTGAATGTGAATATCCCTGACTGTCCTTGGGCTGAGATTAAGGGCTTGCGCGCCACCCGTCTGGGTAAACGCCATCCTTCTGCACCGATGGTGCCGGGGCTTGACCCGCGCGGTAAGCCGATTTATTGGGTCGGGCCTGCCGGGGCGGTTTCTGATGAAGGTGAAGGCACGGATTTTGCCGCTGTGCGTGAGGGTTGGGTGTCGGTCACGCCGATTCATTTTGATATGACCCGTTACGAAGCGTTGGCTGGCCTTGCAGGATGGTTGCCTGATGTCGCAGCGCGCTGAACCCGCAACCGAGTTGTCCTTGCGAGGCAGCGGGCTGACCTCGCCGCGCAGCCGTGAGCGTTTGATTGAACGCTTACAGCTTATGGGTATTGCCAACAAGCGCGTGCTGGAGGCGGTGCGTCAGGTGCCGCGTCATTTGTTTGTTGATGAGGCATTTGCCGGGCGGGCGTATGAAGATACGGCCTTGCCGATCGGTTTGGGGCAAACGATTTCGCAGCCGTACATGGTGGCGCGCATGAGTGAGGCGATTTTGCAGGCTGGAACGCCACAGCGGGTGTTGGAGATTGGCACCGGGTCGGGCTATCAAACGGCGGTTTTGGCGCATTTATGCGGTCGGGTGTATAGCCTGGAACGTATTGGCAGCTTGCTTGAGCAGGCGCGGGAGCGCTTTAAACGTTTGGATATGCACAATATTTCAATGCGTCATGCGGACGGCACACAGGGGTGGTCGGCGCATGCGCCTTACGATGCCATTGTGGTCACCGCCGCGCCGGATGATATTCCGCCGCGTTTGTTGGAGCAGCTTGCCGAGGGCGGACGCATGGTGATTCCTGTGGGTGCTCAGGGCAGCGCGCAGCATTTATTGATGATTCGGCGTGAGCAGGGTGTGTTGACGGAACAGGTTTTGGAAAATGTGGCTTTTGTGCCTTTAATTCGTGGAGCCTTGGCATGAAGCTATTTGGTGGGTTGTATGACAAGGTGATTGCGTGGAGTAAACATCCGCGTGCGCCGTGGTTTTTGGGCGGCATGAGTTTTGCTGAGTCTTCGTTTTTCCCTATTCCGCCCGATGTGTTACTTGCGCCGATGTGTATCGCACAACCAGACAAATGGTGGCGCTTGGCTTTGCTCACCACTGTGATGTCGGTTGTCGGCGGATTGTTTGGTTATTTTTTAGGTGCGGTTTTTTTTGATTTACTGACACCGTGGATTGCCAAAATGGGTTATACCCCCGCGATGGAAAAAGCACGCGCCTGGTTTACTGAGTGGGGATTCTGGGCGGTATTCCTCGCGGGTTTTTCACCTATTCCCTACAAAGCCTTCACCATTACCGCCGGTGCCATGGGAATGCCGTTGATTCCCTTTGTACTGGCTTCGATTTTTGGTCGCGGTGGGCGATTTTTCCTCGTGGCCTGGCTCATGGGGCGTTTTGGTGTGGCGTTTGAAGCGCGCTTGCGCCCGTTTATGGAGTGGCTAGGCTGGGGCGTGGTCGCCTTAGTGGTGGTGGCTTATTTGGTTATGAGTCATTAAATGAAATCTCGGTTTGCACTTCTTGTTTTCGCGTCATGGTTGCTTTTGGCAAGCTGTAGCTCGACGCCTACGCGCGATATTCCAATGAATGGGGTGCATGTCGTGCAAAAAGGCGAGTTCATTAGCCAAATTGCGCAAGACTATGGCCTTGAATGGGAAGAGCTTGCGCAAATTAACGGGATTAAACCGCCTTACGCGCTGCGTATTGGGCAGCGATTACGCTTAACTTCGGGGGCATCCAATTCATCCGGCTCCACGAATCGTGGTGAAGAGCGTGTCGATAACACGGATCCTGGTGAGCCGATTGGCACCATTCCATGGGTATGGCCGACCGAAGGCCGCGTGGTCAGTACTTTTAAGTCCAAGGATGCGACGCGTAAAGGTATTGATATTGCGGGGGGTGTAGGACAAAAGGTATTCGCCGCAGCGGATGGTGAAGTGGTGTACAGCGGTGCGGGTTTGACGGGCTATGGCAAGCTTATTATCATCAAACATGATGCACGTTTTTTAAGCGCCTATGCGTATAACGAAAAATTATTGGTTAGTGAAGGTCAGATTGTTAAATCTGGCCAGGTGATTGCGCATATGGGATTAGAGAGCGTGGATAAACCGCGTCTACATTTTGAGATACGTTTTGACGGTCAACCGATTGATCCTTTGCGCCAGTTACCCCGACAAAAGAAACTCTATTGATTCGGCACGAATATATGTTGAATCGTAGGCGCGGGCTTGCCCCACGGCCATTAAGTTAAGGATTCTGCCTGGCGCAAGGTGTCAATATCAGCACGATGTGGCGAGTTGCGCTTTTCCATCCCACGGGGTGATGGGGTATCTGTAGGCTGGATAAGCGCAGCGCATCCGGCAAGCCTTTGAGTTGCATGGCATGGGTGCCGCGTGCGGTGGGCGCGGTGAGTGGATGCGCTTTGCTTATCCATCCTGCTGTAAGCCTAAGAACCTACTCATAATTATTTAAAATGTTATCCATAGGCCAACGCGCCGTGCTGATTCACGTTAAACTGCGCGCCACGTTTTTTGCCGCCTCATTGATTTAGAGATTGTCATGAAAAAGATTCGCACCCGTTTTGCGCCCAGTCCGACCGGTTATTTGCACATCGGCGGCGCGCGTACCGCTTTGTTTTCCTATTTATATGCGCGTCGTCATGGTGGCGATTTTGTGTTGCGAGTTGAAGATACCGACCTTGAGCGCTCCACGCCGGAGTCGGTGAATGCGATTCTGGAAGGCATGGCCTGGCTGAATCTGGAGTACGACGAAGGCCCCTTCTATCAAACGCAGCGTTTTGATCGTTACAAGGAGATCGTGCAGCAATTGCTGGCCAGCGGTCATGCGTATTATTGCTACATGCCCAAGGACGAGCTGGATGCGCTGCGTGAAGGGCAGATGGCGCGGGGCGAAAAGCCGCGCTATGACGGGCGTTATCGTGATTTCAGCGGCACACCGCCCGAGGGCGTTGCCCCGGTGGTGCGCTTCAAAAATCCGCAAGATGGCGAGGTGGTGATCGACGACATGGTGCGCGGGCGGGTGGTGATTCGTAACGAGGAGCTGGATGATCTGATTATTGCGCGCTCGGATGGCACGCCGACCTACAACCTGAGCGTGGTGGTGGATGATCTGG
>DYNM01000005.1 GCA_020721065.1 Thiocystis violascens | reverse complement strand
TGGAACGCTACTTCTATCGAACTGGAATAAGCATTATGGAAGCGAAAAATAAGATTGTGCGCAGTGCCGTGCGACTTTATTTATCAACACCATTGTATGGCTTGTTCGCAACTGCGTAACTCCTATTCACTTGATCTGGAGAAAAAATTGCGCTGCTAGTGTATAACAGCGCAAGTATTGCAGCGAATTGAATTACTGCTGCGGTGGGTTCGGGCGCGTTACCGTAGACTTGTTATAACGAAAGCGTTTGCCTTCCAATAACGGCGATTCACACATATAGCGCGTGGCTTGAATCGCATCATTCAAAAATACCTGCACGGCGGCGGCAATGTCACTCTCAAGATAACCATAGGTGGCAACTTCATTGCCATCTTCAGCATGATGAATATAAGGCGTGGTTGGGACTTCAAGGCGATGTAAAGCAAGATGAAATACTTCTGCTGACAATCCTATTCCGTATAAAACATGCGCCTGCGAGCGAGATAAATAACCCTTCGGGACGCCATTGCGATGTTGCAATTCAACGTGTTCAACGCGGGATTCAAGTTGTTCGGTTTTGCGCGTGATCAAAACCTGCTGTTGTTTCAAGCGGTCAATTTCAACCAAACCATGCACCAATGCCGCAAGAACTGGATCGCTTATAGGTGGCGCTGTTGGTGTTGCCACTGCTGCTTCCAATTCCTGCCAACGCACAATCACCTTCATCCGAAGGTCGGCGCGATAGCCGGTTAAGAGGGTCATCGTGGTATTGCGATCAAGGCGATACTGGTTACGCTCTTTACCTTGTGCGTCGATGTAAGTCTCTAATTTACAATGCCAATCCAAAGTTGGATCGGCTAATTTTGCAGATTCTAGGCTGGAGATCATGTCGCGGATATCGCGCATGACATGAGCATGTTGCTTGCCAGTCAATTCCGCGATCTCACGGGAAGTCATGCTGAGGGATGGAACGATGGGACTCATAAAACACCTGCTTTTCTGACTGTTAGCGTCAAGACGACGCCGGTCGGGAGGGTCAGACGGCTACAGGCACCGTATGGTTATTTCCGATTTGCACCGGTGTTGTATTTACCAAACTCCCGACCAGCAATTCAAAGAAGTTAGAACTGATGGGTATTAAAAATTGCCTGTCTGTCGGGGGCATTTCCGCCTGTAACAGAGGGTCTGACACCTCTTAAAGCGAATAAAAACACGAATGCTGCTGCGGTGTCAAGTGTGATTGCTGATGGCGATGAGAAACTGAATTGAGAGGATAATGATCTGCGCTATAAAAGCTGTAATGAAAATGCCGGTCGGGAGGGTCAGACGGTCAAAGTTCCGCGTGGTTATTTCCGATTTGCACCGGTATTGTATTTGCCACACTCCCGACCAGCAATCAAAAAATCAGAACTTTAGATATTGAAAAAAGAATCACGCCGATTTCCAAACTTCATACAGCGTAATTGGCATTGCCGAGCGCCAGCCGGTGAATTTTCCCAACGGCGCGGCGTGAGCAATTGACAAGCGCGTTAATTCGCCGCCGTATTCGCCATGCAAGCGCACTAATTCCGCTTCGGTTTGTAATGTTACTGCATTTGCAATCAAACATCCGCCTATTTTTAATGCCGCCCAACACAAATCAAACACGCCAGCCGTTGTTAATCCGCCGCCAATAAAAATTGCATCAGGCGCAGTTAAATCAATTAACGCTTCTGGTGCGCGACCGGCGACGATTTGCAATTCAGGTACGCCGAGCGCCTGCGCATTCGCCGCAATTAGCGCCAGCCGCGCTGCGTCGGCTTCAATCGCAATGGCGCGGCAATTGTCGGCAGCTCGCAGCCATTCAATCCCAATTGACCCGCAGCCCGCGCCAACATCCCACAGCAATTGCCCCGGCTGCGGTGCCAATCGCGCCAGCGTCACGGCGCGAACATCGCGTTTGGTCAATTGCCCGTCGTGTTGAAAAGCCGCATCTGGCAGCCCGGCGCGACGGGATAAATGCTGCGCCGTCGCATCCGCCACGCAGTCCAGCGCGATCACGTTTAACGCCGCACCCGGCGGTTGCGCCCAAGTCGCGGCGATTCCGTCCACACGGCGCTCGGCGCTCCCGCCCAATTCTTCCAACACCGTCAGCCGACTTGCGCCAAACCCGCGCTCCGTCACCTGCGCTGCGAGCTGCGCTGCGGTATGCGCATCGGCTGCCAACACCAGCAGCCGCGCTCCGGCAGCGAGATGGAGATTGACCTTCGCCAGCGGTCGCCCGTGCGCTGGAATCACCGTCACCGTTTGCACTGCCCAACCCATTCGCGCTGCGGCCAACGTCAGTGCGGACGGCGCAGGCACAATGCGCAGCTCGTGCAGCGGCAAATGATTCAGCAACGTGCCGACGACGCCAAACCACAGCGGATCGCCGCTCGCCAACACGCACACTGGCTGCCCGCGATACGTCAACAGCTCCTCAACTGCCAATTGAAATGGGCACAACCAAGCGCGGCGCTGTTGTCCGGGGCGGGTGGGCAAGTGCTCCGCCAGCAGCGTCAAATGCCGCTCGCCGCCAAAAATGAGCGTTGCGGTCGTCAGCGCGTGGCGAGCGTCATCAGTCAAGCCGCGCCAGCCGTCAGCGCCCATGCCGACGACCGTCAACCACGCTGGAGTATCAATTGCGGAGGAATTCATCATCATCTGGCTCAATCTGGGTGCGTTAATTCCGATAGTTTTCTACCGTATACTTTCAACGGTATCCAGCGCCGCTGGCTCGCATTGATTCAAATCTCAGCCGTTTTCTTCATTATTCGGCTGCCTTCACTTGATTGAGACCCGTCCATGATCGATTACAACCGCGATGCACACGACATTTATCGCCACTCTTTCGCCATCATTCGTGCTGAAACCCGCCTTGACCATTTACCCGCTGATGTCGAACCGCTCGCCGTGCGGATTGTTCACTCCTGCGGAATGCCCGACATCGTGGACGATCTGCAATTTTCTCCCGACGCTGGCACCGTCGGACGCACAGCATTAGCGGCTGGCGCGGCGATTTTATGTGACAGCCAGATGGTCGCAGAAGGCATCACCCGCTCGCGGCTACCTGCCAATAACGCCGTGATTTGTACCTTGAGCGATCCGAGCGTGCCCGAACTGGCAAAACAACTCGGCACCACCCGCAGCGCCGCCGCGTTGGAATTATGGCAACAACATCTTGCTGGCGCAGTGGTCGTGATTGGCAACGCCCCGACGGCGCTGTTTCGCTTACTCGAACTGCTCGACGCTGGCGCACCGCGTCCGGCATTGATTCTCGGTTTACCGGTTGGATTTGTTGGCGCAGCAGAATCCAAAGCGGCATTAGCGGCGGATTCACGCGGCATTCCTTTTCTCACCGTGCGCGGTCGGCGCGGCGGCAGCGCAATGGCAGCAGCAGCGGTGAATGCGCTGGGACGGGAACACGCTTGAGCGCCATAACCACAGGATGTTTATACGGTTTAGGCGTCGGCCCGGGCGATCCCGAACTCATCACCGTCAAGGCGCTGCGGTATCTGCGAGCAGCGCCGGTGGTGGCGTATTACGCAGCGCCGGGTAAAACCGGCAATGCGCTGACCAGCGTTCAAACTTATCTCAACCCCGCACAACTGCAACTCCCGCTGCTGTACCCGGTGACGGGCAAGAAACCGCCACCGCCGTTTGATTACGAAGGCGTGATGCAGGCGTTTTATGACGACGCCGCAGCGCAAGTCGCAGCTCATCTTGATGCCGGGCGCGATGTGGCGGTGCTGTGCGAGGGCGATCCGTTTTTTTACGGTTCATTCATGTACTTATATGACCGGCTGGGCGAGCGGTTTACCAGCGAGGTTGTGCCGGGCGTGTGTTCGGTAGTCGCCAGCGCCGCCGTGTTACGCACTCCGCTGGTGTACCGCGATCAACGCCTGCAAGTGCTCGCTGGCACCTTGCCAGAACCGACCTTGACGGAGCGGCTGGTGGAGGTGGAAGCGGCAGCGATTATGAAATTGGGCAGTAATTTCGAGAAAGTGCGGCGCGTGATTATCAAGCTCGGTTTGGAAGATCGGGCGCGTTATGTGGAGCGGGCAACGATGACTGAAGAGCGCACGGTGCCGCTGACGGAAGTTGATCCTGAGCAGGTGCCGTATTTTTCGATGATTTTGATTCCCGGCGAACGGTGGCAGCCGTGATCAGTGCTGCGCCGCAAGTGGGACAGTTGACGGTGATCGGTCTTGGTCCGGGTGCGACTGAGTGGATGACGCCAGCGGTGAAGCTGGCGCTGGAGCTGGCGCAGGACATCGTTGGTTATACGACTTATGTCACGCTTGCCGGACCGTTTCGCCCCGAGCAGCGGCTGTTGGATTCTGACAATCGCTGCGAATTGGAGCGGGCGCGGCTGGCGCTGGAACTCGCAGCGCAGGGACGGCGCGTGGTGGTGGTGTCTTCGGGTGATCCGGGCGTGTTTGCGATGGCAGCCGCCGTGCTGGAGGCGTTGGAACAAGCGACTGATCCGACGTGGCACGCGGTGGAATTAACGATTGAGCCGGGGATTTCGGCGGCTCATGCGACGGCAGCGCGAGTGGGTGCGCCGCTCGGTCACGATTTCTGCGTGATCTCGCTGTCGGACAATCTCAAACCTTGGGCGTTGATTGTGCGGCGGTTGGAATTAGCAGCGCAGGCTGATTTTGTGATTGCGCTGTACAACCCCAGCTCGAAAGCGCGACCTTGGCAGTTGGCGCAGGCGCTGGAGGTGCTGCGCCAGCAGCGAGCGCCGACCACGCCGGTGATTTTGGGGCATGACGTGGGGCGCACTGCCGAGCGGGTGACGGTGACGACGTTGGCGGAAATCGAGCCAGAACAGGTGGATATGCGCACCATCGTGATTATCGGCTCGTCACAAACGCGCCAATTTCCGCGCTGGGATGGCGCGACTTGGGTGTACACGCCGCGCTGGTATCCAGCAGAATGAAAAAAGCCCCAAGCTGAACGGTTCAGCTTGGGGCTTTTTTTCGAGCGCCAGCAGTGCCGGTTAATCTTGTGTGTGATAACTCAACACGCGCTCAACTTCGTTTTTCGAGCCGAGAATGACCGGGACGCGCTGATGCAGCGATTCCGGTTGCAAATCCAAAATCCGCTGCGTGCCGGTGATGGAACTGCCGCCAGCTTGTTCGACGATAAATGACATCGGGTTGGCTTCGTACAGCAGCCGCAGTTTACCCGCCGCGCCCTTCTCTTTCATTTTAGAATCAACGGGATACATGAAAATTCCGCCGCGTGTGAGGATGCGATGCACCTCTGCGACCATCGACGCGATCCAGCGCATATTGAAATCACTGCCCCGCGAGCCGTCTTTACCATCCAAACATTCCTGCACATACCGCTGCACTGGCGGCTCCCAAAAACGCATGTTGGAGGCGTTGATGGCGAATTCGCGGGTATCAGCGGGGATCGTCATGTTGGGATGGGTGAGGATGAATTCGCCGATGTTTTGGTCAAGTGTAAAACCGTTGACGCCGTTGCCGGTGGTTAAAACCATCATCGTGGACGGGCCATAGAGCGCATAACCGGCGGCGACTTGCTGGGTGCCAGCTTGGAGGAAATCGCGCTCGGTTGGTGCTTGTTCACCGCCCGGGCAGCGCAGAATCGAGAAAATGGTGCCGACGGAAACGTTGACATCCATGTTGGAGGAGCCGTCAAGCGGATCAAAGGTCAACAGATATTTGCCGCGTGGGTATTTCGCCGGAATCGGATAAATATCATCCATTTCTTCCGATGCCATCGCCGCGAGATGTCCCGCCCATTCGTTCGATTTCAGAAACACATCGTTAGACAGAATATCCATCTTCTTTTGCGTTTCGCCCTGCACATTTTCGCTGCCCGCGCTGCCGAGCACGCCGACGAGTGCGCCGTGATTCACCAGATTGCTGATGACTTTACACGCCGTGACCACGTCATTGAGCAAGGAGGTGAAATCGCCGGTCGCGCCGGTCATGTGGCGCTGTTCTTCGATAATGAACTGGGTGATGCTGGTTCCGTTGTGCATTTGTTCCTCGTCTTATTAAGCACGTCTAAAAGCGGTTATTTGGTGTGACGCAGTATAGCCGTTGGCGCAGTGAATCCATCACTCACGCGCCGCGCACGAGCTGCCCGCTGCGCCCATCGCGGATGGTTGACGGCTGCTGCGCTCCGCCGCACTGACCAATCAAACAGTAATCCGGTTGTTGATCCAGCGCCCGCCGGAGTTGCAACGCACTGCGGGCGGGATGCTGGCTGGCGCGATTGGCGCTGGTGGAGACAATCGCGCCGCCGTAGTGACGACACAGGGCGGCTGCCAGCGGATGGGCGGTCACGCGCACTGCCAGCGTGTCAAAGTCACCGGTCAACCAGCGTGGCGTCGTCGCTCGCACCGGCAATAACCAAGTGTGCGGACCTGGCCAACTGGCGAGAATTGCGGCAGTGTGTGCATCCGCAAGCTGGCGCAGGAAAGGCGTTAATTGCGCGATCTCGGCGGCAATCACGATCAAGCCTTTGCGCACCGAACGCTGTTTGAGCGCCAGCAGCCGTTGCACTGCGGCAGCATTCCAAGGATCACAGCCCAATCCATAGACGGCTTCGGTGGGATAAGCGATGACGCCGCCGTGTCGCAGGGTGCGGGTGGCAAGACGCAGGCGATGTGAAGAGTAATAAGACATGGCAACTGCTCAAAATGAGCGCGTTAGCACCGCAAAACGGGCGCTCTATTCGCGTTAATGCGGAAAAAATGGCGTTTTAACACCGTTTGGGCTGAAAACATCCGCTAGGCGGTGGTATGCTTACACGTTCTTTATCGCGGTCAACCCCGCGATTTTCTTTTATGGCCCAGGACCAAGCGACCACCTTTATCACTATGGCAGAACAGCCGGACGGGTTAATCACCATTCAAGATTTTGTGCGCTGGGGCGCAAGCCGCTTCAACGCTGCCGGATTATTTTTTGGGCACGGCACCGATAACGCCATTGATGAGGCAGTGCATTTGGTGCTCAGTGCCTTGCATTTAGCGCCCGGGTTGCCAAATGGATTTCGGGATTGCCGCCTCACGCCTGCCGAACGGGTAGCGGTGTGCGATCTGATTGAGCGCCGCATCGTCGAACGCATTCCCGCATCTTATTTATCTGGACGGGCATGGTTTGCCGGCTTGGAATTTGCCGTCAATGCGCAGGTGCTGGTGCCGCGTTCACCGATTGCCGAACTGGTTGAAGCGGGATTTGATCCTTGGATCGACAGCGAAAACATCACCCGCGTTCTCGATTTATGCACCGGCAGCGGCTGCATCGGCATTGCAGCGGCGGTGTATTTGCCAGAAGTTGACGTTGATTTGGTTGACATTTCGCCTGCCGCGTTGGAAGTTGCGCACCGCAACATTGTTCGCCACGACCTTGCCGACCGCGTGCAAACGGTGGAATCCGACCTCTTTGCAGCACTCAGCGACCGCCGCTACGACGTGATCGTCTCCAATCCGCCGTATGTCTCGCGGGCAGAAATGGACACCTTGCCGGCCGAATATCGCAATGAACCCGCATTGGGATTATTGGGCGGTGAAGATGGTTTAGATGTGATCTTGCGTATTCTCGCCAATGCCGCCAACTATCTCACTGACGGTGGTATTTTAATTGTCGAAGTTGGCAATGCCGCCCCCACTTTAGAAACACGTTTACCCACCGTACCCTTTACTTGGCTTGAATTTGAGCGCGGCGGCGAAGGCGTCTTTTTATTAACGCAGCAACAGTTAATAGAACAGCAGCCGCAAATTGAGGAGGCGTTGCATCAATGAGCCTGCAACGGGCGCGAAGCGTTGACGAATACATTGAATGGGTAAAACAAGCAGTGTTTGAAATAGACGACTTACGCGCTTGTTTAGAATACGACAGCGAGGAGTTAGTGCAATTCCCCGTATTTCTTGATCCCCTCGACGCCGGTATTAAAGCACTGTACACGGCGATGCAAGAAGGGCGTTATTGTTTTGGGCGCGACGATTTACCCTTTATTGAACTTGCCGCGCAATACGCCGACGCCATCCCTTTTCATACCCTGCTCAACCAAATCAACGCCACCCATCAATTGGGGCTTGATATTGCTGGCAGCGGGGATTCAGCTTAAATTCAATTTTTACGAGCAATGCCGACCGGAAAAGCGATTGCATAGCCGGTGGCGGGAGAAAAATAGTGGAACAAGGCGTTTCCTTTGATCTTGATTTAATTCGGCGCTATGACCAAAGCGGGCCGCGCTACACCTCATATCCAACCGCAGTTGAATTCTCTGAAGCCTTTGATGCAGCCGCTTATCAAGCAGCTTGTGCGCGTAGTAATGACAGCGGTCGCCCGTTATCATTGTATTTTCATATTCCCTTTTGTGACACCGTGTGCTTTTATTGCGCTTGCAATAAAATTGCCACCAAAGATCGCTCTTTAGCGCCGCCTTATTTAGAGCGCGTGTATAAAGAACTGGAAATGCAAGCGGCACTTTTTGATCGCTCACGGCGCGTAGAGCAATTGCATTGGGGCGGCGGCACCCCCACCTTTCTCAGTCATGCGCAGATGACCGAATTGATGGACGTCACGCGCCGTCATTTCACTTTGGCAGATGATACAGTTGGCGAGTTTTCGATTGAAATTGATCCGCGAGAAGCCAACGCCGCCACGATTAAATTGCTGCGCCAACTCGGTTTTAACCGCATGAGTTTGGGTGTGCAAGATTTTGATATAAAAGTGCAAACTGCGGTCAACCGCATTCAAACTGAAGCCGAAACAATGGCAGTTTTGGATGCCGCAATTGCCGAAGGATTTCGCTCCACCAGCATTGATTTGATTTATGGCTTGCCATTCCAAACGGTGGCCAGCTTTAGCCAGACATTAGAGCGCATTATTGCAGTCAATCCGCAACGCTTGTCGATTTTCAATTACGCGCATTTGCCCGAACGTTTCAAACCGCAGCGCCGCATCAATGACGCAGATTTACCCGCGCCAGAAGTGAAGTTAGACATTTTGCAATCAACCATTGCGCGATTAACTGAAGCTGGTTATGTGTATATTGGCATGGATCATTTTGCCCGTCCTGATGACGAATTAGCATTAGCGCAACAAGCCGGAACGCTTTATCGTAATTTCCAAGGCTATTCCACTCATGCCGATTGCGATTTATTGGGAATTGGCGTCACATCTATTGGCAAGGTCGATAATACCTATGGACAAAATCGCCGCGAACTCGACGAATACTATGCCGACATTGATGCCGGGCGTTTAGCGGTTTTTCGTGGGATTGAATTAAATCGTGATGATTTGATTCGCCGCGATATGATTACCAAGCTGATTTGTCATTTCCAATTGGATATGCGCACTGCTGAAGTCACTTGGGGAATTGCGTTTGCTGATTATTTTGCAACGGCGCTAAAGAAATTGCAGGGTATGGCGGATGATGGTTTAGTCGAAATCACACCGACGCACATTCGCATTTTAGCGCGAGGGCGCTTATTGGTGCGCAATATCTGCATGGCATTTGATGCCTATTTAGAGAACAAAACCGGCCCAATTGGTTTTTCCAAAGTGATTTAACTGTAGAGCAACTAGCGTCCGCAGGCTATACTTAACAACTTTATTAAGGGCGCAAATAGCGATATTTGCGCTAACCAATGTCATAAAACGTCAGCCAAAATATCGTTTGGTATTGACGGGAGAAGATGAATGCAAGTGTCGGTGGAAGTAGGTGAAGGACTGGAACGACGGTTAAAAGTTGAACTGCCATTTGCGCAGCTCACAGCCGAGGTTGACAAGCAATTACAAAAGCTTGCGCGTACAGCAACGCTGCCCGGTTTCCGCGCTGGGCGGGTACCGATGAAATTGCTGCAAAAGCGGTTTTTAGAGCGAGTGCGCATGGATGTGTTTGGTGATTTAGTGCAATCTAGTTATGGGGAAGCATTAAAACAAGAAGCCCTGATTCCAGCCGGTTTACCGACCATTGAACCAGAAATTGATTTCGCTGCCGAGCGTATTGGCTACACGGCAACTTTAGAAATCATGCCGGAATTTGAATTGGTATCACTCGCTGATAAAACGCTCAAGCGTCCGGTCTGTGAACTCACTGATGCTGATTTAGAAACGATGCTGGCGCAATTGCGCAAACAGCGCGGTACTTGGAATGCAGTTGAGCGTCCTTGCCAAATGGGTGATCGGCTGACGATTGATTTTATTAGTCGCGTTAGTAATGAAGAGAAAGATGAAACGGAAACCGACTTTAAACTTGAGTTGGGCGCGAATACCATCATGGCTGGATTTGATGATGGTTTGATTGGTGCCAGCGTCGGTGAACAACGTCAACTTGATTTGCATTATTCCGACGATAATGACGTTGAAATTGCTGGACGCGCTGTGACCTATACAGTGACAGTCAAGGCAATTGAAGAACTATTTATTCCTGAAATTGATGCCGAATTCATCGCTGCTTTTGGTATTGATGATGGTGATATTGAACGCTTCCGCGCTGATGTTCGCACCAATATGGAACGTGAATTAACACAGCGGCTTGCCAGTCGATTGAAAACTGCCGTGATGACGTTGTTATTTGACGCAAATCCAATTGTACTTCCTCGCACCTTGGTGAATGAGGAAATCGAAGAAATCCGCGAAAAGTTGTCAAAAGACGTCGGTTTTGCCGTGAATTTTCCCACGAGCTTATTTGAAGACGAAGCGCAACGGCGCGTTGCGTTAGGCTTGATTTTTAGCAAGTTTGTGACGCAACACGAACTCAAAATTAGTCCAGCGCAGATTCGAGAAAAGGTTGAGCAAATTGCGTCAACTTACGAACATCCACAAGCAGTGATTGATCATTATTATGGTGATCGCAAGTATTTACGGACAGTTGAATCAGTTCTGTTAGAAGATGCTATTGTGGACTTAGTTCTTGAACAGGCTCAGGTTGAAGATGAAGCAATTTGTTTTGCTGATTTAACTGCTGCAAGTCGCTGATTGTTAATCATTCTGTGTCTATCGGTATTCGATAGGCACAGAATTTTCTCTTTAATGAGACAGGTGATATTTCCATGATGACCACTCCTCAGAGCCGAATTGACAGGCAGCCACAGGGAATGCTGGTGCCCATTGTTGTTGAACAAACGGCTCGCGGTGAACGTTCATTTGACATTTATTCGCGGCTGCTTAAAGAACGGGTGATCTTTTTAGTTGGTCCTGTTGAAGATCACATGGCCAATTTAGTCGTCGCGCAATTGCTGTTTTTAGAATCTGAAAACCCGGATAAAGATATTCATCTGTATATCAATTCGCCCGGCGGCTCGGTAACAGCGGGAATGGCAATTTATGACACCATGCGTTTTGTACGCCCCGATGTCAGTACAATGTGCATTGGACAAGCTGCTAGTATGGGCGCATTGCTTTTAGCGGGTGGCGCAAAAGGAAAACGCTATTGTTTGCCCCATTCACGGATGATGATTCATCAACCTTTGGGTGGTTTTCAAGGGCAAGCAACCGATATTGATATTCACGCCCGCGAAATTCTCACGATTCGTGATACGTTAAATCGTATTCTGTCGGAACATACGGGACAACCAATTGAAAAAATTGCTGAAGATACCGAACGTGACCGCTTTATGAATGGTGAAGCTGCGCAAGCGTATGGTTTAATTGATCAAGTCATTAGTGAACGCGGCCCTGCGCCGGGTAAAACATAATGCGCCGAGCGTTTCACTTTAGCATCGACCGGGACTGCTGGTATTGCGTCCTTTAATGACTCACAAGAGACCCTTCATCGATGAGTGGCAATAATCATAGAGGCGACGACAGTAAACTGTTGTACTGTTCGTTTTGTGGTAAAAGTCAACACGAAGTGCGCAAGTTAATTGCCGGTCCTTCGGTGTTTATTTGCGATGAGTGTGTTGAACTTTGCAATGACATTATCCGCGAAGAAATGCAGGATAGTGTGACAGAAAACACCAGTCATTTACCCAAACCCCGCGAGATTAAAGCGCGGTTAGATGAATTCGTGATTGGGCAAGAGAAAGCGAAAAAAGTGCTTTCAGTTGCGGTGTACAATCATTACAAGCGTTTGGAAGTTGCTGAGGCAAAAGAAGACATTGAAATTGCGAAAAGCAATATCATGTTAATTGGTCCCACCGGCTCGGGTAAAACGCTATTGGCGGAAACTTTGGCGCGGTTGCTCAATGTGCCATTTACCATTGCGGATGCAACGACTTTAACTGAAGCCGGTTATGTCGGCGAAGATGTTGAAAACATCATTCAGAAGTTATTGCAGAAATGCGATTACGATGTAGAAAAAGCCCAAACAGGCATCGTCTATATTGATGAGATTGATAAAATCTCTCGCAAATCAGATAACCCTTCTATTACCCGCGATGTTTCCGGCGAAGGTGTGCAACAGGCGCTATTAAAACTGATTGAAGGCACCATTGCCTCCGTACCGCCGCAAGGTGGGCGCAAGCATCCACAGCAAGAATTTCTCCAAGTGGATACCTCCAACATTCTATTTATTGTTGGCGGTGCATTTGCTGGTCTCGATAAGGTTATTCAGAACCGTTCACGCAAAACGGGTATTGGTTTTTCGGCAGAAGTGCATAGCAAAGATGACAGCCGCCAGATTACTGAATTATTGAATGCGGTAGAACCAGAAGATTTAATTCGCTATGGTTTAATTCCTGAGTTTGTGGGACGTTTACCAGTGATGGCGACGTTGGAAGAATTGGATGAAGCGGCATTAGTGCGCATTTTAACGGAGCCAAAACACGCGCTGGTGAAGCAATACGCCCGCTTGTTTGAAATGGAAGGTGTGCAAATGGAATTGCGCGAAGATGCGCTTGGTGGTATTGCGCGGAAGGCAATGGAACGTAAAACTGGCGCACGCGGTTTGCGTACAATCATGGAGCAAGTATTGCTCGATACCATGTATGATTTGCCCTCAATGGATCATGTGAGCAAGGTAGTGATTGATGCCTCGGTTATTGCTGGTGATAACAAGCCATTTTTAATTTACGACGGCCTCACTATGGATAAACAGGTCGCAGCCGGCGGGGAATAGTTTACCGCTACACGGGGCAGATAAGTTCAAACGCTGCCCCGTATCTTTTCACTGTGTACTCACAGTATTTCCCACCTTTTTTAATTCACCCATTGAATACGGCGATAGTCATTGCGCCACTCGCAGCGCCATCGTGACGCATCGTCGTTTATAGCGAGATTTGAGTTTTCATGGCGCTACATACTCCCGTTACTGTTACTCCTACCGCCCAAGATGTTCCCGTCCTGCCATTGCGTGATGTCGTGGTCTATCCCCACATGGTCATCCCCTTATTTGTGGGGAGGGAAAAATCAATTCATGCGCTTGATGGCGCAATGACAACTGATAAACAAATTCTTTTAGTTGCACAAAAAAGTGCTGATATTGACGAACCTAGCGTCAAGGATTTATATGACATCGGCACCTTGGCAAATATCTTGCAATTATTAAAGTTGCCTGATGGTACGGTAAAGGTTTTGGTAGAAGGGCATCAACGGGCAGCAATTCAACGCTTTATTACTACAGAGAATAGCTTTTCCGCTTTAGTCACACCCTTGGATGAAGTTTCCAATAGCGATGAACGCGAGCAAGAAGTTCTAATGCGTTCGGCAATGAATCTCTTTGATCAATACGTTAAGCTCAATAAAAAAGTGCCACCAGAAGTACTGACATCTTTAGCAAATATCGACGATGCTGGACGATTAGCTGATACTATTGCTGCCCACATGTCACTCAAATTAGATGAAAAGCAACGGGTGTTAGAGATTGTTGAAGTACAAGCACGGCTTGAACATTTAATGGGCTTGATGGAAGCGGAAAGTGACATCCTACAAATGGAAAAACGTATTCGCGGACGTGTCAAGCGCCAAATGGAAAAGAATCAGCGCGAGTATTATTTGAATGAGCAAATGAAGGCGATTCAAAAAGAGTTGGGTGAATTAGAAGATGCACCCAACGAAATTGAAGACCTTGCCAAGCGGATTCAAGCTGCTGGAATGCCAGCAGAAGTGAAAACGAAGGCGCAGAATGAGTTAAATAAACTCAGATTGATGTCACCTATGTCTGCGGAAGCGACGGTGGTACGCAATTATATTGATACGCTGGTAGGAGTCCCTTGGAAAAAGCGCACCCGTATTCACAATGATCTCCAAGTTGCTGAGACTGTTTTAGATAAAGATCATTATGGGTTGGAGCGCGTTAAAGAGCGTATTTTGGAATATCTTGCAGTACAACAGCGCGTACGGAAACTCAAAGGACCAATCCTTTGTTTAGTTGGACCGCCGGGAGTCGGGAAAACTTCATTGGGACAATCTATTGCACGGGCAACCAATCGTAAGTTCGTGCGGATGTCGTTGGGTGGAGTGCGCGATGAAGCAGAAATTCGCGGTCATCGCCGCACTTATATTGGCGCGTTACCTGGCAAAATTATTCAGAACCTTTCTAAAGCCGGTTCACGCAATGCCTTTTTTCTACTCGATGAAATTGACAAGATGGCAATGGATTTTCGCGGTGATCCGGCGTCAGCACTATTAGAAGTGCTTGATCCAGAACAAAATCACACCTTTGTTGATCATTATTTAGAAGTTGATTTTGATCTCTCCGAAGTGATGTTTGTTGCCACTGCGAATACATTGAACATCCCGCCGGCGCTATTAGATCGTATGGAAGTCATTCGGCTGTCTGGTTATACCGAAGACGAAAAAGTTGCCATTGCTGAACGCTATTTGATTCCAAAACAAACCAAAAATAACGGTTTGAAAGATGATGAATTAGTGATTCGAGAAAGTGCTTTGCGCGATATTATTCGTCATTATACTCGTGAAGCTGGCGTGCGTAATTTAGAGCGTGAGATTTCTAAAATTTGCCGCAAAGTTGTGAAAGAAGTGCTATTGAAAAAACGTGATACGCCAACGGTTGTTAATGCGAAAGGATTGGAAAAATATCTTGGCGTACAACGGTTTCGTTATGGACGTGCTGATGAACATGATCAAGTTGGTCAGGTGACTGGATTAGCATGGACAGAAGTGGGTGGCGAATTATTGCGAATTGAATCGGCGCTTATTCCGGGTAAAGGTCAGTTTACTTATACCGGTCAACTCGGCGAGGTAATGCAGGAATCTATTCAAGCGGCAATGACAGTGGTGCGAGCACGCGCAGAAAGTTTAGGCGTTCCTCCTGATTTTCATAGCAATTTTGATGTACATATTCACGTTCCAGAAGGTGCGACGCCAAAAGATGGTCCTAGCGCCGGCGTGGCGATGTGTACCGCGCTGGTGTCGGCGCTGACAAAGATTCCAGTGCGTTCCAGTGTTGCAATGACCGGTGAAATTACTTTGCGCGGTGAAGTGTTGCCGATTGGAGGCTTGAAAGAAAAACTATTGGCGGCGCATCGTGGCGGAATTGAAACCGTGATTATTCCGCGTGAAAATGAACGCGATTTAACTGAGATTCCAAAAAACATCAAGCAGCATTTGAAAATTCATCCGGTGCGCTGGATTGATGAAGTGTTGGAATTGGCGTTGACAACGCCCCCAGTAGCATTCAGTCATACTGAAGAACTGAATGCACCAGAATAATTAAGCGCATTGCGGCAGATATGTGACTAGACAACATTAGCAATCTACTGTTTGGACGTCTAGCGCATTCACCGCACGCGGTCACTACTAATCATTGCTTTAACTGACTGTTTGACCAAATAAAGCAACATTTTAATTCACGACTGCGTCACTTACGGTTCGTTTCTGCATATTGACCAACGAGATTGAATCAGATGGAAACATGGTTGATCGCCCATCTCGCACCGCTCATGTTTGCAGCACTGGTTCTGATTCTATTGATTGGTTATCCAGTCGCTTTTTCACTTGCCGCAGTTGGAATTCTATTTGGGTTTATTGGAATTGAACTCGGTTTATTGACTCCCGCATTATTACAAGCACTACCAGATCGCGTATTCGGAATCATGCGCAATGAAATTCTGTTAGCAATTCCATTTTTTACCTTCATGGGTTTAATTCTTGAACGCAGCGGTATGGCTGAAGAATTACTCGACACCGTCGGGCAAATTTTTGGCGGTATTCGCGGCGGTTTAGCGTATGCAGTGATCTTGGTAGGTGCGTTATTAGCAGCCACCACCGGCGTTGTTGCTGCCTCTGTGATTGCGATGGGATTGATTTCATTGCCAATTATGCTGCGCTATGACTACCACCGTCCCCTCGCTGCCGGCGTGATTGCTGCCAGCGGCACCCTCGCGCAAATCATTCCGCCATCGCTGGTATTAATTGTCATGGCGGACGTATTAGGGCGTTCAGTTGGAGAAATGTATCGCGGTGCTTTATTGCCAGGACTGCTTTTAACTGCGCTCTATCTATTACTGATATTTTTCATTACACAATGGCGACCGGAATACGCGCCGCCATTACCACTCGCAGCGCGTACTATACACGGGCGGGCGTTATTCGTTCGCGCTATGGTGGCATTATTACCACCGTTGGTGCTGATTTTTTTAGTACTTGGAACAATTTTTATTGGCTGGGCAACTCCCACTGAAGGAGGCGCAATGGGAGCAGTTGGCGCATTATTATTAGCATGGAGTAAACGCCGTTTTTCACAAGCGTTATTGATACAAGCAATGACAACTACGGCTAAAATTACCAGTTTTGTAGTCTTTATTTTAATTGGTTCCAGCGTCTTTAGTTTAACATTTCGTGGCATTAACGGCGATTTATGGGTTGAGCAGTTGTTGGTTAATTTGCCCGGCGGTGTGATTGGTTTTTTAATTATTGTTAACGTACTTATTTTTTTATTGGCATTTTTTCTCGACTTCTTTGAAATCGCCTTTATTGTATTACCGTTGTTGGCACCTGTTGCAGCTAAATTAGGCATTGATTTAGTGTGGTTTGGTGTGTTAATTGGCGTTAATATGCAAACCAGCTTTATGCACCCACCATTTGGATTTGCCTTATTTTATCTGCGTTCCGTAGCACCACCGCAAATTCGCACCGTTGATATTTATTGGGGTGCAGTGCCATTTTTATTGGTGCAGGTGTTGATGGTAGGCTTGATCATTAGCTTTCCGCAGTTGGTTAATTGGAATTTAGATACCAACTCAATCATCACCACCCCGACTGAAATGACGGTACCAGAAACAACGCCGTCATCGTTGTTGAATAGCGATGATTTCAGTGATTTATTCAACGAAACAGCAGTTCCTGATGCAGGTCAGTGATGCGTCATCACATACCGCAGTCACGCAATAATGCGCGGTCATATCGCATAGTTGCTGTCAATTTTTGGCGTAAGCATTGGCAATTGTTACCACTGTTGATAACGGTCGGTATTGTGCCGCTGCTGGTGTTGCTTCATATTGCTCCTATTCCAGCAACGTATCACGCCTTTTGGATTACTGAACAAGTCTTTGATTTCTTCTCATATTATAAAGCGCACGCTATTCTGTGTTGTGCAGCGGCGCTGCTATTGAATAGCTTATTTCTGTATGTACGAAAAAAACTGCCATATAAGCCAATTCCTGATGTCATTCCACTGTTGAGTTATGCGTTATTGTTGATCTGTAGTGCTATGTTGTCCGTACATTCTGACATTGCCTTAAATGGTTTTTTTGAACGCTACGAGGGCATGTGGGTATTATTAGCTTATTTGATATTGTTGCTTGGCAGTTATGTGTTGGTTACAAAAACAAGTCAAGTGTGGTTAGTGGTACAGACGTGGGCAATTGCATTGGCAATCATTGCGGGAATTGGATTATTGCAGTTTCTTGGGTTTGATCCATTTCAAACAGAAAGCGGGCGTTTATTCATTATTCCACAACGCTATGAAGCACTCGCTGCGTATTTAGAATTTCATTTCCCGCCGCATTGGGTATATGCCACGCTGTACAATCCTAATAATGTTGCGCACCTGATAGCGTTAGCATTACCAATCACCACCTCTGCTGTATTGTGCGCACCCACTAAACAAAGTCGTTTGAATTTTGCAGTATTAAGCGGATTGTTATTGATTATATTGGTAGGGACTCATGCGCGTGGCGGTTGGGTTGCCATTCTAAGCGCAGCTTTTTTAGTGCTGATGATTGTATTTCAACCCGCCATTAGGCGCTATTGGCGACAGATTAAACGATCCGCGCTGGCATTCATGGTGATGGGCATTTTCTGGTTAGCTTGGAATCTCAATCATCATCAAGTATTGACTGCACACAATCCACCTTTGAATCAAACTAGCGCATCTTCTCACGAGACTTTTTTAGAGACACTGATTCGTCACTATGGCACGTTAGGCTCCGGGCGGATGTATATTTGGCTGCGTTCATTTGAACAATTGGATGATACGATTTTAATCGGACATGGCCCCGACACCTTTGCGTTATACTTTCCAAACCAAGATGAATATAAACGCTTTTTTAATCAACCAGAAGCCTTTATTGATAAGCCACATAATAGCTATTTGCAGACGTGGTTAAATCTTGGTGGTGGAGCAACTTTAGCTTTATTTGTGCTGTTGTTTAGACATGCGAAACGCACGTTTTTATTGCTAACGACTGCGCCGCGCTACAGCGATTTATATCAATTGTCGCTCGGATTATATGCAGGTTGGTTTGCTTATCTCATTGCAGCAGTATTTTATGATAGCGTCGTTTCTGTTGCGCCACTTTTTTGGATTGTTTTTGGATTAAGTCTCGCTGTCAATCAGTTGTTAAAAACGACAATGCAAGCGACTTCTTAACTTATGAAAAGGCAATAAAAAACGCCGCCAGTCGTAATGACCGGCGGCGTTTTTTATTGAATCAATTAAACGTGTTGTGTGCTGCCCGTACCGCTGCGGGTGCCCGTTCCGGTGCCGCCGCGAGTACCAGTTCCGGTACCGGTGCCAGTACCAGTACCGGACCCACCGCCTTTGCCGCCCCGCGCCAGCATCACCGCTGCCAACCGTGAAGACGACTGGACATCCACTTGGCTCTGACGACCACCGCTCGCACCGCGACCACCTGCACCAGCGCCACCTTTTTCTGCACCACCTGCGCCCGTTCCGGTGCCGCCCATGCCCGGACCGCCGCGCTCCATTGGTTCGGAAACAATCGCGTCCACCGCTTCCTGCGTCAGATGTTGCGCAACGTAAGCATCGCCGCCTTGCCGTTCAATTTCTGCCACAAACGCCCGCAGATGATTGCGTGATCCGCGCAACAGATGTTCATAAACTCTAATTAAATCAACATTTTCAGTCGCTGCCAGTGCTACTTCTAAATCTTCAATATCGACCTCTTCAATCAACGCGCCAACTTTTAGCGCCTCCAACAGCGAGGTTTCAACCTTCAACATGAGGCTGTCGTACAACTGTTGTAAAGTTGCATCTGCAAAGACGCCGTTGACAGTGGTATCCGACGCTGCTGGCAACCCATAGCGCGTCATTAACTGCGCGATGGCATCCATGTGTTTCTGTTCAGCACCCGCGATGCCGGCAAATGGCGGCGCATCTGCCCACAACGTCGCCGCTTGCAAATAGACATCCCGCGCCACCCGTTCCTCTTCACTCATAAACAACAGTGTGGTCGTTTCCGCCGCTGTCAGCGCCACCGTCACCGGCTGCACCGCAGCGACTGGTTGCGTCGGAGGTGTACCGCGTTGTCCAGCAGCAAATGCTGGAGTTGCTGTCAACAACGCTGTCAATGCAAGGGTCAATCCGCGAGAAGTTGTCATGGCACAATCCTTTAATCAAAGTGGGAAAAAGTTCAGTCTCGCTTCCCATATTGCACAGGCGATGCCAAGTTTTTATTGCTTTATAATCAAACGTTTAACTGTATTTCTCTCCCCGTTGCTTCGACAACCAGCGCCCGGCTTCGACAAAATTGTCGTGAGCTCAAGCCGCCGCACCGAGCGCAAATCGCACCTGCACATCACGCGGTGCGGCCAGATGCGGCGCGGTAGTCACCAACAACTTCGCGCCAGCGCGGGCATAGTCTTCCGCGTTGTGTACCGAGATGCCGCCCGCTGCCGCCACCACCGCCTGCGAACCAGCCGCCGCCAAAGCGGTCACAGTGTCGGCGACGGCAGCGACGGTGAATTTCTCCAGTTGCAACACATCAGCACCCGCCCACTGCAACGCCTCCTCGGGTGTGGCCACTTCAACCACCACCCGTTTTTCTGGGCACTGTTGGCGCAACCGTGCCACAGTCAGTGCTGGCGCTTCACCCGCCAGAAATTGCCGATGTTCTGCAAAGATCAACAGCGTTTCCGACAAACCATTCCGGTGCATGATCGCCCCGCCAGCGCGAAAAGCCTTGCTTGCCAAGCGCCGCTGTCCGGGCACATTTTTACGAGTACCCGCGACCAATGTTGCCGGATCACCGCGTCGCGCTGCTGCCACAATTCCGGCCGCGCAGGTCGCCATACCGCCGCACCATTCCAGCAAGGTCTGCGCGGTTTTCCAGCCGCGATGCAGCGCCCCGGCCGTGCCACTGACCTCCAGCATCAAGGTATCCGCTGGCGCGGGCGTCCCGGACGGGAGCCAATACTGCACATTCGCACCGCACAGTTGTAATAACCGCGCTGCTTCCTCAACACCGCAAACAACCATTGGATCGCGGGCAAACAAGCGCATCTGCGCAGGCACGGCGCTGATGCCGAGTGAATCAGTGGTGAGATCACCAAATGGCACATCTTCAGCCAATAATTGATGTAATTCGTGATCGCTTAACATGGAAAGTGAAGTGAACGACATTTGAAGAATCCTAAACTTGCGGCAATACCGCTTAAACTTAACCGCCAAGAGTGATGCAGTGAACCGCAGTTGTCAGTGACAAATAGCGTTATCACTGGCATCTCACAACTCAATCAATCGCTTGTATCTGTCACTGCGTGACTGCTATTGACATTCACCGTGACGAACCTTGCCACGTTCAGGAGTTGCGTTTTGATGCACATCCTTTATCTCGATGATGACCCGCGCATGGAATCAACCTTACGCCGCATCGTGCGCCGTCATGGTCATGCGTTTACCTTTTGTTCCTCGATTCAAGCCTGCCAAACGGCAGTAATGACCACGCCGCCGGATTTACTGCTGCTTGACCTTGGTTTGGGGCGAGAAAACGGGCTGGATTGCATCGAGTGGCTCGCCGCCAACGCGCCCCAAGTGCCGGTCGCCTTCTTATCTGGCTATGGCGACGACATGCTAGACACCGCGCAGCGCATTGCCAAAGCTCGCGGCATTCAAGTGCGCGGTTTGGTGTCTAAAGCATTATTAACCAGCGATTTACAACCACTCCTCACATCGCAACCGCTCGAAGCACCAGCACCAGCACCAACGCCGGTCAGCCAGCCCACTCCCGCATTAGATGCCACCCTTTTAGCAGAACGCCTGCACGCTGGCGCGTTGGAACCGTATTATCAACCGATTATTTCATTAGTTGACGGGCGTCCTTGTGGTGTAGAAGTACTGGCACGGCTGCGCTTGGCAGATGAACGTATTTTAGAAGCGCGGGAATTTATTCCTTTAGCAGAAACTGCAAACCTGATTGACAAGCTAACCCTTGATTTGTTTCATAAAATCATCGCCAAGCGCGAGCAGTTAGCCCAGCTTGAACTCAGTTTTTTGTCAGTAAACTTATCGCAATTCACCATTGAACAACCCAACGCAATTGAATTGGTACAGCTATTGGTGACGGGCTTGCAAGGTTGTTGTCGCGTACAGATTGAAATCACAGAAACGTGGATGCGCCATGATCGCCATGTGTTGCGTGATTTTGCCGCTCGTGTGCAATTGATGGGTGCATCATTAGCAATTGATGATTTCGGTACTGGTTACGCTTCATTGCGTAATTTAGCGGAATTGCCTTTCAACTTTTTGAAGATTGATTTGAGTTTTGTGTCCGAGATGTTTGATTCAATGAAAGCCATGACTGTTCTCATGGCAGTGATTGGATTTGGACAACGGCTTGGTCTTAAACTCATTGCAGAAGGAGTAGAAACAGAAGCGCAACGTGATCTGTTATTTCGTGCCGGTTTAGATTTAGCACAGGGGCATCTCTTTGGGATACCGTGCAATTTTGACAGCTTCGAGAAAGTGTGCGCACGGTCACAAAACTGTGAAGAGTTCAAAACGATACCGCAGCAATTGTTGTAACCTTTGCTGAAATAAACTGCGTATTTTACGCCATCGTTTGGTCTGCTGAGTATTCACAGCAATTGCTGAATAAACTTCAGACTAATTTCAGCAAATTGAGTGTGTGATGTCTTCTATTGATACGGGTTCCAATGTGAATTTCAATCCTCTACAGCAGTTTTTATTAACGATAGTATTGGCAGGATTAGCACTCGCTGGCAACGTTATTCATTTACCGCTGTTCTTTGGTTTCGATATTCTGTTTGGTTCCATCGCCGGTTTTTTGGCACTGGTGTGGCTCGGTCCACTTTCAGGAGTGTTCGTCGCAGCGGCGGGAGGAGCCTACACGCTGCTCCTGTGGAACCATCCCTACGCGCTCTTGATCTTGATTGCTGAAATCGTGTTTGTGAGTGGTGGACGTGAATTTGCCCGACAGCGCGGGCGTCCTCTTCCGCCTTTAGCACTGCTCGATGTCCTTTATTGGCTCGGTCTCGGTACACCGCTAGTCATCATCACCTATCACTTCGGACTAGATATGACTTGGTCAGAAGTGATGCTCGTGGCGCTCAAGCAGACGCTCAACGGCGTACTCAACAGCAGTTTTGCCAGCATGACGGTATTAGCCGTCGCTTTATTAAACCGTCCTCATGGCAGCATTCGCATCGGTGAACTGCATTTCGCAACATTGTTGATCGCAACCTTATTGCCGGGGCTGTTGCTCACGGGTTGGGACAATCGCCAACACACGCAATACATGGAAACGCGGCTGGCACAGCGTCTGCAACTCGTCGCCCGCTTCATGGTGCAAGATTGGGTTGCCGCCAGTGCTGCCACCAGCCGCCCCGCTCCGATGGCAACTCCCACCGACATCGCCCGCCTCAGCGAACTGCTGTTAGGTGACGAAGGGCTGCAAGTTCGTTCCGTTTTGCAGGTCGCGCTCACTGCTCCCGCTGACGGCAAATTACGCCTGCATCTGCCAGATGATTCCCCGTTTCGCACCGCGCAGATGAGGCGCTATCTCACCGCTCGCTATGAACTCGCCGTGCCTTACGCCAGCGAGCGGGCAATCCACATCTCAGTCAGCGCCGCTCCACTCGTACACCGGGCGCGAGCAGACGCGCTGGCATCGCTCAAACTGTTGGGCATATTGACCGGAGTGGCGCTGTTAATTGCACACCTCGGCAGTCGTCATCTCAGCTTGTTATTGCGCCAGCTCACGACCAGCGCCCGCGCTTTACCGGTGGCGATTCGAGATCAAGTGTTCTGGATTGCGCCGCCGCCAAGTCCATTTGCTGAAATGGATCAATTGACCGCAACATTGGAACTCATTGGCGGGACATTAAAAACAAACTTTCAATTATTAGAAACGCAGCGCACTAATTTCCGTGCTTTTTTTGATTCCCTTGACGATATGGTATTTATTACCACGTTAGAGGGTCATATTCTCGACATGAATCCAGCAGTCACGCGCAAATTAGGTTATGCACTATCTGATTTATTAGGCACTTCTATTTTAGAATTACATCCCGCAGTGTTTCGGCAAGAAGCAGAACAAAACGTTATCCAATTGTGTAACGGCACTTCCAATGGCTGCACCTTTCCTTTAGTCACCAAAGCTGGAATACAGCTCCCCGCGCTGGCGCGAGTGTGGCGTGGACACTGGAACGGGAAAGAATGTTTTTTTAGCATCAGCAAAGATTTAACTGAAGAATTTGCAGTGCGAGAAGCATTGCGCCAAGAGCGAGAACTGTTCTCTACCGGTCCGGTATTAACGATTAGTTGGGCAGTCACTAACGGCTGGCCTATTCAGCAAGTGTCCGCCAATGTTACCAATTTGCTGGGATACAATCCTGCTGAAATGATGAAACCGGATTTTCATTATGCCGATTTAATTCATCCTGAAGATTTACAAACCGTTCTTGATGAAATGCAGTGGTATTTGAAATATCGCCGCGATTCGTTTGAACAATCCTATCGGCTGCGTTTGTTCTCAGGTGAATATCGTTGGTTTTATGATTTCACTAAAGTGGTGCGCGATAAACAGGGTGAAGTGAAAGAAATTCGTGGCTATCTTTTAGATCAAAGTCATTTGAAAGAAACGCAATTAGCATTAACCCGCGAACGCCAACGCTTGCTCAATGTCATTGACGGCACCCATTTAGGTACTTGGGAATGGAATATTGAGACGGGGCAGTTGACGATCAATCAGTATTGGGCGGCGATTTGCGGCTATACGTTGACCGAATTGATGCCGGTGAGTTACGCGACTTGGCAGCGGTTGGTACATCCCGACGATTTGGCGAAATGTGAACAGCGCGTGCAGGAGCATTTCACGCAGAGCGCCCGCTATAGCTGTGAATTGCGGATGCGCCACAAGCACGGGCATTGGGTGTGGGTGTTGGCGGAAGGCAGTGTGGTGATACGCGATGCGGAGGGTAAACCGTTGATTATGGCGGGTACTCACACCGACATCAGCGAGCGTAAACGCGCTGAATTAGAGCTGCGGCGGCGCGAGGCGTTGGATCATCTGTTGGTGGAACTGGCAACGGAGCTGGTGAACGCGCCAGCGAATGCCGATGACCTTGACGCAGTGATTGGACGGGCGCTGCCGCGAGTGGGGCGGCATCTGGATCGCGTCTCTTTTTATCAAGCAGGTGTTGACGGCAACCTGTTGACCAAAACGCAGGAGTGGCTGGCAGCGGAGGCGCGGCTATCCAGCACGCTAGGTCATCAGCTTGATCTCCAGCAGTTGCACGAGCTGCGCAAATTGTTTTATCGCAATGCGCCGTTGATTGTTCCTCAACTGAATCAACTCCCGCAGATATTGGCGCTGGAATGTGCGCAGATCGTATTGCCAGACACGCAATCGCTGCTGATGGTGCCGGTGTTAACTGACCGTTTGTTGGGTGTGATCAGTTTGGAGGCGGTGCGGGTGCCGCATCGTTGGAGCAATAACAAAACCGAGTTTATGCGGGTGTATGCCAACCTGTTGGCCAGCGCCATGCAGCGCGGGCAAGCCTTCCGCTCACTGTATGACAGCATCGGGCGCTATGACTTGCTGGCGCAGCAGACGCGCTCGGTCGCGTGGGAAGTGGATGCGCAGGGCAAGTTCACCTATCTCAGCCCACTGATTGAGTCGGTGTTGGGGTATCGCCCTGAAGAATTGGTAGGCAGCCATCATTTTTATGACCTGACGCCAGAATCGGAGCGCGAGGCGTTAAAAACGCAAGCGTTGGCAGTGTTTGCGCGACATGGTCTGTTTCAAGATTTGGTCAATCCCGCATGTCACCGCGATGGTCATCGCGTGTGGCTGTTGACGCACGGGCAACCATTCTTCACTCCCGCCGGCACCTTGCTGGGTTATCGCGGCGCGGATCAAGACATCACGATTCGTCAAACCGCGCTGGCACGACTCGAAGCCAGCGAGGCGCGGTTCCGCGTGGTGTTTGATCACGCGCCGCTGGGGATTGGGATTCCTGATGCGCAGCGGCGTTTTATCTACGTCAATCACGCCTACGCTCGCCTGCTCGGACGGGAGCGCGAGACGCTGATTGGTCGGTGCATTGACGACATGATTCACCCCGATGACCGACCCGCCATCGCGCAGCATTTTGCGGAATTGATTGGTGGCGTCCGCGACAGTTATCAGCTCAATCGGCGCTATTTGCGTCCAAATGGTGAGGTGGTGTGGGGTGATGTGCGGGTGACGTTGATTCCGAACTTGAATGACAACGCGCCGCTGCCGGTGGCGATGGTGGAAGACATCACCGAGCGCCTCGCCGCGCAGGAACACAATCAACAGCTCCAGCGGGAGCTGGATGCGACCCGCGAACGCGCCACCATCGGTCATCTTGCCAGCGGTATTGCGCACGATTTCAACAACTTGCTGGGCGTGATGGATGCCAATCTCAGTTATCTCGGCGATGCGTTGCGGGAGACCAACGACCCCGAAGTGGCAGAAGTGGTGGATGAAACCCAAAGTGCCCTCGGTCACGCCAAGGTGATTACGGCGGGGATGCTGTCACTGAGTCGCGCTGGCGGGATGCCGTGCGAGCCAATCGCGCTGCGGCAGGTGTTTGATGAGTTGATTGCGATTTTGCGGCATTTGCTGCCGCGCAGCGTTGAGGCACATTTTGCGGTGGATGAGGAAGTGATGGCGTGGAGCAACGCGGCTTTTTTACAGGCTGCGTTGTTAAATCTGGTGCTCAATGCCCGCGATGCAATGCCAGATGGTGGGCAGTTGTCTTTGGTAGCAGTGCCGGTCGCATCTGCGCCGGAGAAGCCGCCGCGTTTGGGCACGGCTCCAACGGGAGCACATGTTGAGATTCGTGTGACTGACACGGGGCATGGCATTCGTCCTGAGACGTTGGCGCGAATGTTTGAGCCGCTGTTTTCCACCAAAGCCAAACAACGTGGGCATGGTCTGGGGTTATTTATGGTGCAGGAATTTGTGCTGCGCAGCGGAGCGGGGTTGACGGTGGATTCCGAAGTCGGCGCGGGCACGGAGTTTTGTGTACTGCTGCCGGTGTCGGTTGAACAAGCGGAAGAAGCGGAGTTAGACACGCTAGAAATGGCGCTGCCAGAAGGTGCGTTGCGAGCGCCGCCAACGCTGGAGCGAGTGCTGTTGGTGGAAGATGAATTATTGGTGCGGGAGGCGCTGGCGCGATTATTAACGACGCATGGTTTTGTTTGCACCTTGGCTGCGCATGGCAATGATGCGTTGACAGTTTTAGCGTCTCATTCTGAGATTGATTGGATATTGTCGGATATTGCGATGCCAATGATGGATGGTTTTAGTTTATTTGAAACGTTAGCGCGAGATCGTCCTGCCTTGCCGGTGATTTTAATGAGTGGACAGGATTTACGCCCGGATTGCCACATTGATTGCGAACATCATCATGCGTATTGCCCGTTTGTATTGCGCAAGCCATTACAGATACCGCAGTTACTGCGAACGCTTGAAACGGTGACGACAGCTACGGGAAAACGTTGTTTACCAAACTTTTTCAGAGAATGATGGTTAAAATAGTTGTCAGTTGTCAGTAATTCAGCGCGTTTTTGACTGACAACCGCCAACTGACAACTTTTTGCAACACGCGCTTAACTGATAACGACAAACTAACCTAAAAGTATAAAGAGGACTTGTTTTGATGAATAACTTGAAAATTCGTTCACGGATTTTAATTGGCTTTACCCTTGTTTTATTACTCACTATTGGCGTGAATTTACCGTTGGTTTTATCGCAACTCACTACTTTAACCAACAGTGCGGAACGGAATCATCTTGACGATTTATATTTTTCTTTAAACCATGCAGTTACCGAACAAGGCGAACGTGCTTTAGGATTGAGCGCCGCGATTGCAAGTATGCCCGCCGTGCAACAAGCCTTCGCCGCCGGTGATCGCGCCGCGCTAACTGAACTCACCTTGCCCATCTTTACGCATCTGCGTGAAAAACACGATGTGCGGCAATTTCAATTCCTCACTGCGCCAGCAACTTCATTTCTGCGGGTTCACCTGCTCAACAAATTTGGCGACGATCTGAGCGCCATCCGCCGCACCATCATTGAAGCCAATCGCACGCAAAAACCAGTACACGGGCTAGAAAACGGCGTCGCGGGTTTGGGCGTGCGCGGCGTGGAACCCGTGTTTTATCAAGGACGTCATCTCGGCGTGGTGGAGTTTGGGCTGTCATTCGATCAAGCCTTTTTCACCGCTTTTCAGCGCAGTTTTAACGCCGATGTCGCGCTGCAACTGCCCGATCAAGGTGGTTTCAAAACCTTTGCTGGCACCATCGCTGGCGGCAGCGCCTTCACTCCCGAACAGTTACAGCGCGGCATGAACGGTGACATCCTGCTGCGCCAATTTGACTATCAAGGACATCCGGCGGTTGCTTACGGGCGCGTGATCAACGATTTTGCTGGGCACCCCGTCGGCATTTTGGAACTGTTGATTGATCGCAGCGCCGCCGCCGAGGTGTATCACGACACCTTGTTGGCGATTTTGGGCATCGGTGGCGGCTTGCTGCTGTTTGGCTTGATCTTCGCCGGCATCACCGCTCGCAGCATTACCCATCCACTCCACGCCAGCCTGCTCAATCTGCAAGCCATCGCGCACGGTGACGGCGATTTAACCCGCCGCCTTCCGCTCGACGGGCGCAACGAATTGAGCGATTTCGCTTTGGCATTCAATCAATTTGTGGATCGCATCCAAGACCTCGTGCGCCAAACCACCGGCGCTGCCACGCAAGTCGGCGCGGCTGCTGAGGAACTCGCCCTCAACAGCGTTGAAACCAATCGCCAAATCATTCAAGAGCAAAGCGAAACTGATCAGGTAGCGACCGCCATCAATCAAATGACTGCGACCGTTGAGGAGGTAGCGCGTTACACCGCCGCTGCTGCGCAAAAAGTCAGAAATACCGCACAGGAAGCAGACGCTGGCGACCGGCTCGCCCAGCAAACGGTGGTCGCAATTGAGACGCTCGCCGCTGAAATTGAACAAGCTGGCGCGGTCATCACTCAATTAGCTGGCAACAGTCAAGAAATTGGTGCGGTGTTAGATGTGATTCGTGGCATCGCCGAACAAACCAACTTGCTGGCGCTCAATGCGGCGATTGAAGCCGCTCGCGCTGGTGAGCAGGGACGCGGCTTTGCGGTGGTGGCGGCGGAAGTGCGCACGTTGGCGAGTCGCACCCGCGCTTCCACTGAAGACATCCGCGATAAAATTGAGCGCGTACAAGCTGGCGCGACCGGTGCGGTGGCCACCATCACCCGCAGTCAAACGCAAGCCGGTGTCAGCGTCGATCAAGCGCGACAAGCCAGCGTGTCATTCAAAACCATCAGCACCGCCATCATGGAAGTGAATGATCTCAATACACAAATCGCCAGCGCCGCTGAACAACAAACCGCCGTTGCTGAGGAAATCAATCGCAATATCCACATCATCTCCAGCTCTACCACGCAAACGGCTTCCAGCTCGCTGCATGTTGTGCAGGCGAGCGAGGCGCTGGCACGCTTGGCGGTGGATTTACAAAACAGCGTCGGTCGGTTTCGTGCTTAAAACTAAAGTTGTCAGTTAGCGGTTATCAGTAAAAAGCACGGTTGTTACTGACAACGCAATCAAACTGACAACTCAATCAAAATCACTCCTAAAACCACATTAAATGAAACACTTATGAATAAACGTTATGGAATTGAGGTCATGGTTGGCCTGTTTATGGTAATTGGCGTGCTGGCGCTGTTTTTCTTGGCGATGCGCGTGAGCAATTTCAATCTCAACACCACTGCCGAGAGTTATCGCCTCACCGCCCGCTTCAGCAACGTCGGCAGTATCAAAGTCCGCTCGCCGGTGACGATGGCGGGAGTGCGGGTCGGACGAGTGGAAGCGGTGACGTTTGACAAAGCCAGTTATGAGGCCATCGTCACGCTGCGCATTGACGCCAGCGTCGATACCATTCCTGATGACACCTTCGCCAACATCTTCACCTCCGGCTTGTTGGGCGAGCAATATCTGGCACTCGCGCCGGGCGGCAGTCCTGAATATCTGCGCGACGGCGACGAAATCGCCAACACGCAGTCAGCACTGGTTTTAGAACAAATGATTGGCCAATTTCTTTTCAAAAAAGCTGAGGCAGGTAGCTAAATGTTGCAACAACGACGTGGGTTTTTAATGGGATGTTTACTGTTGCCGCTGTTGTGGAGCGGCGCGAGCTGGGCGGGTGATGTTGCCAATGATGCGACTGCGCTGGTGCGGCGCACTGCGGAAAAAATCATCACAACACTCGAAGCCCGCCGTGCCGAAGTGCAGCGCCAGCCGGCGCTGATTTACGCGATGATTGATGACATCGTCGCGCCGCATTTTGATTTTGAGCGCATCACGCAGGGCGCATTGGGACAGGCGTGGCGGCAGGCATCGACAGATCAGCAGCGCCAGTTGGTGAACGGTTTTAAGCAAGTGCTCATCCGCACTTACGCCCGTTCACTGTTGAGTTATTCCGGCGAAGAAATCCGTTATTTACCCGCCAAACCCGGCAGCAAACCCAGCACCGTCACCGTTGCAACTGAAGTGCAGCAGCCGGGCGCAGCACCCATTCCAGTCGATTATCGGATGCACAACAGCAGCGGCAACTGGCAGGTCTATGACGTGGTGATTAGCGATGCCAGCTTGGTCGGCAATTACCGCACCAGCTTTGCGGATGACATTCGTAAAAGCGGGATTGATGGCTTGATTGCCAAATTAGGCGACATGAACCGGCAAGGGCGGGATTGAGCGATGAGCGCACCGCAAGCCGCCTTCACCGTTGTCAGCCCCGGCTGTTATCAGTTGAGCGGCACGATTGAACTCAACGCGCTCACGCGCTTGGCAACTGACGCCGCTGTCCTCTTTCGTGCGCAGGCGCAGCGCGGCGAGGGCGCAGCGGAGGTGGATTTGGCGGGGCTGACGGCGACCAGCAGTGCGGTGCTGGCGCTGTTGTTGGAATGCGCGGAACTCGCCCGCGAGCGCAGTATCCGTTTGACGTATCAGCATTTACCTGCGGCGTTGGCGCGGTTAGCAACCATGTCCAATCTGCTGCCGTTGCTGCCGCTGGCACCGGCAGCGCCGTCTCAAACTGGCTGACACTGCGGACAAAAAAAGCTCGCTCGCTGCCCAATTGTCAGCTCGCGCACCACCGTTCCACACACCCGACACGGCTGCCCGCAGCGCCCATAAACCCGCAACGTTTGGGCGAAATAGCCGGGCTGACCGTCTTCCCGCACAAAATCCTTCACTGTCGTGCCGCCCTGCGCAATCGACGCTTGTAACAACGGCGGAATCACCGCTGCCAGCCGCTGATAGTCTTCTGCATTCAAACGGTTACACGGATGCGCTGGATGAATCCCCGCTAAAAACAGCGACTCATTGGCGTAAATGTTGCCGACGCCGACCACCGCCGCACCATCCATGAGAAATGTTTTGATCGGCACCCGTCGCCGCTGACTCAGCGCGTGCAGATGCTCGCCGCTGAACTCGACCGCAAATGGCTCCACGCCGAGATGACACAGCAACGGATGGTTGATCAGCGCCTCCTCCGGCGTCAGCGCCAGCCACAGCACCAGCCCAAACCGGCGCGGATCGTGAAAGCGCAGCCGTTGTCCGCTGCCGAGCGCCAGCTCCAGATGATCGTGCGGACGCAGCGGCGTGGCAGCGGTGGTAATGCGCAAACTGCCGGTCATGCCCAAATGCACCAACAGGCAGCCGCGCTCCAGCGCAATCAATATGTATTTGGCGCGACGACTTAACGCGCCGATGGTTTGACCGCTGACCTGCGCCGCAAACTCTGGCGGAATCGGCTGGCGCAACTGCGGATTGCGTACCGTCACCTGCACGATGCGCTGCCCTTCTAAATGTGGGCGCACTCCGCGCAGCGTCGTTTCAACTTCGGGTAATTCAGGCATCGGCGTGACCGGGTAATTAACGAAAAGGCGCAGCGGGAGCTGCGGGTGCTCATTCGGGCGCTGGCGCAAACGGATCAGCGCCAAACCCAGCCGGCACTTCTTTATCCGGTTCACCGGGCAAACTGCGCAGCGCAGGCTGCGGCGGCAACGGATGTTCCACCCCGTCTGCCGTCACCCGCACCGCCGGAGGTGGCTCATCATCTGGCACCGCAGTTGGGTCTGGCGCATCTGCTGCTGGCGCAGGATTGGGATCAACTGCCGTCGGATCGACCGTCAACAGCGGTGCCGTCGTGAGCACATACAGCAACATTGGCGCTGATGGCACCGGCGCAGCGGCCAGTTGCAGTGCCGGATTCAGCGGCAGCGCCAGCCACCACCGCCGTTGATCAGCAGACACGGCAAATTGCCGCTCCGTCCCGTCCGCACCGCGCACCATCACCGGCATCAACTCCGGCGGTGCCTCCGCTGCTAATTCCACACGTTCCGCAGTCACACCCGTCAGCGCCGCTAACGCCTCAGTCGCCAACGGCACGTTATTGATACGCCCGAAAACCGGCGCGAACTCCGGCGGTAAAAGCTGGCGCGATAAATACGCCAACGGCGGCGCAATCAACGCCGGATACACCCGATCATCAATCAGATGCACCAAACCCTCACTGGCGACGTACCGATGATGCGCGATGGGATCAATGCCACCGAAAGCGAATTCTAACGTATTGAGCCGCAAGCGAATTTTGGGCGCAGTCAAACCAAGCTGCTCACGCGCCGTCGCCGGTTCTGGCAAGGTGCGCAGCACCGGCGTCTCCAAAATAGCCAACAGACGCTTGACCTGTTGCGCCTCCGCTGCGAGTTGATACGGCGCTTCCATCTGCCACCCGCTCGGCGTGCGCCCCAGCGTGATCGTCGGCTCGCCCTCGCGCTCAATCTCAATCAACAGCAAATCCGCTGCGACCAAATCCGACAACGTCGGCGGCGTGCGAGCAGCGGTCAGATCACGCTGAATCGCCGCGATCAGCACGACCACCAGCGCCAGCAGTAACAGATTGATTATCCAGCGTATGATCATTTAGCGTCTCCGCCCCCGTCGCCAGCGCACCATCACGCCGATGCTGAGAAATAGCACCGGCAAAATCACCAACGTTCCCGCGCCAATTAACGTCCGCTCAATGTCCGACAACGCCAACGGCGCGACCGCCGCTGCTGGCGCTGGCAGCTCCAGCAACGCATCTTCTTGACTGAGCCAGCGCAGCAGCCGCAGCCCCAGCGCCCGATTCCCGTATTGGTTGAGAAAAGCGTTGCCGAGAAAATCACCGTCGCCGACGATCACCACCCGCTGTTCTCGCGCCGCCGTCGTGCCCACGCCCGGCAAAGTGCGCGTCAGCGCCAGCACCACCGGCAACGGCCCGCGCATCTCGCCAATCAACTCATCGCGGTCAATCTGCGCGACGATGCGCCCGGTTTCATTCCAACTCTGGTTCCCCGTCGCCAAAAAGCTGGTCAACGTCCAGCTCGGCGCGACCGTCGCCTCAAATGCCACGCAGCCGGGCAACAGTGCTGGCGCAGTCAAATCAGTGCCGAGCGCGTCGGGCGGATAATCAGCAATCACCGCCACCGTCGGCGTATCGAGATGGAGCTGCGCGGCAGCGGGATCGACCACCACGCCCGGCAACAGCGTCAATCCGAGCTGCGCTGCCAGCGGTTCCAAACCGTTGAGATCACCCGGCTCCAACAGCCACAGCAAATTACCGCCGCGATCTAAATACCGACTTAAACTCTCGATTTCATTGGGAAAAAAAGCGACTTGCGGCGTAGACAACAGCACCAGCCGCGTGTTGTCCGGCACCTCTTTGATGAGCGTGAAATCGAGCGGCCGCGCCAGATAACCCTGCGCTTTAAGCTCGCGTCCCAACCGTCCGAAATCAGTCGGCGCAGTGCCCGTCAGCGCCCGCTCGCCATGCCCTTCGATGACCGCCACCCACGGCGAGCGGCTTTCCGTCAACCGCGCAATCGCACCACTCAGCGCCCGCTCACTGAGGTCTGTGAGCGTTTCGCGCCGCCCGCGATATTCGAGCAACAACTGCCCCACCAACGCGACCTCAGCATCCCGCGCCTGTTCGGGGAACCGCTGCGGATCAAGATAATCAATCTCCAAACTTGGCACCGCTTGGACATAACGCGCCAGAAAGCGTTTGATTTGATTAGCAATAGTGCTATCAATCGCCGCAAAAACCGTCAACCGCAGCGGTGCATCAAGGCGCTGTAAAATCGCCACACTTTCGCGGCTCAGGCTATTGTGCGCAGCCAGCGTCACATCCCAAGCGCGATCATGGCGAGCCACCAACCAGCCGCCACAAATGACGACGGTCAATAATAAAATCACGAATACCGCATCAACGCTGGGACGCTGAACACGGCGCAATTGCGAGCGCAAACGAGATGCCAAGTTGCTCATAACTTATTGTAGATAACGATTGGTGAGGCGGCGCTGCGTGAGCAGTAAAAAAAATAGAATAAAAAAGCCAAAATATGCCAAATCGCTGAAGCGAATGGTGCCAATTAAAAACCAAAACAAATGTTCATTCCACGTCAGCCACTCAAATAAAGACAGCGTCGTCGCCGTGAATTGTTCGGCGCGTCCAATAATAGATAATAACAACAATATGCTCAACGCAATAAAGACTGCCGTGCCCGGCTGCGCCGTTAAACTCGACGCATATAAACCAACCGCAGCAAATAATGCAGCCGCTAACCACAATCCCAAGGTCGCCGCCGCGAGTTGCCCATAATCTAATTCGGCGCTATATGCCAATAACAACACATTCACCAGCGGCAACAGACACAACGGCGTGATTAAAATCAGTAAACCAATGAATTTACCCAGCACCACCGTGATCATTCGCACAGGTGCGGCACTAATGAGATCAAACCGTCCATCTTGGAATTCACTGCTTAATAAACGCATCGCCAATAAAGGCGCAGCAAACATGATCAAAATAGCGGCAAATCCGAATACATTGAGCGTCAATTCTTGGGTCAGCGTCACCGTGCGCTCGGCAGCCTCTAAACCACTAAAGCGTTCAATTACTTGTAAAAATATCCACGCTAAAATTATCTGCCCACCAGTGAGTAAAATCCAAGGTAATGAAGTGACAAATGCACTGCGGACTTCGCGTCTAATCAAGATGTCGATCATCGCTCACTCTCCACCCCGATTAAATCAAAAAAGGCGCGTTCTAAATCAGTGCGTTCTGGCACTAATTCCCGCAACTGCAAGCCCGCACGAATCACACGCTGGGCGAATTGCGCTGAATCGACATGATCATCTAATAACACGCGATAACGATCTTCACCAATGGCAACAGCGCCGGTGATTCCAGAGAGCGCGGTCAATTGCATAAGCGTAGAACCATCGCCTAATCGTACTCGCCAACCATAAATTGGTTGATCGGTGGTTAAATAATCATTAAAACAAATGCGTCCTTGATACAAAATAGCAACGCGATCACACACGGCTTGCACTTCTGGTAATAAGTGGCTGGCTAAAATAATGCTGCATTCTCGCGCCAATTCACGAATCAGTTTGCGCAACATCCGCATTTGTAAAGGATCAAGTCCTTCGGTGGGTTCATCGAGAATGAGTAATTGTGGACGATGGATGATTGCTTGTGCAATACCGAGGCGTTGGCGAAAGCCTTTAGACAAAGTACCAATTAAACGTTGCCCGCTGTCTTCTAAACCGCAGCGTTGTTTGACTTCAGCAATTGCAGTAATCAATTGGCGGCGAGGTAAGCGGTGTAATTGGGCGCAAAACTTGAGATATTCATCAACGCGCAATTCAGGATACAGTGGCGGCTGTTCGGGCAAATAACCAAGTTGCCGTTTCGCTTTTAATGGGTATTTAGCGAGATCAATTCCGTGTAATTCAATACGCCCGGTGGTTGGTGCTAATACGCCACTAAGAAGGCGCAGACAGGTTGTTTTACCAGCGCCATTTGGTCCGAGTAACCCTAATACCTCACCACGTCCTAACGACAAATTGACTTCCGATAGCGCCGAATAGCTACCGAATGAACGTCCAAGATTGGTGATGCGTAAGAGTGTTTCCATAAGGTTAAGCAAGATACCTTGTTATTGTGCGGTTGCCAATATGCTGACCAATGCGAGGATTGATTATAACGCTGGTTTTGCCACAAAGCGGGATTTTTAATGGTATTTTTTCACTATGATCATTTAATACATATAGTAATCAATAGCGCCACAACTGCATATCTATAAAAAAAGGGCATCAACCCACAGCGGGGTGGTGTATTCTGTACGCAGAAGCGTATTATTAGGTCTCACAACATTTGAAACTTGCGTTGCTTCACGTTTAGAATAGGTCAACTTTTTCGTCAAACTTCTGCTAAAGGTGGTATTCCCATGCAAGACCCAGTTGCTTACTCGGACGGTCTGGTCGGTCGCGTCGAGATGAAGGAAACCACTTGTTATATGTGCGCGTGCCGCTGTGGTATTCGTGTGCATTTGCGTGATGGTGAAGTGCGTTATATCGACGGTAATCCGAAACATCCATTAAATAAAGGAGTGATTTGCGCCAAGGGCAGTTCGGGCATTATGAAGCAATACTCGCCAGCGCGAATAACGCAACCACTGCGCCGTAAAAAAAATGCGGAACGCGGCACCAGTGAATTTGAGGTGATTTCATGGGAAGAAGCATTTAGTTTATTAACTGAGCGTTTAGCAAAACTCCGCGCTGAAGACCCTAAAAAGTTTGCATTATTTACTGGTCGTGACCAAATGCAGGCATTGACTGGCATGTTTGCAAAGCAATTCGGCACTCCAAATTATGCAGCACACGGTGGCTTTTGTTCTGTGAATATGGCTGCCGGTTTGATTTATACCATTGGCGGCTCGTTTTGGGAATTTGGTGGCCCTGATTTAGAACGCGCCAAATTATTTGTGATGATTGGCACGGCAGAAGATCATCATTCTAATCCGCTTAAAATTGATCTTGCTGCATTCAAACGGCGCGGCGGGCGTTTTATTTCGGTCAATCCCATTCGCACTGGCTATTCTGCGATTGCAGATGAATGGGTGCCAATTAAACCGGGTACTGATGGCGCTTTATTATTAGCGATCACGCATGAAATTATTAAGTTGGGATTGTACGACCGTGAGTTTTTAACGCAATACACCAATGCGGCTGAATTGGTGATTGATGATCCAGAACGCGCTGATCATGGGTTATTTTATCGGGCGGAAATGCACGTTGAAGAAGGCTGTTTTGATCCGCAGAATAAGTTGTGGTGGGATCGAGAATTAAACATTGCGATTAGCACGCATACGCCGGGCGTTGATCCGCGTTTAATGGGCAATTATGTGCTGGAAGATGGCACACCAGTGAAACCTTCATTTCAGTTATTAAAAGAGCGGGTTGAGCAATATACGCCAGAATGGGCGTCACCAATTACCGGTATTCCGGCAGAGACCATTCGCCGTTTAGCGCACGAAATGGGTGTCACTGCCCGCGATCAAAAAATTGAACTTCCTATTCCATGGACGGATTGCTGGGATAATGAACACAATTCCGTTACTGGTAATCCGGTTGCTTTCCATGCGATGCGCGGTATGGCGGCACATTCTAATGGCTTTCAAACCATTCGGGCGCTCGGCGTGTTAATGACGATTCTCGGCACCATTGATCGTCCCGGTGGCTTTCGTCATAAAGCGCCGTATCCGCGTCCAATTCCACCATGTCCCAAGCCACCGAATGGACCAGAAGCGGTGCAACCGAATACACCGCTGGATGGAATGCCATTAGGTTGGCCATCTAAACCAGAAGATTTATTTGTCGATGGTGAGGGCGAAGCAATTCGGATTGATAAGGCGTTTTCATGGGAATATCCATTATCAGTGCATGGCTTGATGCACAATGTGATTACGAATGCGTGGCGCGGTGATCCCTATCCAATTGATACGCTGTTGTTATTCATGGCGAATATGGCGTGGAATTCGTCGATGAATACGGGTGAAATCCGCAAGATGTTGGTGGATAAACATCCAGATGGTGAATATAAAATCCCGTTTATTGTGGTATGTGATGCGTTTTCTTCGGAAACGGTTGCCTTTGCAGATTTGGTCTTGCCGGATACGACGTATTTAGAGCGGCATGATGCGTTATCAATGTTAGATCGCCCGATTTCTGAATACGATGGCCCGGTAGATGCAGTACGGGTTCCGGTATTAAAACCCAAGGGTGAGTGCAAGCCATTTCAAGATGTGTTAGTGGAATTGGGATCACGCTTACAATTACCCGCGTTTACCAATGCGGATGGCAGTCGCAAATACCGTGATTATCCTGATTTAATTGTGAATTATGAAACGTCACCCGGTTCTGGAATTGGTTTTCTAGCGGGTTGGCGCGGTAAGAGTGGCGATCAGTTTTTGAAAGGTGAACCCAATCCGCGTCAATGGGAGATGTACGTTCAGAATAACTGCGTATTTCATTATGAATTGCCGCATAGTTATCAGTATATGCGCAATTGGAATAAAGGTTATCTGCATTGGGCACGCGCACACGGTATGGTGCGTTATGCGGAACCCATTACGCTACATTTGTATTCAGAAGTATTGCAAAAATTCCGTTTGGCGGCGGAAGGCAAGCGCCCCGGCCGTCAACCGCCGGAACGTTTGCGGGAGCGCGTGGCGACGTATTTTGATCCGCTGCCGTTTTTTTACGATCCGTTGGAAGCGCAAGTCACTGATTTACGGCGTTATCCGCTCAATGCGCTGACGCAACGCCCGATGGCGATGTATCACAGTTGGGACAGTCAAAATGCGTGGTTGCGCCAGATTCACAGCCATAACTATTTGTTTGTAAACCCCGGCGTGGGGCTGGCGAACGGTTTTGGCGATGGCGATTGGATTTGGGTGGAGTCGCCGCACGGGCGGGTACGCTGCATGTGCCGGTTTTCGGAGGCGGTCGAGCCGGGCACGGTGTGGACGTGGAATGCGATTGGCAAGGCGGCGGGCGCGTGGGGATTGGGACCAAATGCGGATGAATCGCGCAAAGGTTTCTTGTTAAATCATACAATTACGGAAGAATTGCCGCCGAGCGCAGCGGGCGCTCACCTGTCCAATTCCGATCCGGTGACGGGGCAGGCGGCGTGGTTTGACGTGCGGGTGCGCGTTTATAAAGCGGCGGATGGTGAGGAAGCGGTGACGTCGCCGCAATTTGCGCCGATGCCGCGCTTGCCGGGACAGGAAAAACAACGCGGTCAATGGCAGGCTTTTGTCGCTGGTCTTTTCGGGAAAAAATCATGACTCAATTGGCACTCGTCATCGATCTGAACGTCTGCGTTGGCTGCCATGCCTGCGTAACTTCTTGTAAAGAATGGAATACTTCTGGTTGGGCGGGGCCGTTAGCGGATCAAAATCCCTACGATGGCTCACCGACTGGCACCTTTTTTAATCGGGTGCAAACCTTTGAAGTGGGCAAATTTCCGCGCACGGAAACGGTGCATTTTCCAAAAAGCTGCCTGCATTGCGAAGAGCCGCCCTGTGTACCGGTGTGCCCGACGGGGGCTTCGTATAAGCGCCCGGATAATGGCATCGTATTGGTTGATTATGACAAATGTATTGGTTGTAAATACTGTTCTTGGGCATGTCCATACGGTGCGCGTGAATTGGATGAATTGCAGCAGGTAATGAAAAAATGCACGCTGTGTATTGATCGCATTACCGATGCAAAATTATCAGATCGAGATCGCAAACCGTCATGCGTATTAGCGTGTCCAGCGAGTGCGCGATTGTTTGGCGATGTGCATGATCCTGATTCTGAAGTGTCGATTGCTATTCGAGAACGCGGCGGTTATCAATTGATGCCAGAATGGAGCACCAAACCCTCCAATCACTATTTACCGCGTCGGAAAACAGTGATGCACATTGGTCAAGATGAATTGACGCGGGTTGATAATCCGCTGCGTAAAGAAGACCTCACAACGTATACTGGTGAGGAAACGTTAGACGACGTAGCGTGGTAAGAGAAGTGATGCGTTGTCAGTTGTTAATTTTCAGCTTGAAAATGCACTGACAACTTCACCGCTAACTAACAACTTATTCGCGGAATTGAATTTATGCACCCTACTTTTTCCGTTATCTTTTTAACGACACTTATTGGTGCCGGTCAAGGCTTATTTTTAGCAATGGTCACTGGTCAACTGTATGCAATTGCGCGGTTTTTACCCGCACAAACCGATCAATTTTACGCGATTGGCAGTCTGGTTGCGTTGGTATTACTCGTTACCGGCTTATTAGCATCGTTCTTTCATCTTGGACATCCCGAACGCGCTTGGCGAGCAGCCACAAAATGGCGCACATCGTGGTTATCGCGTGAAGTCATTGTATTGCCCATTGTGATGTTTTTAGTGTTTGCGTATGGCGCTGCGCATTGGTTGGGATTAACGATGCCGCTATTTCGTGTGGGTGAATCATTACAAGTTGATGCAACGCTGTTATTGGGATTATTCGGTACAATAGCCAGCTTTGCATTATTCGTATGTACGGCGATGATTTATGGAGGTGTACGGTTTATTCAAGAATGGCACACACCATTAACCGTCACCAACTTTCTCTTTTTAGGAGCTGCATCTGGATTCATGTTGGCAGCAGCCTATTCTGCTTATATTAGCAATCCGCTTGTCACTTTTTTTGGCACCTGGGCAGTGATTCTGACTTTAACCGGATTAGCTTCACGCAGTGCGCATTTAGTACGCAATGCGCAAATGAAGTATAAAAGCACGGTACAAACAGCAATTGGTGTGCGCCATACCGTTATTGCACAAAAAGCGCAGGGCGCAACGGGCGGTAGTTTTAATACCCGCGAATTCTTTCACGGGCAAAAACAAACGACCATTGAAACCGTGCGCTTGCTCTTTATGGTGTTGGTATTTCCCATTCCTATTCTGCTGATTGGTGCGGCTTATATTACCTCGTCACCAACGCTGCCAATTCTCGCTTTTGTGATTCAATATGTAGGTTTAATGGCAGAACGCTGGTCATTTTTTGCTGAAGCGAAACATCCGCAAAATCTGTATTATCAATCGGTCGCTTAACCACTCTCAACGCTTGATCAGCGGTGTAATACACAGCCGCTGATCAATTCGCCTACGCTATTCCTCACTTGTCACAGATCACGGTTAATCTATGCGCCATCTTATTGCCGGATGCTGCTTGTTGATTCCCAGTCTTTTATGCGCTGCTCCACCCGCAGCAATCAAACAACCAATCATTGCGGCGCATTATTTTGGTCAGCATTGGCCTAAAAATTTCTTGTCAGCATTTCGCCGTGATACCGTTGCAAATGACTTTATACGACTTCGTAACGACGGCTTTAATACCGTGATTTTTTTAGTGAGTTGGGGCGATTTTCAGCCGGTTATTGCGCCGTGCTGCGAATGGGATGAACGCGCTTTGATGCGGTTGCAATTTTTATTAGATGAAGCTCAAAAAGCTAATTTGCAGGTGATTTTACGAATTGGATACGGCTGGAGTTTGCACCCCCGCGCTGGATCATCACTGCAACGCATTCATCAGTTATTAAACATAGACACAACCAGAATTGCGTTCTTTACCTTTATACAACGATTGGGGCAATTATTAACAACTGCGCCGCATGTCACCATGACGTTAATGAGCTGGGAAGACCAATGGCTGCATAAGATTGATCCTAGCGCCCGCGCAACATTTACGCAATTTAATCGCACCTTATCCAATGAAAATCAAATAACAGCAGCCGCATCATTACCAACACCAATAGGGCAAGATGCCGCATTATTTCACAGTTATTGGGATTGGTTGGTGATGACACAATTATATGAGCCAGCGCGGGAATTTTTACCACAATTGAGTTATGAAATTCGCGTTGATAAAGACCCTATTGCAGCAAATTCTGCATCTATCAATTGGTTGACGCATCAAGCCATGTATCGTCAAGCGGGTACGGCACCTGTAACGATCTATTGGGCACCATTTTGGGGAGCGGAAAATAAAGGTGAACAATTAACTGCGACGCGAGCGCACGAATTATTAACGGCGCTATTGCGAGAAACGCGGGAATTGTCTGGTCAACGCGAGATTTTTATTGATCAATTTAACGTGGTTGATAATACTCTTGGTTATGAACACAACGCAGTGATTGCTCCGGCAGAGCTTAATAATTTTTTAACACAAGCGGCATGTAGTTTGAAACAAAACGGCGTGATTGGTTATGGATATTGGACGACGCAAGATTACCGCGAAAGCCTATTGTATAACCCTGCATTTAGTTTGGGATTAGACGGTTGGCAGTTGCATTCTTCAAATGCAAATACCGCATTAAAACAATTACCAAGTGGTGATTTTGAATTAACGTTCACCACTGGCGCGGTATTAACACAAACGATCCCTGCCAGCGCCGGGCGTTTACCTGCGCAAGCTGATTCTTATCCCGATCAAATTTGTATTGAGGTGAGCGGTAATCGTCACGGCAGCGTGACGGTGACGGCAGGGAATGCAGCGCCAGCAACGCAGTTACAGTTTGCTAATGATCGTGATTCATTACAGTGCAGTGCAATTGTGGCGTTACCAAGCGCCGAACAATTAACTCTCAGTATCACCGCGAATGATGCCACTGCATTAACATTGCGCGGCGTGTGGCTATTCGATCATGTGCAAATTGGGGGGCTATATGATGTCAAAGGACAGCCCAGTTTTTTATATCAACCATTAACAAAATTGAATCGAACGTTTGCTGCTACAACGTTACCAGCAGTTTGTGGTGCGCAAAAATAATTCAAATAACCTTTTTACGTTATCAGCGGTTTTAATAAATCGGCACATCTTAACGCATACTTTCATAGAGCTTGAATAAAAAACTAACCCGCTCGCTGTCTTCATGTGTACCCTGATAGCAATAGACCATATCAACTGCTTTATCTAATTTGATATGCGCTGCGCGTAAAACTTTTGGCATTAAATCTGGGTCATAAAGTATCGCTAAAGTGTTATTAGTATCTTGTGCAAAGGCTTTATCTCGTGCATCAAGTACTGCTTTAGCAGCATGTTTAATCGCTAGTTGATGCGTTGCATCCACAGTCATCCAAGGAAATAGCTGATAGACATTTGGGGAATAGCTGTAACTGCCTCCCAAGCGACCAGTAACGGTACGCATCCACGCATTATGCAACGCACTGGTTAATACACCAAATTCGTATAAACCAACATCAGAAATGATATAAACTTTGTTACTTATTATATGATCTGTAGTTAATTATATGATCTGTAGTTAAAAAACCAATAGGAATATAATATCTACGTTCCGAAGAAACTTCTGGCACCGCTAAACATGTTTTTTTAGGTTGTCTTATTTGCGTAAACAGATAAGGCTGACTTGCCATTAGCCGCACACTTTCAGTTTTGCTATCTAATCTCGCTTTTTTTACACCTTCAATCCGCCTTTTAATTTCAGGGTACTGTCCAATAATTTTCAATTGAGCAGGCGTGGCTTCAGCAAACCACAAACAATATCGCTCCACGCCGTTAATCAATTCATAACCACCAATAAACGGTTTAATAAATGCAGCTAAATCAGAATATTTTGCTAATAACTCGGTTTTTTGTGCTGCATCTAAAATTAAATGTCCGCCATCTGTAGGTTGACTTCCTTTAGTCATCGCCGGCATTCCTTGCGGTGGTTGCGAACGCGACGGCAATAACACATTAGGTGCATCTAACAAATAAGGATTGATATTATTTGCGGGAAGTGCTTGCGGTTTTCCTTTCACATCTGCATAAATAAACAGTGTTTTCACTGGTACCGTAAAAAGCGCAAAACCAATAATGACGACATGCACTGCTGCATTACTTTTTGCTTCACTTATCCAGCTAAATGTGCGATGCGCAAAGTGAATTTGCACTCCCTGCGCTAACATCCAACTCCATAAAATGCCAACTTGTTCACCCTGCGTAATGCTATTAGTTGCAACAAAGGCGCTGGCTGTTTGCTGCTGATTCTGCATGTATTGCGTTGCTTTCGCAAACCACGCGCCCACAAAATCAACTTTGCCAAACTTTCTATCCTTCGGAAAGACCAACTTTATATCGGCTTGTTGCGCTGGAGAACGCCATTGATGACCAATAAAAGGCGGATTGCCGATAATAAAACTGGCATTCGGGCACACGCTGCGCCAATCTATTTGCAACGCATTTGCGTGAACAATAGTGGCTGATGTTTTCAACGGAATACGCACAAAATAAACACCAAATTTGGCACTCACTTGTTGATTCATTTGATGGTCAGTTAGCCATAACGCAACCTGTGCAATTTGAGCTGGAAACTCTTCTAATTCAATTCCATAACATTGATTAACATTCAACTTTATCAGTGTGTCAATTTCTAATAACTGCGCTTTTTTATGCACCTTTTCGAGAATTGCTAACTCTAATTGCCGCAGTTCTCGATAAGCAATCACTAGAAAATTGCCGCAGCCGCAGGCGGGATCAAAAAAAGTCAATTGCGCCAAGCGATGATGAAAAGCGTTGAGCTTGGCTTTATTGTTGCCCAATTTATGAAATTCTATCCATAGCGTATCTAAAAACAGCGGCTTAATTAACTTTAAGATATTTTCCTCACTGGTGTAATGCGCTCCCAGATTGCGTCGTTCTGTTTCACTCATAATGCTTTGAAAAATACTGCCAAAGATCGCCGGATTAATTCGACTCCAATCCAACGCGCAGACACTCAACAATGTCTCGCGCATCGTGCGATCAAAACTCGCAGGTGGTAATAGTTCAGCAAATAATTTGCCATTGATATACGGAAATGCGGCGAGTTCTTCGTCTAAATTGGTTAATCGCTGTGCTAACGGTGTATTGAGCACATAAAATAACTGACTGATTTGTGCCGCTAAATCGCTGCCGTCGCTGCGCGTTTTGTTTTCGATAAATTCTTGAAATTGGCGCTTTTCAAAAATACCGGTATCTTCTGCAAATAAACAAAACAACAGTCGCACTAAATACACTTCCAGCGGATGCCCTAAATAACCAATCGCTTTTAATTGATCATGCAGCTTTCCCATCCGTTCAGCGGCTTTCATGTTAATCGGGTCTTGCGGCTGAATTACCTGCGTTGTATAACCGGCAATAAATCCAAAGGCGCTGATATGCGTGACGAAATCGGCTAAAGGAAAAGTCAGCGTATGATTCGTTTCTAAATCGGTGAGTTGCAGCGTTGCAAAATCTGATACCAACACATAACGCGGTAAATCGCGTTCTTTAATTCCGGCGCAATACTCCATTGCTTGCTGATAAGCCAGCGCCAAGTTTTTGCCGCGACTTTTCATTTCGACGATTAACACACCCTGCCAGAATAAATCAATAAAGCCGGCTTTACCGCCGTACTTTTTCACAGCATATTCAAACGTTGCCAGTCGCTTGTTAGTAATCCCGAACACTTCAAAAAAATCAATTAAAAATGGTTTGGCTTCGCTGTTTTCACTCGCGGCATCGTGCCAACGTTGCGCAAAAGCCACCGCCCGCGTCTTTATTTCATTCCAAGAAAGCGGCATTATTTCACCTGTATTAGATGATACTGAATCATTGATTGTCTTGTATGCTGCCCATTTGGTAATCGAATGACTGGCGAATGAGACCCATGATGTATGGCATATCATCTAAATTAGTTAAACTCACTTCAACATTGCCGTTGCCCCAACGTCCGATGTTTGTAACGTCTAAACATTTATTTTTAGGATCATCAATACTACTAAATGGCATATTTAATGATAGCCGCAGCCGCTTGGCTTGTGGCACAACATCAACGAAGTTGGTTTCTGCTTTATATGCAACATAGAGTTTTAAGAACTCTTCAGTAACACAAAGATCAAGTTCTAGTACGGCGTGACGGAGTGCATTAAAAAGATTACACATTAAACCCTTAACTAAATATGGATGATCGACAATAGAGTACTGTTGACCGGGTTTCGTCGCAGCCGGACGATAAGCTGCTAACACATCATCAGCCAAGAATGGGGCACTCCAAACTTTCGCCGCTTTTCTTGCCAAGCGGTCAGCGCGACTTTTAATTGCGTTCTCATTCCAAGCTGTAACTTGTCCAAGCCCTTGATTAAGATTCAGAGGACTGTGCGCAAAACCAACTGCATTACCACTTTTATCTTTTACCTCATCGCGCTTGTAGGAAAAAGATTGATCACTGTATTCACTGTTATAACCAGTTAGTGTCAAATTTCCTAAGGTATGCAGCCAAGTTTGTTGAATACGTTGCCACTCCGGTCCCAACTCAGATTTCCAAGCAGCGGAAAGTTCTTCTTTCTGTGGCAGGATATGTTCGATGGTGTAATCCTCAATAACAGCTCGTTCATTACGATCATCATTTTCTAAACGACGTAACCAATAACTGCGGCTACGAAAATTGTAGAGATCACGGGTTTTTAGGTCGCGCTGGAACTCTGCATCAGTAGGAAAACGCCGGTAAGAAGGTAATAACAAAAACGCGGCTTGTACGCTTTCTAAATAACGATCTTTCTTCAATGAACGACTTAACCCAGCAAAGGTTTTATTTAGTGAATTAGTAGGAATTGTGCAAATAGTACGGCGAAAAACATAACTTTCAACCAAACGTACGATTTGTTGCACCTCTTCAGCCAGCAATCGACCTTGCTGGTAATCATTATACATATCTAGTAAAAAAGGATAGGAAACATCAACCTTTAGTTCTTTGAGATCATGGAAAGATTGCTTAATTGCAGTATCTTTTTCAGCACCAAGTGCAATTGCGCAATAATAAGTAGCATAAGCGTGAATATCTATCACAATATCTTTAATATCGCCTTTGAAACTGCGAGCAAAAACTTTGAAAGCAGCATAAACATCACGGACGTTGGGAATTTCACCAGTTTTAGCGGTCAAGTAATGGCGCATAAAAGGATCAAAATGCACAACATAAGCTATTTGTCCAAACGCTTTTTCCATTGGTCGCCAGTAGTTTTTATACAGTTCGTTTTGGAGCTTGGGAGCTAACCCCATGAGGATGAAATTGCGAATTAAATCAGCTTGACTAAGTTCGAGACCAGTGGAATTCATGCTCTCGAAAATCAGTTGTGGATTATCCTGTGCACGATCTAACGAAACATCGACAATAATTAGTTTGGCCAAACCTTGGCAAATAGCTTCTAATTCATTATGATGCGTTGTAATCAAATCCTGAAATAGTTTGTAGTTCTCTGTAATACGACTGCTTATTTCGGTCGGCAGTGGCGTATCTTTCACAATAGACAATAAAGTTTCTTTATCAGTCTCTGATAAGATGAGCTTGAAATGGCGCTCGCCTTCTTCATCAGGATTTAACAAATAATAATTACGCAGCTTTTTAACTGAAAACGTATCTAGCATCTCGCCTATATTTTGAGATTCAAAATGTTTAGCCAGTGCTGCAATAATTAACATGCTGGTGGTTAAGCGTTGTTGCCCATCAATCACCAATAACGCTTCCTGTTGAACCACGTTACTCAAACCACGCTCGACATAAACAATCGAACCAATGAAATGTCCATTGATTCCATCGTCACGACCAGCTCGCAGCAAATCAGCCCACAATTGACGGCATTGTTCTGGCGTCCACGAATAATTACGCTGATAAATCGGAATGACAAACTGTGGTGATTTTTTAAGAAATTTGAGTAAATTTGCTTCAGTGGCTTTCATGGGGTTTCCTAATTAATTTTATCGTAAGTAGTTTGACATGATTAACAGCATCGCAGCAATGATTCAATGCTGCGATGCCATGACGCAATTAACCCACCAACCGCCGCAGTACATACGGCAAAATACCGCCATGCCGGTAATAATCCACTTCATTCGGCGTATCAATCCGCACCTTGGCGGTGAATTCAATCACCGTGCCCGTTGCAGCAATTGCCCGCACTGCAACTTGTTTTGCCTCGCCATTATTCAAGCCGATAATCGCAAAGGTTTCTGCGCCAGTTAAACCCAATGATTGTGCATTCTCGCCATTCATAAATTCTAATGGTAAAATGCCCATGCCAACTAAATTAGAGCGATGAATCCGTTCATAACTTTCCGCAATCACGGCCCGCACTCCCAATAAACGCGGACCCTTTGCTGCCCAATCGCGTGACGAGCCAGAACCGTATTCTTTACCCGCTAAAAGAATCACCGGCGTTAATTCAGATTGATAACGCATTGCGGCATCATAAATCGACAATTGTTCACCACTCGGATGATGAACTGTGACGCCGCCTTCGGTACCGGGTGCCATTAAATTGCGCAGGCGTAAATTGGCAAAGGTGCCGCGCATCATGACCTCGTGATTGCCGCGTCGTGCGCCTAAGCTGTTGAAATCCTTAACTTCAACGCCCTGCGCCAGCAGATATTGTCCCGCCGGTGAATTCGGTTTAATTGATCCAGCCGGCGAAATGTGATCGGTGGTAATTGAATCGCCGAGCACCGCTAAACAACGTGCGCCGCTAAGGTCGGAGATCGGCGCAATTTCGCGGGTCATGCCGTCAAAATACGGCGGTTTGCGGATATAAGTTGACGCCGCTGGCCATTCGTAAGTTTGGCTGGTCGGCGCGGCGAGCGATTGCCAACGCGCATCGCCGGCGTAAATATCGGCATACGCTGCGGTGAATTCGGCAGCGGTGACATGTGCTGCAACTGCTTGATTCACTTCAGTTTGTGTCGGCCAAATGTCGCGCAAATACACCGGCTGCCCGTTGGCATCCTGCGTCAGCGGCTCGCGCTCAGGATCAAAATCAATCCGCCCTGCGATGGCATACGCGACCACCAACGGCGGGCTGGCGAGGTAATTCATCCGCACCTCGGCATGAACGCGCCCCTCAAAATTGCGATTGCCCGACAAAATCGACACCGCGCACAGCTCGTGGTCAGCGATGGCTTGCGAAACCGGCGCAGGCAGCGGACCGGAATTGCCGATGCAGACCGTGCAGCCGTAGCCAACGTTATGAAATCCCAACGCTTTTAACGGTTCAGTCAAGCCAGCGCGGTCGAGATAGCGCGTCACCGCCAGCGAGCCGGGACCAAACGCAGTTTTCACCCAAGGCGCTGATTTCAAACCGATTGCTGCCGCTTTTTGTGCCACCAAACCGGCCGCCAACATCACGCTCGGATTGGAGGTGTTGGTGCAGGAAGTGATCGCGGCGATCACAATTGAGCCGTCGCGCAGCGCCACCGGCTGCCCGTTGATGACGGCGGTCGCCGCGCCTTTGTCAGGCAAATTGCGCTCTTTTTTCAACGCTGCCAATGCGTTAGGAAAATGCGTCGCCATGTCGCTCAACGCAACGCGATCCTGCGGTCGTTTCGGCCCAGCGAGCGACGGCACCACCGCGCCGAGGTCGATTTCCAGCGTTTCCGAATACTCAGCTTCCGCTGCATCCGCCGTGTACCACACGCCCTGCGCCTTGCAATACGCCTCGATCAACGCGAGCTGCGCGGCGTCGCGTCCGGTTTGGCGCAGATAATCGAGCGTGATCTGGTCAATCGGAAACAGGCCGCAGGTCGCGCCATATTCCGGCCCCATGTTGGCAATCGTGGTGCGCTCGCCCATCGGTAAGCTGCTGATTGCACTACCATAAAATTCGACAAACTTGCCGACCACGCCGTGTTTGCGCAGCCGTTCGACGATGGTCAACACCAAATCGGTCGCGGTCACGCCGTCGCGCAACGTGCCGGTCAATTTGCAGCCGACGACCTTGGGCACCAGCATTGACACCGGTTGCCCCAACATCGACGCCTCGGCTTCAATACCGCCGACGCCCCAACCTAATACGCCAATTCCATTGACCATTGTCGTATGCGAATCAGTACCAACGCAGGTATCAAAATAAACCTGCGTGGTATTATTCAACGTATTCGCAAAAATCACCCGAGCGAGGTATTCAACATTGATTTGATGCACGATGCCAGTATCGGGTGGAACGACCTTAAAACCGGCAAACGCATTCTGGCCCCATTTCAAAAAGTTATAGCGTTCTTGATTGCGCTCGAATTCGCGTTCTGCATTTAATGCAAACGCATCATCACTGCCAAAATAATCCACCTGCACCGAATGATCAATCACCAATTCGGCGGGTTGCAACGGATTGATTTGTGACGGATCGCCGCCGAGTTCGCGCATGGCATCGCGCATCGCAGCTAAATCAACGACTGCGGGAACACCAGTGAAATCCTGCATTAACACTCGCGCCGGACGGTATTGGATTTCTTTATCCGGTTCGGCCTGCGCATTCCAAGTGCTGAAATACGCAATGTCATCCGCAGTGACGGTGATTCCGTCTTCGTGGCGTAATAGGTTTTCGAGCAGGATTTTTAATGAATACGGCAGCCGTGCGCTATTGGGTACAGTATCCAATTTGAAGATTTCGTAATCCCGATCAGCGACGGTGAGCGTGGTTTTAGCGTTAAAACTATTAATCATCAAAACAAACTCCATAATGGTGTGAATGGTCAGTCAAGTAATCATAGCGCAATTGTGGTCATTTTTTTAAGCGTTGCCAGCTTATTGCGCTGTAAGCAGTGCAATTTCAGCCAATGCCACTGCTTCACGCTGTAACGCCGATTCTTTTGTGATGACATATCAAAATAATGCTGGTTGCGCATTATCAGTGATCGCCAGCGCCGCTTTTTTGAAAGTCAAACCACCCGCGGCAAGATCAAGATAACGCGGCCATTCGGTTTTATTCAATAAGCCTTCAATCGTTAGAATTTGCAGCCGAGGATAACGCTGTGCGGAAAACATTGGCGCGGCATAAAAACCAATGGCGGCAGCTTCACTCAGCATTGGTTGAGTCGGCGCAGTCAAGGTCACAAATAAACCCAGCGCGGCTTGTTCACGGTGAATCACATGCGCAAAATCGCGGATCATTGCTACGCTAACGTTGGCACCACCTTTTATTGAAACGACAATTTTTTTAACGTTGCTTGGTTCATCTTGAAAGAAAATTAAACCATCAATGCCACCATCCGCGCCTTTTTTCTGACCTTGAAATGGCTGCGCATTCACCAATGAACACGCCCACCACTGAAATTGGTATTTATCCCGCGCTGCTAAATCTTGCGCACCTGCAAGGTCTTGTGGCGTACCTGCTACCGCAAAAGCAATGCCGGGAAAACTATCCCGCAAACGTTTTTCAATCAGCGTAATTGCTAAATGTGTGCTGTCAATGCCAATCCAATTCCGATTTAAGTGCTGGGCGGCATGAATTGTCGTGCCGCAGCCGCAAAAAGGATCAAGAATTGTCTCACCTTCCCTGCTGCTCGTTTGAATAATGCGCTCTAATAATGCCAACGGCTTTTGCGTGGGATAACCAAGACGTTCAGCAGCGGTGGGAGATAATTGAATGTCAGTCCAAATATCTTGTAATGGCGCACCCGCTGCTTCATCCAGATATTCTTTTAAGCCATCTTTACGCGGACTGCCATCACGTTTTAATAAAATGCGTCCTTCTGCATACAGCCGCTCTAATTCTTCAAGATCAAAGCGCCAACAACGTTTTTCACCCGGATGAACGCCGCGCCATAATACTGAGCGCGTCGCGGAAACGCTTGGCGCAGTTAAGTTTTCAGCGTGATAACGTCGCGCACCCTCGCAGTATTTATAACGCGACAGTTGTTCTTCTGAATAATTGCCGCGCACCATATTGAAATAAAACTGATCGCTTTTATTATAATAAAAAATGCGGTCGGCAATTCGCCCAAACTTCTTGGCGTTATTATGTGCTGAGGTGCGTTTCCAAATAATTTCATTGCGAAATCGCGCCGCACCAAACACTGCATCTAACAGCAATTTAAGATAATGACTGGCGCTGGAATCGCAATGTAAATACAACGAGCCAGTGGTTTTTAACACCCGATGCAATTCTAATAATCGGCTCGCCATCATCACCAAATATGCCATTAACTCGTTATCACCTAGAAATGAGCGCAACGCTGTCAATAATTGCGCCACGTTGGTATTGGCTTGGTGCAAAAGATCAGAAAATTCTGTTTCTGTTGATTCATTCCAGCGCCAAGTATCGGTGAAGGCTTCAATATGCGCATGATGCGCGTAACCTTGGGGCGATTGAAAGAGTACGTTATAATTTGTATTGGAATTAAATGGCGGATCAAGGTAAATCAGATCAACCGATTCAGTTGCTAAATGCGCTCGCAAAATGTTGAGATTGTCGCCAAAATAAAGCGTGTTCATGTAACAGTCGCCTCAACATGTTGTTATTTTGAATAAAAAAGCCAAGTTAAGGCACTTGGCTTTTTTAACCTTTTCGGATTAGGATTTTTTATTTATACGTTGGATTGGGAAGTATACTGAATGCTTCGCCAACACTGCGATATAAAGGAAGACCTAACAGATTCTCAGTTTCACAATGTGTTGGCTGTGGATGCTGGAAATAGCGGATATTTTTTGCAGCAACAAAAAAGAGTCTGCGGCGTTTCTGTGGTACACCATAATCTGCTGCCATCAGTTCCCTGTGTGTTAAATCATATCCAATTTCACCAAACGATTTGTAAATTTCTTCAATCATATTTGCACTTTTAACTTGTGCTAAACCATAAACATTTTCCATGATCACAATTTCTGGTTGTAACGCATCAACATGCTTGATGTAATCTCTATACAAAATACCTAAAGGGTCTTTGGTTGCTTGTTGTTTTCCGGCAACACTAAATGGTTGACATGGTGGCCCACCAATGATGACATCAGGAGAGTGACCAATGATTTCTTTCACCTCTTTAGGATTGAGTTTTGTAATATCAGCGCGATAAAAATTCCACTCTGGTCGATTAAATTGAATCGTAGATTCAGCCCACTTTTCTATATCAGTAGCAAAACAGGTTTTGAATTGTATTAAATGATCAGATGCTTGTTCAAATCCTAAATCAAAACCACCGGCACCAGAAAAATATGATGCAATTTTGATTTCTCCGCTTCTATTCAAGTGCTCAAAATATCTTTTAGCTTCAGTTGCCAAGGCTTTTCCAAGACCAACTGGTACAGCATTTCCAATCTGTTTTTGAATTTGACCAAGTGTTCCTTTAAATTCATAGTCTAATGGAAAATCTTGTAAAACTGCTGCTTCGCGTGGAGTGATATATCTATCTTCCGTTGGATGCACAAATTTATTAAAGATGTAAGCAGTGATTGTCAGTGATGGTTTATCTTTTTCTAGCCGCAAAAGCCTCATATTCGGACCACCGGTTTTTTTATCTCCACTTCTGATAAAACTGTCGTGCTGTAAATGTTTGGGTAAATCACCCATCTTTCCACCGGGAGGAAGATGCAGCATTCTCTCCAACACGATTCCGGTGTATTGTCTGGTTTCGTGATTAGGAATGTTCATAACTGTTCACCTCGCAAAACTGGTTCTTCAAGCGTGATTAAAAAGTCAAAAACTCGTCTGAGATTATCATTTCTCAACACTGTTTCTCCGTCTAAAATCTCTAAATCATTTTCTAAGCCCCACAACATTGATAAAAAAGGAGAAACGTACTCTTTACCATGCCTATATGCAGGAAGGTTAGAGATAATTGCGGTTTTAACATGAGATAAATCTTTTACTTGTGTTCCAATTTTTAATGCTTGATAAATTCCCTTTTTTATGTCATCAGTTCTGTCCATTCCTGCACTAGTTTTTCCGTCACTAATTGATTCTTTTTGTGGCCATCCGTCGCGCTCTTTTGCTATCAAAGGAGGATGACCACTGGCATTGGCTAGATAATACATTTTGTTTTGACGATCTTTTTTAGAATAAGCAGCTCTAGCCGAGAGCCAATCATTGATGCAGTTGTTAATAAATGCCGTATTATCTTCGTTGATAATAAAATCAACTAACGATTTAAATGGCCACATTGGCGATCCAACCTTCCCAAGGTCAATTACTCCACAATTATGCAAATACATAGCAGAATCACAAGCGCGTAACTGCGAATTTGTGATGACAATACTTTCATGATTACCTTTAAGGCATGTTTTTGGAATATCAAACAAAAATGGGTATGTCAACAACGGTGCAGATTTTACTTCAGCCAATATAACCATACCATTCTTATGTTTCAGTACAGCATCAATAAACTCAACGCCACCAACAGCTAAAACTTCAACTAACTGTAAATGCAATTTTTCAACAAATCTTAAAATCATTTCACTGCTTAGTTTTCCGAGTACTCCAGACTGCGGCTTAACAGCTTTTTGATATGACCAAACTTGTTTATTGATATAGCAAGGTGCGCAGAGATTGATAAATCCAATATGAGAATTGTATTTGCCTATTATAGCATCACATTGTTCAATTGACTTCTCTATCCCTGATGTAGCGTCAATATATGCTGCTGACATCACAACATCAAAGCAAAATGCTTTGACATGAGAATCTTTGTTTTGAAGCCATAACAGGAGCCGGTCTATTTCTAATCGCCATGGATAGTCAACAAGTGGCTCGTGACCTTCTATCTGTTTTAAATCAAATGGCATAAAAATTTCTTTCTTTGATTATTAAAAATTAGGCGGCTGAAAGATAAACAACAGATTGAGTTGTCAGCAAAAACACTACTTTTTACTGACAACTTTTTAACCCGCTACCAGTTACTTTTCACGCAGTGGCGTTAATGGTTGCGCAAATGTCGCTTGATACTGTTCGTTATATGGTTCCAGCGCAGCATAAACATGATAAGGCACCACGCGCTCCTCAAATCGCGCAAACTTGCTGCGCAGATAATTCAAGTTGCGCAGCAGTTTCATTTCAATAATCGCTCGCGCAAATTCTAAACCCTGTGATCCGCGCTTGCGTTGCAGCAGCGCCACCAATTGCCGCACCAAATACGGTGGACGTTTTGCGCCGGGCGGCTGCGCCAGCCGTTGAATAAAATGCGGCATTCCTTTACTACGATCACCGCGTGACGTTAATGTGCCCAGTTCTAAATCCGGGCGCAATAACTCAAATAATTCTTCACCATTTGCAGTCCGCGCCAGCACCCATTGCCAACCCAATTCCGCGCCCATATAACCGACGGTGATGTCACTCAAACTATTGACGTAATCAAAGCAAGATAAACATGCCGACGGGAAGACGCCGTGCAATTTATCCATTGGGAAATCAATAAAGTTGAGTTTTTCTATGCTGCCGTCTTCATGGCGCATCCAGAGGCGGAAATCCTGCATAAATTCATAATGCACAATCGTTGCCGGTGAACGCGAGACTTGTTCTAAAAAATAGACCAAATCGGGATAACTGACGTTATCGCTGCACGGAATGCCAATCACGTCTAAATGCTCTAAATTTAATTCAGCTTCAATCGCTCGCAGCGCGTGAACTTGGCAACTGGTGCCAATAAATCCTAATCGTTTAATTCCCTGTTCGCGCACGGCATCCAATAAACTCAAAACCGGCGATAAACTCGGTTTATTGCCCGCCGTCGCCAGCACTTCCGCCGGAGTTCGCGCCAGCACCGGCTGCGCTTGAAACCGCGTGCCCGCCGCCGCGCCAGTGGTCAGCACCGCCTCAACGCGCCCCAGTTCGAGCAGTCGCGCTCCGAGCGCCGTCACGATGCCGGTCCACTGCGCCTTGGGATTGGGGCGGCGCAGTCGCGCTGCGTGTTGCGCCCGAAAAATCCCGAACTGGCGCTCGTCATCGGCGTGACGGTTGCGCCCGTGCAGCCGCTGCTCCAGCGCCTCGGTTTGATTGCGCACAAACACGCAGGCCTGCGCCATCGCTGGCTGCAAATAGCTGTCGCACAGCCCGCAGTCGCTGCACAAACGCGGACGACCTTGCAGCCGAGCGTCGCTGCTCAACAGCGCGATCTGGGCGAGACCTTTGGACGGACCATCAGTCGCCATCAAAGACGCGCTATCGCTCATGTCCGCACTCCGCAATTGGCTAAAAAAACTTGCTGTATCAATGTCATAACCTCATTCCTCGTTAAAAATAATCGCTTTTTGAAATGGTGAACCGAGCGCCAGCGAGTCTGCATGAAAGCCGCAGCGAGCGTCCAGCCGCGCAGTTGGGCGCGATCCGTTGCCGACGTGTCGCCAATTTAACGGTTAGTGTATAGTCAATAAAAAGTTTACAAATGCTGGCAATTGTTGATAATTGTATTCCATGAAGTATAAATCTAGCAGAAAAGCGCAGCGTTAATAATGGGATTGCACCCAAATACGCTTAGGAAAATGGCGAATGATGGTGAGATTGAAATCATCAAAATATCAAGGCAACGACAATACAACGTTGAATTCTATTTGAGCGCAGTTGACTCTGTAAACAAAAAGATGACCTTGCCCGACAAGTTTAATTCGTGCGCAATCAATATCTGCAAGCAGACATCATTAAGGAAATTGGTAGTGGACTCAACTTCAAAAGAAAAAGACTTAACACCATTTTGGAACGCGCAATGCGCGGAACTTGCATCACGCTTGTGGTTGCCCACCGAGACCGACTTACGCTATTTGGACATAAACTCGTTCGATTTGTTATCGAGTCAAATGGTGGAAAAATCGTGGTTTTATCAGAAGACACACTTAGCCCCGAAGTCAAACTTACTCAAAACTTGTTCAATATCCTACACGTCTTCAGTTGTAAAATGCACAGACTTAGAAATTACAAAAAGCAAGTTGCTCAAGCTATATCCGACTGCGCAGAACAGAGCGCAATTAAAGCAATGGATGATAGTGAGCCGCTACGTTTATAACGCCACAATTGCCTTGTTACGCGATTATGAGGGAGCAAAGCCTTCATGGATGGACATTAAAAAGATGTTCACCCGTTTGTTGCCTACATGGACAAAAGACACGCCTTTTCAAATTAAAGGTGCTGCTATTAAAGATGCACATAATGCTTTTTGGAAAACGTGCAAAGCCAATAAAGGCAGTGGCAAGCCTGCGACCTTTCGCTTTCGTAGCCGCAAAGACCCGATACAATCCTGCTTTATTTCCAAAACTGCTATTAGCAATAAAGGTATTTACCCACAAGTCTCTGGCAAAGGTTTGGGTTATGCCGAATCTTTGCCAGAGTCTTTTCGTGACTCTCGGCTGATATGGAAAGCTGGCAAATTTTATTTAGCCGTCCCCACAAAACACCTTGTACCTTATGGCGAGAACCAAGCCCTTGGTGTGGTAGCAATTGACCCCGGCGTAAGAACGTTTGCGACTTTCTATTCAGTGAATTCCTGTGGCTTGATTGGCAGTGGCGATTTTTCACGCATTCAACGCATGGCGCATTACCTTGATGATTTGCTTTCCCGTGCATCAAAAGCCGGAAAACAAAAACAGAAAAGAATGTTGTTAGCGGGTTTACGAATGCGTCACAAGGTGCAGAGTCTCATTGATGAACTGCACCACAAAGCCGCGTTGTTTTTTGTCAAAAATTTTGATTGTATTCTGCTGCCCACTTTTGCAACTTCGCAAATGGTCAGTAAAGCAGGAAGAAAAATCAGCAGTAAAACCGTCCGCAATCTGTTAACCTTTGCCCATTATCGCTTTAAGCAATTTTTGAAAAATAAAGCATTTGAGTATGGAAAAACAGTGTTAGATGTATGTGAAGCGTATACCAGTAAAACTCACCCCGAAACGGGTGAAATAAAACAAATTGGTGGCGCAAAAAGAATACGATTAGTCTCTGGAGAGTGGGTCAATAGAGATATTGTCGGAGCACGTAATATCCTGTTACGCGCCTTGGTAGATATGCCCCACGTTTTTAACGTGGCAGTTAACGAAAGTTAAGAAAAATGTATCGGTAAAGTATCAATCTTGATCTCACGCGCCAGCCCCAATTTGGCAGCGAGATCGCCGGTCACTGCGTGACTGCACCTTTCTTTCCAAATCACAGCAATCAGGTTCGCCACCTATGTCCATCCCGTTTCCGTTTTCCGCCGTCGTCGCCCAAGAAGAGATGAAACGCTCGCTGTTGATTGCAGCAATTGATCCGTCAATTGGCGGCGTTCTCGTGTTTGGCGACCGGGGCACCGGCAAATCCACCGCGATTCGTGGTCTCGCCGCGCTGCTGCCTAAAATGCAAGCCTATGATTGTACTTACAATTGTGATCCCGACGCCGGTGATGACGCCGTGTGCGCCGACTGCCGCGAGAAACGCGCCAAAGGCAATCCGCCCAAAACCCGCAAAGTGCCGGTGCCAGTCGTCGATTTGCCGCTCGGCGCGACAGAAGACCGCGTGATTGGCGCGTTGGATTTGGAGCGGGCGCTGACCAAAGGTGAAAAAGCCTTTGAGCCGGGCTTGCTGGCGCGAGCACATCGCGGCTTTTTGTACATCGACGAGGTGAATCTGCTGGAAGATCATCTGGTTGATTCGCTGCTTGACGTTGCTGCGTCCGGCGAAAATCTGGTGGAGCGCGAAGGTTTGAGCATTCGCCACCCAGCGCGGTTCGTGCTGGTCGGTTCTGGCAATCCCGAAGAAGGCGAATTGCGCCCGCAGTTGCAGGATCGTTTCGGCTTATCGGTCGAAGTGAAGACGCCGCAGGATTTGCCGACGCGGATGAAAGTGGTGCGGCTGCGCGATGAATTTGAGCGCGATCCCAACGCCTTTGTGCAGAAATGGAAAAGCAAGGACGCCAAAGTTCGCAAGCTGATTGAGAAAGGCAAGGAAGTGTTAAAAACCGTCAGCGTGCCCGATTCCACGCTCGAAGATGCCGGTCGTCTGTGCATCAAACTCGGCACGGACGGACTGCGCGGCGAATTGACCTTGATCCGCGCTGCGCGAGCACTCGCTGCGTTGCAGGGCGACACCGAAGTCACGCAAACGCATTTGAAATCCATCGCCACTTCTGCGCTGCGTCATCGCCTGCGCCGCGATCCGCTGGATGAATCCGGTTCCACCAGTCGCGTTGAACGCGCAGTCGCGGAGTTATTTGGCGCATGAGCACTGCTGGCGCGACTCCCGCTGTGATGACTGACGCTCGTCCTGCGCCAGCTCCCGCTGCCTCACCTTGGGAAGACGCCGTGCTGGCAGCAGCGTTGATGACGGTTGATCCGTTTGGCACTGGCGGCGTTGCCCTTCGCGCTCTCGCCGGCCCGGTGCGCGATCAATGGTTGACGATCATGCGCGACCTGCAACCGGAAGACGCGCCGCAGCGCCGCATTCCGCTGCACGTCGCTGACGGACGGCTGCTCGGCGGTTTGGATTTAGCGGCGACACTGAATGCCGGTCGCCCCGTTGCCGAGCGCGGGCTGCTGGTCGAAGCCAATGGCGGCGTGATTGAGCTGGCGATGGCCGAGCGGATTGCGCCCGGCACGGTGGCGCGATTAACCAGCGCGTTTGATTTTGGCGAGGTGATTTTGGAGCGCGACGGGCTGGCGCAGCGCAATCCAGCACGTTTTGCGGTGGTCGCGCTGGATGAAGGCGTCGGTGAAGATGAAGGTTTGCTGCACGCGCTGAGTGATCGGTTGGCGTTTCATCTCGACTTGACTTACATCCGCCATCACGAGGCGGTGAGCTGCGACTACGACGCGGAGGAACTGACGGCGGCGCGGGTGCGGCTGCCGACGGTGACGATCAGCGATGAACAGGTTGAGGCGTTGTGCGGGATCGCGCTGGCGCTGGGGATTCCGTCGCTGCGAGCGTCGATTTTTGCCTGTCGTGCGGCCTGCGCCGCAGCAGCATTAGCCGAACGCGAGGCGGTAACGGAAGCGGATTTAGCGGTGGCGGGGCGCTTGGTGCTGGCACCGCGAGCGACGCAGTTGCCGCCGATGGAGCCGCCACCGGATGCCGAGCCTCCGCCACCTGAACCGGAGGAACCTGAGCAAAATCAAAATCAAGAGACGGAGCAGCAGGAACCGCAGGAATTGCAAGATCAGATTTTAGAGGCGACGAAAGCGGCGATTCCGGCGGGGCTGCTGGCGCAGTTGCAGATGGGCAAATTACGGCGTTCGCGCTCACGGGCGACCGGTAAAGCTGGCGCGATGCAAAACGCGCAGACTCGCGGACGGCCGGCTGGCGTGTTGCGCGGTGAACCTCGCGCCGGGCTGCGGCTCAACGTGGTGGAAACGCTCCGCGCTGCGGCACCTTGGCAACGTTTACGCCGCGAGGAACGCGAACGCTGCGGGCAAACTTCGACGCGGATTGAAGTGCGGCAGGATGATTTCCGCATCACGCGCTTCAAGCACAAATCGGAAACGACGACGATTTTTGTGGTGGATGCGTCCGGTTCCTCGGCGCTGCATCGGCTGGCGGAAGCAAAGGGCGCAGTGGAATTGTTGCTGGCGGATTGTTACGTCCGTCGTGACAAGGTCGCGCTGGTGGCATTTCGTGGACAGGCAGCCGAGGTGCTGTTGCCGCCAACGCGGTCGCTGGTTCGCGCCAAACGCAGCTTGGCGGGGCTACCCGGTGGCGGCGGCACGCCGCTGGCGTCAGGAATTGATCTAGGGATGATTTTGGCGGATTCGATCAAACGGCGCGGCGGAACGCCGGTGCTGATTGTGATGACTGACGGGCGGGCGAATGTGGCGCGAGATGGTTCGGGCGGTCGCACTCGCGCCAATGAAGAGGCGCTGGGCGCAGCGCGAGTCGTGCGCGGTTTAGAAATCACCGCGTTGGTGATTGACACCTCGCCGCGTCCGCAACCGCAAGGACGTGAATTGGCAAAAGAAATGGGCGCGATTTATTTGCCGTTGCCTCATGCGGATGCGAGTGCATTAACGCAAGCGGTGCGGGTGACGGCAGGTTGATTTGTCCAATCCGAATTCTTTTGGTTTGTCAAGACAGAAATGCCGGACTATAATTAAGTCTGTGTACTACTTCACATTTAATCGGTGTCCGCCATGAATACCTTTTCTAACCGTCGTAACAATCTTCGCGTTCCCGTGCGCTGTGAAGTTGAACTCCAGTCCTTGAATGACGAGGCGTCCGCAAGCGAACCACAACGTTTGTTATCTCTTGATTTAAGCGTGGGTGGAATGCAGTTGATTGGTGATTGTCCGGTGCCAGTTGATTCGGAAGTGTTTGTTGCTTTCGATTGTAAAGAATTAGGTTGGGGACCGTTTTCTTGTAAGGCGTCTGTAATGTGGGTAGCGCCGCATCCTACTAATGGACGCTGTCGTATTGGAGTGAAATTCAGCGATGTGGAAAAGTGGTGAGTGCTGAACAATTGTGCGGTGTGAATCACTTAAACTCAAGTTGCTAAACCACCAAATCAAGCATTAAAAAACCGCTTCCTGACAACAGAAAGCGGTTTTTTTATTGTCACTATTTGCGATTGCTTATGCGTGATTCCGCTCACCAATTTGCAACAGCGCCAACGTGATATTGTCATTCCCTCCGCGTTCATTCGCAATCCGCAATAACGCATCCGCTGCGGCATCTAATGAATTCACCTCTACGGAAGTTAAAATTTGCCGCATCCAATCATCTGGCACCATACCCGTTAAGCCGTCAGTGCAAAATAAAAACACATCCCCTGCCACACATTCCACCACTGCGGATGCAATTTTTACTGCGGCGGATGATCCCAAAGCGCGGGTTAAAATGTTCTCGCCAATTCCATAGCGTTTTGCATCTTCACGGGTTGCGAAAAAGCCTTGATCAATCACTTCCTGAATGAAGGAATGATCCCGCGACAATTGTTCCAATTGCCCATTGCGCAGCCGATAAATCCGCGAATCTCCCACATGCGCGACCACCAACCACTCCCAGCCAATTGCGCCCACCACCACCGTCGTACCCATCCCCGACTTGCTTTCTGATTCCTTGCTTTGCTGCCAGATGGTGAGATTGGCCTCTTCAATGGTGTCCTCAATCACGAGGCGCGTTTGCTCGGCATCGTGACGCGGCAGGGTCTGCACGCGCATCCGCTCGGCGATGGTCTGGGTCGCCAAGTTGCTGGCAACATCGCCGGCGTGCGCACCGCCCACGCCGTCAGCGACCACCAGCAGACCCCAATCGGGATCAATGAGCACAGCATCCTCATTGCGGGCGCGTACCCGTCCGGTGTCGGTGCGGGCAGCGTAAGTCAAAGAAAAAGCAGACAGGGGACGATTCGCCATGACGTTAACCGGCTGATGTCGTTGATAAAATAGGCACTATTGCTTGGCAGCATTGAGCTCGGCGGCAAGGCGTTTCGGCTCCACATAGCCCGGAATCATCTCACCGGTCGCCGTCACGATGGCGGGAGTGCCGCGCAAACCGAGGTCTGTGCCCAGTGCCATGTGTTGATCAATTGGATTGTCACATGTTTTTGCCGGAATTGACTTGCCTGCTTTGGCTGCTGTCAGCGCCTCCCGCCGTGCCTCCTCATCACCGGCGCACCACACCGACACCGCCTCATCATAAGCCGGAGTGCCCTTGCCAGCGCGGGGGAAGAACGCATAGCGAATGCGGATACCCGCTTGATTATAGTCAGCAATTTGGCTGTGCAGCTTGCGGCAATAGCCACATTCGATGTCGGTAAACACCGTCACCGTGTGTTTTGCATCCGCAGGCCCGAAGGTCAGCATCTGGCTCACATCTAATTGTTCAAGACGTTGCTTGCGCAACTGCGCCAAACGCGGCTCGGTCAGATCGTCACGAGTTTTGAGATCGACAATGTGCCCGGTGACAAAATAGCGCCCATCTTCAGTGACATACATCAACTCAGTGCCAACCATGATTTCATACAGCCCCGCAATTGGCGCGGGACGAATCAGGCTGATTTTGATCCCCGGCACCGCTTGTTCGAGCGCAGCGCGGATGGTTGATTCCGGTGATGCGGCATGAGCAGCAGTCAGCGTCAGGGACGCAGCGAGAAGAGCGAGCGTGGACAGGCGTCTCATAAATAGCAGTACTCCGTTAATCCCGAAAGTTGGTGAATTGCAGCGGCAGACCCCAGTCCTCTGTGCGTAACTGCGCGATAGCTTCTTGTAAATCATCGCGTTTTTTACCAGTGATGCGCACCTGATCGCCCTGAATTTGCGCCTGCACCTTGAGTTTACTGGACTTAATCGCCTTAATCATGCGCTTGGCCGTATCCGTATCGACACCCTGTTTCAGCGTGATTTCCTGTCGCGCCGCGCTCAGGGTCGAAATCGGCGCGGCGACTTCCAAACACGCCAGATCAACCGCCCGTTTCACCAGTTTTTGCCGCAAGATGTCCATCATCTGCTGCAAATGAAACTCCTGCTCACCGGTCAACAAAAGCGTCGTTTCAGTCAGCGTAAAATCAGCGTTAATGCCTTTGAAATCAAAGCGAGTACTGATTTCGCGCTTGGCTTGATCGACCGCGTTGCGCACTTCTTGCAAATCAATTTCAGAAACTACGTCAAAAGACGGCATAACACCCTCAAAACCGTGCTGCGATGGCGAATACTAAACCGAAATCCGCACCGATGAACCAGTGAGGGCAGCAGCGCATCCTAACAACCGCCCCTTCAGCGGATTTGACGTTGCGCACTGGCAAGCGCAGCGCAGTTGAAACCAGCGCAACACAATGGGTAAGATCGCTGCACCATTGTATTTTTACCACCTTTACTATAGAGCACATGATGACTATCGAACGTATTGTCTTTGCAGTTGCTGGCGCATTTATTGTGGTTTCCGTATTGCTGGCAGTTTATGTCAACCTCAATTGGTTATGGTTCACTGGCTTTGTCGGCGCAAATCTTTTTCAATCTGCATTTACTGGCTTTTGTCCATTGGCGCTCATTCTCAAGAAATTGGGAAAACAGAGCGGCGCTGCGTTTTAAGCATTCACTGCTAACGGCAGCAACTTTTTTCACTTCTCATTCCCGTCAGCATTCATCATGTCACTTGCAGCGCCATTACCATCGTTATCCATCGTTATTCCATTTTATCAAGAATTGGATAATGTGTTGCCAGTGCTCACGCGAGTGCATGAAGGCTTGGCGCAATATACGGGCAATTGGGAATTGATTTGTATTGATGATGGCAGTTGTGACGGCACCGGCGAGCGGCTGCGTGAACAAACCGCTCGCTTTGGTGCGCATGTGCGCGTCATTCAATTGCGGCGTAACTTTGGGCAAACTGCGGCAATGCAGGCGGGTTTTGATGCCGCTCGCGGCGAATTGATCGCCACGCTTGATGGTGATTTACAAAATGATCCGGCCGATATTCCGCGTTTGGTGATTGAGTTATTAACGCGAGATTTAGATTTATTGCAGGGCTGGCGACAACAGCGTCAAGATGCGCTGTTGTTACGCAAAGTTCCGTCACAAATCGCCAATCATTTGATCGCTAAAATCACCGGGCTGGCGCTGCATGATTACGGGTGCAGCCTCAAAATCTATCGCGCCGAAGTGATTAAAGAGGTGCGATTATTTGGAGAAATGCACCGCTTTATTCCGGTATGGATGGCGAGCGTGACTGCGCCGCAGCGCATTGGTGAAAGTGTCGTGACGCATCAAGCGCGACAATTCGGCGTGTCTAAATATGGTATTTCGCGCACCTTTCGCGTGTTATTAGATTTATTAGCAGCATTTTTCTTTTTACGCTTTGGCTCCCGCCCCGGGCATTTTTTCGGCATGATTGGCATTATTTTTGGCGGCTTGGGCGCAGTGATGATGAGTCATTTATTGATCGTTAAATTTGTATTCGGTGCGGATATTGGGCACCGCCCACTGTTATTTATTGCAATTTTATTCTTGGTGGCGGCAATTCAGTTTTTAACCACTGGTGTGCTGGCTGAATTATTAACCCGTACTTTTTATGCTGCTGGTGAACGCACACATCATCGTATTCGCTGGCAATCTGATCCGATTGCCGCAACGTGGAAATAGCCAAGCGTATTATTTCGTATTGATGTGAATCATTTTGGAGTATTTTATCGTGGCAAGTTCACTGCAAGACCAACTCTTAAAAGCGGGTTTAGTGAAAAAACAGGACATCAAGCAGGTGCGTTCTGCGCAGCATAAACAGAATAAACAAGCGGGGAAACAAACACTTGCCGCTGAAACTGCCGCAGCTCGTGCTGCTGCTGAACAGGCGCGTTTGGAAAAAGTAGCGCGGGATCGGGAATTCAATCGGCAGCGGCAAGAAGAAGCGGCATTACATGCAGCGGAGAATGATATTCGCCAATTGATTCACGCCAATCGTATTGTCCGCGATGGCGCTGAATTGGCATATAATTTTACTGATGGCGTGACCTTAAAACGCATTTATGTCAATAAAACGCAGCACGCAAAATTGGCGGCGGGGCAATTGGCAATTGTGCGCCAAGATGCGTTTTATGAAATGGTGCCAGCGGAAATTGTGGAGCGTATTCGCGCCCGCGATCCGAGTTTGGTGGTGGTGGACAATCGCGCTGCCGCGCCAGCAGCGGCAGATGATCCGTATGCGGCATTTCAAGTGCCTGATGATTTGATGTGGTAATTCAGCCAGTTACAAGCGATTTTCTACCACGATAAACCACGGACGTTTGGGAATGGGCTGCAAGCGTCCTTTGCTGTCCACTTCTAACGTGGTTTTGGAGACCGAATTGCGGACGTTGCCGCCAATCACGTCGAGCGTTTTGGTGCCTTTGCCGACGACTAAATCACAATGTCCGCTCATGCCTGACAGGGCGCGGGCGCTGACGTAACCATTGACGATGCGGGGGCGCGATTTGCCGCGTGAGGCGCAGATCAAATCGCCCGGCTGGGGGCTGTAGTCGCTGAGGCGGCGCGGTACGAACCAACGGCGCGGCGCGTCAGCTTGGTCGATGATGGCGGCGAGATAGGTGGAGTGCGCAGCAGCGGGAGGAAATTGCGCGGCGGGAACGCCAGCAGTTTGTAGCACCCAACTGATGAATGCGGCTGACCAAGGTTTGGAGCAATCCATGCCCGTTAAACGCGGTTCTTTGACCGTGCGCCAGTAGGCGTTGACGCGATCACTGTGGCGATTGCCGTCATCTTCCCACGCGCCAACGTGCGGGATGCTTTCCTCGCCATCTTTTAGCAGCACCGTTTGGCGACCAAAAAACTCCCACTCCCGCTTGGCTCGCGTCACGATGGCTTGTTTTATACGGGCATTTGGCGCAGGCGCAGTGCCAATCGGCACTCCCGCCCAACTGCCATTTTTCTGCGGACTGCCAGCGTCATCTTGCCGTGACGGTGTCGCGCAAGCGCCCAGCAGCAGACTCAACCCGCTCACCAGCGCCAGCCGCCAGCCGGAGCGAATGCGCAGTTTCAACGCGGCGGGCGCGTGGTGTTGTGAAACCACGAACGGTAATCCTCCATTTTGGCGCGTTGTTCCGGCGGAGCGCGGCGCTCACAGGTGGCGAGATCGTCACTGTCTGCGCCTGCACCCCAGCGCCGTTCGACGCAATCATTCGGGTTATAACCAATTTCCAAACCAGCGCGGCGGGTGTACAGCTCGCGCAAGGTCAAGCGCCAAGTGCTGCCGTCGCTGCGGGTGTAAGTGATTGATTGATCATCAAGTTGTTGTGCGTGTAATTGCGCGATCTGCGCGGCGGCGGTGTCTGGCGCTTGTCCGCGCAGTTGATACAACTCAGGATAACTGCGGATGCGCTCCGGCAAATTTTCCAGCACTTTCATTGCAATCAACAGCCGCATATCCCGCGACGGCGTGGCGTAATCCTCCCACGCGCCGATAGTTTCAAAAATCGCAGCACCGCTCGGCATCGCAATCACGCTGCCGGGATGAGTGCGCACATAACGCTCACCGGTTTCCACTGAGGCGATGCGCGTTTCCAATTGTTCCTGCAACGCCGCCAACGTCGCTGCGTATGCCAGAGTGGGCGTGATGCCGTCAGGGTTAATCAACTGTTCCATCCGCGCATAAAACGCATCTGGCGTCAGCACCGCTTGCTCGGTTGCAAACGCCGGTAAACCGTTGCTGCCGTCCAGCGCCTGATTCGAGAGCTGGCGCAATTCACCGTTGGCAGTCGTCACCAGCGGGCGAAACACTTTGAAGCCGGGACCGCTGCTGGCGCTGAGAGCAAATAAAAAGGTGCCTTCCCAAAAGCGTTTCCGCGTCACGGAATTATCTGGCTGTGCGTCCACTGCCAATAACAAGCCACTTGCGCCCGTTCGCGGCGGCACCCATTGCACCAGCATCAGCGTATGCCCATAAGGATCGGCGTACAGCGTGCCCGGCCAGAGGTTTTCTCGCGCTAGAGCTACCGGATAAAAATCAGTGGCGTCGGCATTCAAGGCGGTGCGCCCGCTGCCAGAATGCACCGTGTCCATCAAACGGCGGCTCAACTCGCGGAAACTGCTGACGGGGGCTGGCGCGTTGATAAAGCGACGATCAATCACGGGCGCTTCACAACGCGGCGGTGCGGTGCGGCTGCCGCGAGTGCAGGCGCGATAAGCAACGGGTAATTGCAATTTCCACGCAAAATAACTTCTTAAAAAATAAGCTAAATCCGCGCAGTCTGGCTCGGCTGGCAAGCGCCGATCTTCGTTGGCACCGAGAAAGTTAAATAATAGATTGCGTTCGGGATCACGCAGCACCGGTGCCAGCGATTCAAAACTCAGAGCTTGTTCCGGCGGCGCAGCGAATAAATGCGCAATCCAGACGGCATAAAACGCTTCAGTCGCCACATCCCACTCACTGCGCGGCGGTGGCGCGTTGCCGCCAATCTCGACCTCGGCGCAGGCGACGCGATCACCGTTGCGCAGGGCTTCAAACCGATAGATGCCGCTGCTGGGTCGAAACAAGGTGGCGTGGCGCGACCACGGCGGACCGTCGCCAGCGTTGCTGCGCAGCGGGCGTTGTTCACCGCCGGGGTCAGTGACCAAGAGTTGGTCGATGCCGGCGTCAGTGGCAACAGCGATGAGTTCGAGCGGTTCGCCGGGCTGCGGTTGCTGCGGGGTGATCCAGATGTGCGTCGCAGCGCCGGGTTGACAATCTGGCGCGGCGGCAGTTGGCAGGCTGGTGGTCAGCAGCAGCCATAACGCCGTCAGCAGGAGATGGAATTGAGTAGTGCTGCGGGTGAGTTGCATCGCGTTATTCACCGTGATGGCAATGAAACTGATGGCAGTTTACCAGTCGTTTTCAGTTCCTGATCCACAATTGCGGCGATGACTAAATCGCCCCAGACGTTAATGGCGGTGATTGGGTAGTCGAAAAAACGATCAACGATGAGATACAGCGCCAAATAAGTGGGCGGTAAGCCGAGCAGGGTGAGCATAAATGCCATCATGGCGATGCCGCCGCTGGGAATGCCGGCGGTGCCTGCTGAGGATGCCATCGTGAGCAGGACGATGAAGCCTGCTTGCAGCGCGGTTAAGTCTACGCCGGCGAGTTGGGACATAAAAATCAAGAGGATGGCTTGATAAATGGCGGAGCCGTGCATGTTGAGCGTCGCGCCCAGCGGGAGCGTTAAGCTGGTGATTTGTTCGCTGACGCCGAAGGTTTCCAGCGCCCGTTTTGAGACTGGATAGGTGGCGGAACTGGAGGCGGTGGAGAAGGCGGTTGCCAGCGGTTCGCGGCTGGCGCGGAGCAAGTGCCAAGGTGAGCGGCGGGTGCGCAGCCAATAGAGCAGCGGCATGAACAGGAAGGCGTGAATGATGACGCTCAAACCAATCGCCCAGATCAAGGCTTGTAACTGGAAAATTTCAGCCCAATCCAGTGTTGCCAAGCTGCTGTAAACCAACGCAGTAATGCCAAGCGGGGCGAGTGCTAACACGCCGTTGAGGGCTTGCATGAGTAAGGCGTCGAGTGCTTGTGCGCCGTTGATTAACGTGAGGCGGTGCGGGTCGGCGAGCTGGCGGGTGGCGAGGGCGGCGCTGATGGCGATGACGACGATGTGTAGCACATTGCCCGTTGCGAGTGAGGCGAATAAGTTGTTGGGAATGAATTGGTTGATGAGTTGGTCTACATTAAACGTGACGGTCGGTGTGATGACCGTTTCTAAATGGAGTAAGCCTGTCGGCAGATCGTGGGCGCAGGTGAGACCGAGCGCGGTGCCGGTGAAGGCGGCGACGGCGGAGGTGGCGAGGTAATAGCCGAGGGTGCGTCCGCCGATGTGGCGCAGTGCTGCCGAGCTGGCAAGTGTCGAATAAATTGACACTAAAATGAGCGGCAGGATGAGCAGCTTGAGTAGTGAGATAAAAATGTGTCCCAGCCACGCGACGGCTGGCGCTCCGCTTGGTAACAGCAGGGCAAGCGCGATGCCGAGAATGAGCGCAGTGGGAACGGAATAGAATTGGCGTAGGGACACGAGTTAGGCGGCGGTTGGCAGGGGGATTTTGCACCCGGTGTCATCGAGGCGAACGAAGGTGATGGCGGTGGAAAAGATGGCTTCTTCCGCGCCGGTGTTGAGATCGTCGGCGAACACGCGGATGGCGTAGGTGACGGAGGTACGTCCATGCGCTTGGGCGGTGGCGTCAAAGCGTAAGACTGCGCCTAGTTGGACGCCGCGATGAAAGGCGACGCGATCCATGCCGACGGTGACGAATTGACAGCCGGGGTGGTCGCGGCTGGCGGCGATCCAAGCGATTTCGTCTACCCATTTCAGCAGGCAGCCGCCAAAAAGATGACCGTATTGATTGAGATGTTCGGGGCGGACGACGGCGTAGCTTTCCATGATGTGGGTGATCTCGGGTGGTGGCGCTGAAGTGTCGGGATATTTTACAGTACAAAATGAGCATCCAGACTGAAGTGTTAGGTGAGCTGTTCTGTGCAATTTTAAATAAATAACCCTCTTAAAAGAAGAGCTTACCTAAGATAACGCAAGCCTATTGTTTTTGCGCGGCACCCAGCTTTCCAAGCAGTAGATTGTTTTAAGACGTGTGAGTTGTGTCTATAAATTTTACAAAGAGATAACACATGCGTTACTTTGTAAACAAATATAGAAAAATTTTAACAGATTAATGCAGTTAATTCAAAGACATAAGTAAAATGTTGGTTTTTGGTATCTTCTTTGCTCAAAGTAGGCTTCAAGGTTCTTCAGATGTGAGTGAATGCATGACTTGTTTTCTGTTGGGATACCTTGGTTGTTTAAGCGAGACAAACCAGAGTTTTCTAACAGTAAAGCAAATTTCAAACAACGGGAAATTTTTAAGGATATGTACAATGAAAAGTTTTAATAAACTTCTTGGCGCGACAATGGCTTTAACGCTTAGTGTATCTAGCGTCGATGCTTCTCCGATTAGCATAGGTGGAGTCGTTTGGGATCCGATGTCAACTACGCCGTTGACTGATTTTTTTGCCAACAGTAACTTTGATCAATGGATTCAAAGTTCGAATGCGACTGGGATTAACGATGCAGATCGGATGACAGTCCTATTTAATAATCCTGCAGCACTGGTTGGTGGTTATCTTTACGGGAGTGGAATTACAACAGCCATTAACGGTACCGATGATATTCCAGGCGGATCGGGGTTAATTAAAGACTTTTGCCCAGATTGTGAATTAACTTTTTCCTTTGGTAACATTAAAATTACAGGTTACGAAATTGTTACTGTGTTCGGCAACAATTATTTAAATCTGTCTTTTGATTTTAGCCAAGGGTTTGCCAACATCTACGTTGATGACCTCGTTGATGGTGATGGCACTAACACCTTTCCTAGTGGAACTCGCCCTGATGCTGAGAGCGCCAACGACGGAGCACTTTGGCTTTCTCTATCGTTTGATGCTTTCAATTTTACTCCTGCCGCGAACGTCGTTGGTGGGAACGTTTCGGCGCAGTTACATGTCACTGGTGGAATGGCGCAAGGGCATTTCGATACGAATCCGTCAATGATTGATGCGACGCCAGTTATGCCCGGTGTAGATTGGTTGTTCACTTCTTCTGCGATATTTAACTCTGGTACCAATCTTGCCCGAGGGAGTGCTGATCACTCTGCTGATTCTATTCCAGAGCCTGCGTCACTTGCATTGCTTAGTATTGGTTTGTTTGGGATATATGGATCACGGAATCGTCAACAAAAGAAAAATAGCTAAAGCCAATTAGTTTGGTTTTATAGTTATCTACTGACCCTGCTTTGCGGCAGGGTTTTTAGTGCTTACTTAACCTTCATTAGGAGATATTGCTATGCGACGCTGGCATCTTGTGGAACTCGAAGACCTTCATTGGCTTCCAGCATCTATTCGTGACGGGGTTACTGATTTTTTAGAATATGCAGTAATTATTTCTAATCTTTACAAACCAATTGCACCGCGTTTAGAACGAGCACTTGAATACTTACAGTGTGTTCAAATTATTGATCTATGTTCTGGTGGCGGCGGCCCATGGAAAAATTTGCTCAAAGAAATTAAGCCATTAAATGAGCAACAAATTGTAGTTTATTTGTCTGATTTGTATCCCAATACTGCTGCTTTTAATGGATTAAGAGGAAAAATTAACTTCGTAACTGAATCAGTCAACGCAACAGTTGTTCCAGTACATTTAGTCGGGTTTCGTACACTATTTTCTGCATTCCATCACTTTCGTCCCGAACAGGCACAGAACATTTTACAAGATGCGGTTATAAAACACCAAGGTATTGCAATTTTTGAGTCAACGCAGCGTCATGTGCTTTTGTTGTTATATATGTTATTCACGCCACTGCTGGTTTTATTTGCAACTCCGTTTATTCATCCTTTTCGCTGGTCGCGCTTATTCTGGACTTACTTACTGCCTACAATTCCGTTGATAGTGATGTTCGATGGCATCGTTTCTTGTTTACGCACTTACACGATTTCTGAATTGACAGAGCTAACCCAAAGTATTGTTGGCGGTGACAATTATGTTTGGGAAATTGGGGTCGAAAAACTAGGGATTCTCCCTGTTGGAGTAACTTACTTGATTGGGTATCCAAAACACTCTACTGATTTTACTAGTGTTGTTGGGTAACGCCATGATCAACTAGGAACGAATATTCTCTAAAAAGTAGTAGACTTCGATCTTAATTGATCAAGCTGCCTATTAAGTTAGGGCAAGGGAGCATACCGTCCTGGGGCTATCAATCCATGAGGGTCTATGGTTCGTTTAAGGTCTTTAACTAACTTCCAATAACGTGTCAACGGTTCTGGCATGTAAAATTCCATCGAAGTAATGCTGGCACGATAAGGCACAAATCCTTCTTCTAGACCAGCATGAAACAGCGCCTCATAACAGGCTTGAACGCGTGCTGTCGCTTCTGCGTCTTGGCGGGAAAACAGCAAGGGGACAGTGCTATCAAAACATCGTTCCGATAAGCTGGTCAGCGTGATCAATGGTTCTACCTGGTGCGCACGACAAATACGTTCAACTAAGTCGATATATACCCTCACTCGTTTTGACTGCATAGGAACTAGCGGTGAATACCACTGAAGACCACAACCATCGCGGTCGGGGTGCATGGGTTGATTTATCGCAGGTAAAGTGCCTGATATCCAATACGCCAGTGGTAATGCAATGGTGCTGGGTGTACCTTCAAGCAGTTCAAGCGATTTCCGCAAAGTGCTTACTACTTGACTCAAATCGCGTCCTGTTTTGCCAGGTAACCAGTGCACGACGCTATCTAAGTTAGCGAGCGACGAACGTGTAAAAAACATTAGCCGTTTAGCAATTCCCCGCAGTTCGTGGCGAACAACTGATCGGGCTGCTTTAACGACTTTAGTATTACCGTACAATGCTCCAGCCCCCATCCAAACCATGATCTGTGAGCGCTGCGCCAGAATTTCCAATAATTTTTCAGGAATTAAACCATCAACGCCAAGCTGAGTACTTGGATAGGGTTGCATCATTGATAAAACCCTGCGACGATTCATCAAGTTAATTGAACCGCTGATGCCACCAATCGTCCGCAAAATACGCTGAACAGCTTGCACCGCGTGCTCAAGATCGGTGTCGTCCGAAATTCCAAAATAAAACACTTCAACGCACTCAGGACGTGGTGCTAAAGCAATCGTCATGCGGGTGACAATACCAAAACTGCCTTGGGAAAAAAGTCCATCTAAATACGGACCAAATCCCCACTTGAAAGCACGATCAACTGTTTCTGCTCCCAGTTCAGTAAGCGGCGTTCTGTATAGTGAACCATCCGGCAAAATTGCCTCTAATGCCATTACCGCTTGAAAATGATCTGCATATGGAGTAATTCCATAACCACGTTCGAGAGCATTTCCAACTAAACTACAGTCTGGACCAGCGCCCGTCACTGGACATAAAAATGCCAAGTCGTTTGCATCGAGATACTCCCGTAGTTGACGTTGTGTCACTCCCGGTTCTATCGTGATCAAACCCGTTTCGTGATCCATTTCCAAGGCGCATAATGCGGATAAATCGATGATAACACAGCCATCAACTACAGGATTAGCACTACCATACCCCCAATTATTGCCGGTACTAATTGGGTAAAGTGGAATTTTAAATTCGTGAGCTGCTTCCATAATAAACGCAACTTGCTCACGTTGTTGTGGTCTTATAGCAAGCGGGATGTGTCGCACAACTCCCATCGTGTTGACACCATAGCGATCCTTAGCTGCTTCAGTTTTGATAAAGCAGTTTTCACCTAATTGTTTCATTAAGCGTTGTTTAAATAACGACTGAGCTTGTTCTGTAGTCATGGCATAGTCCTAGAAAGCAGTTAAGTACTAATTTTAAATCGACATTACTGCCTTTTAAAAGGTGTTTTGATGGTTGCTTTTTAATTTCGGCAGATTTTTTATTGGAGAATACAGATGAGTGATTCTGAGTTGATGAACCATTTTCAAGATTACTTTCAAGTAACTCTTGCGCAAACCCCCGATCTGATTGAACGAATTCAAAGACTTCGCTATGAAGTTTACTGCCGTGAGTTTCATTTTGAAAAAGACGAAGACTGCCCAAATAAGTTAGAGCAAGATATGTATGATCCACTCTCAATACATTGTTTGATAACACATCGCGCTACCGGAGTTGATGCAGGCTGTATTCGTATCGTCACCCCACCAGCGAGCGGGGTTCAAACTTTTGTTCTCCCATTAGAGCGTTGTTGCATACAAAGCATAACTGATACTAAATGGCATCCAAGTTACTTACCACGTGACCAAATTGCGGAAGTGTCACGTTTAGCCGTACACACGCATTTCCGGCGGCGACGTGGCGAATCAGAGTCACCGATAGGTACCAAGCACTTCGATTCCGTAAGTGAAAAAGAACAACGCACTTTTCCATTACTAGCAGTTGCATTATTTTGTGCGGGCTGTGCTTTAATGACAATAATTAAACGCGGAGATGCATTTATTATGACAGAGCGGAGTTTAGCACGCATTTTAAGATCTCTTAAATGCCCTTGTATACAAGTTGGTGAGATTATTGAGTATCATGGTTCCCGTGCAGCTTATTATGTCCCGATGCGAGAAGTTGTGGAAACAATGCAAGATGAGGTAAAAGGACTTTATAGCTTTATTTATCAGAGTCTAGCTGACGGGATGGAACAAAATTCTACTAAAACCAACAATTTGGCATGAGAAAAAATATCCAAAATCTGACGCATAGGCTGCAGTGGTTAATGGCTGTATTTTTGTTACCCGCAAGTGCCAATGCTGCCACTCTCATCAATTGTTACGATGAAACCCGCGAGATGGTGACGCAAACATCTCTTGATCAATGTCAAGGTCGAGCGATTAACGATAATGAAGCAAATGCAATTCGTGAGCGACGACAAGCATATATCCAAAACTCACTAAAAGCCGATGACAACCCAATGATTATTGGTAAACGGCTGATGAGTGTAGGCGCAGGATTTTTTGTGAACATGACCGGAGCCGTATTAACAAACGCACATGTGATTAACAATTGCGATACGCTCATTGTGTCGCGTGCTGGAGGTGAAATGGTAACTGCCCGTCCAATTGCCACTGAATTAGGCATTGATTTAGCACTCATCAACGTTGATTGTCGTCCAGATACAACCGCGATATTTGCGCCAGCCGACGCGCCACTTCCTAATACAGTGACCATTGTTGGTTATCCCAATCAAGGATTGCCACCACTGCGTCCTTTACGCACATCGGGAACCATATTGCCCTCAAAGTTAGAATCAACTGCAACTGTTGCGCGTCCGCTTTCAATTCAAGCTGATGTCAGACCGGGCAATAGCGGTGGTCCGGTACTTGATGAACAAGGGCGAGTCATTGGTATTGTGTTTGCAGCAGTTGATACTCCAGCCGTATATAAACACACCGGTCGCATTGTTCGTGATGTTGGAGTAGCAATACCCAATCATCTCACCTTCAACTTTTTAGAACGCAATGCTATCACGCCAACAATACTCTCAACTGCTGAAATAGCAACACAAAATACTGTTGATGACGCAAGTCTTTTTATGGCACGGGTTGAATGTTGGCGCTAACGATTAAACAGCACCTTTTCCGAACAAAACTACCTCAACGGTTTCAACTAAAATGAGCAAATCGAGGAAGGTGCTGTGGTTTTTAATGTAATACAAATCATATTCCAATTTACGCAGCGCATCTTCCTCAGTGCTGCCATAGGGATAAGAGATTTGCGCCCATCCTGTCAAACCCGGTTTTAAGCGATGACGTGTTGCATAATGTTCATACTTTCGCGTTAAATCAACAACGAATTCAGGACGTTCCGGGCGTGGTCCGACAAAACTCATTTCACCTTTTAAGATATTAAAAATTTGTGGCAATTCATCAATTCGTGTTTTCCGAATGAATCGTCCAACATAGGTGATGCGTGGATCATTCGTCACTGCCCAACGCGCTTTACCATCTGCTTCGGCATTAACGCGCATACTCCGAAATTTAATGACAGAAAAAGGCTCTCCGTTTTCGCCCACGCGAATTTGACGATACAGCACAGAATGACGAAAGCCGCTTTCGATGAAAATGAGCGCCGCTGTCAATAACATCACTGGCCACAACACAACGATAAATAGCACTGAAAATAAAATATCAAAAAACCGCTTAACTAGCGTTGTCAACAAATGGTTTTGGAAGCCATCGGAGTGAATTAACCAACTTGGCGTTAATAAATCCAATTTCAAAACCCCTAATTCACGCTCAAAAAAATCCTGCTGTTCTAAAACTTGAATTCCACTCATACGACATTCTAGCAACTCAGTAATTGGAAGTTTGCCGCGTCGATCTTTTACTGCTAAGACAATTTCATCAACATGGTGTTCAAAAGCGAGCTGTATTAAAGGTTTATTGTAATGAATCAACATCATATTATGTTGAGTGTTTTGATCATCCGGTGTAATGGGGATAAAACCAATAATATCAAGACGTTTTTGATTAGCAATCATCAATTGATCAGCTAACGGAGAATCACCAAATACAAGCGCCCTGCGCTTAAAAATACTAGGATTGACACGAAAAAAAGCCAGACGCAACAGCACAACTGACACAAAAGAAAATACAATTGTGAGTGATAAAATACTCCGCCAAAGTCCTAGCGGTGGAAATAAAAATGACAGCGCCGATAATAAGATAGAACCCAGAAAAAATGATAGTGCAATCCTGACCAATGAACCAGTCAATCCTTCGCGTAAACTCGCTTCATACAGTCCTGTTGCCGCTATAGTGAGCACAAAAACGAATGCTACAATTAACGAATATGTAAATAATACCGCTGGTTCCAAAGTCGGTTCGCCATCAAGAAACCACCACCGGACATGAACCGCAACGTAAAAAGATAAGGCAAAAATAATACTTTCTATTCCTGCTAAAAAAACAAACGGTACCCGCATGTAATGACGAAAAATCCGAACGGAGTGCATATAAAACCCATTGTAATAATTTAATAATCCAGTTAACTAACGTTCTAAGTGATTTAACGCTTAGGAAACATTTACAGTTGCTGTAAATCTTGCGGTTTAATCTCAACATAACGGGGTACATTCCGCAAACGCAACCAAACTTTATAGCTGAGATGACGCATCAATAACGATGGTGGCATTCTTAACCAATGCGCTCGTAAGTATAATAACTGCCGCGCTAAACGGGCACGATAACGCGGATAAGCGGGATGTTCTGGTAAGATGGCAAGTGGTATAAGCCAGTCCATTAACCAGCGAATTGGCAGAATAGGAGCGAATTGAGCAGTTTTTTCTATAACAAAAGTCGGCACTTTAGTACTAAAAATTAGATCACTATAACGCAATCCATAGTAAAGAAGACGACCTAAGTTTAATTGCTCTGCGCGTACCATAATTTGCTGCCAAAATAGTACTTCAGTACCGAAATGATTACATAAATCGACTACATCAATCAAATCACGCAACCGCAAGCCTTCCTCTGGATTTCCTTCAAATAGCAAATGAACTAATGCATGTAAGACCATATCGGGCGCTGCGAGTATTTGCGCTTTGGTGCCAGAAACAGCATGTGCTTGTGCAAATAGTGATGCAGTAACAGCATGAACATTAAACCGATGCGTTCGCGGTAACAACGTGTGATGAATATCAATTTCACTCTCACGCTCTCGATGACGTAAAGGAGGAATTTCGTGCATCCACAACCGATAATATCGCTCATCATAAGGGCTTAAAGTTGTTTTTAACCAACCACGATCTAATAATCGCTGCTCAACCACTGTAATGTGTTCTAACGGTACAAGAATGTCTAAATCAGCAAAAAAACGTCCAGCAGCAGGTGGTAAATCAGCAATGACATACGCAGCTCCTTTGAGCGCAATCACTGGAACATTTAAATCTTTTAATGCCCACAAAATGCGATTGAGTTCCCAAGTAAGTACAGTTTGACGATGCCTCACTAAGTTATTTGCAGCTCGCAATTGTGCTGCTACATTGTTTGGAACCGCGTCTAATAACTTTAAGCGGTCTAGTTCAACATAAAGACGACCAAGTAAACGCTTGTGTCGCGCAACTTGTAGCAATAAATTCCAATCACTGTCGCTCAATTGTGACAATTGTTGTGGTTCACGCACTGCATTGATAAGTAGTATGCGAGCACGTTGAGTTGGTGATTGACGATGCTGCATATATGTTTATTGTGTTAATTCATCAAGTATACGAATTGCTTGAGTTAAATCTGAGTAAACTAGCGTATAAATTTTGCAGTTGTTTACTAGATGTGCAACAGTTTTAAATGCTTGTTCACCCAAAACTTCATAATTAAAAGCGTTGCTTGCAATCATCATAAATGCACGTTCCTTTGCGATGGGTTGGAGCGTTAATGCAGCGCCCGCCTGCCAACGCGGAAAAACCACCCAACCAGCCGGTGCTAATTCTGTCATACGAGTAACGCTTGCTTGCGGTGGGCGAATATGTGCCACTGAACCTTTATGCGTGCCGTGATAAGTTGCGCCAAAATAAGCAGTAGGACTGAATTGACGAATAACCGCAATTGATTGATTTTTTAATGAGATTAAACGTGGAATAGGAACGAATGCGTTATCTTCTGGTCGTATTAAGCCGAATTCATCAGAAAAAAGTCGCCAACCAGAATGAGATAATGCAGCACACAATGTAGATTTACCGCTACCTGGTGCGGCTGGTAAAACCAATACTCGTCCGTGACGCTCGACTACAGCAGCGTGTAGCATCAATACATGATGAGCGCGAATAGCAATACACCAATTCATCCCCCATTCCAACGTTGGGAATGCTCGCGTTATAGGAACATCCGTAAATGGCGCTGGTCCATCAGCACTAAAACGCACTACTGGACGCAACCAACGTCGTAATGGTGATGCCCAATCCAATGTCATACGGTAATCATCAACACCGGAATGATCATAAATAGGATAATGTGCATAAAGTTCATGTAGCACGGTTAATAATGATTGCAACGAACTGTTTAATCGCAGACGAAATGGTCCGCAACCAAAACACAAGCCACCGCCGGTTAGCCGAGCTTGTAATTCAGTCGCGGTTAATTCACTAATCATCATGGCGTTGAATTAAGCCAAGTTCGTCGAAGCGTGTTAATAATGCGCTAACTTGTGCGCACAGCTCGGCATCCGGCATACAATCAAACTCTGTGGCAAGGTGTGTACAAAGTGCGTCAAGTGCTTGAGGCGCTGCAATTAACTGTTTCAGAATTGCAGCACCAAAAGCATTCAGAAAGTGGGTTTCGCCAGAAGCCACTTGATAAAGTGCAAACTGCTCATCCCACTGTTCCCAATGTAATGCACCCTGTGAATGCAGTTGCCAAATATCCATAGTGAGATCAAGACAACCCCAATCTGCGCAATTGTCAACTAACGTTGCGGCATTGTTAATGAAGTGTATGCGGTTGAACTCAGGATAATACTGTATGGCGTTTGACCGTCTGGCGGACTTGGGCAGGTGTATGTGCTATCAGCTTCAGTGATTTGACCATCGCCATTACTATCTTCGCGCATTGCTGGAACACCGTTACCAATGTCGCTGGAATCGACTTTTTTTCCTTCACTATCACAGGTGCCACTGGATTGAACGCAATAGTCACCAGCAGTTGGTTTATCAGCAGGATACCGACCTTTAATCCCAGTATTACATGAAGAAGCTGCCATCACCGCCCCGCTGCGCAAAGTCAAAATAGCGGGCGCACCCAGCGCCATTCCTTTGAGTAAACGCCGCCGGGTGGTTTCTGAACTTAATGTAGATTGAACTCCAGTTGACGTTGATTGATGCTCAGTATCATGGTTCATCTTAAACTCCTCCATTTTTGTAAAGGTACACAATTAAAAAGTAGTCATCTATTGTTATATTGATGCTGAAGGACAGTGTAATTGACCTGCTGTCCATTGCACACTACCTGCGGGCATCGCAAGTGTTTGACAATGACACACTCCTGCTATCAACAATAATTGCTTGCCATTAAATACTAATGGCACATACGGCCGCCACCATTCGGGTATGCCATGCGTTTGATATAAACGTTTTAATTCACCGCTCCGCTGCGCCCCGCGCTCACAACGCACTCCCGACTTGCCAAATTGCACCTGCAATCTCCAATCACGATTCATCGCATCAGACGTCGGCAACCAGTGTAATTGCCCCAATTCGAGCGGCAATTCCAGCACCGTACTCGTCGCGCCCACCGTCCACTCCAACGTCAGCGGTGGCGGCGGTGGTAATGGCGGCAGCGCAAATAAATCTAGCCGATAACGGCGAATCTCGCAGCCCGTCCACCGCACCAGCGGTTTGGCATCCGCACGAGTTGTCAACATCTCCGTACTGATCCGCAACAAGTGTCGCGTATCTGGCACCTGAAATCCGTTGTTTTTCAGCCACGAACGCAACACCGCTTGTTGCATTGGCAACTCCAACTGACGCAACCCACCAATGTCAAGCGTCCCCGGTCGCGTCCCAGCGAGCGTCGCCAACGTTTGCGCCGCCACCTGCTCCACCACCTGCGCCGCCGTCGCACAATGACGAGCACTGCGCGTCACAGTCGCCGTCAGCGCCGGCCAGCGTTCACGCACCACCGGCAATACCCGCTGCCGCAGAAAATTACGATCAAAACGCAGCGACGCATTGCTTGGATCATCAATCCAATCAAACTGTTGCATCTGAGCATACGCCAATAATGCCGCCCGTGTCACCGTCAACAGCGGTCGCACCAAACGCCCCGCGCCCAGCACCATCTCCAGCGGCATCGCCGCCAACCCCGCCACGCCACTCCCCCGCAGCAACGCCAACAACAACGTTTCCGCCTGATCATCCGCATGATGCGCCGTCAATAAGATCGCATCTGCTTGTAATACTTCAGAAAATGCCTGATAGCGTGCCGCCCGCGCCACCGCCTCCACACTGTCACCAGAACGCGGTTGTAATTCCAAATCTCGAATTACTAAAGGAATAGCAAGTGCCGCACATTGATGTTGACAATGCAGTACCCAATCGGCAGCAACCGCCTGTAAACCATGCTGCACATGAATAGCATTTAATTGACCGGGTAATTGCTGTCGAATTGCAGCAGTGGCAAATAACAACGCCGTAGAATCAAGCCCGCCACTATACGCAACCCAATAATGAGATGCCGGACGTATAGAACGCAACAACGCAGCAAGTAGCGCCGGTTCAAACTGATAGTTTAATTCAAAATCTACCATTCTTTAGGAACAAAGCGATCATCATTACGAATTAAAACCCCGTCGCCACTTTGCGCCAATACGAGTAAGCCTTGACGATAAGCAAAACGCGCAATCTCATCTGGCAACACCATTGCCGCCACTGCACCCAATAACTGATAATTGGCATATTGCGGAAACAGCCGTTTGAATTTATCTAGCCGTGACAAATGCTCTTGGACATCTTCCACTGTCAAGCGACTTTTACACTCCACTGCAACCGCAATCGTTGCATTTGTCACCAACAAATCAATCTCAATTCCTTCTTCATCTTGGAGATTGACTGCCGACAAATCACGGGTCACTTGATGCACTTCCAAACCACGCTGCCGGAATAAACGAATCACCGCCGGACGCACCATTTCCTCCACAAATTCACCCAAGCGATTGTGCCAACTGCCAAAGGTGCGACTCAATTCTTTCACCGAACGCTCCATTGCTTGAATACGCTCATCAGTTTCCCGAAACTTCAAATCGGTTGCTTGAAATTTCAAATCAGTGGCTTGAAACTTCAAATCAGTTTCCCGAAACATCTGGCGCAGTTCCTGCCATTCTTGTGCAGATTTCTGTTGATCAAGTACGCGAGTCGCCGCCATTTCCCGTTGTGTCGCAGTGAGTTCCCGTTGTGTCGCACTCAGTTCCCGTTGTGAAACTGCTATTTCTTGAAATAGCGTTAACAATTCTTTATAGGTCGCCGTCATCGCTCACCTCAACAGATTAAGATGTTTCCTTAAAACGCCCGTATGCCATTAAGCGTTTATAACGTGCTGCAATGAGATGTTCTATCGGAATGATATTCAACGCATCAAGCCGTTCAATCAACACCGCTTTTAATGACTTTGCAACAGCATCCACATCTCGATGCGCACCACCCAATGGCTCTTTAATCACCTGATCAACCAAACCTTGATCAAGCAACTTCTCGGAAGTAATTGCCATTGCTTCTGCTGCTAATTGGGCTTTATCGGCACTTTTCCATAAAATAGACGCGCAGCCTTCTGGAGAAATCACGGAATAAGTACTAAATTGCAACATTCCCAACCAATCGCCAACTCCAATTGCCAATGCGCCACCTGATCCACCTTCACCAACAACAGTGCATAAAATGGGCGTGCGCAAGCGCGACATCTCGCGCAAATTACGCGCAATTGCTTCACTTTGACCGCGTTCTTCAGCGCCAATTCCGGGATAAGCACCGGGCGTATCAATAAACGTTAAAATCGGCAATCCAAACCGTTCTGCCATTTCCATCAAGCGCAAGGCTTTCCGATAGCCTTCTGGACGCGGCATTCCAAAGTTGCGCAAAATTTTCTCTTTTGTATCGCGCCCTTTTTGATGACCAATCACCATCACCGGACGCCCATCAATCCGCGCTAATCCGCCCACAATTGCGCGATCATCTGCAAAAGCACGATCACCATGCAATTCGTAAAAATCATCAAAAATCCGTCGCGTATAATCTAACAAATACGGGCGCTGTGGATGACGAGATAATTGTGAAATCTGCCAAGGATTTAATGCCGAGAAAATTGATTCTGTCATCGCCACGCACTTAGTATGCAGACGTTCAATTTCTTCCTGTAAATTAATTTCGTTATCAAATCCAACTAAACGTAACTCTTCAATTTTTGCTTCTAATTCTGCAATGGGTTGTTCAAAATCCAAAAAGTTTAAGTTCAAGCTCATTACATGCTCCATAGATAAAAAAAGCGGTGATTGCATACAATCACCGACAAGTTATAAACGATGATAATCTAATTCAAATAAGCTATCAAATCAATGTGCTATTGATTGTAACCAGCGCAACAGCGTGTCTCGTTCAATCTGATCCAATGCGGCATCTAAAGTCGATTGATCTGCTGTCGCTTGCACTGCTTGCCCGGCTGCACTTTGCAACCATTGCGTCACGGCTTGCGCCAGCGGATGCCCTTTCACAGCAGCATGACTGAGCCACAATGCGCCGCTGTCAGCGTCAGGTGTTACGCCAGTACCGGTCAAAAAACAGCGCCCCAAATAACACATCGCATCGGGATAATGCTGTTCAGCAGCACGCATTAACCACGCCACTGCTTCAGTGGGACGCGCAGCAGCAAAAAATAATAACGCTAAATCGGTTTGAGCGGCAGCATGACCTGCATCTGCATCAATAACTACTTTTTGCTCAATTTCACTTAATGGTAAACAGGACAACGGCAGTATATCAATTAAACTCACTTGGGTTTTTTCTCCGCTATCATTGATGTTGACGACCGCAAGGCTGCCGCGATGGATATGTCGCCACAATGTGCGTTTGCTCAAGCCAGTAATCGCAGTAGCGGTGTTTAAGCTAATTGATGGCATGACAATGATCCTCAAATGATACTGTTATTGTTATGTTGTACTGATAAACGCTGTTTTTTAACTTTAGTTTGACGCAGTTGCAATAAATGATTCAAGTTGTCAGTTGTCAGTAAAAAGCATGGTGATTATCAATCGTTGATACCATAACTGCCTCATTCCTAAACTGCTTAGTTGTTATTGCAATTCACAGGTGCCATTATATCGGCGGTTTGATTTTTTCAAATACCTGCGCCACTGCCCGATCTGTTAATGGGTTTTGACTCAATAAACGTGCCGTACCTTTGCGCAAATGTTCCGCTAAACTTTCTACCGCTAATGTCATAGCATTTTCTCCTTGACGATTCGTGAATAAATACACGCGCTTTAAGTCACTAATCCAATTTAAGCGCAACGTTTTACGCGTGCCGCGTTCGCTATGAAATTCAAACCATGCACCAACTTCTAATGCTTGCACCAATTGTAGTTGTGGATCAATTTCTGTTGGCATCGCCTCTTCCACAACGGGCGCTGGGATCGCCGCCGGTGAATTGATGACCGCTGGCGCAGGTGGCGGGCGCGTGGTCGTTGGTAACGCTGGCACCGGATCAGGTCGCAGCGCGGCCATGTGGAGTCGGATCAGCTCGCTAAAAAACGCTTCCCATGCTTCATCTAATTGTAATTGTTCAAGATTTTGCCGCAGCCGTTTGAGCAAATTGGGCAGCAATTTCAGCAGGCGCTCGCGTTCCCCAGCGGTCGTTTTCGGCGTGACGCTCCACATCAATTCATCCATCAACGTCACCGCTTCTTGCCAAGCCGCGCTCGTGACGTCGTGTTGCTGCGCAATCGCCGCCAACACCAAGCGCCAATGCCGCTCCAAAAAATCTGCGATTAACGGCGGCATCGTCAACGCCAGCCGCGCCTGCACCACTGCCGCCACGCGCTGTTGCACCATTTCATGCTGTTCCGCCGTCGCCAACTGTGTCACCACCGGCTGCGTCTGCGCTTGCGCTCGCTGTTCCTCAACCTGCAAAAAGGTTTCTAGGCGCTGCACTTGCTCGCTAAATACCTGAATATCAACATCAAAACCGCTAACCACTGCCTCCACCACAGCGGCAATTTCTGCCGTCAGCCGCGCCTCATCTTCTTGACCGCGCCCCAGCCCGGCGGTGGCGATGGTGTCAAGCAACCGCCGCGCTGGATGATGACGCTCGGAAAAAAAGCGTTTATCCAACAGCGCCACCTTGAGCACCGGAATCTGCAATTTGGCAATTTCCACCCGCAGCGACGCCGGCAAATCGGGATCGTGAAACATTGCCTCAAACAGCATCGACACGATGTCAATCGTCATCGCATCAAGCGGATGCGACCACTGCGCCAGTGGCGTGGCACGAAATTGTTGCAACACATCGTCTTGTTCCAGCGCCAGCGCGACGGGTTCCACATTCGGCAGTGTGCGCAGTTCCGCCAGACCGTGTTGCATCTGTCCCAACGCATCCAACAATTGATGAACGCTGACAGGCGTTGCCGCACCACTGCGACGCGGCGGCGCAAGTGGCGCAGTTGGTGCCAGATTGATCCGCGTGTTCAGCGCAGGCGCAGGTGCAAACGCAGTTCCAGCGCGATTGGCGATTTGAATCGCTTGCAACAATTGACTAAACACATCCTCGTTGGCATCCGCCATCTCACCCGCGCCACTCAAGCCAGAACTGCCGCTGCTCGCCGCGTGCCCAGCCCGCGCTGGCAGCACCGCGCCACTCGCCGCGCCAGATCGTGATCCAGTTGGCAGCGCCGCCGTACTGCTTGCCGCCGGAGCTGGCGCTGTGTCGGGCATCGTCGGCAACACGCCAGCAGCGGCAAGCTGACGATTGAGCGCGGCGTACAGCTCGGGCAATGCAGCGGCGGTGTGACGTTCAAAGGCTTGCAACACCGGCAGCGCCAGCGTCCGCTCCAAATCCAGCTCAGTGAGCGTTTGCAACAGCGCGTTAAAAATCGTTGCTGGATACAAGGGGTTATCATCCTGACTCAGCCGCTGCATCTGCAACAAAATTGCCAACCGCCGATCCAACGCAACGAGATGTTGAGAACAATTGAAAGCAGCGCGGCTGGATAATTTATTGATCGCTAAATCCCGTTCAAAATCATCAGGATCAATCAAGCTCAATTCATCCGGCAAGGTGAATTCAGCAGTTGCTGGCGGCGGCGTGTGAAGGGCAGTGACACTGGCATCAAAACGAGCGGCGTACACCCGGCGGAAACGTTCCACCACTGCGGGCATCCGATTTGCAAGCAAGTTGAGGGCAGCGAAACACAGTTGTTGCTGTTCTAGCGTGGCGGCGTGATCCGCCCGGCTGAGAAATTCATCTTTAATACGATCAAGATGCTGCGTAAACGCGGTGATAACGCCTTGGATGAGGCGATCACGGCAAGCAGTGAGAAGAGCAAGTGCTGCGGCTTCTAACATGGACACGACAATACGATGCTGTGGCTGTAATCAAGGCTCGATTTCAAAATTCCTCCAACTTTCTTGTGTTACACAACAGGGTTATTTCACTTCCCTTGATAAAAAAGTTGGAGGACTCAATGACAAAACAACTGCGGTTTTTTATTCCACCGTCACCGATTTAGCAAGATTGCGCGGCTGATCAACATCGGTACCTTTCAAAACGGCGACGTGATATGCCAATAATTGCAGCGGAACGGTAAAAATCAATGGTGCGAGCAGATCATCCGTTTCCGGGAGCCGAATGATTGTGACGCCAGCACTGGCAGTTAGCGCCACTTGCGAATCCGCAAACACAAATAATTGTCCGCCTCGCGCCCGCACTTCTTCTAAATTCGATTTCAGTTTTTCTAATAGCGCGTTATTTGGTGCCACCACCACCACCGGCATTTCTTCATCAATCAGCGCCAGCGGCCCGTGTTTTAATTCACCAGCGGGATATGCTTCAGCGTGAATATAAGAAATTTCTTTGAGTTTGAGTGCGCCTTCCAATGCAATCGGATATTGCGTCCCGCGCCCCAGAAATAAGGTGTGCTGCTTATCCACAAATTGTTCTGCCAATGCAGCGATCTGCGTATCCAGCGCCAGCACCGCTTCCAACTGTTTCGGCACGCTGCGCAGCAACGTGACTAAACGCGCTTCTTCGGTCGCATCCAAACGCTGACAACGTCCCAACGCAATGGTCAGCAGCAACAGCGCGGTCAATTGCGTGGTGAAGGCTTTGGTGGAGGCGACGCCGATTTCCGGTCCGGCGCGAGTCAGCAGCACTAAATCCGACTCGCGCACCAGCGAACTTTCCGGCACGTTGCAAATCGCCAGCGTGGCGGCGTAACCCGAGGCTTGCGCCAGCCGCAGCGCCGCGAGCGTGTCGGCGGTTTCGCCCGATTGGGAAATGGTCACAAACAGCGCCTGCGTCGGCACGACGTGGGCGCGATAGCGATATTCGCTGGCAACTTCGACCTGACACGGCAGACCTGCGAGTGCTTCCAGCCAGTGCCGAGCGACCAGCGCGGCGTGAAAACTGGTGCCGCAGGCGACGATGGTCACGGCTTGAATCTGGCTGAAAAGTGCGGCGGCTTGGGTGCCAAAACTTTCTGGCAACACGCGCTCTGCCAACAGCCGCCCTTCGAGCGTGGCCGCCAGCGCCTGCGGCTGCTCAAAAATTTCTTTCAACATGAAATGGCGATAACTGCCGCGCTCGGCAGCTTCGGCGGTGACTTGCGAGGTTTTCAGCGGACGCTCCACCAGTTCCCCGGCTGCGTTCCAAATCCGCACCGTTTCGCGGGTCAATTCGGCGAGATCGCCCTCTTCTAAAAAGATGAAGCGATTGGTGACGGGCAGCAGCGCGAATACGTCGGAAGCGATGAAATGCTCACCAAAGCCGATCCCAATCACCAGCGGACTGCCTTGTCGCGCTGCCACCAACCGCTCAGGATCATGGCGATCAATCACGCCGAGCGCGTATGCGCCTTGCAACTGCGCGGTCGTCTGGCGCACGGCATCAATCAACGATAAGCCAGCAGCGAGCGCGTCATACAGCGCGTGAACGATGACTTCGGTGTCGGTCTCGGAGGTGAAACGATGACCGGCAGCGCGTTGCTGTTCGCGCAGCAGCTCGTGATTTTCGATGATGCCGTTGTGAACCACCGCGCAGCGGTCGCGGCAAATGTGCGGATGCGCGTTATGAGTGGCGGGTTCGCCGTGCGTGGCCCAGCGCGTGTGGGCGATGCCGAGCAAGCCGGGCAGCGGCTGCGCGGCGACGGCTTCCGCCAGCCGTGCGACTTTGCCGAGTGTGCGAGCGCGGTTGAGTTGACCATCAGGATTTAACACCGCGATGCCGGCGGAGTCATAACCGCGATATTCCAGCCGCCGTAAGCCTTCCAACAGGATGGCTGCGACGGGACGTTGAGCGATAGCACCGACGATGCCGCACATGACGAGGTTCTCCGTTGGGTTGAAAAAAGTTGGCAGTGATCAGCGCAATGCTGAAATGGTGTCTGTTTATCGGTTGCAGTGCGTTGATAAAACGTAGTTATTGAATTATGCGGCATCTGCTGTGGCAAAATTTAACCGACAACTGACAACCGACAACTGACAACTCATGCACATTCGCCGCCTTCCTCATCACGCCGCTATTGCCGCTGCGACCACACCGACGGCGCTGCTGCAAGCGTTATATGCCAATCGCGGCATCACCGCTGACGTTGCGGCCACACCCGGCTTGGCGGCGCTGGCTCCCGCACAATTACTGCACGGACTGCCCGCAGCGTTAGATCGGCTGGAGCTGGAATTGCGCTGCGGCGGTCATTTGATGGTGATTGGTGATTATGACGCCGATGGCGCGACGGCCTGCGCAGTGGCGGTGCGCGGACTGCGGGCGCTGGGCGCAGCGCAGGTGTCATATCTGCTGCCGAGCCGGTTTCGCTTTGGTTATGGCTTGAGTCCTGAAGTGGTGGCACTGGCAGCCGCGCAGCAGCCGTCGCTCATTATCACCGTCGATAACGGCATCACCAGCGTGGCGGCAGTGGCGCTGGCGCAGGAATTGGGCATCGCGGTGCTGATTACTGACCATCATTTGCCCGGCGAGCAGTTGCCAGCAGCGGTGGCGATTGTGAATCCGAATCAGCCGGGCTGCGCGTTTCCCAGCAAACATCTGGCCGGCGTCGGCGTGATGTTTTATCTCCTCGCTGCGCTGCGTTCGCAACTCCGCGCCAGCGGCTGGTTTAACGCCCAGCGCCCGGAACCGAATGTGAATGAACTGCTTGATTTGGTGGCACTTGGCACGGTCGCCGATGTCGTGCCGCTGGATCGCAATAACCGGATTTTAGTGGATCAAGGGCTGCGGCGAATTCGTGCCGGACACGCCAGCGCCGGCATTCGGGCGCTGTTTCAAACTGCCGGTCGCGCTCTCAGTCACGCCGCTGCGAGTGATTTTGGCTTTGGCATCGCACCGCGTTTGAATGCCGCTGGACGACTGGAGGAAATGACGCTCGGCGTGGAGTGTCTGCTGGCTGACGATCTCACGCAGGCGCTGGCGCTGGCGCAGCGGTTGGATGAATTGAATCGCAGCCGCCATGAGCTGCAAACGGAAATGCAGGCGGAAGCGGAGTGGTTGCTGGACACGCTGGCGCTGGACGGAACGCAGTTGCCGGTGGCGCTGTGTTTGCGCGGTGATGACTGGCATCAAGGCGTGACCGGCATCGTGGCAGCGCGGATTCGGGAGCAATATCACCGTCCGGTGCTGGCGTTTGCTCCGGCGCATGAGGGACGCCTGCGCGGGTCGGGACGCTCGATTGACAGCGTGCATCTGCGCGACGCGCTCGCGCAGGTCAAGCGTGATCAGCCGGAGCTGATTGAACAGTTTGGCGGACACGCGCAAGCGGCGGGGCTGACGCTTCGCGCTGCCGATTACGACCGCTTTCAAGCCGCATTTATTGACGCGGTGCGGCTGCAAATTGGCGATCTGCCACCGCAGCCGGAGTGGGATTCGGACGGGGCGCTGCCGCCGCAGTTATTGACGCTGGAAACCGCCGAGGCACTGCGCACTGCTGGACCGTGGGGCAAGGGTTTTGCGGAACCGTGTTTTGATGATGTCTTCACCGTGCAACAGGTGCGGCTATTAAAAGAGCGGCATGTGAAATTACAAGTCAGCACTGCGAGCGGAACAGAATTGAATGCAATTGGCTTCAATCTCGCTGCATCAGTGCCGAGCGTAGGGCAAGCAGTGCGTTTGGTGTATCAATTCGATGTGAATGAATATCGCGGAGTACGCTCACCGCAGTTATTAGTAAAAGCGATACAAATGAGTGAATCAAGATGACGATATTTCAATATGATAGTGCCACCGAAATGCTGGATGAACCGGTTGCATTTGACGGGCCGAGTAAAAGCCAAATCAAACGCGATAAACTGGCGCTACAAACTTTAGCAGAACGCTTAGTTACATTGCCGCGCCGTGAATTAGAACAACTCAATTTAAGTGCGGCAACGTGGCTGGCAATTGATGAAACACCGCGTATTAAAGACCCACGCGCTCGCGGCCGACATTGGAAACGTATTGCGAATTTATTAGAACGCGAAGATATGGCCGCCGTGCAATTATTGATGACTGATAACGGTGAACGTGAACGCGCCCAGACAGCGCATTTTCACGCGCTGGAACGCTGGCGCGAACGCTTCATTATTGAAGGCGATGCCGCGTTGGCAGAATTCATTACGCACTATCCCGATGTGGATCGCCAAGCATTGCGCACGTTAATTCGCGCCGCGCAGCGCGATACGGAACGCGGCAAACCGGATGCACCGCGCAAGTTATTTCGGGCGCTGCGAGAGATCGCTGAAGGTGCGGATTTCCCGCCCCAAACTGAGGCGAGCGGTTTATGATGCGCAGCGCAAGAGCCAGTACGTTCCAATTAAAACCGCCCCAATTAGGGGCTTGCGGAGATTTTTTATGCACCACAACGAACGGATCATTGCCTTTGTTATGGCCGGTGGCCAAGGCGCACGGCTGCAACCACTCACGACCGGACGTTCCAAGCCGTCGGTGCCTTTTGGCGCACGCTATCGGATCGTTGATTTTGTATTAAGTAATTTAGTCAATTCGCAGATTTCGACCATTTATTTGCTGGTGCAATACAAATCACAGGCATTGATTGAACATGTGCGCAAGGCATGGACGATTTCTCCATTATTACAAAGCCAATTTGTGACGGTGGTGCCGCCACAAATGATGACCGGTGAGAATTGGTTTCAAGGCACTGCCGATGCGATCAATCAAAATATCAATTTGATTGAAGAACATCGCCCGAATTTAGTAGCGGTATTCGGTGCTGATCACATTTATCGGATGGACATCCGCCAGATGGTTGATTTTCATCAGGAACGCAACGCTGATGTCACCATTGCTGCGTTGCCAGTGCCGCTGCGTGATGCACAAGGTTTTGGCGTCATTGCGGCTGATGGCAATGGACAAATTCAGGCTTTTGAAGAAAAACCTGAACATCCAACACCAATGGCATCCGATCCATCGCAAGCCTTCGCATCAATGGGAAATTACATTTTTAATGCTGACGTTTTAGTGAAGGCATTAAAAGAAGCGCAGGAAGCTGGTGAAACAGATTTCGGTCAACATGTTTTGCCGCGTTTATTGCGCACCCATCGTTTATTTGCATACGACTTTGCAACCAATGAAGTGCCGGGCATTTTGCCGTATGAAAATCGGATGTATTGGCGCGATTTAGGGACAATTGATGCGTATTTTGAAGCGCATCAAGATGTATTGGGGCATCAACCTGTTTTTGATATGTTTAATCCCGATTGGCCGATTTTTTCCAGCGGTTATCAGGGCCCAGTGGCGCGTATTCTTGGCGGTGAAATTCGCAACAGTTTATTGGCCGCTGCGACCATGATTCACGAAGGTGCCAAGATCAGTAATTCAATTATTCGCCGCGAAGCGGTGATTGAAGAAGATGTGGTGTTGGAAGATTGTGTGATTATGGATTATGTGCGGGTATGTCGCGGAGCGCGGTTACGGCGCGTGATTGTGGATCGTCACAATGTGATTGCAGCGGGTGAACAAATCGGCTTTGATTCAGTGCAAGATCGGCAACGGTTTCATGTCAGTGAAGGCGGCGTGACAGTGGTACCAATGGGGCGCGTGAATTATTTTGCGCGAGATAATCGCGGTTCTGGACGCGGTGGTTATTCTGAATAAGCGTTAATTAAAACGCCGCTTGCTGAAGCACAAAAAGTTGGCGGCGTTTCATAATGAATTACTCACAAATCTCAACGCACATTCCGCTTGTTGTTTGCGCAAATAATGCAATTAAATCGTGATTGCGCATCCGAATACAACCATGTGAGCGCGGTTCTCCCATTGGCTCGCTGTCTGGGCAGCCGTGAATGTAAATGTAGCGCCGCAGCGTATCCACAGTTCCGCCACGATTAACGCCCACTTCGCACCCCGTCAGCCACAAAATCCGCGTCAAAATCCAATCGCGCTCCGGCTGCGCCGCTGCCAGCGCCGCGTTATAACGTTCGCCGGTCGGACGCCGCCCACGAAACACGGTGCCGAGCGGACATCCCGCGCCAATCCGCAGCCGAATCCGATGCCGTCCGCGTGGGGTGCAGCCGCTGCCGCGCTGTTCACCCGCGCCGTTGCGAGCGGTGGAAACCGGATACTGTGCCAGCACCTGCCCGCTGCGCTGTAGCGCCAGCGTTTGTAAACGCAATTGAATCAAAATTTTATCGTGATTATTCATGGATAAAATACGCAATTGACCGGGGATTGACGGCGTGTCATGCGACCTCTGTTAAACTGCTAACTTGCATTGATGGCGCATTTTTCTTGGCAAGGCGCTTGATGTCACCTGCTTTCATTAAATTGATGGATGTACTGCGTTGCGCAATTTTATGTCGTTCACTCTGCGCCTATTGCTCATCGTTGGCTGGAGCTGGAGCGTGACGCCGCCTGCACTGGCGCAGGAAACGATGGCGCTGGCGATGGCTAACGCGATTGCGCGGATGATGGAAATGATGGGATTTACCAATGCGAGCGTACCGCCGCCCACTGGTTTTCCTTCTGCATTCAGTACGTTGCCTACACTGCCGCCGCCAGTGGTGAACGGCAGCATGTCCACCGCCGTCCCGTTGCAGCAATTGTTGGCACAATTCAATCAGGTGTGGTCAGCGGGCGGAGTGGCGGCACCATCCACCGCATTAGAAGGAATTTGGGAAGATAATCAAGGCGGTTTGTTGATTGTGCAGCGCCAGCGTTATCGACTGTACGCACCCTGTCAGGGCGCGATTGATGGTGACATTGTGGTTGGCAATGGGCGCGTCGCCTTGACCAATCAGCGCGAAAACTTTACCCAGAGCTTTGAATTCGCACTTGATCAAGGACGCCTCGTGTTGCGCAATCACAATGGCGATGTCTTTCTTTACCGTTTGCTAATACTCGATAGTATCAAATGAGTTTTTGGTTGATATGAATCATTGACGATCCGCAATCTTTAATAAACTTTCAACTTCGCGTAAACTGCGCACACCGCCTTGGGTTTTACTTGAGCCGTGCGTTGTAACGCGGCCTGTACCGAAGGTGAACGTCACCAGTTCGCCCGTTCTGGCGGAATACCATCAAAACACACTGACTTGCCGACCCGTTTTTGGAGGATTCATCACATGGTCGCTTTTGCACAATTACACGCCCAAAACCACAAAATTACTGAACTATCGAATGTCTTTCTGTATCTGGTGCGTGAACGCGCCATGTGTGATACCGATGTCGCTTGCGATGTTTTTTTTGATCTCACCAATCGTATTAAAGAACACATGGAATTGGTGGATCGGGAACTGTGCAGCCAATTGATTTCGCATCAAGATCAGACCGTCAAGAATACCGCCAACCGCTTTTTATCTGGCTCTACCGAGATCAAACGCATTTTTAATACCTATGTAAAACAATGGTGTTCGCACAAGCGGCACTCCTTGACCATCAACGACCACACGGCATTTGTGAAAGATACAGAACAGATGTTTGCATTGGTGATGGATCGCATTCAACGCGAAACCGAATATCTTTATCCTTTAATTCGTCGCTTGGAAGGTTGGGAAAAACAGGTCGCTTAATTTTAGAGTTTTACGCATTAAAAAGCCCCGCTGCGGTGAATACACGCAGCGGGGCTTTTTTCATGGCTGCAATTGATTATAGCGGCAAAGTAGCCAACCATTGTTTTTGCATCTCACGTTGTTGCCGCGCAGTTAATAACGCCTCAATTTTCGGTTGCGCTTGCGCAAAATCCAGCACCGTTGCTGGAATAATTGCCTCACATAACACAAGATGAAAACCTAATTCAGATTCTAAAATCTCACTCATTGCCCCCGCCGCCAACGTGAATAACGCAGCATCTAAAGCGGGATACAATTGCCCAGCCACAACGCTGCCCAATTGCCCCGCTTCCAATGCAGTTGGACATTCAGAATGTTGTGCCGCCAATTGCCCAAAATGCGTTATTTCCCCATTCCACAACGCCGCCACCTGTTCCAATCGCGCTCGCGCCTGTTCGCGTTGATTTTCTACAAATTCGGCGTTAATCGTGAGCAAAATATGCCGCGCCGTGCGCCGTTCTGGAGCACTAAAACGGTCGCGGTGCAGCTCATAAAACAGTTGCGCGTCAATCGCACTGACCGCCGCCGCCTGAGCGCCCACGCGCTGCATCACCGCGTCAAATACCAACTCCCGCCACAGCGCCAGCCGCAGCGCCTCGTGCGTCAAACCATTGTTTTCTAAATCGTTTTGCAACGCATCGTCATCAGCATAACGCTGCGCAATCGCCGCCAGCGCCGCCGCCACATGCGCCTCCACAATCACCACCGCGCTTGCTTCGGGACTCGCCAACACCCGCCGTTCCAAAGCCAACGTTTGCTGCGCCACCCGTTGCGCCTGCGCCAATTGCGCTGCCGTCAACGCGGCTGGCGCGGCGTGAAACCGCTCCGTTGCCGCTCGCAGCAAGTGATAACGGTCAGCCGTCACGTCCATATTTAGCCCTCACGCAGTCGCAGTTGGAGTCGCAGCAGGCGCTGCTGCCAGCGCATTTTCCGGCACAATCAAGGTGTTACGGTCGGGAAAATGAACATGATAACTCACGCCCGTTGCCTCATCGCGGAGCACGCGCAGCACCTCGCCGATTTCGCCGACCTGCACCAATACCCGTCCTTGAATTCCCAACGGCAATACGGTAGCAACACGATCATGGAATTCAAATTGACTTGGAATCCACAACGCCGACTCCGGTTGCAATTCTTCTTCACGGCAGCCCACGATGCGATCTGCATCAAGAAAATGCACCGAATAAATGAGTTGATCTTGTAAAAAAGTGCCGACATCGCGCACATAACCAACGCTGCCGCGCCGAATTAACAAGGTGCCGGTTTTTTCACCCGGATAGGTGCCATCATTGCGCACATTGCGAATCACCCGCACCGCGTCGCCGTATTCATATTGCGGACGCATAAACAGCCTGCTGGGTTAATTCAGTTAATGCCACCGTGACCGTGCGCGGTTCATTCATACGAAACACGCGAAACACCTTTTCAGTTTGTGCATTGGATGTCACAAAATCTTGATACGCCGCTGTTAATAAATCGGCGTGTAATTGCCAGTTAGAATTAACTTCTGTTGGCATTTCAACAGTTTGCGCTAAATAGTCGTGAAAGCGTTGTAAAATATGCAGTCGATTGACTTGCACCACTGCGGGATCAAAAGGCACGCGAAAGTATTCTAAAAAATCTTCGGCAGTGCTGAGTTCACTTAAATCATCGGTAAAGTCGGCAGCAGTCATCTTCTTTCACTCCAAAAAGTGGTTAATTTCTAGCATTATTGACGCATGAATCGCACATTAGCGCCCGCTTGTTGTACCGCCAGTTTGGTCACTTCAGCACGGGCAATTGCCAATAATTCTGTAATTCCCAAACGGTTGCTGGTGTCAATTTCTGCGATCTTTTCAAAATACTGTAGCGCCTGCGGATAATCACCTAAACGCAATAATAAATAACCAGCGCCTTTTAAGGCTAATAACAAAAAGCGCGTCAAGGTCATTGACTGTGATAATGCTGGACTCACTTCTAATTCGCTTAATTCCTGCCACTGCGTTGGTAAATCCAAGCGTGCGAGCGCCAGCGTAATTGCGCGTTCGGCAATGATTAAAGCATCTTGATACCGCTGTTGATAATAAAAATAGCGATATAGTGCGACCAACACCGTTAATTGTTCTGGCGCATAGAAATAGGCTTGCAATAACTTTAATTCGGCAATCTCGGTGCCATAATGTTGCGCGGCAGTGGCTAATAACTCGGCAACATTTGGCGCGATTGCTTCATCAAAATAGAATTCACCGCTGCTGTGTGCAAACGCATCCATTGCGCACTCCGTTATTGATATAAAGTGGGCGACATTGAATTGATTTCAACTAAAAATTGCCGCAATTCCACCGCTTCCGGTGAGCGTTTGGTGGCCGTGACAAAGCGCCGCACCAACGGCAGCACGCGCTCGGCCTGCGCCTGATTGAGATCAAAGCGCAATTGTTCGGCGTACACCTGCCGCACCGCGTGCGTGCCCGAATGTTTGCCGAGCACCATCCGATGCCGCCGTCCCACATCTGCGGGATCAACTCCTTGATAATTCAAGGGGTCTTTCAGCAAGCCGTCGATATGAATCCCCGCTTCGTGGGTGAACGCGCCCGCGCCGACGAGACTTTTATGCCACGCGACCGGCTTGCCAGATGCGCGAGCGACCAGCCGCGATAAACCGTCAAAGCGTTTCAAATCAACGCCGCAGTCGCACTGATGCAGGTGGCGCAGCCCCATCACCACCTCTTCCAGCGCGGCATTGCCCGCCCGTTCGCCGAGACCGTGTACGGTCGTGTTGACGTGAGTCGCGCCGCCGCGCACTGCCGCCAGCGTGTTGGCGGTCGCCAGTCCTAAATCATCGTGAGCGTGCATTTCGAGTTCTAAATCAACGATGGAGCGCAGATCGCGGAGGCGTTCAAACACCGCAAACGGATCGAGAATGCCCACCGTGTCGGCGAAACGAAAGCGTCGCGCTCCCGCCTCCTGCGCCGCTTCCGCTGCCAGCCATAAAAATTCGGGATCGGCCCGCGACGCATCTTCCGCGCCGACGCACACCTCCAGCCCCAAATCCTGCGCGGCGCGGACTTGATAGCGAATTTGCGCCAGCGCCCAAGCGCGATCACGTCCCAACTTGCGGGCAATTTGCTGATCGGAGACTGGCATAGATAAATCAACATAATCAACGCCTAAGCCGCGACATTGCGCAATGTCGTCCGGCAACATCCGCGTCCACACCATCAACCGCGCTGGCAATTTGAGCGCCGCCACTGCGCGAATGGACTCGCGCTCTTCCTCACCCATCGCCGGAATGCCGATCTCCAACTCCGGCACCCCAATCGCTGCAAGTCCTTGTGCAATCGCCAGTTTTTCCTCCAACGAAAAAGCAACGCCAGCGGACTGTTCGCCATCGCGTAACGTGGTGTCGTTAATTATGACGGGGTGGGAAATGGGAGTGGTCATCACGGGTTCTCAACGGCGCTAAAGTGCATTTTGTGGAGAAAAAAGCAAATTTAATGCCAATAAAAAGTTGATAACTAAATCAATAGATTAAGCTCAAACAAATCGTCCGCAGGCTGCGGGTTTTGCGACAACGGCGTCAGCAAGATGCGCTATTCTTTGGCAATGTAACGGCGCGGCAATGGTGCGTTATGACTTAAACCTGACTATGATTGCGGCGGATTGACGGTCGTCTTCTTAAAATCCGCATCTCTCCTTCACCTTTTCGCATTCAGTTCTTTATCGAGAGTTCATCAATGAGTCCCCGAATGATGCGCGTACTTCCTTTTACCCTTGCCGTGACATTAACAAGCAGCGTTGCGATTGCTGCGGAAACTAATACGGTTGATCCCGATGCGAATGACGTTAATTCCGATAAATTCACATTTGCAACGGTCACACGCCGCGCTGCTGAATTAGCCGCCAAACCGTATCAGCCGGATCGTCCCGCTTTGCCGCATTATTTAGCCAATTTGGACTACGATCATTATCGGGATATTCGTTTTGATCCCGCGCATAATTTATGGCGCAGTGAAACGTTGCCGTTTCAAGTCAACTTTTTTCATCGCGGTTTTTTATCGCAAGATCGCGTCACCATCAATTTAGTTGATGTCAACGGTCAATCTGCACCGGTGACGTTTCACCATGATTTATTCAATTATGGAAAAAACTTAGTTCCTGATGACATGCCCACCAATCTGGGTTATGCCGGCTTGCGCATCATGCACCCGTTGAATCGCGCTGATGTCTTTGATGATCTGGCTGTATTTCAAGGTGCCAGTTATTTCCGCGCTTTAGGTAAAGATTTGAATTATGGATTATCGGCGCGAGGATTAGCGATTGATACTGGCTTACCAAGCCGCGAAGAATTCCCCGTTTTCCGTGAATTTTGGCTGCGCCAGCCAATGCCGAATGCGTCTGAAATCACACTGTACGGCTTGCTGGATAGCGATAGCGTCGCTGGTGCTTATCGGTTTGTGATTCATCCCGGCGTGGAAACAGTCATTGATGTTAAAGCGAAATTGTTTTTCCGCAAATCCGTACAAAAACTCGGCATTGCGCCCTTAACCAGCATGTTTTTTCACGGCGAGAACACCGACCGTTTTATTGATGATTTTCGCCCTGAAGTGCATGATTCCGACGGTTTGTTAGTGGAAACCAATTATGGCGAGCGGATTTGGCGTCCATTAACCAATCCAATTGGGCTGCGGGTGAGCAATTTCCAAGTTGAAAATCCGCGTTCATTCGCGTTATTACAACGTGATCGCACCTTTACTAATTATGAAGATTTGGAGGCGCATTATCATAATCGCCCCAGCGCAGTGGTGGAACCTATTGGTAATTGGGGCAAGGGCGTTGTTGAATTAGTGGAAATTCCCAGCAATGCGGAACGCTATGACAATATCGGCGCATATTGGATTCCCGCGCAACCGACTGAAGCGGGACAAGAATTAAACTTTGCCTATCGGCTGCGCTTCACGAAAGACCCAGAAGCAGCAATGCTCGGTGGGCGCGTGAGTGCCACCCGAATTGGCGCAGGTGGTACCGATATTCTTGATCCGAATGTGCGCAAGTTTGTCGTTGATTTTGCTGGCGCAACCTTGGCAAAACTTGATCCGAATACGCCAGTAGAAGCGCAGGTATTTACTACTTCAGGACAGGTGTCTAAACCAATTGTGCAAGCCAATCCTGCGAATAATGGTTGGCGGCTATTTTTTGAATTAACGCCGAATGGCAATCAGCCTGCTGATTTACGCGCCTTTTTACGCAGTGGTAATGATGTGTTGAGTGAAACTTGGAATTTTCGCTGGGTGCGGGAATAACAATTATGCCAACTTCTCATGTTGATTCTGATCTCGCGTTGGTCAGTGCCGATTGGTGGCCGCCAACTGCCGCACGTTTGACCGTGTATCTCGCTGCGCTCGGCGTGACTGACGCTGCCGAGGTGGCGCAATTGACGGAACAGGTGCGCCAGCAAGTGGCGAGTCGCGCCGCCGCTGCGCCGTTAGAAGACACGATTGAGGCGGCAGTTGAGGCGACTTTGGCGCTGCTGGATGCGTGGCTGCTGGCGGAATTGGGCGAGGCGGATCCCAACGCGCTGGCGGCTGCTCGCGCTGCCGTGCTTAGTGGCGAGGTGCCGGGCTGGACGCAGCGCTGGCTTGACGGTGCGACGGCGGAATCGGACTCGCTGGCGACGCAACTGCGGGCGCTCCAACTGACTGCCGTGCCACCGTTGGCTCCGCTGCCGATGGCTACGAGCACCATTGATTTATGTTGTCAGCGAGCGCGGCGGCAATTTTCCGGCGCGATTTGCCGCTGGTTTTGTCAACCCGATGCGCGTGTGCCAGCGCCCGGAGAATCTGCATGAGTCGCCATTTTTTCGGCTTGGGGCGTTATTTTCATCGCCCGATCTTTTTCCTGCTCACGATGCTCACCACGCTGGGCGCGATGTCGCTGCTGTCAGCGGCAATTCAGGACGGCGGCATCACGCCGTTGGAGCTGGCGCTGTTGATTTTGTACGCAATTTTGATGCTGTGGATCACGGCTTCATTTTGGACGGCGGCACTCGGTTTTGTGCGCATTCTGCGACGGCAGCGCCAGCCGGTGGTGAGCAAAACCGCGCCATTGCTCAACGATATCAATGAGCCATTTCGCACTGCGATTGTGATGCCGGTGTACAACGAAGACCCGGAGCGCGTGTTTGCGGGGCTGCGGGCGACTTATCAATCGTTGGTGGAAACGGGGCAGGCGGACAGTTTTGAGGTGTTTGTTCTGAGCGATACCCGCGATCCCGATGTCTGGGTGCAGGAGGAGATGCAGTGGCGGCGCTGGGCGCGAGAAGTGGGCGAACCGGCGCGGATTTTTTATCGCAATCGGGTGGAAAACACGGCGCGTAAAAGTGGCAATCTCGCTGAGTTTTGCCGCAATTGGGGTGGGCGTTATCGCTACATGATCGTGCTCGATGCCGATAGCGTGATGGCGGGAGAGACGCTGGTGGAGATGGTGCGGCGGATGGAAGCGGATCCGCGTCTCGCGCTGGTGCAGGTGCCGCCGGTGCCGGTCAATCGCTCGTCATTATTTGCGCGGATGCTGCAATTTGCTGGCAGTTTATACGGCAGCATGTTTGCCGCTGGTTTGTCGTATTGGCAGCAAAATACCGCCAATTTCTGGGGACATAACGCCATTATCCGCGTGCGCCCGTTTACCGAACACTGCGGGTTGCCGCTGTTGCCGGGCACGGAACCGTTTGGCGGCGAGATTCTCAGCCACGATTTTGTGGAAGCGGCGTTGCTGGCGCGAGCAGGTTGGAAGGTGCAGCTTGCTGACGATCTCGGCGGCAGTTATGAGGAAATCCCGCCGACGTTGATTGATTACGCCAAACGGGATCGGCGCTGGTGTCAGGGCAATTTGCAGCACTCGCGGCTGGTGCTGGCGCGGGGATTCAAGGGCGCGAGCCGCATCCATTTCATCATGGGCGTGATGTCGTATCTGGCTTCGCCGCTGTGGTTGCTCTTTTTGATCGCAACCGGCATCGAGGCGTATTTCCACAGCTTGACGGTGCCGGTGTATTTCTTTGGCGATAACGTGCTGCCGGTGTGGCCGCAATCGTATGCAGTGGAAATGGCAACCGTGCTGTGGGTGACGCTGACGCTGCTGTTTTTACCCAAGGTGCTATCGCTGGTGCTATTAGCGTTTGATCCGGCGCTGGCGCGACGTTTTGGCGGACTGCCGAAAGCGGCTCTCAGCGTGTTGATTGAAAGTTTTTTCTCCGTGTTGCTTGCGCCGGTGCTGATGCTGTTTCAAAGCAAATTCGTCGCAGCAATTCTGCTGCGCACCACCGTCGGCTGGCCGACGCAGGAACGCGGCGATCATCAAACTGGTTTTGCCGAAGCGGTGGGAGCGCACAGCGTCCACACCTTGGTTGCAATCGTGACGGGCACGGCGACTTATTTATATGTGCCTGATTTCTTTTGGTGGTTTACGCCGGTGCTCGCCGGGCTGGCGCTGTCAATTCCGGTCTCGATGCTCACCAGCCGCATCGCGCTGGGACAATGGGCGCGGCGCATGGGTTTATTTTTAACGCCAGAGGAATCCGCCGAGCCGCGAGTGTTGACGCTGTTGGAACAGCAGCTCCAACAAACGGCAGCGCCAGCCGGTGCTGCGAGCGGCGATTTCTGGCTGCGAGCGGTGGTCAATCCGTGTACTTACGCGCTACACGCCGCGCAATTACCGGATGAAGCACCGAGTCGGCGGCGGCGGCACGCGCTGGAAGGGCTGATTTTCAAGCTCCAAGATGCCGGTCTCAACGGTTTGAGCACCCGCGAAAAACGGGCGCTGATTTCGCACCGCGACGGCTTGGCTGAATTGCACACGCTGCTGTGGGCGGGTGCAAAACCGCCGCTGCAACCGCCAGCGCGTTAATTCATTCTAGTGACGTTGAATTAAGTTATTGGTTTTCAGTTGAATACAACTGCGTGATTATTTCACAATTCAACGTCATTTTTATTTGCTAAAAGAAGTATTTTTGCACATGCGTAAACTGTATATTCAAACGTATGGCTGTCAAATGAACGTACATGATTCGGCGCGAATTGCCGATTTATTGCGTGAGACCGCCGGTTTAGAATTAATTGAGACTGCGGAAGACGCCGATGTATTGTTATTAAATACCTGCGCCATTCGTGAAAAAGCCCAAGAAAAAGTCTATTCTCAACTCGGACGTTGGCGTCCGTGGAAACTCGCCCGCCCCGACTTAATTATTGGCGTCGGCGGCTGCGTCGCCAGCCAAGATGGTGCTGCCATTCGAGAACGCGCTCCCTTCGTTGATATAGTGTTTGGTCCACAAACGCTGCACCGTTTACCGCAAATGCTGCGCGATCTTGCCAGCGAGAAGCGTCCACAAATTGATGTTTCATTCCCCAAAATTGAAAAATTTGATTGTTTACCTATTCCACAAACCAACAGCGCCACCGCCTTTGTAACCGTCATGGAAGGCTGCTCACGATTCTGCACCTATTGCGTCGTGCCCTACACTCGCGGGCGCGAACTCAGCCGCCCCGTCGCCGACGTTTTAACCGAAGTGAGCGCCTTAGCTGCGCAAGGTGTGCGCGAGATTAATTTATTGGGACAAAACGTCAACGCCTATCGTGGACGCACAGCAGACCCAGCGGAAGAACGTGTTGATTTAGCTGATTTAATTCGTGCCGTTGCTGCAATTGCGGGAATTGAACGAATTCGTTTTACCACCAGCCATCCAATGGCATTTTCTGAGCGTTTAATTGATGCCTTTGCTGACGTGCCGCAATTGGTTAATTTTTTACATTTACCGGTGCAATCCGGTTCAGATCGGATATTAGCGGCAATGCGGCGCGGACATACAATTGCCGACTATTGCGCCAAAATTGCACGGTTGCGGCAGGTGCGCCCGCATTTAACGCTGTCATCTGATTTTATTGTTGGTTTTCCGAGTGAAACGGCAGAGGATTTTGCCGCCACGCTGGCGCTGGTAGAACGGCTTGAATTCGATCACAGCTACAGTTTCATTTATAGCCGCCGTCCGAATACGCCCGCTGCTGAATATCAAGACGATATCACCTTGAATGAAAAAAAAGCGCGTTTAGAGCAATTACAACACCGCTTAAATCATCACGCACAACGGATTAGTCGCCACATGATTGGCACCACACAACGCATTTTAGTTGAAGGAAATGCCAGAAAAGATATGAATCAACTTGCCGGACGTACTGAAAATAATCGCGTGGTGAATTTCAACGGAACTCCTGATTTAATTGGCAACTTTGTTGAAGTCACCATTACTGAAGCCTTACCCAACTCACTTCGCGCCCAACTCACCTCTTCATTTATGAGCGCATAAAATCGCGTGCCAAACTCATTCCAATTGCTCGACCAACATCTTGATCTGGAACTCCAACCAGAAGATAACTTGCGTATTGCTAACCTCTGCGGTCAATTCGATCAACATCTGCGCCAATTAGAGCGCGGTTTGGGGATTGAAATCAATTCACGCGGGAGTTGTTTTCGCTTAATTGGTAACGCAGAAGCAGTGCAATTAGGCGCTAACATTTTGCGCCAACTGTATGCCGAAACTGCCGATAGCGGTATCACTGCTGACATCATTCATTTGGCATTGCAAGTTGCTGGTGCGGATGCTGTCCGCGAAGCAACGTTAGATCATCTACCCGAAATTGTGATTAAAACCAAACGCGGTTTAATTCGCGCTCGCGGTGCGAATCAACAAGCGTATTTACACGCCATTCAACATCACGACATTAACTTTGGTATTGGTCCGGCGGGAACGGGTAAAACCTATTTAGCGGTTGCCAGCGCGATTGAAGCCTTAGAAACTGAACGAGTACGGCGTTTGTTATTAGTGCGACCGGCAGTAGAAGCGGGCGAACGGTTGGGCTTTTTACCCGGTGATTTAGCGCAAAAAATTGATCCTTATTTGCGCCCGTTATATGACGCACTGTTTGAAATGATGGGCTTTGAAAAAGTCACTAAGTTATTAGAACGCAACGTGATTGAAGTTGCGCCATTGGCTTTTATGCGCGGACGCACTTTGAATAATGCGTTTGTGATTTTAGATGAAGCGCAAAACACCACACCAGAACAAATGAAGATGTTTTTAACCCGTTTAGGTTTTGGTGCAACTGCTGTGATTACCGGCGATTTAACTCAAGTTGATTTACCGCGTGGACAGCCGTCTGGTTTACAGCAAGCGGTGGATATTTTGCGCACAGTAAAAGGAATTAGCTTTACGTTATTTCATTCGCGTGATGTCGTGCGACATGCGCTGGTGCAACAGATTGTGAATGCGTATGAAACCTTTGAACAGGCGAAAAAAGCTCGCCTCACTGCCACTACAAACAATTGAATTCTGCAATGACACAATTAGACCTTGATGTGCAATTAGCGACTGAATGCACGCATCTACCACCATTATCGCACTTGGAACAATGGGTTATTGCAGCACTTGCTGACAGCCGCGCTTGCGCCGAGTTAACAATTCGTGTGGTGAGCCAAGCAGAAAGTGCGGCATTAAATCAACAATATCGCGGCATTGATCGTCCCACTAATATCTTGTCATTCCCATTTGAAGTGCCGCCCGGTATTGATGCCGATGATCCAATTCAGAAATTGCTCGGTGATTTGGTGATTTGTGCTGAAATCGTTGCGCAAGAAGCGCAAGAACAGAATAAAACCCTTATTGCACATTGGGCACATTTAATCGTGCATGGGGTATTACATTTGCGCGGCTACGATCATCTCGATGAGAGTGACGCTGAGGCAATGGAAGCATTGGAAACGCGCTTGATTTGCGCTTTGGGATTTCCACCTCCTTATGATGCGGAGCTTTGACAGTTATTATGACCAGTGAGCGATCTAGTCGAGGTTCGCACCCTCAGCGTTGGTTAAAGCGCATGGCGCAGCGGTGGAAATGCGAACCACAAAATCGAGAGCAATTGCTTGAACAATTAAAGGATGCACGGCAGCGGGAAATTTTAGATGCTGATGCGTTGAGTATGATGGAAGGCGTATTGCAAGTTGCTGATTTGCGGGTGCGCGATATTATGATTCCACGCGCTGAAATGGTTGTATTGCGCCGTGATGATCCATTGGAAAAAATTCTCCAAATTGCGGTGAAATCAGCACATTCGCGGTTTCCCGTGAGTGGTGATGATAAAGGCGAAGTGGTGGGCATTTTATTAGCTAAAGACTTATTAACATTCTGTGTTGAAAATGGTCGGCGAGCATTTAATATCCGCGATTTGCTGCGCTCGGCGGTATTCGTTCCTGATAGTAAACGGCTCAATGTGCTCTTAAAAGAATTTCGCGCCAGCCGGAATCACATGGCAATTGTGGTTGATGAATACGGCAGTGCAGCGGGGTTAGTCACGATTGAAGATGTGTTAGAGCAGATCGTGGGGGAAATCGACGATGAGCATGATTATGATGAAGGCTCTGGTGTTTTTCGCCGTGATAAAAACGAATTCAGCGCCAAAGCGCGTACCACTATTGAAGATTTTAATGAATACTTCGGCAGTGATTTTGCCAGTGATGAATTCGATACGATTGGTGGTTTGGTGGTCAACGCGCTTGGTCACTTACCCAAACGCGGTGAAGCTGTTGAATTAGGGCGGTTTCGCTTTACGGTAATGCGAGCGGATAGTCGGCGGGTGTATTTATTAAATGTGGCGTATTGCGATCCCGGCGATGAGTTGCCACCCGGTGAATTGGTGCGCACAAAACTTTAGCGAATTGAATCCAACACTGAGCCAATGGTGCGAATCCAAGGTCCATTGCCCCGTACTTCATTTGGTAGTGCATCAATCGCTGCTTCGGCGGCTCCGCGATTGGGATAACTGCCAATTAAAACCACATAAAAAGAACGGGTTTTAATGGTGTGGACGCCTTCTAATGGGGTGGTGGTCATAAATTCATTCACTTTTGACATATTTCGCGCCGCCAATAATTGCACCGTGAAACGATTGTTGTCTTGACGTCCGAGCCAAGCGCGATCAGCAGCAAAATCAAGCACGGGTGGAGAGGCGGGCGGTTCTGGCGGGGCGCTGACCTCTGGCGGCGGAGCCGGTTCTGGTGTTTGTGCGACGGGTGGCGGTGGCGGGGCAGTTTGCGGCGCAGGTGCTGCCACCGTTGGCGCGACGACCGGCACTGGTTCGAGCGGCGGCGTTGGTGGAATTGGCTCTGGACGCGGCGCTGCGACCAGCAAAGATGGTGCAGTCGGGGGCGCGGGTTCCTGTAATTGCAGCACCACCGGCACCACGATGGCGAGCACCACCACTCCGATAATTGCGGGAATAAACCAAGGTCGATTCATCATCTCCAGCAGCGCGGCGACGGGTGGTTTGGGTGTGGTGGCGGCGGTGCTCGGTGGTGGCGATGGCGTTAATGGTGGCAACTGTGTTTTGCGAATTTGACTGAGTACCCGATCAAAATCAGTGGTTTCCGTGCGTTTTTCCTCGCGCACCAAAAACTGCGACAACTCAGGATTCAGCGGAGGTGCGGGAGATGCCCATTCTGCTGGTGCAGATGGCGGGCTGAGGTTCACTTCCGGCGCGGGTGCGTTGTCCACTGCTGCTAAACGGCTCGGTGTCAACGGGACTTCTTCCACGCTTGCTGCGGCTGCTGGGGCGACCGGTGCAATCAAACTGCTGATTTTGCCGACGATGGATTGGCGCACGCCGTTGGCGCTGAGACAACGCCGCACCAGCCACGCATTCGCTTGGGCATTCAACTCCGCCGGGATGCCTTTGGCGCTAGATTGCAGAACCGAAATATCACCGGATGACAACAAAGCGTCGGGATTGTCAATGCCTGCTACCCGCAGCCGATGCCGCAAATACGCGCCAGCTTGTTCCAAATTGAGAGGGCGCAAATTCAGTCGCACCACTTGATGTTCATCTTCGGGATCAGGAAGCCGCAGGCGGTTGCGTTGCAACTCAGGAGCACCGACTAACACCAGTTGTAACCCCGCGCCATCACCTTCCAACACTTCCGCCCGCAATTCCAACAAATGGTCAATCAGCTCCATGCCGAGCAAATGCGCATCATCAATCGCCAACACGTCCGTCACGCCGCTGCGCCCGCGCATGGCAAACAGCTCGCGCAGCGACTGATTAGGATCATCGGCACCGTGCGCGGCTAAATGACTGCGGATGGTGGTCTCCACCGCCGCAAAAGGAATGTTAGCGCGACCACGAAACGCAATGATTTCAAACTGTTCCCCCAACCCACCGAGCAACCGCATCAAATGAATGCTGCGTCCCGCACCGCTGACTCCGGCGACGATGACGATTGCGCCCGGCGTAGCGAGCGCCCGCGCTGCCGTTTCCACCAAGCTGTCAAGCAGCGGATCGGTGTATAAAAAATCTTGGTTGGGTAGCGCCTCAAAAGGCGCTTGGCGCAGCTTGAGCTGGGCGAGGCAATCGGGAGTTAAAGACATGAGTTCACTTTTAGAATCAAATGGTTCTGCGCTATTCGTCGCTGCACGACAACCAAGCAGCGACCGCTTGGCACGTTGCGCAAATGCCGTGCCGACTGAAGATCAAGCAAACCGTTTTAGCGGCGCTGGCGTCCCGCGTGTACCACACTTATCAGTGCAAAATTAAGCATTGTCAATGCCAATACTGTCTGCTTTGCGAGACGATCTTGATGACGGTATAGTTGATTTAATCTTATGTTGTTTATTTGAATGATCGAGAACCGCGATGCGACGTATCAATGACCTGCCGATCTGGGTGCGCTTGATCGGCGCAATGTGGCTAATTTTAATGCCTGCATGGACGGGTTTAATTCTATGGGCGGCGCATGAACAACGCCAAACGGCAATTGATCAAGCCGAAGCCTTTACCAGCACTTTGCACGAAATGACATTGGCTGGTTTAACCACCATGATGATTACCGGCACCATTTCCCAACGTGCTGCATTTTTGGATCAAATTATTGAATTACAAAACGTCAAAGATTTGCGCGTTTTGCGCGGAGAAAACGTCAGTAAACAATTCGGTCCCGGTAAAGATACAGAAAAACCCCATGATGACATTGAACGCGCCGTATTAGAAACTGGTCAGTCGTATCTCGCTTTGAGTGAGGATGGCAATGTATTACGCGCTATTGCTCCCGCTTTTGCGCGTAAAAATTATCTTGGTAAAGATTGCACTTCTTGTCATGCCCTCGCGCCAGTTGATGGCGTATTGGGCGCAGTGAGCATGGAAATTAACCTTGATCAAGTGAACGCGGATGTCCGCTTATTTGGGATTAAAATTTTTGTGTTTGCTACGATTTTAAGTATTCCAGTGTTGATCTTTTTATACTTCTTTGCTGGACGTTTTGTCACGCGCCCTTTGCAACAAATGACCTTGGGTTTAGAAGGCATTGCACACGGTGACGGCGATTTAACCCATCGTTTACCCATCAATGGTAAGGATGAAATTGGTCGCGCTTCAATTGCGTTTAATTCCATGATGGATAATTTTCGTGAGTTAATTCGGCGCGTTTTGGAATCAACAATGCAATTGGCTCGTGCTGCGGGTGATTTGGCCGCCGTGACGGAACGCACCAATGCTGGCGTCAGTCGGCAGCGCAATGAGGTCGATCAACTCGCTTCTGCCATGCACGAGATGAGCGCCACCGCGCAGGAGGTGGCGCATAACGCTCAGAGCGGTGCGGATGCGACGTCGGGTGCTCACGCGGCGGCGCTGGCGGGTAAACAGGTTGTCGCTGGCACCTTGAATCGCATCGAACAGTTGGCGCAGGAAGTACAAAAAGCCGCTGATGTGATTCGAGAATTGGGACGCGATAGTCAAGACATCGGCAAGGTGTTGGATGTGATCCGCAGCATCGCCGAGCAAACCAATTTGCTCGCGCTCAACGCAGCGATTGAGGCCGCTCGTGCGGGTGAGGCGGGGCGCGGGTTTGCGGTGGTGGCGGATGAGGTGCGCTCGCTGGCGACTCGCACTCAAAGTTCTACCCAAGAGATTCAGGCGATGATTGAGCGGTTGCAAAGCGCCAGCCGTCGCGCTGTCGGGGTGATGGAAGAAAGTCAGACGTATGCGCAAGCCAGCCGCACCAGTGCTACAGAAGCTGCGCAGTCGTTGGATGCGATTTCGGCAGCGGTGGTGACGATCAATGATGTGAATGCGCAAGTTGCCAGCGCGGCTGAGGAACAAAGCGCGGTCGCTGAAGAGATGAATCGGAATGTGACTAGCATTTCCGATGCGGCTGAAGGCAACGCGCAGGGGGCACGTCAAACCACTGACGCTTCCGAACAACTCGCTCATCTGGCTGCGGAACTGCAAGAATTAGTTGGACATTTTCGCGTTTAAATCCATTTACCGCCGCCCGGCGGTCATTTCTGTTGACCACGCGCCGACTGGCTGCCAGCGGCGCGAATCCCCAGCCAACATCGCCTCGCTTCCCCGGATCGTTTAGCATCTAAGCAGATGCTTTTTTATCTTTCACTGCGCCCGTTTGGGCGCTTCGAGACCGTGACGTTATGAACGAAATTATTGAGATTCGTGTGCCTAATGTTGGCGAATTCAAGGACTTAGATGTCATCGCAGTGCTGGTGACGCCCGGCACAGCGGTGATTGAAGAACAGCCGTTGATTACGGTGGAGAGCGATAAAACCACGCTCGATATTCCCGCGCCGAGTTTGGGCGTGGTCAACGCGGTGAGTGTGAAGGTGGGCGACAAGGTGGCGCAGGGTGACGTGATTCTGACGCTGGAGGTGGACAGTGCCTCGGCGGCGCGGATGCGGGCGCTGGAGGCGAATCTGGAAAAAATCGGCGCTCCCGCGCAAGCGATTGATGTGATGACAGAAGTGCTGGTGCTCGGCGGCGGTCCCGGTGGTTATACCGCTGCGTTTCGCGCTGCCGATCTCGGTAAACAGGTGACGCTGGTTGAACGCTACGAGACGCTCGGCGGCGTGTGTCTCAATGTCGGCTGCATTCCGTCGAAGGCGTTGCTGCACACGGCGTTGATTATGGAAGAGGTGAAAACGCTCGGCGTGATGGGCGTGACCTACGCAGCGCCGGAGGTTGATCTTGACCAGATGCGTAAAGGTAAGGAGCAGGTTGTCGCCAAGTTGACTGGCGGGCTGGCGGCGATGGCGAAACAGCGTAAAGTCAAGGTGATTCAAGGTGTTGGGCAGTTTGAGGCGCGGAATCGGCTCGGCATTGACACCAAAGAAGGGCGGGTGCGGGTGCAGTTTGATCAGGCGATCATCGCCTGTGGCTCGTCTTCAATCAAAATCCCCGGCTTTCCGCACGACGACCCGCGAGTGATGGATTCCACTGACGCGCTGGCGCTGGCTGACGTGCCGGGGCGGATGTTGATTGTGGGCGGTGGCATTATCGGGCTGGAAATGGCGAGCGTTTACAGCGCGTTAGGGACGCGCATCGACGTGGTGGAATTCAAAGATCAATTGATGCCCGGCTGCGATCCCGATCTGGTGCGCTGCGTTGAAAAGATCATCAAGAAACGCTACGAAACGATCCGCTTGGAAACCAAGGTCGCCAGCCTGACTGCGACTGCGGCGGGTATTAAAGCGGTGTTTGAAGGTAAACAGCCCGGCGAGGAGGTGTACGACAAGGTGCTGGTGGCGGTGGGGCGGCTGCCGAATGGCAAGTTGGTCAATGCGGAAGCAGCGGGCGTCGCCGTTGATCAGCATGGTTTTATCAAGGTTGACGCGCACCAGCGCACCAACATCCCCAACATTTTTGCCATTGGCGACGTGGTGGGCGGACCGATGCTGGCGCATAAAGCGACGCATGAGGCGAAGGTTGCTGCCGAGGTGATCGCCGGGCTGCCAGCGCGATTTGATCCGCTGACGATTCCGTCGGTCGCCTACACCGATCCCGAAGTGGCGTGGATGGGCTTGACTGAAACCAAGGCGAAGGCGGACGGCATCGCGTATGAAAAAGGCGTGTTTCCGTGGGCGGCGAGCGGACGGGCGCTCGGCATTCACCGCGAGGAGGGCATGACGAAATTGCTGTTTGATCCTGAAACCAAACGCATTTTAGGCGCGGGCATTGCCGGCCCGAATGCGGGTGAATTGATCGGCGAAGCGGTGCTGGCGCTGGAAATGGGCGCGGATATGGAAGACCTCGGTTTAACCATTCATCCGCATCCGACGCTGTGCGAAACCATTGGTTTAGCAGCAGAAATGGCGCACGGTTCAATTACTGATCTATTGCCGCCGAAAAAACGCAGTTAAATCACCATTGGCAGTTAATTGTAATTAACGCATTAACTGCCAATGCGTTCTGCACCGCAGTGAGCATTGCCATGATTGAATTAAACACACTGTATTACGCCGATTACCCTGCTTGGGCGCAACGCACCGCAGAACTATTACGCAGCGGTTGTTATGCAGAACTAGATATTGAACACTTGATTGCAGAACTCACCGATATGGGCAAGAGTGAACGAGATGAACTTGAAAACCGCCTCGTTATTTTGCTCGCGCATTTACTCAAATGGCAATATCAATATCAAACGCTGTCAGAACGCTGGCGCGAATTCAAAGGAGACAGTTGGCGTGCCACAATCATTGCGCAACGTGAGCGCATTCAGAAGCGACTAAAAAATCTCCGGGCTTAAAAGCGCAATTCGCCGCAATTCTTACCGAAGCGTATGCTGATGCAACCCAGCTTGCCAGTAAAGAAACGCATTTAGCACTCACTATATTTCCCTCAACTTGTCCCTATTCACCAACGCAATTATTAGATGAAGAGTATTATCCCGCTGCATCTCACGACAGAATAATGAACGACCAAATTTCAAAATAAGGAGCGTATAACATGGCGCGTGGTACAGAAATTGTTGCGGCAATCGCCCAACAGCCGTTTTGGTTAAATGACAATCAATTTGTGACCGTCAGACCAATTGCAGTGATTGAAAATGATCGCTTAGGTCCCGTCAGAGAAGGTGATTATCCCAATCGGGAACTCTGTTGGTGGCTTATTCGTGGGATTTCACCGCAGCAGGAATTAACGCCGGGACGTTTAATTGTGGGGCGTGTGGAAGAAGCCGCCCAATTTGATCCCAAAGATGGCGATAAAGATAAATACCAATTTGAATGGGATTCGGTGCGGCTCGGTGGTGTGCGCAATGTCATTGAAATTCTCGACGGCGCTAAAAATTTAGAGCGCCGCGATCTGATCAATCGTCCCAATGCGATTGAAATGGATCATCCGCCTACTTCGCTTGTATTAGTGCGCCTCGGTGATCGGATTTATGGGCCGTTCAAAGCAGAATGGGAATATCGCAATCGTTATTTTGTAACGCTCTCGAAACCGATTTCAAGCGTTGATACTGTTGTTTTTAGTGCGGCGCGAGTGCAAAAAGACCCCGGTTTTATTGTGCGTCATCGCATTTTATTATCAGCTTGCGATCAACCCTTAAATAAATCGTCTGATACGTTTTCTCCCAGCTATCAATTGTTAACTTGGGAACGCTTTGAAGTTTTGCAACAAGAAGATGCGCTGGAACATGTGCGTTTGTATAGCGATGAAGAAGTCGTGCGGCAAGTTGCCAAACAGGTTTTACCGCGTAAACGCTTGCGCGATTTCATGCAGGAATGGAAAGACCTTAGCCAAATTTATTTAACGGCACAAGAGGCATTAAATGCAGATGAAATTGTCGATGTCTTCAAAGTATTGAGTTCGCGTTTATCGGGACAACATGAAGCCATTGAAGAATTATTGCAGAGCATTTTAGACTCTGGAGTGTTAGAACAACGTCTTGAAACTGCAATTGCAGCGCGGGCACAAGCGCATATTGAAATCCACACTGCTAAATTGACTGCTGAAGTTGAGGAAAAAATCAATGATTTGCGCCAACAAGAGCAGGATTTTATTCATCAAATTGGGCGTTTAGCAAACGATTTAGAGCGCCAGCGGCGGCAGGAAGAGGCGCAGCTTGAAGCAGATTTGAAGCAGCAGCGTCAAGCCTTTGAACAATGGCAAGCGACTGAACATGCGTCGATTGAACAAGCCCGCGCTGATATTGATCAGCAGCGTCAAGTATTAGAAGAAGGCTTAAAAGAAGTTGCGACGCGCTTTGTGGAAAATCGCCAAGAGTTGTTAAAAAACTTTTTGTCGATGAGTCCATTTTTAACTCAAATTGGTGCTTTAACAACGCCAACGGAACGTCCAGCCATTGCCGCAGAAAAGCCGCTGTTTCCGGCAGCGGCGACCGCGCCAACTGTTTTGGAACCGCCTGCTTTTTTACAGGCGATCAGTCATGGACGTGGTTTGGATGATGAAGAAGCCTTTTTTAATCGCTTTAAGGAACATGTTGCGAATGCGGGGTTTCGGTTTCGTCCGCTTGATTTAGTGGCATTTCATCTCAGTGTGAAGTGCGGTGATTTAACCATTCTCGGCGGTTATTCTGGCACGGGTAAATCTTCATTGCCGGTGTTGTATGCGCAGGCTTTGGCGGGTGATGAGGCGCGTTATTTAGCAGTTGATGTCAGTCCGTCGTGGTTAGAACCGGGTGATTTATTAGGTCGCGCCAATTTATTAGAGGAAAAGTTCCAACCGGCAGCAACGGGCTTATTTGAGCATTTAGTTTGGGCGGCAATGGAAACTGAAAAAAATGGGCGCGATAGTGGCTTGTGGATTGTCTGTCTTGATGAGATGAATTTGGCGCAGCCTGAGCATTATTTTAGTGGTTTTTTACAGGCTTTACCGCGTGCGGGACAGCAGCGTTCAATTGGTGTGTTTTCACCTTCGGCAGTGGATCGCGCTGATCCTTGGCGCGATTGGGCGCGAGTGCCATTAAATAGCAATTTGCGTTTTATTGGCACGGTGAATTATGACGAAACCACCAAGCCATTAAGTCAACGGTTGCGAGATCGGGCTAATGAATTGCGATTAGAAGCGGTGCCGTTTGGCAGTTTGCAGCGCACGGCGTCAACGTCGGTGACGCCGCCAACCGGTGCGCCGGTGACGGTGGCAAGTTTTGATTCGTGGACGCGGGATATGACGCTGACCGGGCAGGCGGCGTCGGTGATTGATGCGCTGTTGCAGCCGTTGGCAGTGCTCGGCAGTCCGTTGACGCCGCGTCGTTATCAGGCGATTGCGCGGTTTGTCGCCAGCGCCGGGACGTTGTGTTCGGCTGAGGAGGCGTTTGATATGCAGTTGCGGCAGCGGGTGCTCAGTCAGGTGCGGGGGATTTTCCGGGCGGAGGCGCGGCGGGCGCTCGATGAGCTGCGGGTGACGCTCGACAGTCACGGCACGGCGTTTACCGGTGCGTTGCAGATGTTGGATCGCATTGCGGTAGAAAGTTCGCAAGCGATTGATTTTGATGCGTTTGAAGTTGAAAACTGAGTGGCGGGAGTGCAGGCATGAAAGCGACTGACGATCTGCCAACTTTTGCGGTGTATTACCACGATGACTGCGTGGCGGAGTTGACGCTGGACAGCGTCAGCGCGTCTGGCGTGGCGGCGGCAACTTGTCAGGAAACGCAGCGCGTGACGTTTGAGGTGAGTCCCCGCGAGCCGGAGCTGGAATATCGGGTGCAGATTGGCGATGTGACGCCGGCGACTGCGCTCGGCAGTGCGTATCGGCGGCATGTGGAATGGCCAGCGGCGTTGTATTTCGAGAGCGCACGCGGGTTGGTAGACATCAAGCTGTTTTCGCGCCCTGAACATGCGCCGGAGGCGGCATGGCATCTGCGCGGGACGCTGCTGATTGCGGTGGTGGCGTCGAAAATCACTGAGGCGGTGTTTGATGCGATGGTGGGTGATTTGGCGACGTTGTCGAGCGGGTTACTCTTTGATTTAGCATCAAAATCGTTCGCTGGTATCGCCAAGGCGAAGGGTCGCGCTGCCAATCGTTTGCCGCCGCGCTCGGCGCAGTTGGAATTGGGCGTGATTGAGGCGCTGGTGCAGGAGTTGGGGATTTGCCTGCTGCAAATTTCGCAGCAGCCGGAGGTGTCGCTGCGCTCGGAACGGCGGGTGACGACGTGGACGGGTTCGGAGCGCCTGACCAACGATGGGTTGGCGTGGTTTGCGGCGCGGGGCATTGATCCGCGACGTCCGTCTACCGAGGGCGGGATGGTTGGGCCGCGTTTGCGGATCATCGCTCACACGCAATGCGTTGAGCATGGGGTGATTCGCTGGTTTCTCGATTTGATCCGCGAGCGCACCAAAGATTGTGCGCGTCATGCCAGCGCCGAACGCGCCAGCATCATGGCGGATAAGCCATATCGGAATCGGCGCTTTGGGACGGATCCGTCGTTGTATGAGGCGTTTGATCAGCCGAAATTGGACAAGCTCAACGATGCGATAGCGCGTGCCCAGCGGATTGATCGGGCGCTGCGGGGGATGTTGGAGCTGCCATTTCTGCGCCAGCAGCGGGCGGTGTCGCCGCGAGAACCGACGCCAATTTTTCGTTATGTGTTGAATTACCACCGTTTTTGGGAGTCGATGCGCGATTATTTGCAACGTTCCACGCTGCTGCTGGAGCACAGTTTGGACGAGCGCAGTAAACCGACGTGGCGAATGTACGAGCAATGGGTGTTTTTGCAGGTGGCGGCGGCGTGTGAGGATGCGGGGCTGCGTCCGAGCAGTCACGACAGCCTGTTTCGCCGCCTCGGTTCGCAATTATTTACGGTGGATTTGCGCCGCGATACGCGCTTGGGATTTACGGCTGCGGATGGTCGGCGGGTGTTGCTGCGGTATGAACCTTGGATTGTGTCGCGGGAGCTGGCGCAGCGCAGCGGTGACAGTTTGTTTCAAGGACGCGAGGGTGAAGCGCCGTGGTCGCCGGACGTGATCATGGAATTTTTTGACGCGCCTACATCTGCTGGCGCGGGGCGGTTGGTATTGGCGATTGTGATTGATGCGAAATACACCTCGCGGATCGAAACCCATCATTGGGAAGGCACGAGTAAATATCAGATGATTCGGGACACTGAATCGGGGGCGCAGATTGTGCGGCAGGTGTGGGTAGCAAGTCCGACTCCACCTGAGCGCGGTCAAGCGGTGCGTTTTCGGGACCCGTCGGTGACGTGGTCGCCAGCAGGGCCGGATCGTCCGGTGGGAACGCTGGAGTTTTTACAGGGTGCGGTGGCGCTGGCTGCCGATCCGCAGTCACCACGCGGGACGGTGTGTCCGGCGGCGCGAGAATTTATCGGCGGGTTACTGCGGTGGTTAGATTTTCCAGAACTGCGCGGACGCTTGCATGATGATGAATGTGATATTGAGGTGGCGGCTTAAATTGGCGATGTGAACCAGATGTGTTGTTACGCAATTAAGCCTGATTTACAATTATCGATAATTGTTATTTTGATCCTCAAACGATTCAAAGCGGAATATAAATGATGAACAAGAAAATACTCGCACTGTCACTGGGATTGTTTGGCTTGACGACCACTCAGGCGTATGCCGTCCCTGTTTTGGAAAACACCAGTTTTGAAGTCAGTAGTGTGACAAGTTTGTTGGGAATGAGTGCGTTCCAATACGCAGGTGTCGTGAATGCAGAACCTTGGTCATTTACTGGTCTTTCTGGTATTTCAAAAGACAATACTCACTGGATTGGTGAAACTAACAGCGGCAGTTATTTCGCTTTTTTGCAACAAGCTTCTTCGGTGAGTCAAACCTTTTTTAGCGATGGTGACTATAACCTGAGTATTTCGTTTGATCTGGTAGATCGCCCGGTTTTATCACAAAACCAGAATATCCAAATTTGGGTTGACAGCATATTACAAACAACGATTAACCCTACTGCATTTTGGGCAACCTACACCATAGATAATTTAATCGTTGGTGCGGGTAGTCACACGCTTGAATTTCGCGGTATCTATACTGCTGCCGATGCGTCTTCTTACCTTGACAACATTCAAATGACTGCCGTCAACGTATCAGAACCAGCCCTGCTCAGTTTATTAGCAATCGGTTTACTTGGTTTCGCACGTCGCCGCGCAGCTTAATTAGCGCCAGCTAATAGATAAAAACATCAGTTTGGGTTGTGATTGCGGCAATCTTAATTGATGTTTTTGTGATTCGTAACGCAACAACCCAATCCAGCTTTCAAACAGCCTTCTATCGCTTCCTGCACATTTTTTAACAGTTCTTCAATGCTATCGCCTTGCGTTGCGCAACCTTGAATCACTGGCACTTCTGCCCAAAACCCGCCTTCTTCTGCCGGATGAATAATCACTTTTAATTTCATCGTGTGCGATCCTTTAATTGAATAACGCGCTGCGGGTTGATTGAAAGCATCAACCCGCAGTTTCAATCCCGCAATACTTTATTTATTGCCCGCCTTCAATGCTGCATGAGCCGCAGCCAATCGCGCCACCGGCACACGCGGCCCGGAGCAACTGACATAATCCAAACCAGCTTTATGACAGAACTCAATTGATGCTGGATGTCCGCCGTGCTCGCCGCAAATACCGACGTGCAAATCCGGTTTCACTGAACGACCCCATTCAACCGCCAATTGCATCAATTTACCGACGCCTTTCACATCCAAGACATCAAACGGGTTATCTTGCAAAATCCCCGATTGGTTATACAGCGGCAGGAATTTGTTCTCCGCATCTTCTCGCGAGAATGAAAACGTCGCCTGCGTTAAATCGTTGGTGCCGAAAGAGAAAAACTCCGCTTCTTCCGCCAGCGATTCCGCTCGCATACAGGCGCGAACCACCTCAATCATCGTGCCGAATTTGAAGCTCACCGGCTTGCCGTAGCGTTCAGCAACTTCGGCGTGAATGTCATCAACAAAGGTCTTGACCTTGCGCAGTTCCTCAGCGGTACACACCTGCGGCACCTTGATTTGCGGCTTGACCTGAATCCCCGCTTTGGCGCATTCCGCCGCCGCTTCGAGAATCGCCCGCACCTGCATCTGGTAAATCTCCGGGAAGGTGATGCCGAGCCGCACGCCGCGATGACCGAGCATCGGATTGGTTTCATAGAGTGCCCGCACCTTTTTGAGCATCGCCTCTTTCTTGCCAATCGCGTCCTCAACCACCGCCGGATCAATCATCCGCCGCGCCATATCAATCTCATGGCGCAGACTTTCAGACGCATGAAGCAGCCCCATCGCGCCAGCCAGCACGGTCACGCCGCGAGCGTTCTGCGCCAGCGCCCGCAGCTCGGACAACTCGCGCTCCAACACATGCTCATCCGGCAGGAACTCGTGAATCGGCGGATCAAGCAGGCGAATCGTCACCGGATTGGGCGACATCACTTCAAACAGCTCGCGGAAATCGCGCCGTTGCAGCGGCAGCAATTTATCCAGCGCAGCTTGGCGCTGCTCCGGCGTATCGGCCACGATCATCTCAATCACAATCGGCAGCCGTTCCACGTCGTTAAACATCCGCTCGGTACGCGCCAGCCCGATTCCGACTGCGCCGTAGCTGCGAGCGCGACGGGCATCATCTGGCGTGTCGGCATTCGCCATCACTTTCAGCCGCGCCCGTTCATCCGCCCAGCCCAGCAACACGTTGAGTTCTGGCGTGAAATCTGGCTCAACGGTCGGAATTGCGCCGAGATAAACCTTGCCGGAAGTGCCGTCGAGCGTAATCACGTCACCTTCTTTGAAACTGGTCAGCCCCACTCGCGCCTCGCGCCGATTGACATCAACGCTGATGCCTTCTGCGCCAGCCACGCACGGCTTGCCCATGCCACGAGCGACGACTGCGGCGTGCGAGGTTTTGCCGCCGCGTGAGGTCAAAATGCCTTCAGAAGCAAAGAAGCCGTGAATATCTTCGGGCTTGGTTTCCTCACGCACCAAAATGACTTTGCGCCCCTGCTCGCGCCCGTATTGCTCGGCGCGATCCGCATCAAACACGGCGATGCCGGATGCAGCGCCGGGCGATGCCGGCAAACCCTGCGCGACGGCTTCTGCTTTGATCGTCGGATCAAGGCGCGGAAACAGCATCTGCTCCAGCGAATCGGGCGCGATACGCAGCAGCGCCTGTTCTTTGGTGATCAAGCCCTCGCGCTCCATTTCGACCGACGTGCGCACCATCGCCACCGTATTCATCTTGCCGTTGCGGGTTTGCAGGCAATAGAGCTGGCCGCGTTCGATGGTGAACTCAAAATCCTGCACTTCGTGATAATGGCTTTCGAGCTTGTCGCGCAGCGCATCAAGCTGATCCGCCATTTCCGGCATTTCAACTTTCAGCCGATCCAGCGGCTTCGGGGTGCGAATGCCAGCAACGACATCTTCGCCCTGCGCGTTGACCAGATATTCGCCGTAGAGCTTGTTTTCGCCGGTCGCCGGATTGCGCGTGAAGGCAACGCCAGTCGCGGAATCGTCGCCGCGATTGCCAAACACCATCGTCACCACATTGACTGCCGTACCGTTGGCCATGTCTAGGGTGATGTGGAACTTGCGGCGATAATCGACGGCGCGTTTGCCGCCCCAACTGTTGAATACCGCTTTGATCGCAATTTCCAACTGTTGATACGGATCGGACGGGAACGGATGCCCAGTCACGTTTTGCACGACGGCGAGGAAGCGTTCGCTGACTTCTTTCAGATCATTGGCTGATAAATCAACGTCTTGCTTGGCGTGAGCGGCTTCCTTGATCGCGTCGAATTCTTTATCAAACGCTTTATCCGGCACACCGAGCGCGACCTTGCCAAACAGTTGAATGAAACGCCGATACGCGTCGTAACCAAAACGGGCGTCGCCAGTCGCGCAGATCACGCCTTGCAACGTCTCGGCGTTGAGGCCGAGATTCAAAATCGTGTCCATCATGCCCGGCATCGACATCGCCGAGCCGGAGCGCACCGACACCAGCAGCGGATTATCGGAATCGCCAAAACCTTTGCCGGTCTTCTGCTCCAGCGCCCGCATCTGCGCCTGCACGTCGTCCATCAAGCCAGTTGGCAGCGTGGACGCGGCGAGATAGTCCAAACAGGCTGCCGTCGAAATTACAAAACCGGGCGGCACATTCAAGCCGATCTGCGTCATTTCGCACAGATTTGCGCCCTTGCCGCCGAGCAAGTGCTTGTTTTTTCCATCGCCATCTTCAAACGCAAAAACGTGTTTTGTATTAGCCATCAGTTGAATTAAGCCTCTCTCGTCAATGTTGCTGAAAGCTCGCCACCACCGGGCGGGCGGGGCGAGCACGTCATTTTGTCACCTCAAGCGCGGTTGCTCACCATGAAATCGGCGACTGGGCGTTATATCGCACTGTTTTAGTGGTTAAGTCACTGTTTGCAAGGCATAAAAAAAGCGCGGCGGGGGCGCAGCGCAGACAGCGGTACAGCGTCGCGCTGTGGTTTAAGCCGCATAATGAATCACGGCTAATTGTTGCGCGGCGGCGTCCTGATAAAACGCAACTAGTTTGTGAAACTCAATAATTAAATTTTGCGGTTCTTCTCGAAAGCAATCAAGGTGATAAAAATCATCTTCTGGTTGCAGTTGATTAAATTGTTCTAATAATTGCGCTGATGACCAAGCTGCAAGCTGAACTGCGTATTTTTGCACCACATCCGCAGCAATGATGCTGCAACCATTAAATAACACATCATCAATAAAACAGTCGCTGTCAATCCCAACACCAGCCAACAAGTGATTTAACACTGACCACGCCGTGCCAATATCAGTCGCAAGCACAGCGTGCGTGTCATTTTCAATCCATGCGTCAATGAACGACGGCTGGCGCAATAATACTGCCATATCTTGCGGAGTGACTGCTTTGAAAAATAACGACATGCTCATCTCATTCACGCTCCAGTTGTGCAATCAACAATGTGGTCATTGACGACGCAAGCAACAGCTTATTTTGCTCATCAATCACTCTTCATCCGTATCAAGGTCGGGTTGGCGAGTGACTGGTATTGTTAACGCATCGCGTAATTTAGTAATGAGTGACTCGCGTCCAAACGGTTTGACTAAAAAGCCGGTTGCACCTGCTTTTACACTATCAAACACCACTGTTTTTTCATTGCGTCCTGTCACCATAATTACCGGCAATTGTGCAAATTGTGGCAAGGCTTTGAGCCGTTGGGTAGCGGTAATGCCGTCCATTTCTGGCATCATCACGTCCATTAAAATGACATCTGGACGCACCAAGCGCAAGACTGATAAGGCTTCTAAACCTGTGGCGGCAAACACCACCCGATAAGGTTCATTTTTGAGCATCGTTTCAATCATTTTGCATTGCAGTACATCATCATCAACAACTAAAACTGTGGCTTGAACGCGCTGCGCTAATGAAGTGAGCATCCGCACTAACAGCATAAATGGACGCAAGGTGTTTTTTAATTCAGTGCGCCAGCGCGTTATGGTGTCGATTGTCGCTGGCATTTGGTTGGTTTCTAGCCAATGATCTATAACATGTTCCATTTCTGCGAGTGCCCGAGCTGGAACAGCTAATTGTGCAGCAGTTGGCGCTGTGCTACTCATGGCATCCAATTCTCGTAATAAATGATGAATGGACATACATAAGCGCCAAGGGTCTTCTGGGCGTGGCCAAAATAGCGCATAATCGTTAAAATAATCGCGCTTACATAATTCATAAACCGCTTTGAGTTCGGTATTATTACATAATACTAAAGTGCGATAGGGTTGGCGGGAGATGGGTTTAGATGCGTGTTGCAACTGTTGATAACATTGATCAGATTGTTCTAAAGCGCCAAACGCGAGTACTAATACTGATGGCTGTGTTTGTTTGAAATTTTGTAATACCGTTTTGGGATCAAGCGAAATGTCAACGGTTTTGAATTCATCCAGCAGGATATTTCTCACTAAATTAGCGCGAGCGAGTTCATCTGTTGCGATTAAAATTGCTGCATGAGTGTAGTTTTTGTTGAGCACAATCTATCCGTTGCTGTGTATTACAGTGATATGGCTAAAATCAGAGGCTGTTATTGATAGTTGTCTGTTGAACGCAAGTGTCATTGATGCAATTTTTTAAGGTGCGGTGCTAATGAATTGTGCTAATGCCTGCTCGACTGCTGTCATTTCAGTTGCGAATTCTGCCAGCAATGTTGTCAGCGCGGCGGCATCGCCTAGTTTGCTGGCTAATTCTAAAGCGGCGCAGCAGTCGCCCAATGCCAAGGCTCCAGACGAGCGTGCGGGTGATTTTAATTTGTGTGCAAAATGATGTACTTGCGTCATATCGCCCGCCGCGCCCGCCGCTAACAGTTCGCGGGCAATGGCGGTCGCGCTGCGCTGAAAGACGCTCAATAATTCGCGCAACAGCACTGGATCAGTTTCTCCAATCAGTGCTGCCAATACGCTGACATCCAAAGAGGTGTTGGCGGTTGAACTTGCGGCAGGTGTTGCTAAATTTTTCATAGGAATAACAGATAGGAGTGGGCGTTTGCGGTCGTGTGTTGACAAGCGCATGATTTCAACGCGGCGGGCGCTGGTTTGACCGGCTAATCTGGCTACGGTACCGTGATAATTTCAAGATTCAAGACAATAGATACTCTGCAATATCGTGTTGTCTTGTCATTATTCTTTGCTTACGACGTTGATTCCCATGATTGCTACGAATTTAGACGCTTATCGGACGCACTGCCAAGCGCGTCTTGAATCTTGCCTTGATGAACTGTTGCCGCGTGTGACGGTGCAGCCGGTGCGCTTACATGAAGCCATGCGCTATGCCGTACTCGGTGGCGGCAAACGGATTCGCCCACTGTTGACGTATGCAACCGGCGAGGCGCTCGGTTTGGAAGCCGCCACGCTGGATCGCCCCGCCAGTGCGGTGGAATTGATTCACGCTTATTCATTGATTCATGACGATTTACCCGCGATGGATGATGACGATCTGCGGCGCGGGCGTCCGACGTGTCATCGCGCTTTTGATGAGGCGACGGCGATTTTGGCAGGCGATGCGCTGCAAACGTTGGCATTTCAGGCACTGGCAGCAGCCGAGAATTTACACCCACATAGCCAAGTGGCCATGATTGAACATCTCGCTCGTGCCAGCGGCTCTCGCGGCATGGTGGGTGGGCAAGCCCTTGATTTAGAAGCGGAAGGGAAGACTTTGGATGTGACGATGCTGGAGCATATTCACATTCATAAAACCGGAGCCTTGATTCGCGCAGCGGTGCAGATGGGCATGTTGGCGCACGGGGCGCTTGATACTGACCGCACAGAACGGCTGGATCGCTATGCCAAATGTTTGGGTTTAGCGTTTCAAATTCAGGACGATGTGTTGGATGTGGAAGGCGAAACGGCGGCAATTGGCAAAACGGCGGGGCGCGATCAGGTGTTGGATAAAGCAACCTATCCTTCTTTGGTTGGGTTGGCGACTGCTAAAACGATGGTGACAGAATTAACCGCGCAAGCAGTGGAAGCAGTGACGATTTTTGGAGCAAGTGCCGAGCCATTACGTTGGATTGCTGGCGCATTAAATGGGCGTAAAAGTTAGTGATCAGCGGTTGTGATTTGCATTGCAACGCTGTCAACCCCAACTGAATGCTGTCGATTTTTTTCAGGATAAAATAGTCATGGAGCACGCGCTCGAAACTTCGCCTTGTTGCACTTCCTCAACGCTGGAAATGGCAGATGTACAAGGTAGTGCTGACACCCGCCATATTGCGATTGATAAGGTGGGCATTAAAGATATTCGGCATCCGGTGCGCGTCCGCGAACGCACCGGTAATGAACAGCACACCGTCGCCACCTTTAATATGTATGTGTATTTGCCGCATGATTTCAAAGGCACACACATGTCGCGTTTTGTGCAGATTTTGAATAATCACGAGCGCGAAATTAGCGTTGATTCTTTCAAAGAAATGCTGCTGGAAATGTCAGAACGTTTGGAATCAGAAGCGGGACATATTGAAATGCGGTTTCCGTTTTTCATTACTAAAAAAGCGCCCGTGTCGGGAGTTGAAAGTCTGCTGGATTATGATGTCACCTTTATTGGTGAAATTCGTCACGGTCAGCCCACTTTAGAAATGAAAGTACAGATTCCAGTCACCAGTTTGTGCCCCTGTTCTAAAGAGATTTCGCGTTATGGCGCTCACAACCAGCGGTCACATGTCACGGTGCAGGTGCGTACACAAGCATTTATCTGGTTGGAAGAATTGATTGAATTGGTGGAGCAAGAGGCCTCTTCAGAGTTGTTTGGTTTGCTGAAACGTCCTGATGAAAAGTTTGTCACGGAACGGGCGTATGAGAATCCCAAATTTGTTGAGGATATGGTGCGTGATGTGGCTAAACGATTGAATGCAGATGAGCGCATTGCAGCCTATATTGTCGAAGCAGAAAACTTTGAATCTATCCACAATCATTCTGCGTATGCGCTGATTTCGCGTGATAAATTGACCGGAGCTGCGTTCTGAGCTTATCAGCACGTTGTTTGCTATTGCATGGCTTTACTGGCGATCATACCGATTGGCAGCCAATTGTTGGTGATCACCCGGCGTATTGCGCACTTGATTTGCCGGGGCATGGCTTATCAAACGTTCATTCCTCTCCTCGCTGGCAATTGCCAGATGATGTCTTTTATTTAGCATGGATTGCGGCGCAGAACGCGCCAAAAAAAGGTGCTGAAGCGGCAATTATCAAAGCGCAATTCGCCGGAATTGAACATCTCGTTGGCTATTCATTCGGTGGGCGTATGGCGTTGGTGTTGTTAATGGCAGCACCAACGCAATTCCGTTCAATGACCATCATTGCTGCTCATCCCGGTTTGACGACTGCCGCCCAGCGCGATCAACGCCGCGTCGCTGATCGCGCTTGGATCAGGCTGTTACGCGAGCAGGGGATTGAGGCGTTTGTGACGGCGTGGGAACAGCAGCCGTTGTTTGCAACGCAGCGCCAGCTCGCGCCAGCAGTGGTGGCGCAGCAACGGGCGCGGCGGTTGCGTCAGCAGGCGGAAGGATTGGCGCGATGTTTGGAGCAGTTTGGTTTGGCGACAATGCCGAGCACTTGGGAGGCGTTGGTGCGATTTCCGGGGCGGGTGCGCTGGATTGTGGGCGCTGCCGATCAGAAGTTTGTGGCGTTGGCGCAACAGGTGAAAACGCTGCGCCCAGCAACAGAGGTGACGGTGATTGCAGGCGGTGGTCACAATTTGCTGTTGGAGCATCCCGAACGGGTGCGCGAGTTGCTCGGCGTTGGTGACGCGCAAAAAGAGTTTTAGAGAGGAATGATGCAGTTGCGATATAAGCTGTTGTTTTAGTTGTTAGTTATCAGTGATAACCGTGCTTTTTACTGCGTCATTCCTATTATCGTAACGCGCTGAAGTTCTTGAGTTTAGGTTTCGCCATGCGTGCGAACCTGCTCAGCGTCGGGTAGCCACTCTGTGGTGAGTATCGTTTCAGTGGACCAAGGGCAGCGTTGTGGTAGAGCGGACAGACCCGTCTCGCGCACCGCTAAATCACGTCCGTCGCCCCAAGCATCTGCAAACCAATCTGGATCGGACAATGTGCGTTGCAGGCTAGGAGTGCGCTGCAAGCGCCGCGCAATCGCCTCGCGCTGGGTACGGATGGTAGATTCCCAACTGGCACCGCGTCGCTCAGGCTGATAACGCCATTTCAGCAAATGCCCGATCAAGATGGTCATCCGGTTTATTAACTCGCGTTGCTCACTTTTGCCCACGTCTTCAATTTCCTCGGCGAGATGTTCCAGATCGAGCTGCGCGAAGTGACCGGCTCGCAGTGCCTCGGCTTGTTGATTCGCCCAAGCAACGATGTCTTGATCGTATAAGTAGGAAGATGATGATTTCATAGGTTTTTCTCTCCCAAAGCCGCCGCAGTTAGGCATTTTCTCACTTTTATAGGAATGACGCAGTTATAAGCTGTTGTTTTAATTGTCAGTGCTAACCGTGCTTTTTACTGACAACCGATAACTGACAACTTTTTTGCAACTGCGTCACCCCTAAAACCGATGAACAATCACTCATCGGTCATCACCGCTCCCCACCGCCTGAGATATGCGTGAGCACCCAATCCAACGCCCGCGTCGATAAAATCCGTTTCAGTGCGCCAAAAAGATATGTCGGAACAGTGACATAATAACGAGCGCGGGGGCGGGAACTGTCCAGCGCATGGATCAATTTGAGCAGCACCGCCTCCGGCGACAACGTAAACGGCTGCGCCGCACCTGCTTTGGTCAATCGCGCCTCAGCGCGGAGATACGCCGCGCAATGTGGGCTGTGCTGCCGATCAATGTTAGCCACCAGCGCCTGATGCGCATTGGCGCGAAATTGGCTCAAAATCGGGCCAGGTTCAATCAACGCCACCGCAATGCCCGTGCCGCGCAGCTCCAAACGCAGCGTATCGGTCAATCCCTCCAGCGCATATTTACTCGCAACGTAAGCCCCGCGATAAGCGAGCGGCACAAATCCCAACACCGAACTGTTATGCACGATGCGCCCGTGTCCCTGCTGGCGCATGATCGGCACTACCAGACAGGTCAACTCGTGCGTGCCGAGCAGATTGGTTTCCAACTGCGCCCGCAACACCGCCCGACTCAGGTCTTCCACCGCGCCGGGCTGCCCATACGCGCCGTTGTTAAACAGCGCATCGAGGCGGCCGCCAGTCAGCGCCAACGTAGCCGCCACCGCCTCCCGAATACTGGTCGAATCATCCAAATCCAATTGCACAGCGGTTAAGCCTTCCTGTTTTAATTGCGCTACCGACTCGGCGCGACGGGCGGAAGCAATCACTTGCCAGCCGCGAGCCGCTAAACCGCGAGCGCAATGTAAACCGATGCCGCTAGAACAGCCGGTAATTAAAATAGAGCGAGGATGATTGATAGCCATGTGATGTTTAAGCAATGAAGCACTTTTAACTGAATTGCTACAAGCAATGCGATGAATCATTTAAGCATATACACATCATCGTTTTCAACATATTTTTGTAAAAAATTGATGCCACGCCGATTGAAAACCTGAAAGGAAATTTAACGATGTCCGCCCTCACTGATTTACTCGATCATTATCGGGAAATTGCCCAAACTCAAAAGGAAAAAGGCACCTATTTTGAGGAATTGATGGTCTGCTATTTGCGCCATGAAGCCACCTATCAGGATTTATATTGTCAAGTATGGCTTTATGCTGATTGGGCGGTCACTCAAGGAATTA
>DYNM01000113.1 GCA_020721065.1 Thiocystis violascens | reverse complement strand
GGCCGACAAGGGCAGCATCATGGCCGCCGCAAACATCAACTTAACCATGGAACACCTCGCTCATCAGTTGCTATTAATGACCTTAAGAAACACATCCACCATCGCCTTGGGGTCATGCGGGGTAGGATATACCCCAATCACGGTCGCATCAGGACTCACCAAAAGAATCGACGTTGTGTGGTTGATTAAATATGAGCTTGAAGCGGCATCATTGGCCGTGGGCAGGGAGGCTTTCTCCCAGCCCACACCCAAGGGCTTGGCCATCTGACGCAATTCTGCCTCCGTCCCAGTCGCACCAATAATTTTCGGATCAAAATAAGTCACAAACTTCGCCAGTTGTTCCGGCGTATCGCGCTCGTGATCAACTGAAACGAACACCTGCTGCCACGACTGTACACCTTCTTTCCGCAGCAATTCAGCGACTTCGGCCAGCGCGGTTAACTCGGTTGGGCAAACGTCGGGGCAAAGTGTGTAACCAAAATACAAAAACGTCCACTTACCCAACAGATTCCTACGCTCAAACGGCTTGCCATCCATGCGCGTCAACGTGAACTCTGGCACAGGAATCGCCTGCGGAATGACGCGCATCACCGACTGATCGACTACCGTGCTCAAATCAACATTGGCACGTTGCCACTTGAGATACACCGCGATGCTCATGGCGACAATCAAAACCAAAAAAACCACGACCGCGACAGGCGCGCTTTGACGACTGGGTTCGCTCATGATGACTCACTCCTATGTGAACGATTTAATACAGAATCAGCACAATTTATATCTAGTTCCGCCTTTCATGCAACTCTACATTTTTCAAACGCAAGGCATTACCCACCACCAGCAAGGAACTGAGCGACATACCGACCGCCGCGACCCAGGGACTAATAAAACCCAATGCAGCAAAAGGCACGGCCAGCAGGTTATAACCCAAAGCCCACGCCAGGTTCATGTGTACATTGCGTTGCGTGGCGCGCGCCATGCGGATCGCGTGCGGAATGGCGCTCAAATCATGCCCCAG
>DYNM01000112.1 GCA_020721065.1 Thiocystis violascens | reverse complement strand
CTTCGCGCACCTCAAGGGTGCCATTGGGAAGTTCAATGATCTGCCAATTCATAAAGTGTTGCTTTGGTGTGTGGCTACGCAAGGGGCGCAGCAAGGTAAAAGTTATAAAGCGAGCGCGCAGGGCAGCATGGTTTGGTGGATATGCAGGTCGTGCGTCTGTGTTTCCGCAGGCGGGGTGTGAGCGCGCAGCAGGGCTTGCGCTTCGGGTGCGAGCGCACGCAGGACGGCCTCAAAGGGCAGGTTGACACCCGCTGCACAAGCCACCGGCGAGCCGCCGGATGGGCGCGCATTGATTTCCAGTACACGAATGCCATGCTCACCCATGCGGAACTGAATATTAAACAAGCCGTTGAGTTTGAATTGCCGGGTCAAAATATCCGTCATGCGCGCAATATCAGTATGATTATCAATATATTGCGGTGTACTCAGTTCATTGGATTTACGGCGTTGTATGGCGTAAATCAATTCACCGTATTCCGCCACGCAATCCACGCTCCATTCCTCGCCGGCCAGAAACTCCATCAAGATCAAACTTGGCTTGAAATCGGGCTTGCCCTGCATCGCACGGGTCAGCTCGTGGATATTCAGCATTTGCTCCTGGCCAGCAAGAATATGCTCAAGTGCATCATGCGCTTCATCAATAATGCGGAAGCCCAGGCCAAATACCGACACGGAAGGCTTCAGGCACAGCGTGGCGTGGCGTTGTCTCAGGTCAGCATAAGCCGCTTGAAACTCGGTGAAACTGTTAATTTCAGTGGTTTCAGCGGTGGGCGTGCTGGCTTGATCCACGGCGGCACTAAAGGCCGCTTTGTTATCCAACAGGATTAAGGTGTCAACATCGGCACAAAGTAAAACTCGCGTGCCAATATCAAGAAATTCGTTTAGGCGGCGGGCGATATTGATGGCAGCTTTTCCAGGCACAAAAAGCGTAACACGCTGTTCTGCGCAAAATTGCAAACACCAATCAACATAGTCCTGTCCGCTGAGTTCAGGTTCAACAAACCAATCATCCGCCGCCAGCCG
>DYNM01000111.1 GCA_020721065.1 Thiocystis violascens | reverse complement strand
TTAATCCGACGGCGGTGTCGCGTACCGGAGCCATGGGTTTGATGCAGTTGATGCCAGGGACAGCGGCGCGTTTTGGTGTGGGCAATGCGTTTGATCCACAGGAAAATATCCGTGGAGGGGTCACATATTTGCGCTTTCTTTTGGATAAATTCAATGGCGACATGCGCCTTGCAGCGGCGGGTTACAACGCAGGCGAAGGCGCAGTGATGAAATATGGCGGCGTGCCGCCGTATAACGAAACGACGGAGTACGTGGCGCGGGTTTTGGATTTACATGGACAATATAGTGGCTCAAATTGAGCAAGGTATGGATTTTCCCGCCGTACAAAACCAGCTTGAAAGCTTCATTGCAACCCGGCAATCCCTTGTTCTGGCGACCCATGATGTGCAGGGCGAGTGTGAATTGGGCGTTGCGCCTTTTGTGCATGTGGACGGCGTGTTTGCGGTGTTGTTAAGTGGCCTTGCCCCACATACGCGGCACCTTGAGCATGAACCGCGTGCGCAGATCATGTTGCTGGAAGATGAAGCTGAAACGCGCCAGCCCTATGCGCGATTACGCATGACGCTAAGTTGCGACGTGACATGGCTTGCGCGTGAGCATGAGCGCAGCGACGCGCTGTTTGAACTCATGCAGGCGCGTTTTGGTTCAATCGTGCCACTTTTGCGCGGTTTGAATGATTTTCATGTGTTTATCCTTACACCCAGGCACGGGCGTTTTATCGCCGGGTTTGGCAAGGCCTACCGCCTGGAAGAACTGCGTGTCGTGGAACATCTGCGGGGTTAGCCCGGATGAAGTGGACTTCGTCAGCTTCGCGTTCAGCGGAATCCGGGGAAACTTTTGTGCCTTGTCGAAGCCTGTCCCGGATTAGCATCCGGGCTACAAGCTTTGCCTTGCAGGAACATTTTTGCGTAAGTTCTATAATTGCCCTGTGCGTATGCGACGTAAGGCACAACTCAAACGTGAGGACTAATAATGTCGTCGATACCGCCAATGGATCGCTTGGTGCAGTTGATTTTTGATGAACACA
>DYNM01000110.1 GCA_020721065.1 Thiocystis violascens | reverse complement strand
ATCCCGATGTCGGCGAACAAGCGGCTCTCGAAGATCGTGAACGCATCATCAGCGCCCTCGAAGGCACGGATATGGTGTTTTTGACCGCGGGAATGGGCGGCGGAACAGGCACGGGCGCAACTCCCGTCATCGCTCAAATCGCCAAAGAAATGGGCGTTTTAACGGTCGCGGTTGTGACTCGACCTTTCCCCTTCGAAGGCAAACGTCGTGCTTTAATCGCCGAAGAAGGCATTAAACGGTTAAGCCAACACGTTGATTCTCTTATTATTATTCCCAATGAAAAACTTTTACTTGTTTTAGGCAAAGCGACTTCTCTATTAGATTCATTCAAAGCCGCAAACAATATTTTATACAGCGCGGTGCAAGGTATTTCTGAATTAATTACCCGCCCCGGTTTGATCAACGTTGATTTTGCTGACGTTTCGACGGTGATGCAAGAAATGGGCATGGCGATGATGGGCACAGGTCGAGCGTCTGGCGAAGATCGCGCTCGTAAAGCGGCTCAAGAAGCGATTTCCAGTCCTTTGTTGGAAGACATCGATTTAAGTGGGGCTCGCGGTATTTTAGTGAATTTAACCGCTGGTTTAGATGTCACGATTGGCGAATTGGAAGAAATGGGCGACATTATCGAAGAATTTGCGTCCGACGAGGCGGTGGTTGTCGTAGGTTCAGTGATCGATCCAGAAATGAAAGACGAAGTTCGTGTGACCGTTATTGCAACGGGTGTTCAACGGGGTTATAAACGTCAAGAAAAAGCACCAACACCAGAAAAAATCGTTCAAAATCAACAGCATCCACAACAACAATCCCGAGACAGATCAGCACCCCCCTCAACAACCGTTCCGCCGATTGCCGCAGTCCCAACGCCTCAAAAACGTGAACGCGCCGATCTCGATTATGTCCACTTAGAACGCCCCACCTTATTACGTCGCCATCAAGACTCGCCCAAAGAACCCGCGCACGCTAAGGATATGAGCAACGATTATCCTGAAATTCTCGACATTCCGGCTTTCTTACGCCGCCAAGCAGATTAA
>DYNM01000109.1 GCA_020721065.1 Thiocystis violascens | reverse complement strand
TGCGCTCGGCCAAGGCGCACCCGCAATACCGCGTGTATTGGGCGGATGTGGAGCGCGCCGAGGTACTGGATGAGCGCACGCTGCGCTTTGTGTTCAAAAAGCCCAATCCTGAGCTGCATCTTATTTTGGGTGAAATGCCGGTGTTGTCGAAGCAATGGGTGAATGGCCGAGCCTTTGATGAACTGGCGCGGGTCAAACCTATCGGTAGCGGGCCGTATACGCTTGAGTCCTTTGACTGGGGTAAACAGGTGCAATACACGCGCAACCCTGATTACTGGGCCAAGGATTTACCTGTGCGGCGTGGTATGTATAACTTTGATCGCATAAGTTTCAAGTATTACAAGGATCGCACCGTATCCCTGGAAGCGTTCAAAGCCGGGGAATTTGATTTCTTCTATGAAAACCACTCCAAACGCTGGGCGCGCGATCATGCTGGCCTTAATTATGCCAACGGCAAAATAATAAAAGCGAGCATTGCGCATAGTAATAATGCAGGTATGCAGGGCGTGGTATTCAATACACGTCGCCCATTGTTACAAGACCGGCGTGTGCGCCAGGCTTTGGGTCTGGCGATGGATTTTGAATGGTCAAACCGCAATCTTTTCTACGGACAATATACGCGCTGCGATAGTTATTTTAGTAATAGTGAGTTGGCTGCGCATGGTTTGCCTTCCGCTGCCGAATTGAAGCTGCTTGAGCCATTCCGCGATCAATTGCCTCCTGAAGTATTTACCCAGGTTTATCGGCCACCTTCTGCGCCAGATTCGTCGTCCTTACGCGCAAATTTGCTTGAAGCCAAGCGGCTGCTTGCTGAAGCAGGCTGGTATGTGAAAGATGGTGTGTTGACCAATGCGCAGGGTAAAGTCTTTGAATTTGAGATTTTGCTTGGTCAAAAAGGCTTCGAGCGGATTATGGCGCCCTATGTTTATAATCTGCGCAAACTTGGCATTCGCGCCGATTACCGCACGATTGATGCTGCGCTCTATCAACGTCGGGTCGATACCTTTGATTTTGATGCCGTGATTGAGGTTTTCGGCGCGT
>DYNM01000053.1 GCA_020721065.1 Thiocystis violascens | reverse complement strand
CAAGCCCGCCGCCTTGGCTGCGACCAATTCTGCTGGAATATCAGAGAGAAACGCGATCTCATACGGCGCAAGCTCCAGCGCCTCGACAATCAAACGATACGCCGCTACCTCGCGCTTCGCACCGATGGTGGTATCGAAATAACCGGAAAACAGCGCGGTCAAATCCCCGGCATCCGAATGCGCAAACAATAGCTTCTGCGCCTGTACCGAGCCGGACGAATACACATACAGTCGCAAACCCTGTTCATACCAGCGCCGCAAGCCATCCACCGCATCCTGATAGACATGCCCAGTGAAATCGCCTTGGCGATAGCCCTGCTCCCACACCAAGCCTTGCAGCACCTTGAGTGGTGTCAGTTTGCGATCTTCATCCATCCACTCCATTAAATGCGCCAGCGCTTCGTCGAGCGAAAGATGCGCCTCGCCCAACTCGCGCTCAATCGCCGCAAGCTGCTCCTGCACCTCCGCGTTATCCAGATTCGCACGCACAAAATCCGCCAAATACTTGCGCGCATAGGGAAAAAGCGTTTTGTGCACAAAGTCGATGCTCGACGTAGTGCCTTCAATGTCGGTCACAATGGCTTTAATCATGATTTAAATCCTATATTTAGCCACAGAGTTCACAGAGGGCACCGAGAATAAAGCCGCGACACTGAGGGCTACCTCGCTCCGGCGTGGAACGATTTGATGTGCATCCCTCTGTGTGCTCTGTGACCTCTGTGGCAAAAAAACTAAACCAGCTCATCCAGGCTTGGAATGGATCTATCCACCCCACTGCCCGTGAAATGCCCCACCCAGCCTTCCGGCACCGTAAAAAAGCGGATGCACTTAAACCCCGGCTGCTCACCCATATCAAACCAGTGGGTCACTCCGGAGGGCACCGAAATCAAGTCGCCCTGCGTACACAACACCGCGTAAACCTTGCCAGCGGTATGCCCGGAAATATGCAAATAAAACATGCCTTGCCCATCGACAAAAAAGCGCACCTCAAAATCATCGTGCGTATGCTCGCTTAAAAACTTGGCACGCATTGCCTCCTTTTGCGCATGATCGGCACGCAAACTCACCACATCCACCGACTTAAAGCCGTATTCCGCATTCAGCCGCGCCACATCATCCGCGTAAGCCGCCAGAACCTCGTCCTGATCGGCATCAGGCGACAACGGGCGATTCGCTTGCCAAAACTCAAAACGCACCCCAATCGCCGCAAGCTGCTGCGCAATCAACGCATGATCGCGCACAACCATCGGCTCAAGAGCGGGTTGCGCCGCAGCAAAAATTCGCAGTTCCGACATTAGCCTACCCTCCGCAACCACAACTCGCATTCCAGCATGAATTCCAGCGCCTCGACATGGCGCACCGCATCGTCCACCGTCGCACCCCAGGTGTACAAGCCGTGTCCTTCAATCAAATAGGCCACCGGCAGACCATGCCGATTGATCCACGCATCCACCGCCGCCGCCAAACGCGGAATATCCTGATCGTTGGCAAATACCGGAATCGTCAAACTCGCCTCGTGACTCTCCACACCGGGAAACGCCTTGGCCAGCTCATAACCCTCCAGCAACAACGCACCCTCCGTCAGGCGTGAAAGCACAGTCGCGGGCATCGAATGGGTATGCAGCACACAGCCCACCCCCGGCTCGCGCACATAAATCTGCGTATGCAGCAAGGTCTCAGCCGATGGGCGTTTGCCCGCATCCAGCGAAAAGCCGCTATCAATCGCCACACGCAGAAAATCATCTTCCGCAAGCTTGCCCTTATGCCGCCCGGACACCGTCAACAGCGCACGCTCCTCGTCCAGGCGCGCAGAAAAATTGCTGCTGGTGGCAGGCACCCAGCCGCGCTCAAAGAAATACCTGCCCGCCTCAATGAGCTGCTCGTGCAAAAATTTGTGCTTCTTGTCCAAAATCAACATCTCTCTCTAACTCTATCCAGTAAAACATTATCGCAGCCACAATCCCCAACGCCTTAGCCACAAATCGAAAACAGGCACAGCCCAAAACACGACAGCCCCGCCACTAACCCCATAAAAAACAATGTAACTTTCATAAAAATTTCAAATATCCTAGATAAAAGATCAACTTTAAATTATCTGGATATCCAAACCATCGGAGTTTTTATGCAAGCAGCTCGCCTCTTTAGCCTCAAACCCACTCTACTGACCTGTATCGCAAGCATCAGCCTGATGAGTGTCCCCGTTCATGCTGAACTCATCCTCTCGGGCACACCCAATATGGACGATCACGCTGAACTTGAAAAGCGCTACACCCTGCTTGCGAGTGAATTAAGCCAAGCCTTGGGCGAGCCGGTACGTTATGTCGCCCCAAAAAATGAAATGGCCTACGCCCAAGACATTCGTCAAGGCAAGTACGACATTTTGCTTGATGGACCCCAATTCGCGGCATGGCGCATGGCCAAAGGGATGCACACACCCGTGGTACAAAGCGACACATCCTTGACTTTTGTGGTGGTTGTTCCAGTGAGTGACACCAGCACTCAATCCACAGAGCAATTGATAGGCAAGCCGGTGTGCTTGATGCCCGCACCCAACTTGTCCAATTTGATGTTTATGAACATCTACCCCAATCCATTGCAACTTCCTGTCACTAAAGTTGTAGACGGATATCGCCCCATTGTTGAAAAGGTGATTAAGGGCGAATGTGTGGCAGGTGTAATCTCGGCAAGTGTCTTCAACGATCTTGACAAAGGTGTAATAGATAAATTGCGCGTGTTCTACAACACCCCTCCTTTGCCCGGCTATTTTTTGACTGCGAGCAAAAAGTTGGTTGCCTCCAAACGCGATGCCTTGGCAAAACGCCTAGCAGATGCCAACCCTGCCGCAGATAAACTTGCCCAAGCCATGACAGCAGCCGTTGTGCGCGGCGCTGACCCGACTAAAACAGGCTGGAAATCCGCGAAAACCGATAGCATCAAGGGCTTGGATCAAATCCTGATTCAACAATCATTCGGCTGGGAATAAAAAGGGGGCCGGCTTAAAAATAACAACGCTGTCAATAAAAAAGGCTCCACAAGGAGCCTTTTTGTCTTTCAAACGTTAAACATTATTTGATTGATACCTGATTATCGAGCGGCGCGTAATAATTCGCCAAAGCAATGATTTCAGCATCCGTTAATGGCTTGGAGAATGCGCGCATTCCCTTGACCAAGTCATTGGTGCGCTTAGCGTCGCGGAAATGCTCCATGGTGCGGATGAAGTATTCACGCGGCAAACCAGCCAGTGCGGGTGATTCATTGATACCGCCTTGCCCATGCAAGCCGTGGCACGATGCACACGGTGTCACCAAACGCGCCACATCGCCCTTGCGGATCATATGACTGGTGGCAGCATCGGCAACATGCGACGCTTGAGGCAGTTTCTGTAGACTGGATAAGCGCAGCGCATCCGGCAAGCTTTTGAGTTGCATGGCATGGGTGCCGCGTGCGGTGGACGCGGTGGGTGGATGCGCTTTGCTTATCCACCCTACGACATCGCGTGCCGCATCCAGCCTGCGGGCTTAACTTAATGGCCGTGGGGCAAGTCCGCTCCTGGGAGCCTGTCGGACTTAAGGGAAATCGGCTGCAAATCCGTCTGGACGGTGC
>DYNM01000108.1 GCA_020721065.1 Thiocystis violascens | reverse complement strand
AACCATTATAACGACTTAGATACGCATGGAAGAAACGATCTTCATTTCTCCACAAGGTCGGCAAACACGCGGGCGGCATCGGTAATTTGATGCAAATGTTGCCCATTTCACCTGCGGGCATTTCTTTGCCTTCTTCATCAAGGATTTGCACGTCATAACCGGGCGATGCGCAAGTCGGCGATCCCGCTTTGACTGGCAAGGCTTCGATGCCCATGCAGTTTGCCGCGATTCCCCAACCTGTTTCGGTTTGCCACCAATGGTCGATGACGGGAATATTCAATTTTTCTTGCGCCCAATACAAAGTGTCGGGATCGCAGCGTTCGCCCGCTAAAAAGAGGTATTTTAAGCACGAAATATCGTATTTTTTGATAAAGTCGCCGTTGGGGTCTTCTTTTTTGATTGCACGAAATGCGGTCGGCGCGGTGAATAACACTTTGATTTTATACTCATTTATTATTCGCCAAAATGCCCCTGGATCGGGTGTGCCGACGGGTTTTCCTTCATAAATGACTGTTGTGCAACCTTTCAATAAAGGTCCATACACGATGTAGGAATGCCCCACAACCCAGCCCACGTCCGAAGCCGCCCAATACACATCACCCGCTTCGATGTTGTAGATGTTTTTCATTGTCCATTTGATGGCGACGGCGTGTCCACCATTATCACGAACGATCCCTTTGGGTTGTCCAGTCGTTCCCGAAGTGTATAAAATATAAAGCGGATCAGTAGCTTGCACAGGAACGCAATCGACGGGTTCGGCAGCGGCGACAGAGGTTGCCCAATCGAGATCGCGTCCAGCTTTTAGTTCTGCCGTGACCATAGGTCTTTGAACAATCACGCATTTATCAGGTTGATGGGTTGATTTGTCGATCGCATCATCGAGTAAAGGCTTATAAGAAATAATTTTTTTGCCTTCGATGCCGCACGACGCGCTGACGATCACTTTGGGTTTTGCGTCGTCGATGCGAGTGGCGAGTTCGTTTGGCGCGAATCCTCCAAATACCACCGAATGCACCGCGCCCAATCGTGCGCACGCCAACATTGCAATTA
>DYNM01000021.1 GCA_020721065.1 Thiocystis violascens | reverse complement strand
TAATTCCTTGAGTGACCGCCCAATCAGCATAAAGCCATACTTGACAATATAAATCGTGATAGGTGGCTTCATGGCGCAAATAGCAAACCATCAATTCCTCAAAATAGGTGCCCTTTTCGCTTTCAGTCTGGGCAATGCTGCGATAATGAGCGAGTAAATCAGTGAGAGCGGACATCGTCAAAATTCCTTTACGGTGGGCAGTCAATGCTATGATCGCTTATACCGCAATTATATCAATATAACCAGCAATACGCTATAGATTGAAACTGGATTTGAATAACCAGCGGTGTTCAAACGCACAAGCCATTGTTAATTTAACGCTATCGGTTGCGGAATCAATAGAATTTCAGAGCAAGTTGCTCTAAACTAAAGGACGCACGACAACGCAACAAACCTTGACTCTTTCAACCCATTGCGCTATTTGTAACCTACAACTTGGAGTTTATTATGTCTACTGCTACCTTGCCGCAATCCACTCCACTGCCGGTCACATCCAAAGATTTACCGTTATCGTGTCCGCCGCCACAGACACCTAATTGGAATCTTCATCCTCGCGTGTTCTTAGCGATTGAGAAGAGTCCCAACCATGAAGCGATTTGCCCATATTGCGGCGCACATTATGTGCTGACCACTTGATTCTGTGCTCCAAAGTCTGCATATTAGGGCTACCATCTTTACCATTGTTTTAACCCCTTGTTTTATTAGGAGTGACTGAAAAATGAGTACTGACAGTTTTCTACTGAAGAGCGCCGAGAGCCGCGCTGTGAGCGCCAACAAGGTGCTCAAAAACACCTATTTATTGTTAGCCGCTACCCTTGGTTTCAGCGCCTTTACCGCGCTGTTATCGGTGGCGCTGGCAATGCCAAGCTGGACGTATTTGGCCGCCGTCATTGTTTCCATGATTTTAGGCATATTTGTATTGCCAAAAACCGCTAATTCCGCCGCTGGTGTGGGCGTGATCTTTGTCATCACCGGCTTATTGGGTTTTGGATTAGGTGCGATCTTGACGCAATATCTGGCGCTGCCCAATGGCGGTGAAACCATTGGTTTAGCATTCGGTGGCACGGCAGCGATCTTTCTCGGTTTATCGGGTTATGCGCTCACCAGCAAACGTGATTTCAGTTTTATGGGCGGGTTTTTATTCGCCGGCATGATGGTGGTGATGATTGCGGCAATTGCCAATATCTTCCTGCATTTGCCGCTGTTGTCTTTGGTGATTTCTTCAGCAATTATTTTGCTGATGAGTGGCTTTATTTTGATGGATACCGCTCGCATCGCTCGCGGTGAAGAAACCAATTACATCATGGCGACCTATGGCATTTATTTGAGCATCTTCAACATCTTTATCAGCTTGTTGCAGATTCTCGGCATCATGGGCGGCGATGATTAAACGTTGCGCGTGATCTGTTATTAAAAACCCCGACCCTGTGTCGGGGTTTTTGTTTCTACTGTATTTTAGTGATCAGTGGTCAGTTAAAAAACAGTATTATCACCGACAACTGAAAACCGACAACTGTTAACCTTGAGGAATCAGCATGGATTTGTTTTTACAAATTACCGCAGCAATAGCGATGGGTTTAATGCTGATCTATTTATGGCCGGCATATAAACATTGGCAAAACAATAGCCCCAAAGCGCAACAAGGTGATTGGCTGGCAGCATTGTTGCCATTGGGTGCGGTGGTGGTGCTGGTGATCTTTCTCATTATGGCGGTGCGTTAACGTGATTTGCTGCGAGTAGGACAATCTCTGGTAATCTTAAAACCGTTTTTTGACCATATTCACGCCCATCGGAATCACATGAATCTCCAACCTCTTTTACTTCGCAAAGATCAAGAACGCCGCCTGTTGGCGGGGCATTGCTGGATTTATAGCAATGAAGTCAACACCCAAACGACGCCATTAAAGGCGTTTACGCCCGGGCAGCCGGTCGAGATTTTGAGCGATCACGACCGCTGGTTGGGGCGCGGATATGTCAATCCGCATTCGCTGATTTGCGCTCGCATCGTCACCCGCAATCGGGCGCTGGCGTTGACGCCGACGCTGTGGCTCCAGCGCATTCACGACGCGCTGGCGTTGCGCGAGCGGCTCTATCAACGCCCGTTTTATCGGCTGATTTTCGGCGAGAGCGACGGGCTGCCGGGGCTGATCGTGGATCGTTATGACCAATTGTTGGTGGTGCAAATCACGACGGCGGGCATGGAGCGGGTGCGCGGCGAACTGCTCGCGGCGTTGGAACAGGTGCTGCGTCCGCAGGCGATTGTGTTGCGCAATGACAGCGCGGTGCGCGAGCTGGAAGGCTTGGAGCGCACGGTCGAAACCGTGCTCGGCAATCCCGCTGACAGCCTGATTTTGCTTGAGCAGGAGCTGGCGTTTGAGGTCGCGCCGTTGAGCGGACAAAAAACTGGCTGGTTTTTCGATCAAGCGGAAAATCGGCGGCGGCTGGCGCGTTACGGCGTGGGCGGCAAGGTGCTGGATGTGTGCAGCTACGTCGGCGCGTGGGGGCTGCGAGCGGCAGCACTCGGCGCTACCAGCGTGACCTGCGTTGATAGTTCGGCGGCTGCGGTGGAACGAATTACCGCGAATGCCGCTCGCAATCAATTAGAACAGCGCGTGCATTCAATACAAGGCGATGCGTTTGATGTGTTGCGCGATTTACGCGATCAAGGGCAACGTTTTGATACGGTGATTCTTGATCCGCCGGCTTTTATTAAACGGCGTAAAGATGAAAAAGAAGGCACCCAAGCCTATCAACGCTTAAATCGGTTGGGGATTGAATTATTAGAACCGGGTGGTTTATTGGTGACGTCTTCTTGTTCGTTTCACATGGATCGGGAAACATTTTTACGCGGGGTGCAGCTTGCAGCGCGACGAGCAGGACGCAGTGTGCAATTATTAGAAACGGGACAACAAGGACCAGATCATCCGGTGCATCCTGCGATTGCAGAAACTGCATATTTGAAAACCTGTTTTTTGCGCGTCTTGCCTGATTTTTAACCTGAGCGGTTTTTTAACCTGAGCGTTTGATTGATAAGCGCATTATCGGTGCCGCAGCTTGGGCACCGTTTTTTGAGAGTGTTGATTATGATCGTAGGTCGTTTATTTTTTGCCGTTTCCGTGTGGCGGCGAGTTGTATTAACGCTGGTGGCAATTGGTTTATTCAGTGTCACCAGTTGCAGCACGCATAAACCGCGTGAACCAAAAATCACCGGTCCGATTGATAAAGTGGTGGTGAAAAAAGCGCAGCGGCAATTGCAATTGCTGAGTCGTGGGCAGGTAGCGCGAACCTATCGAGTGGCATTGGGTGGTTCACCGTTGGGGCATAAATACCGCGAGGGCGATCAACGCACTCCTGAAGGTAATTACATTTTGGATTGGCGTAAACCAAAAAGCCAATTTTATAAAGCCATTCATGTGTCTTATCCCAATGCGGCAGATAAACGCAATAGTGCGCAACAAGGATATAAACCCGGCGGCATGATTATGGTGCATGGTTTTCCGAATTATATTCAATCGGAAGGCATGAAAAAGTATTACAACAGCCGTGATTGGACGCACGGCTGTATTGCGGTGCAAAACCATGAAATCGACGAAATTTGGAAACTCGTTCCTGATGGCACGCCGATTCAAATTTTGCCCTGAGCGCCGACTGTGCCCAGCCGTTGTCCGAGTTGCACCGGCTGTCCCACCCGCAGCGCCGCATCCCACGTCATGCGTGCGGGTGGAAACAGCAGGATCACGGTTGAGCCGAGGTTAAAACGCCCCATTTCTGCGCCCCGTTCCAGCGCCAGCGTTCCAGCGCCAGCAGTTGGAAAGTCGCGCCGTTCTGACTTGCGCCCACGATGCGGCGGCGTGATTGCGCCCGCCCACACCGTTTCAATGCCGCCAACGATCATCGCGCCCACCAACACCAGCGCCATCTCCTCTGCCGCCGTCGCAAAATGACACGCCACCCGCTCGTTGCGAGCAAACAGGCGCGGCACCAATTGCGCCGTGCTGTGATTGACGCTGAACAAGCGCCCCGGCACATAGGTCTGCGCAGTCAGGGTGCCAGTCAGCGGCATGTGAATCCGGTGATAATCGCGGGGCGACAGATAAATCGTGACGAATTGCCCACCCACAAACGCTTGTGCCGCCGCTGGCGTGATGCCGAGCAGCTCGTGAACGGCGTAGTCCTGACCTTTCGCCTGCACGATGCGCCCGGCGGTGATGGTGCCAATCTGACTGATGGTGCCGTCTACCGGACTGACAATTGCCGCTGGTTCAGGTGCGAGCGGGCGGACGTCGGGACGCAGAGCGCGGGTAAAAAAGGCGTTGAAATGGGGATAAACGGTCAAATCTGGCTCGGCTGCCAGCGTCATGTCGATGCGATATATCCGCGCAAAGTTTTGAATCAACAGGTTTTTTAGCGGTTGCCAGCGCACCAGCGCCAGCCGGTGCATCGCCATCGTCAGCAGGCGCTGCGGGAGCAGATATTGCACGGCGACAAACAGGCGAGCGCCGAGCGAGATGGTGGTGATTTCAGTCATGTGGTTGCTTCCAAAAATGGCGATTGTAAACGCGCAACAGCGTCCAGCCGTTGCTCACGATAAAATCAAATGATTGCGGCGATGCGCCGTGACAATGGAGTGAAATCAATGCACATTCAAGCACTTACCCACGTTGCCTTTGAAGACCCGGCTGGCATTGGCGAATGGGCAGCGGCTCGCGGTCACACGCTGGCGCTCACGCCGTTATTTGCAGGCGCAGCATTACCAAACTTAAATACATTTGATTGGTTAGTCGTCATGGGCGGACCAATGGGAGTATATGATGATGCTAAATATGCGTGGCTAACTGCGGAAAAAAATTTCATTCAATCTGCAATTGCGGCAAATAAAACTGTATTGGGTGTTTGTCTTGGTGCGCAACTCATTGCAACGGTATTAGGAGCGCAGGTCACGCGCAATGCACATCAAGAAATTGGCTGGTTTCCGCTGGAATTAACCGCAGCAGGTCAGCATTCACCGTTGCTTGCAGGATTAACGCCTCAGCAGCGTGTTTTTCATTGGCACGGCGACACCTTTAGTTTACCGTCGGGTGCAATTCAATTAGCGTCTAGTGCCGCTTGCGCCCAGCAAATTTTTCTTTATGGCGAGCGGGTCTTGGGTTTGCAATGTCATATAGAAGCAACGGCAACCAGCGTGGCGGCAATTGTGGCGCATTGTGCGGATGAATTGATACCAGATGCGCCTTTTATACAACCATCAGCCCAATTATTAACTGTTGATGCTGCGGAATATCGTACACTGCAAACTGTGCTGTTTACTTTGTTAGACCAACTGGCGCTGGTACACTAAAAAAACCAGCTTGTTTTACGCAATGAGGAATAAAACAATGCACAAAATCGCACTAATCGCGCTATTCAGTGTTGTGGGAGTATTGACAACATTCCCCGCACAAGCCAATAGCATTCGTGATCGTTTAGAACATCAGCAGGCAGTGATTGAACGCGGCATTGAAAATGGCTCTATCACGCGGCGCGAAGCAAAAGAATTAAGGAATGAACAGCGCGATATTCGGGAATTAGCTGAAGAATTGCGTGATGCTGGAGCTTCTCGCAACGAACGGCGGCGCGTATTGGAATCACGTTTAGATCGTATTGACCATCGCTTGCGCAAAGCTCTACACGACCGCGATGCTCGCCCCCGCCGTGATGATCGTTATCGTCCTGATTCTGGTGAGCGTTCGCGCCAATTCTTAGATCGGGATCAGCCGCCACCGCGTTTGTGGGAACGTTAGCAGTTGATATAAGCGATTGATTGAGTTGTCAGTTTTCAGTTGGCGGTGACAACCGTGCTTTTTACTGACAACTGACAACCGATAACTTTTTGCAGCCTCATTCCTGCTGACAATTCTTTAATGCCGCCACGTCCAAAATCAGCGCGATCTCGCCAGTGCCGAGAATGGTGGCACCGACTACGCCGCGCAGTTGTTCAAACACTTTGCCGAGCGGTTTGATCACCGTTTGCCACTCGCCCAGCAACGCATCAACCACGATTCCCAGCGTGTGATGCCCACCGCGCACGACGACTAAACTTTCCCGTTGTCCGCGCTGGCATGGTGCCGCATCAGTCGCAAACAGCTCGCTCAGGCGGAGAAACGGCAGCACTTCACCGCGCAGATTGACGTAATGCTGACCGTGCAATTGGTACGCAGCCGGCGTCATCTCCACACATTCCACCACCTGCGCCAGCGGGATGACGTAATACGCACCACCCGCGCTCACCAAAAACCCCTCAATAATCGCCAACGTCAGCGGCAAGCTGAGAGTGATCGTCGTGCCCACGCCGCGCTGGCTGTCGAGTTCAATCGTGCCGCGCAGCGCCTCGATGTTGCGCCGCACCACGTCCATCCCCACGCCGCGCCCTGACAAGCTCGTGACCTGCGTTTTGGTAGATAAACCGGGCGCAAAAATCAGCCGCAGCGTTTCCTCCCGCGTGAGCACTTCATCCGCGCTGACCAAGCCTTTCGCCTCAGCTTGCGCACGAATCGCTGCCGCATCCAAGCCTGCGCCGTCGTCGCTCATTTCAATCACGATGCGCCCTGTCGCGTGATAAGCGTGGAGACGAATAGTGCCAGTGCTGGGTGTACCGACCTGCTGCCGCCGCTCCGGCAGCTCAATCCCATGATCGACCGCGTTGCGCACCAAATGCGTGAGCGGATCAATGATTTTCTCCACCACCGTTTTATCTAATTCGGTCTCGCCGCCGCTGATCACCAACTCAATCGCCTTGCCCAACTCCTGACTGGCATCGCGCACCACGCGCCGAAATCGCGCCAAACTGTCGCCAATCGCCACCATCCGCAGTTGCAAGGCTTGAGCGCGGATTTCCGCCACCAGCGTCTCCGCACCCGTCACGACCTCGGCGAGCTGCTCGGGCTTATTGCGCTGCATCAAGACGCGAATGGCGGCGCTAGTCGTGACCAATTCACCAACCAGATCAATCAGTTGACCAATTCGCCGCGCATCGACGCGGATGACGTGATTGTCTTCAGCCGGGCGCGTTCGCGCTGACGTTTTGCACGATGTTGACATTGGCTCACCGCACACAGTCGGCGTGACGACAGCGCATTGTGTGCGCTGCGCCTGCGCCAATTCGCCGGGCGTCAACGCGCCGATGCTGACCAACAATGCGCTCATGCCTTTGACCTGTTCCGGCGCAGGCAGTGTGAGCACGTCGAGATAACGGGCATAAATCGCGCTCGGCTCCGCGACCGCCGCAATGCCGCCGAGCCGCGCCAGCAACTCAGCACTGCGGCGCTGCGTCTCGCCATCCAGTTCGGCTTCAGCACTCGGATCGGCGGTGAAAGTGGCGACGAGATGCGCGATGTGAGCGCGGCATTCACACAAAGTTTGCACACGGGCAACGGTGAGTGACTCCTCCTGCTTCAGCGCAGTTGCAACAGCGTGGGTGAACGCCACCACTGGCGTATAGCCGAACGCATCGGCCGCATCGGTGATGGAGTGGATAGCACACAAAACCGCGTTGAGAGCTTCGGGAGCGGAGGGAGCAGCAGCAAGCGTCAGCAAAGCATCTTCCATGCGTTGCAATGTTGCCGTTATTTCGTCAAGAAAAACCTGTAAAAACAACAGTTGTGGTTGATCGCACGTCATGCGGGTTACATTGCGCGGTTGACAACGTCTGGCTTGAAATCCGCCGCGTCAAATGGCGCATACGCCATACAACGATTCCGACCAGCATCTTTCGCCTGATAAAGCGCCTGATCAGCCTGTTCAATTAACGTTTTCATGGTTTGATGCGGCGCAGGAATGAAAGCACTCACACCGATGCTAATTGTAATCTGTGGTTTCGTGCGCGATGCCGGATGCGGAATGTTGGCCGTTTCAATTAACGCTCGCAACCGCTCGGCAATACTATACGCAAGATCAATATCCGCATCTGGTAATAACAACGCGAATTCTTCACCGCCATAACGTGAAATAGAATCCCCACGCTGGCGCAATCCTTCTTGTAATACCGTCGCCACCTGCGTTAAACATTCATCGCCCTGCAAATGTCCCAATTGATCGTTATAGGCTTTGAAATCATCAATATCAATCATCAAAAGCGCCAGCGACCGTTGTTTGCTGCGTGCATCTGTAAAAAATGCCATTAAATCGTGATCAAAGCGCCGCCGATTCCCAACACCAGTAAGCGCATCACGGTAAGTTGTCGCAATTAAACTGCTTGATTGCGCCCGCAACCGCCGTTCCCGCCGCACGGTCGCAGTCATATCTTGGATTTGAATTAAACACGCCATCTGTAGATAACGCGGCACTGGCGTGATATAAATGAGTTGTTCCAAACGTTGCGTCGGTGCTTTGGGATTTTTATACAACGGTAAGATCGCCAAATTCAAACCGGGAGTCAGAATAGAAGAGAGCTTAAAATGCAACGCTTGCTGAATACAATCCTGCAAGCGCGTGGCGATAATTTCAGGAAACAACTGTGCAAAAGGTTGTGCGGCAACCTGTTCTAAACTGAGTGCAGTGTGGCGTGTCATCCATTGATTCCATACACAAACTTGTGTCTCCTGATTCAACAAGATAATGCCACTCTGCAAGTGATCAAGCAGTTGAGCGCCAAACAATTCGTTCATTATTGTATTCCGAGCCGTACCAAATAACGATCAACACAATCTAATAACGCATTTAACGAACTAACGCTCAGTAAAAACAACAGATGTCCCTGCACCTGTTCTTGACGCATGGTTAAATGAATTTGCAGCAACAGCACCACCTGTTCATGTGACAGATATTGGCTACCAAACAACGGTAATGAATCGGTATCACTGAAATAGTGCATCGGCAAACCGCCTTCAAACTCAATTTGAAATTCATCTGCCAATGAACTCATGCAGGCATTCAAAATAATGTTGCCAATCTCACACATTGCTTCTTGTTCAAATTCAGATAATTCTTCTGGCAACATGTGCGGATCAAGCATGTGACTGACAATGCTTAACGCATTGCGTTCGGGAAATAACAACACCGCTGTTGCATTAAAGGTGCCGGTAAAATCAATCGTCACCATGCTCAACTGGCTAAACTCTGATCCGAGCAGAGTGGTCACTACCTCACTGGCTTGCACCAGCAAAATATCGGGAGTGGATAATTCCACTTCGTCATTTACCATCATGCTGAGGCTGTGCGCAGCGCGTCCCACGCCAAGATTAAATAATTCTTTTAGCGCGTCGCCTTGCAATTCGTTGATCTCAAGCACGCGCTCACTCCTCAAACAGCGTGACCATGTTGGCAATTGTGGTGGGTGTAATTGGTTTAGCGACGAATTTAACTCCAGCTTTTTCTGCGGCTCTGCGTACGGCATCTTGGATATTAGCCGTGCATATCACAATCCGAATCTCAGGATGGTGTAAACGCAACCGTGCCGCGACTTCTAAACCGCTGATGCCGGGCATATTGACATCTAAACTGACAAACTCTGGTGGTTCTTTTTCAATTAGCGCCAACGCTTCATCGCCGCTGATTGCCTCCATTAAACGCCATTCAGGACGCAATTCAGTCACAAATTGCCTGACCATCATGCGTGCCATTTTGCTGTCATCAACGATTAAAAGCGTTGGATTTGGCATAACGTGGATATTCCTTTCGGTTACAATAAAAACGAGTTGTCAGTTTTCAGTTGACAGTTGTCAGCAATAACATTGTTTTTACTGTCAACTGACAACTTTTTTTCAACTTGCGTCATTCCTAAACGTATTCACAACAGTTAATGCTCAACGTCAGCAACATGATCACCAGTAAAATGACGCAGCGCCGCTAATTCTTGCACCGATAACACATGATCGACGCTCAAAATGATGACAAAAATGTCCTCCACGCGCCCCATCGCTTCAATAAAATCGGTGCGAATTTCAGAGCCAAATTCTGGCGGCGGTTTCACATCTTCGGGCGGAATGTCGAGAATGTTTTTTACCTCATCCACCAACATTCCTAAAACATGGCGATCATCCTCGCCGACTTGCACCTCCACCAACACAATGCAGCTGCGTTTGGTCAGCGTCAGTGCCCCGCGTCCCAGTCGCGCTCCCAAATCCACCACCGGCACCACGTTACCGCGCAAATTGATCACGCCACGAATGTAGTCGGGCGTCATCGGCACCCGCGTGACCTGCGGGGTTTCGATGATTTCTTTGACGGCAGTGATCGACATCGCCAGCCGCTCGTCCGCCACCGAAAAGGTCAGATATTGCGTTACCTCGTTGCTGAGATCGCGCCCGCTGCGAGCCGCCTGTTTGCTTACCACGAGTTGTCCCATGTTGCGCTCCGTTAGAACCGCTCAAAATCTTTATGGGCAAAATCCGCCGGGTCAATTGACGAATCGGCAAAGTCTTCAGCCACATGGCTGGCGCGACGTGGCGGCGGTTGGCGCGAGCTGGCATAAGCGGTGCTGGCGCGGGATTTCGTCCGCCCATTGCCCGCGCCGGTGCGGAAGAACGACATCGTTTCCTGCAACTGGCTGGCTTGCCCGCTCAATTCCTCCGCAGTAGCGGCGAGTTCTTCCGAAGATGACGCATTTTGTTGGGTCGCTTTATCGAGCTGACTCATCGCCTCATTGATCTGACTGATGCCGGTCGCCTGCTCGCCCGACGCAGCGGTGATTTCCTCAACCAAATCAGCAGTTTTAACGATATTAGGCACCATCTGCTCCAGCAACTTGCCCGCTTCCTCCGCTATCGACACGCTGCTGGTGGCTAACTGATTGATTTCTTGAGCAGTAACGCCGCTATTTTCCGCCAACTTGCGCACCTCGGCAGCGACGACGGTAAAGCCCTTGCCGTGTTCACCAGCGCGAGCCGCTTCAATCGCCGCATTGAGTGCTAACAGATTGGTTTTATAAGCAATATCTTCGATCAAACCGATCTTACTGGCGATTTCCTTCATCGCCTGCACCGTGCGCTTCACCGCCTCACCGCCACGCCGCGCCTCTTCCGCCGAACTCTTCGCAATTCCGTTGGTAATCCGCGCATTTTCCGTATTTTGCTGCACCGAAGCGTTCAATTGCTCAATGCTGGCAGTGGTTTCCTCAACACTCGCAGCTTGCTCAGTCGCGCCCTGACTGAGCGCCTGCGCCGTCGAACTCACCTGACTGGACGCCGACGACAGATTGTCCGCACCAACCCGCACCTCGCCAACGATTTGGCGCAACCGCTCCACCATGCCAAACATATCCTTATAAACGCCGCGCAAATTGTTTTGATCGAATTCAATTGCTAAATCACCAATCGCCACTTTGCGCGTTACGTCCGCAATCACGCCCGGGTCCTTCCCTAATTGCGCCATCACTGCGCGAATAATCAACCACGCAATTAAAATTCCCATTAACAACGCAATTGCAGATAACACAACAATAGTAAAAATAGCGCGATCATTTGAGGTCTGTACTTGCGGACCAATCACATCTTGCTCTGCTTTATAAGACAGTTTCACTTCATCAAGATCAGCAGCAAATTTAGGACCGAGCACATCCAACGTTTCAATCACAACGCGATTGCGTTCAAACGTCAATTGCACCATGCGCTCAAAAGCATTTTTATATTCATCTTTATAACGCAGCACCTCATCTAACATTGAACGGCGCTGCGCGTCTTGCATCACCACTCCCAACGCACTGAGGGTTTTATTAAACTCTGCCCATTCTTGATTAACGCGATCTACATCTTTTTGTTCGTTATCGTTAATAAAACTTCGCACATACAACCGCGCCAATAACACACTGCGCAGCGTTTTAGCGGCCAGTGCCGTTGTTTCCTGTTGACTCGCCTCATCCATGATTTTAGTCAACCGCTGCTCGATTTCGCGCCCAACGTTCGCCAATACTTCATTATCTAAACGATCTGCCTCGCGGGTATGCGTCACAACAGTTTCAAATGCTTTCGCATAGGTGTCGATATTGCTGTTAGAGGCATTGAGCTTGGCTAACCGTTCCGGGTCTTTCACAGCGGCAATCAATTCTTTCAAAATGTTATCAGTCGCCTCTAAATACTGCTGAAATGATTTAGCATCTTTTTCGCCGTGAGTTTTCAAATAACCCTTTACCTGCAAACGTCCCATCAACATGTTTGCCTGCATTTCACCCATCCGATTAGCGCGTACTGCCTTTTCACGATAAGACGCAAAACCAACTGATGCGCCATCAATCGCAATAAAAGATAACACGCTAACGATTACCAGCAAGACTAATATGGTGGCAAAACCGAGTACCAGCTTTTTTGCCATTGTCATCGACTGAAACATTGAAAAACTCCTGATAGCATTAAATAAAAAAGTTAGTGTTTAACTGTGACCTGATGCGGCGTTTGACCGATGGCGGCTAATTCGGCGACATCGAGAATTAACGCAATATCGCCAGTTCCTAAAATGGTGGCACCGGCAACACCGCGCAACCGTTCAAATAATTTACCCAACGGTTTAATTACAGTTTGCAATTCACCGAGTAACGTATCCACCACCAAACCCATTTTATGATGTCCAAAACGCACCACCACCAAACTTTCACGTTGATTAGTAGCGCGATGCCAATCAGCATTATGAAACAAATCTGTTAAACGAATAAATGGCAACACTTCACCGCGCAAATTGATGTAATGCTCACCATGCTGTTTGAGCGTTGCAGTCGCATTCATTTCGACACATTCAGCAACTTGCGAAAGTGGAATGACATATTGATCGCGTCCCGCGCCGACTAAAAAACCTTCAATAATCGCTAACGTGAGCGGTAAAATAATGGTGATTTTTGTCCCAACGCCGAGCGTGCTATCCAATTCCACCGTACCGCGCAAGGCTTCGATATTGCGCCGCACCACATCCATGCCCACACCGCGCCCCGATAAACTGGTTGCTTGTTCTTTAGTCGATAAACCGGGCGCAAAAATTAAACGCAAAGTTTCTTCTCGCGTTAATACTTCCTCTGGTTTTATCAAGCCTTTGGCTTCAGCTTTGGCGCGAATACGCGCAGCATCTAAGCCAGCACCATCGTCTTCAATTTCAATCACAATGTGACCAGAATCGTGATAAGCATTGAGATGAATCGTTCCGGTGGTTAATTTACCCGCTTTTTGGCGCACCATCGGTTCTTCAATACCGTGATCGACGGCATTACGAATCAAATGCGTGAGCGGATCAATGATTTTTTCCACCACCGTTTTATCTAGTTCAGTCTCGCCGCCGGTAATCACCAAATCAATTAACTTGCCCAATTCTTGGCTGGCATCGCGCACCACGCGCCGAAACCGTGACAGGCTTTCACCAATTGCCACCATCCGCAATTGCAGCGCGTTATCCCGAATTTCAGAGACTAAATAATCGACGCCATCAACCACTTCATTCATGTTATCAATGCCGGCGCGTTTGACCATGACGCGAATGGCGGCGCTGCTGGTGACTAATTCGCCAACCAAATCAATTAAATGTCCCAAACGTTGCGCATCAACCCGAATAATGCGGTTGTCTTCTTGGCGTTTACCGCGAGCGGTTTCTTGTGTTTTGACCGCTTGCTCAACGACGCCAGATTTAATTGATCCTTGTTCAACTAAAATTTCGCCTAAACGCCGTTTTGCGGCTGGTTCGCTGCCGTCTAGCAATTGCCCAGTTTCTTCTTGAATTTTGAGCGCCCGCGCTAATTCAAAGGGTGTAATCGCGCCAATGCTGACCAATAAATCACCCATGCAGTTGATTTGATCGTGCGGCGTCGCTTCCAACAAATCAATATAACGGTTATGCGCTGAATCCGGTTCTAAAATACGAATCTCGCAATCTTCATCAGCAAATTCAAACACGCCTGCAATGGTGCGTTTATCGGCATCGCTGCGAAACGCAATACCAAAACTTAAATAACAGCTTTCGGGATCAAAATGTTCGCTATCAATTGATGCAATGGGTAATAACGTGACGACATGCACTAAATCACCGAGCGAACTGAGATAACGCAGAAATGATAGCGGGTCCATGCCATGCCGAAACGCATCTGCTTTGAATTCTAAACTAATCATCCATAAATCATTTGCTTCAGGTAAATACGTCGGCGCGTCGAAATTTAATACCGGCACCGCCGTCGGCGTAGGTGGCGGCTCATGCCCCAACCGCGCCAGCAGCGCATCGCCCGCCCGTTGCAAATCAGGAGACAGCGGCGCATCGCCGGTGGCGTCGGCTGCGATGAAATCAATCAGGGCGGAGGTGTGATCGCGGCACTCAAATAGCGTTTCAATCAAAGGCTTAGTCAGCGTCATCTGCCCGCTGCGCACCTGATCCATTAGCGTTTCCACCGTGTGGGTGAAGTCCACCACCGGCGTATAGCCAAACACGCCGCCGGTGCCTTTGATGGTGTGCATGGCGCGAAACACGTCGTTGAGCGATTCGGGATCGGCGGGGTTTTGTTCCAAGGTCAATAGCGCGTCCTCCATTGTTTGGAGTAACTCGGCGACCTCTTCAATAAAGGCTTGGCGGGCACTGTCAAGATTCATGTTGTTGTCCCGTCGCGTAACTGGCGTTCAAATTCAAACCCTGCTCCAGTTGCAATAGCTCCAATACCTGCGCCACCGCTGGACTGATGCTGCGCAATTGAAAATCAGCGCGTTGTTCCGCCGCCACCCGCCGCACCCACAACAGCAATTGCAAACCGGCGCTGTCGATTTCCGACACTGCCGTTAAATCCAAGATGCACTGCTGCCGCCCGGTTACATAATCCTGTAATTGCGTGCGGATTGCCGCAGCGGTGTAAATCGTCATTTCACCTTCCAACACCAGCGCCGATTCAGCAGACATTTCGCGCCTCTCATCATTTCAGTTGGCGGTTATCAATTTTTCAGTTATCAGTGAGCACGGTTTTTTTACTGACCACTGATAACTGACAACTGACAACTTTTAAGGCAGCACCAATTTAGCAACTGCATCCAATAACATCGGCGGTTGAAATGGTTTTAGCAGCCACGCTTTCGCTCCCGCATCTCGCGCCGCCTGTTTTTTCTCTGGCTGACTTTCAGTAGTCAGCATCATAATTGGCGTAAATTTATAATTCGGAAGCTGTTTCAATTCTTTGACTAACGTGATGCCGTCCATATTCGGCATATTCACATCGCTCACAATAAGATGAATTTTTTGGCCGGTGAGTTTTGCTAACGCATCACGACCATCTGAGGCTTCAATCACATCATAACCAGCCCCTTTTAGCGCAATCCCGACGACATTACGCAATGACGCAGAATCATCAACGATCATAATTGTTTTTGCCATATCTCATTCCATTTGATTGCTATTAAAAAAACGTTAATTCTTCACTCGCCGCCGTCGGACTTGCCAGCGCCGCACCGCGCCCGTGATGATGCAAATTCAATTCGTCAGCAGTGCTATATGACGCCAACATCTGCGCCAATAAACCATCCAATTCTAAAATATCCTGTTGCTGCTGCATCGCGTCGTGATTGGCGCAGAGTTTGAGACGCGAGCTGAGATGATTCAGCCCATCGCAAACATGCACCAAAATCTGGCTGGTGCGATCTTGAAACTGCAAATCCACCAGCGCCGCGCTGATTTGATCGTGAATGGTGTCGCTCAACCCGCGCAATTGCTCGGCATCGGCATTGATGGTTTCCGCAGTTTGTTGCAGCCGCGCCAGCACCGTGCTGACTTTGTCTTCCGACGCCTTCACCAACCCATCCGCATTCCGAATCGACTCCTGCACCAGCGTCTGAGTCTGCGTCAGCGCCCGCGCCAACTCCTCAACTTTATGACTGATTTGTGCGCCGGTCGCAGCTGATGAACCCGCCAATTTGCGCACCTCATCGGCCACCACCGCAAACCCGCGCCCTTGCTCACCAGCGCGAGCCGCCTCAATCGCCGCATTCAGCGCCAGCAAATTGATCTGTTCTGCCACCGAACGCACACCTTGTGCCATCTGCTGCATCTCCATCCCAAACCCCGTCAACAACTTGACTTGATCTGATATTTCCGCCTCGCGGTGCAGGATGTTTTCAAAATCACCGATGACTTCGGTCAAGGTCGCCTGACTGCGTTGGAACTGCTCGACGAGAGACTGCATGTGCCCGCCGCTGCGCGACGTGTTCACGATCCGCTCCAGATCATTTACCAAGCCGCTAAACGTCTGTGAGAGATTGATCACGCTGTCTTCCGCGAGCTGGCGCGAGTGTTCGATGTGGCGGGTAAAGATGGGAAATAGCTCGATGCCGAGCCGCTCAAAAGTGCGCAGCCACCGCTCAAATTGCTGCGTTTGGTGCGCGGCAGTGTCTTGGGAATCACGGCGAGACTGCGCCAGCAGCGCCGTGAACGTTTGCCAGTGCAGATATTCAATGAGCGCCGCGCCAGCCAGCAGCGCCAGCGCCAGCAGCCATGCCAGCCACGAGTTGGGAGTCAATGCGATAAGACTTGCGGCCGCGCTGCCACCCAATAACAGCACTTTCCAAGGTCGGGGTGGTGAATCAACTGTTTGATTATCTTGCTGATTATTCGACATCATCTCATCCCAACGGCTCAAATGGATCGCTCACTGCGACACTGAAAATTGCCACAAAACACAGTTGGCGATCCTACGCTGTGGCGTGATTGGCGACAATCAACACCACGCAGCATCAGTCCAAACGCTGCGTGGTAGAGCAAATTTAAGTCGCTGAAAATTCAGGAATTCCCAGCAGGCGAGCGAGGTTATTTTGGTAAGTCGTGTGCTGGTCAACGCTGGCAGTTTGGAACCGCTGATCCTGCCGCACCAATCCCTCCATGATCTGATTGACCGCAGATCGCGCCTGTTCCAAAAACTGCGCCGCCGGTGCCAACGCAGCATCATTCAGATCACGCGCCATCTGCCCCAGTCGGCGACCGGCTCCCACCTGCGGCGACGGCTCCAACTGCTGCGTCTGTTGATATTGCGCCACCGCCGTCGATTGCTCGCTGCGACTCAAGCGCAACTGCATCGACGCCAACTGGCTGTTATCAAAGCGAATATCTGGCGCTTGCGCGAACGCCTGTTGCACATCGCCGTTAAAAAACTGATTGGCAACGGCGCTGACATCGCGCACCAGCGTTTGCATCGCCTCCAGCTCTTCGGCATCCAAATTGCCCTCCACCGTGAACTGATAACCCGTGCTGGAGCTGCGACTGACATCCAGCGCCAACGCTTGCTTGCCTTGCCCGTCAGCGGCAACGCCCAAACTGACCTGCGCATCCAGCGCCCGGCTAAAACTCACCTTGACCGTATCGCCATCTTTGGTGCGCAAACTGAGCTGAAAATCCTCAGCTTTTTGATAGCGTTGCGCCGCACCAACTGCGCTCGTACCCGTATCAAGTCCCGCCAGCGTTGACGACGGCGCGAGCTGGCGCAAAGTGGCAAAGGTCGCATCTTCCGTCGCCTGCACCTGTTCAGCAATTCCACCATTCAATAGATTCAAATTCTCTAAAATCGTTTTCGCTTCTTTGAAACCTTGCTCCACTCCGCGCATCGCGCTGTCATACAACGCTTGCACTTCCTCTTCTGATTTTCCTTGCGCCCGAGCATTCTCTAAACCACGCGCTACAAAAGTACCAATCCGATTGGCGATTTTGTCCGGGGTGTATTCCTGTTGATCGAGCTTTTTCAGCGTATTGACATCCATGCCCGGAATTTCCTGCGCCAGCGCCTTGAGCGTGACATCTTGCACCCGCGCCAGCGCCCGTTCTGATTGCCCCCAATTCGGCGCAGAGTTCGCATCCGACTGCGCGGGTTTTAGCGCCGACTGTTGCGCGGAAAAAGCAGTGTAAGATTGCAGTGTTATCGACATGGCGAACTCCAAACGGCAGCGTTGATGGTGAGAATTATATCGGCGGCAACAGCGTTAGCTTGACGGCGGCACCCGTTCCAGCGCGACCAGTCGCTGTTGCGCATCGACCGTGATCCGAAACTGTCCGACAATGCCGCTGTGAGTCACGAATTGGCGCAAACTCGCCGCTGGCAATGACAGTTTTAAGCCGTTGTGCGTGTGGACGATGACCGTATTTGCTGCGCCTTGATAATAGCGGAGATAATCGGTTGCTGAAATGGATAAATTGAAATAAAAGTGCCGCATATTTTTAATAGCAAAAGTGAAAGTGATGATAAAATGTTGTGCATCGTTATTCTGCAATAGCGCGAGGTGAATTGACGTGAATCAAAGCTCGGCGCTGTTCACACAATTAGAACGTTGGGTCGCGGTGGGCGCACTGCGCCAGTTGGACTTGGCGCTGGCGCAGCTCATTCACGAGCAATGCCCGGACAGTGCTGCGCCGGTGTTATTGGCAGCGGCGCTGGTCAGCGAGCGCAACAGTCATGGGCATGTGTGCCTTGATTTGACCGCCGCGCAGCAGCACCCAGAAACGCTGTTGCTGGCGCGGCGACCGACGGCGCAGCCAGTTGAGGTAGCAGCGGAACTCAAGGCGTTGCTGGTTGATGTCACCTTGTCGCAGTGGCTGGAGCAGTTGCGCCGCAGTCCGGCAGTTGCTGACCAGTTTGCAGCAACTGCGGCTGCGACCACGCCGTTGGTGTTGGCGGGAACTGCGGCGCATCCGTTGCTGTATCTGCGCCGTTATTGGCGCGATGAACAATTGATTTTAGACGGAATTACAGCGCGGTTGCGCCAGCCGCTGGCGGTGGATGACGACGTGCTGCGGCAATTGTTGGCGCAATTATTTGATGCGCCAGCACCAGCGCAGTTGCCTTGGGATCGGATCGCCTGTGCGTTGGCGGTGCGCAGCGCCTTTGCCATCATCACCGGCGGCCCTGGCACCGGCAAAACCACGACGGTGGTGCGTTTGCTGGCGCTATTGCAAGGGCTGGCGCTGGCAGCGGGACAACCGTTGCTGCGGATTCGGCTGGCTGCGCCGACTGGTAAAGCCGCAGCGCGGTTGAATGAATCCATCGCGGGGCGGGTGGCGGAGTTGCCGCTGGCTAATCTCGCGCACGGTGAGCAGATTCGGGCGGCGATTCCGACGGCGGTCACGACCGTGCATCGGCTGTTGGGGCCGCGCCAGCACAGTCGTCATTTTCATCATCATGCCGGGCAGCCGCTGCCGGTGGATGTGGTGGTGATTGATGAAGCGTCGATGGTGGATGTGGAATTGCTGGCGCGATTGCTGGAGGCGCTGCGCCCCGAAGCGCGGCTGCTGGTGCTGGGTGATAAGGATCAATTGGCGTCGGTGGAAGCGGGCGCAGTGCTGGGTGATTTATGTCGGCGAGCGGCAGCGGCGCACTACACGGCTGCGACCTGCGACTGGTTGCAGCGCGTCACCGGAGTGGTGATGCCGGAGGAATACCGCGATCCCAACGGACGGGCGCTCGATCAAGCAGTGGCAATGTTGCGCCACAGTTATCGCTTTGATCGACATGGCGGGATTGGCGCACTGGCGACGTTGGTCAATGCGCCGCCGTCGGGTCAACAGCGGCGAGCGGAGGCGGTGCTGGCGCTGTTTGCGGAGCAAGATGATTCGCGCCAACTCACCGCGATTCAATTGCCGACCGCCAGTCCGGCTGCGCCCGCTTTTGATGAATTGGTGAGCGCGGGTTATGCCGAATATCTCAAGCGGCTGCGCAATGCCGCTCCAGCGCCGACGGCGTCAGCAGCGGAGATTGATCAGTGGGCATTGAGCGTGTTGGCGGCGCTGGGAAAGTTCCAATTGCTCACGGCGCTGCGCGACGGCATTTGGGGCGTGAGCGGTTTGAATCAGCACATCATCGCGTTGCTGCGCGATAAAAAGCTGTTGGACGGCGAGCCGACGGAGACGCAGCAGTGGTTTGCCGGACGACCGGTGCTGGTCACGCGCAACGATCCGAATTTGGGGCTGATGAATGGCGATATTGGGATCACGCTGGAGGTGCCGCTGCGCCAAACCCAATCGCCGCAGCGCGGGTTGCGGGTCGCGTTTCCGGCTGATGACGGCAGCGGCGGGGTGCGCTGGATGTTGCCGAGTCGGCTGCAAGCGGTAGAAACGGTGTTTGCGATGACGGTACACAAGGCGCAAGGCTCGGAATTTGAACACACGGCGCTGCTGGTGCCAGATGTGCCCAATCCGGTGCTGACGCAAGAATTGCTTTACACCGGCATTACGCGCTCAAAAAAAGCCTTTACGCTGATTTATTATCAGGCATCGGTATTAGAAGCTGCGTTGCAACGGCGAGTGACTCGCGTTAGCGGAATTGCGGCGGCATTGCATACGGAAAATTGAATATGACTGCATTAAAAAAACCCGTGTTAGCGGCATTTGATTTTGACGGCACCATTAGCAAAACGGATACATTTTTACCGTTTTTAATTCGCGTTTGCGGACGCTGGCGCGTAGCACAGGCATTGCTGTTTTTAGCTGGCGCTGGAATCCAAGTGGGATTAGGACGGCTGCACCGCGATCAATTCAAAGTCAAATTAATTGCTTATTTATTCACCAACACACCGCAAACGCAATTACAACAACTCGGCGCACAACACGCGCAACGAGTGTTCACAACCCAATTGCGTCCCGCCGCACTTGCGCGAATTGCGTGGCACCGCAGTCGCGGTGATCGGTTAATTCTGATCAGCGCCTCATTGGATGTCTATTTGCGCGATCTTGCCACACAATTAGGGTTTAATGAATTGCTGTGTACACAATTGGCAATGCGCGACGGATGTTGCGTTGGGCAATTCGTTGGAGTGAATTGTCGCGGTGCTGAAAAAGTGCGGCAATTAGAATTGTTATGCGGTGATTTAAGTGCTTATGAAATTTATGCGTATGGTGATTCAGATGGCGACCGCGAGTTATTAGCGATTGCTGATGTTCCGCATTATCGACCATTTTAAGAGAGTGTCTTTTGTCGCGCTACGATATGATGTGCCCAAGCGCGATGCGTTGCAATTTCGCACATTGAGCCATTGAATTGAAAAACAGCGCGTTCATCATTCAAAATACGCTGGGCGGCAGCTAAATCCGTTGGCGTCACCTGAAAAGCAGTTTCAATCACGGGAAGCTGCTGCGGATGAATAGCCGTTTTGCCACATAAACCATGCGCAATATCTTCGCTGAGTTCTTCTTGCAATAACTGCACACAATCAAGATGCTCAAATACGGGCGCGGTAATTTGAAAGCCAAACGGCTTAAATACCGTGACAATTTGCGCAATGATATGACCGAGCGGAGTGCGATAAATGGTGCGATCACGGGGACGGCGAATTCCCAAAATGGCTAATAAATCATTGCCGCCAATGCGCAATGCCAGAATGCGTTGTTCATAATGACAACCGAGCAAATGATCGCGCAACTGTATCAATTTTGCCGTGTCAAACACATCTCGCGTTTCCAGCGTCGGCATACAAAGATATTTAGAATTTTTCAGCAAATCCATATAGACATCAGCATTATTGATGTCGAGCTTAGGAAAGACAAAACCATCTAGTTTTTCAATACCGGGCTGCGCTAATAATCGCGCTAAAACAGCGGGATTGCGCACGCGCACAAAACGCAACATTGCCGTAGTTGCTGTCATCGCAGTCAAGCAATGTTCTAAATGAACAAGCGCACCTTCAAGCGCATTTTCCGCTACTGCATCTTCAGTACAAAAAATCACCGAGCGCAATGCTGGCCAGCGCGTACCATTGGCAATGGTCAATAAATCTTGATGCGTTGCCGGAACATATAAAGAACCACCAAGACAATACGCATTTAACATGCTGTAAATCCTTGAATCAATGATATGGCTTGATATGGCAAAGTTGGGTTGACTTGCCAAGGCACCTGTTTTTCCTGCGCTAATTGTAAAAGATGCGCCACGTCCGGGGCAGTGGGATCGCGCACGATTAACTGCTCAGGAACGCGCCTTAATAATACGCGAGTTGATTCACCAATCCCAAATTTAATTAAATGTTCGTTATTGCCCCCAAATTGCGCTTTCATTGTCGCTAATAATTGTTGCGAACGATCACGGGCGGGCTGAGGTGCAACTGGCGTTGCTTGCGGCAAATAACCATCAGTCAAACAAGTGTGAATGGTTGCAAGCATGGTATCAATAAACCAGATTGAAATATCATGCGCGGCAAACTGTTGATAAAATAAGCAGCCATGAAAATCAGTGGCATTCAAATGTTGATTACATACTGAGCGACTCACTAAGCCAGAAATGGTTGCATTCAAAATGCAAGACGGAATTAAATCATCTTCATCGCTCGGCGCAATCCCAGCTCCGGCTAAATCAGTTAATGCGAATAACCGCGTATCCAATATAGTGTGGTGGTGCTGATTAAATGCAGTGACAGACTGCGTGAGAGTACGCGCAATCATTCCTTTACTAATCCAACCATCAATAAAGACAATGCTGGCGGCATTTTGCGCTTCTGTCTGCACAATAAAGCGCAGCGCATTATTATCAATGCCGCGATCACGCAGAATTGAAATTGAATAATGCACGACAGAACGGGCAAAATAATTGGTTAATACATGTTTGAGTAATACGCCAATTGGCGTACCAGCGCGGAGGAGTGAAACGAGCGTTATGGTGTGATCGTGTTGTGCGGCAATGAGCGCAGCTAAATCAATGATGTTATGCGCCAGCCGCTGCTGCATGAGCGCGAAAGTATGATAAAAAATCTCTAAATAACGCGATGAAGGGAGCGTTTCTGGACTGAGCAATTCACTGTAATGGTATTGACCTGTTTGGAGTAATTGCTCTTTTGCTGCGATGCTGACGGTACTTAACGCCAGTGGCTTGAGTAAAATACGCACGTCTTCAGGGCGATAACTGCCTGAAAAAAAGGTGGGGAGTGAAGAAATACACATGAGCGCGTTAAAATTAGCGCCAATTCAGTTAAAGTGACAAATGATTTAACGTCGCGTTAAACAACTGCGAGTCGCTTGGCGTGATTGCATAATCACATGCTGCCATAAATGCGCCATCACTCACACTATCACCAATACCAATAGTTAATAGATCGCCCCATTCATTACTAAAGCGTTTAATTAAATAACGCACGGCGTGTTCTTTGCTAATGGTGCGTGGCAGTACGGAAAGATTATTTGCATTACGGTGTAGTTGATAATTTGTTGCGTGAGCTATTACCCAAGGCTGTACAGCATCCTGCTGTAATCGATCAAGATCAGCAATCTTACCATTCAGATATTTAACAACCACATAAAAAGGTAAATTGAAATCTTCAACGATTTGTGCCCGTGCCGCTAAATTATGCTGTGCAATTTCTGTATTGATCACTGCCAACAACTCAATTAAATCTGGCTGCGCTGCTTGTGATGCAGCAACCATGTGATCATGCCAATATACATCTGCTATTCCAGCAGGATTCAAAATGACTCCGCCGTGATCAATAATAGACCAACTATGAAATGGTAATTGAACGCGCTGTAAAGCGTCTAAATCTCGCGCTGTGGTGGGAATGATCGTTGCGTTGGCATTTAACAGTTGCCAGAATTGACGTTGTTTAGCCGTCATAAAAGAATGTGCGCTACCATCCCGGAGATAAGCAACCGGAAACTGTAGCGCGTCTTTGGTTGGACATTTCTGGCGTGTTTGGAATAAAGTATTATCCAAATCCAGAAAAACCAACGTTTTCATATTCAGACTAATTCAAAATCTGCTGGATTGAGAGCTAACTCCATAGCGATTTTACGCGCCACTCGCTTCTCACTCTCATCAAAATCTCCATCCGCAGCAGCAATGGCGATAATCAAACGCACAATTAACCGTGCCGCGCCATCATTGCCCTTCATCTTGCGAATCGCATCATAAGCCTTGGTTTCGCCAAGGTCTTTATCAAATTCAATCTGGCTCATTGCGTTTTGAAACGCCTCAACCAGTTCCTTGCTAGAAAACACTGACAGTGCTTCATAGTTCTCAATAAAGCGCATCATCTTCTGTTTTTCTTCAGAAGAGACATGACCGTCCGCCATTGAAATCAACACGGAACCACTGATTGCAGCGTTCAAAAAATCCTTATTTTTGAACTTCATCGCCTCATTTTTTAACTCAGCAGCTTTCTGCTTCAAGTTGCTGACAAAATCTTGAAAACTCATCGCGCATAACTCCAATTAACAATAGGGTTGATGATTAAACGTTGACGCCGTGTTGTAATGCTAATGCGTGTAAACCACCAGCATAGCCCTGTCCAACTGCTTTGAACTTCCAATCGCCGTTGTGACGATACAGTTCACCAAAAACCATTGCGGTCTCAGTTGAATAATCTTCTGACAAATCAAACCGCACAACTTCCTGTTGATTGTCACGATTCACAATCCGCACAAATGCGTTGTTAATTTGCCCAAAGTTTTGATGCCGCGCTTCTGCATCGTGAATTGTGACGACAACAACCAAACGCTGAATATCGGCAGGCACTTTAGATAAAGTGACGTGCATTATTTCATCATCACCGTCGCCATCACCGGTTAAATTATCGCCGGTGTGTTCAACCGAACCTTCTGGTGAAGTTTTCTGATTGTAAAAAATGAAATAAGCATCACTAGGAACCTTGCCATCGGCTTTTACCATAAATAGGCTGGCATCTAAATCAAATGCCTGCCCATCCGTGGCGCGAGAATCCCAGCCCAAACCAACCAATAAGTTTTCAAGGGTTGGCGCTTCCTTGCTCAGATTAACATTACCACCCTTATTCAAACTAATCGTCATAGTACGCTCCTGTGCAGTAAAAGAAGTTGGCGACGTTATAGGTAATTCAAAATCTGCTAAATTTAGCTCAAGCTCTAGTGCAATTTTACCAGCAATATGTCGTTCATTGTCATCAAAATGACCGTCAGCCGCAGCAATTGCCACAATCAACCGCATAATGAGTCGCGCTGCATCTTCATTGCGCTTCATATTCCGAATGGCTGCATAAGCCTTGGCTTCACCAAGATCGCGGTCAAACTCAATTTGGTGAACGATGGTTTGAAACGTTTCAATCAATTCTTGACTTGAAAAAACGGACAAGGCGTCATAATTTTCTATGAAATGCATCATTTTCTGTTTTTCTGGCGAGGTGATTTCACCATCCGCCATTGCAATTAACACAGAACCGCTAATCGCAGCGTTCAAAAAATCTTTGTGCTTAAACTTTAGAACTTCATTTTTTAGATCAGTTGCTTTCTGTTTTAATTGATCAATCACTTGGTGCAAACTCATAAGATTCCACTAGCGTTGTTTAGAAACAGGGTCGGTAAGTCACGCAGTGCGAACCCAGCAACTGCACTAATTCATCTAACGTACTAGCTGGCGTTTCATGGCAAATGATAATGCGGGTAAAGTCACGCGAATCAACGTTGTACAGATAATTATAAATGCCTTCTCCATAATTATCTAAAAAAATTAACTGTTTTTGAATAGCAGCGCCGATTAAAATTGGCGAGCGTGTGGTGGCTTGTACAACTACTGTGAATCCACATGCTTCTAATGCTAATCCTAAGCAAAACGCTAAGTGCATAAATTCACCGGTACCAAGTACCAATATCCGTGCTCCACAATCAAGTCCAGTACTTAAATTGACTAAATCAGCAGCGGGAATGCCAATACGGTGGTCAATACCAAAGCGCCCAAATGATTCAACAAGTTGTTCTGAATTACATTGATTGTTACCAACTGCTGGTGGTGCCGGTTCTGCTGTCCAATTCGGAGTGGGAGTAAAAGAAAAATCGCCACTGAGCACCGCGTGTATCTGCACGGGAAGTCCAACACGAGTGGAAAAAAGTTCACTGCTATTTTCACCACTAAAATCAGTAATGGTAACGAAATGTATCCGTTCAAGATGTGGGTTATATTTACGATAAGCGTTGACTAAATGGCACAACGTAGTGCCCGTACTGATTTCATCGTCGATTAAAACTAATTCGCGGGCATTTTGAAAAATGTGACGATGCGGTGGATGTAATGGTTCGTATAACAGTTGTTCGGGTGCGTGACAATGTTCTTCGTGAAAAACGATTGATTGTCGTCCGGGTACGCGATAGCGAGTGGAATGTAAAAATAAAGCATCATCTTGTTGTGCTAGTGTCGCTTCAAATACGCCTTGCCCTAGACCAGTTGCTGTTTCTGCCAAAGCAATAAATAAACAAGGTGTGGTCGTTAGTGTTAACGATTGTGCTAAATAATGATGGATTTGCTGCATTTGTGTTGGTGTGGTTGGCCAATGCTTTCCCAACACTTTACTGACAAAAAGAAACCCACGTTTACGATTGTTGCGAGCAGCAAAGTTACAGAGATTAGAAAGAGGAAATGCTGTCGCTTGAATGCGAAGGTCAAGCGTACCAGTTGCCAATTCGATGTATTGCATCATGGAAACTGCACAACCCCAAAAGTTTAATTACAATTACAACTGTATCTGGTCAGCGTGATGTGCGTCAAGATAAAACCAATAATAAAAGTTAAAGAGTTCCAGAACAAAACAATTATATGTTGGGCTGGAACTCTTTAGTTATCTCGGCACAATTATAGTAGCGGCGCAAGTTGTGGCATTAAATCATCGGCGGTACGCCCATGCCCCATTTCACCAATAGCGTGCATCTTCCACTCACCATTATGGCGATACACTTTTGCCATAATCATGGCGCTATGTTCACCTTGGCAACTCAGATTATAACGCGCAATCTCACTGTTGTTATCTGCATTCACTAAGCGACAATAAGCGTTTTCTACGTTGGCAAAATTTTGCCCGGTAAAGTTATTCACCGTGAATATCAGGTTCTTGACTGTTGCTGGAACTGCGTTGAGATTCACCTGAATTTGTTCATCATCGCCGTCACCTTCACCAGTACGATTATCACCTGAATGTTGAATGCTGCCGTCTTTACTGCGCAATTGGCGAAACCAAATTACATCTGTTCGGTTACCACCATCATCAAACATTAAACAAGAGGCATCAAGATCAATACTATCGCCGCTACCACCAAAAATACCACCTAAAAAGCCGCCTTTACTTTTCACTGCGTCCCAGCCTAACCCCATAACAATACGGGTTAAACTCGTGCCGGCTTCTTTATTCAAGGAAATTTTTTGCCCTTTACTGAGGCTGATTCCCATAACGAACTCCTTTAATAAAGGTAGATATTAACTTAACGCACTTGCGTTAGCATTTTGTACATTAAACAGCGCACGATTACGCGAACAAACCACCACTTTGCCTTGCCCACGAAACCGAATAACAAGCCCTTCACCTGAAGTGACGGAATTCACTAATCCGCTTAAAAAACCACCTCCTGCTTGTGGCATTCCAATCTCATAGTGGAGCTGAGACGACCACGCAACTGCATGATGGTTATCAATCACAATATCGCGTTCTGGTTGCACATCTAGGGTAAAAATTGCTCCAAATCCAGATACTGCTAATTGCCCGCTGCCGCGTGCTTCCATAATGATAAAACCACCAGTACCACCAAAAAAACCTCCACCTAATGAATTTAGGCGTGAGTTTAATGTTACTGATGATTCTGCGGCAACAAAGCTCCCATCTGCAAGCGTATACGCATTGGTTGAACTAACAGTTAATAGTTCAATTGACCCTGGTAAAGCTGGTGACAATAAACAATCACCGTCACCAGTGGTTGCTTCGATTTCTTGCTGGAAAAACGATTCTTCAGTTGCCATGCGGCGCAATAATGCTCGTCCCAAACCGCCGCGCATCTTGCCTTTTAATTGCAAGGTGTCTTCCATCATCACCATTGCCCCAGATTCACAAAAAATCTTTTCATTTTTACATAAATGCACATGTAAAAAGGGATCAATGTCACCCGTGACTGTGAAAGTTGGCATAATGGAAACACCTCGCTCATTCAACGCATGATAATTATCCGATGCTCACTCCATGATCTCGCGCCAAAGCGCCCAAACCACCTGCAAACCCTTGTCCGACCGCTTTAAATTTCCATTCACTGCCGTTGCGATAGACTTCACCGAAGATCATTGCCGTTTCAGTAGAATAATCTTCAGATAAGTCAAACCGCGCTAATTCAGTGTTACTATCTTTATTCAAAACACGCATAAAAGCGTTGCGCACCATGCCAAAATTTTGATTGCGCGTTTCGGCTTCGTGAATGGTCACTGCGAATACAATGCGTTGAATTGCAGCATCAACTCCTGGCAAGTTAATCGACACAGTTTCATCATCACCTTCACCAGTTCCGGTAAGATTGTCACCGGAATGAATCACGGCTCCATCAGGTGAGGTTTTTTGGTTGTAAAAAATAAAATGCGCATCAGAAAGCACTTTACCACTGTCGCCGACCAAAAATACGCTGGTATCAAGATCGAAAGCCGCTCCATCAGTAGAACGAGCATCCCAACCAAGTCCAATCAGAGCGTTAATGAGACCCGGATCGGTCTTGGTTAAGCTCACGTTACCGCCTTTTTGTAAACTGATTGCCATAGTTTAATCCTCAGGATGGTGATAATAACGAACGCAAAAATCAAGGCTAGAATAGGTTGTTACCGAGTTTATTTGTCGCTTCACCTGATTGTGAAAACAGATAAAGACGACAGCTTTTCACAAGCACGCTGTTGCGACGTTGAGTCTAACAGACTTGCTGGAGTTTTCAATCCTGTGTAGTTTAATAAATACTACCTTGCGATGACAATTTTAAGTCAGTAGTGTGCTATAGCAATGGAATAATGAGATGATACACCTTCAACCTCGCATCCACATGACGTTATCAAGGCGATTGTTGTTAGCAATGATGGTGATGAATGCGATTACTACCATTGGTTTTACTTTTTATATCTATGAGCAGCAACGACAGACAGTATTGCGTGAGATTGATGATCGCTTATTTGTCGCTGCCGAAAGTGTGCGTTTGTTCAGTGATGATTTTCATGCTGCCCTTGACCAACCAGAGACCATTTCACCTCAGCACTATCGACTGTTGTTAGATCGTTTATCACAGTTTGCGACTGCGGCGCAATTAGATTATCTCTATACTGTCATCAAACGTGATGGCAGGGTGCAATTTACTTTATCGAGCTATACCGCTGAAGAATTTGCACGCGGGGAATTAAATGTGTTGTTTGACCCTTATGATGATGCAAGTGCTGGATTACATTCTGCATTAGAGACGCACCGTCTGCAACATGATCAATATCGGGATGAGTGGGGAGAATTCCGTTCAGTTTTTGTTCCGGCTCGTGCCAGTGATGGTACAGAATATGTGATTGGTGCTGATTTGTCGTTAGCCGGTATTGAAGAGGCATTATACCTTTTATTGCGCGATTGCATGTTAATTGCAGTAGCGGTGTTTAGTTTAGGGACGCTGCTTGCCATCATGGTGATTCGTTCAATTCGGCGTATTACGCGATACTTGGCGCACAACGTTAATGAATTTGCGCAGGGACATCTCGATCTTCAAATTGAATATGCGGCGAATGATGAGTTGGGGCAATTGGCGCATGATCTCAATCGGATGAGTCAACAATTGCGCGGCATTATGAATAATGTGAAAAGTTCTGCGGATCAATTAACGACGGCAGCCGCGCAGATGTCAACCACTGCGGTGCAGATTGCCGATGGCGCTGACACGGTCGCGCAGCAGCTCGTGCAGGTTGCAACTGCCAGTAAAACAATGAGTTTTACTGCAACTGAGATCGCAACGCATTGTGTGCTGGCGGCACACGATGCGCAGCAAGCGACGGCAGCGGTGGCAACGGGAACCGCTAGTGCGAGCCAAATTCTTCAGGCGATGACGCATTTGGGTACACGAACCAAGGAAACGGCGGTGACGCTGTTGGAGTTGGGGCGGCATTCAGAACAAATTGGGAATATCGTTGAAACAATTGAAAAAATTGCGCGGCAAACCAATTTATTAGCGTTGAATGCCGCGATTGAAGCGGCGCACGCGGGGTCGCATGGACGCGGGTTTGCGGTGGTGGCGCAGGAGGTGCGAGCACTCGCTTACCAGACGACGCACGCGACGCACGATATTGCGCAAACCGTTGATACGATTCAACAAGAGACGCGGCTGGCAGTCGCAGCGCGACAAGAAGATGTGCATGAAGTTGATCGCTACGTTGCTGAAGCGCAACAGTCAAGTGATATACTACAAACGCTGTTGCGCCAAATCGACGTTGTGAGTGCGCAGGTACAGTGTATTGCGCACACAGCGGAGGAACAAACTGCTGAGACGCACAGTATCAGTCGGGCCTTGCAAAATATCACCGTGGTAGTACAGCACAGTGCTACCAATGCTCAGGTTTCTGCCGCCGCCGCGCAACAATTGGCGAGTTTGGCAAGTGAATTACAACAGTTAGTGGGGCAATTTCGCTTGTTGCGCTAAATACACGCTGTGCGTTTTGTTGCCTGCGACAATGTGCGGCAGCTCACATTTGCCCAACATCGCGTACACTTTAACCACGCCAGCGGTGCTGGGGAATCGGCTGGGTTGTCGCAGAAGTGCAACGAAGCAGTTTTTCAGTTGGCGCTCGTGCGTGAACTGCCAATTGGTTTGGACAAATGACTATAGGAATGACGCAGTTGCGATATAAGCTATTGTTTTAGTTACCAGTGATAACTGTGCTTTTTACTGACAATCGCCAACTGACAACTTTTTGCAACTGCGTCACTCCTAATACTAGATAAAATGCGGATGATCACAACACGCTTTTTAATACATTAAGTGTGATTAAAGCTGGTTATAAATAATGATAAAAGTTGTTCCTTGCTATTATATTATTTTGGTACAACTCGCGCAGCGTTAGTTGTGAAATAAAACTTAACTGAGCGCGTTGTCATCGTATTGATCAACTTAAATAAGGCAATTCACAATGCAGGATTGGCGCAATATCCTTGGCGAGGGCTTGACCGTGACGTTGGAATTACCGCTCGCAGCGAGCGACCGTCCACCAACCACGCCCGATGTCGCCGCCCGTTTGCTCGATGCCATCGCCGTTTTGGAGGCTGAACCGACGCGGGGTGCGGATGACCCCGCGCCGCCAGAACTGGTACGGTTAGAGCTTAAACTCGATTTATTGATGGATTTGGTCACGACGCTGTTAGTCAATCAACTTCCGCCTTGCGTGCCGTTATTTCTCAGTAGCGAGGGCATTGTGCTCCCTGCCGCAGTGCTGCCGAGCGACTGCACCCGCCTTGCCATTTATCCCTGTCCCTGGCTTGCACAGCCGTTGGTGTTAGAGATCAACGATTGGCAGCAGCAGGGTGCGCACTGCGGAGCGCGGTGGCGTTGCCCGGAGTATGGGTTGGGGGAAGTGTTACGGCGCTGGGTGTTTCGTCTACACCGACGCGAGGTCGCACGGCGGCGCTTACAGGGTTCTGAAGCGACTGATGAGGCGTCATGTGCCACAACTGCCACTCCAGCCCAATTTAATAACGCTTTATAAACAACACGGCACGATCATCAAGATGCCGGGCACAGGGGATGGGTGGCGGTGATGCACATTGGTCTTTTCAATCATGCACATGCAGGCACCGCGACGCGCCATATTTTGGAATTTCTCGGGTGCAATGTTTGCGAGCTGGCGCAGTTGCCCCTTGTCCCACCCGCCGAACTGCAAGCACTGTGGCTGTGCGCTCCCGCTGCCAACCTCAAAAACTGGTTGACCACCTACAGCAACGCTCTCCCCGTGATCTGCCAACTGAGTGACATCGCGTCCTACAGCTTGCCTGCCAGCGTCATTCAAATTGATGCGCCCCTCGTCCCCGGGCAAGTCATGCAAATCCTGCACTGGCTGCATTGTGAATGCACCATCGCCCCTGCTGATATGGAACTCGTTGGGCAGCATCCCACGATGTTGCTGGTTAAACGGCTGATCGAACAGGTCGCCAAAACCGACGCCACCGTGCTCATTCTCGGCGAAACCGGCTCCGGCAAAGAAGTCGTTGCCCGCGCCATTCACGCCGCCTCAGCGCGACAAAGCAAACCGTTTGTTGCCGTCAACTGCGGCGCGATTCCACCGGATTTGCTGGAAAGTGAGCTGTTTGGGCACGAAAAAGGCGCATTTACCGGCGCGTTCACCGCTCGCGCCGGACGTTTTGAACTCGCCGAAGATGGCGTGCTCTTTCTCGACGAAATCGGCGACATGCCGCTGCCGATGCAGGTCAAACTGCTGCGCGTATTGCAAGAACGGACGTTTGAACGGGTTGGCTCCAATAAATCACTGCAAACCAACGCTCGTATCATTTCCGCCACGCACCGCGATTTAGAAACCGCCGTCAGCAGCGGCAGCTTCCGCCAAGATTTATTCTTTCGTCTCAACGTGTTCCCGATTGAACTGCCCTCGCTGCGCGAGCGCCAAAGCGATATTCCACTGTTGATTAACACCTTGGAAACGCGGCTGCGTGAACAGGGCGTCCAGCCTGCGCATCTCACTCCCGCCGTCCTCACTCATCTCGAAACCCACCCCTGGCCGGGCAATATCCGTGAACTCGCTAACCTGTTGGAACAATTAGCAATTATGTATCCCAACGCGCTGGTCGATTTGGCGCAATTGCCCACGCGGTTTCGCCCCCCCCAACTCGCACTCTTACCCCTTGCGCATATCCAAGAATTGCATCCGCATCCTGCCGCTCACGTCACCCCGTTATTGCCCCCCGAAGGCGTCGAACTGCGCGAATATCTCAATGATTTAGAACGCAATATGATCATCACTGCTTTGGAACAACACGGGCAGGTCGTCGCTCGCGCCGCCCGTCGTTTAGGAATGCGCCGCACCACGCTGGTGGAACGGATGCGCAAATTCGGGCTTGACCGCGATGGCGTTGATAGTGCTGACGACTTTTCTGTCTAGCGCAGATGCCGCGCCAGCGTCAACATCTCGTCACCGCCACCGCTGCATCATCACTTCCATTACAAAGCATCAAATAAAACAGGTGATTAGCGGCACTGTTGTTGCCGCCATCTGTTTGACGCCGCCCACAATCACCCAGTTTTAACGCTGTATCGGCAACACAGTTGACAGTTGTCAGGTGGCGGTTGTCAGTAAAAACCGTCGGTGTCACCGACAACTGACAACTGCCGCCTGACAACTCATTACAGCGGCATTGATTTTGCACTGCCGGAAGCAACGGTATGTCGCCGGGCGCTTATTTGACGCGCCGCCACTCATGTCCTGCGCCGGAGAAACACATGAATTCACTCAGTCTCAACACGGTGTTGTCACCGCAAATCAGCCGCCTCCAAACTTCTGAAAGCAGCGAGACATCGCCTACTGCGGCGCTTGGCGAATTAAGTCACTTCTCAGCGGGAGACGATTTTGCCACCAAGTTGAAAGACGCCGTGCGCTCGGTCAATACCGAACAGCAGCAGGCCAACACGTTGCAAACCCAATTTGAACTCGGTGATGACCAAGTGAGCCTGCCGCAGGTGATGCTGGCGATGAATCGCTCCAGCATTGCGTTTGAAGCCATCACGCAGGTGCGCAATCGCTTGCTCACTGCCTATCAAGAAGTGATGAGTATGCAGGTCTAAACCTGATCGCCTTCTCCCGCTAATCGGAATACCCCGCCATGTCCTCGTCATTGTCCACCGCGCTTTCCACCAGCATGAGCAATTTCAACGAATTGCCGGTGGGACGTCAGATTGCGCTCATCAGCATCTTGGCAGGTGGATTGGTGGTCACGGCAGCCATTTTGTACTGGGCGCTGCGTCCGACTTATGCGCCGCTGTTTGCGCAGATTGAAGGGGCACAAGCCGCTGAAGTGATGCAGGCGCTCACGGCCATGAAGGTGCCGTATCAAGTCGATTCCGCCAGCGGACGTATTGAAATCCCCGAAGCCAAAATCGCAGAAACGCGCTTGTTGCTGGCGGGGCAAGGCTTGCCAAAAACGACCGATACCGGCTTTGAATTGCTGCAAGAAACTTCTGGCTTTGGCAGCAGCCGCCTGATTGAAGGAGCGCGTCATCAACGCGCTTTGGAAGGCGAGCTGGCGCGATCAGTGGCGGCGCTGGAACCAGTGGAACACGCCCGCGTCCATCTGGCGCAAGCCGAGCGTTCGGTCTTTGTTCGTGACCGCACTCCGCCCACCGCATCGGTCGTCGTGCATTTGCGCAATAACCAAGAACTCACCGAGGCGCAGGTCGGTGCCATCGTCCATCTGGTGTCGTCAAGCGTGCCGGAACTGCTACCCGCACGGGTGACGGTGGTTGATCAAACCGGGCGTTTGCTTACCTCGGATGGCAAAGAGGACAAAAACGCGGGGTTGTCACTTGACCATCTAAACTATACCCATCGCGTCGAAGCCGGTTTTGTAGAACGGGTGCAGGCGCTGTTGACGCCCATCGTGGGGCGGAATCGGGTGCGGGTGCAGGTCGCAGCAGAACTGGATTTTGCTCGCGTGGAGCGGACACAAGAAACCTTTGATCCCGACCGCACTGCAATTCGTTCTGAACAAAGTAATGAAGAAGAAAAAACCGGCGCTGAAGCAGCAATTGGCGGTATTCCCGGCGCGTTGACCAATCAACCGCCCGCTGGCGGCGCAGTGGGTAATCAACAACAAGCTGGCGCGAATAATCAACAGTTGCCTAGCAGCCGCAGTCAGCAGATGACGCGCAACTATGAAGTGGATCGCAGCGTCTCGCACATTCAGGAAACACCGGGCGGCATCCGCCGTCTGTCCACCGCAGTTGTCGTTGATTTTCAAGATCAAACCAATGATCAAGGCGAAGTAGTGCGGGTGGCGCGGAGTGAGGCGGAACTCGAAAGCATTCGGGCGCTGGTGCGCGGCGCGATTGGTTTTAGTGACAAACGCGGCGATCAATTGAGCGTCAGCTCTGCCTCTTTCGTGCCCGACACGTTGACCGAAGATGCCACGCCATTTTGGTCAGAGCCTTGGTTTTTGGAGCTGGTCAAGGTCGTTGGCGGCATGATTCTGGCGTTGCTGGTGCTGTTGACCGTCGTCCGTCCCGCGCTGCGGCAGTTGTTACCAAAACCACCTGAACCCGAACCCGTCGCGCAGTTGACCGGACCGGATGATGAACGTGATGAGCGTCTCGCTGCTGCCCGCGCCCAAGCCTTGGCAGAAGGACGCGAGTTTGATGAAAACATGACTGAAGAAGAGCTTTTGGCGCTGAGTGAAGAGGGAGCAGCGATGGCGGCATTAACCGATGGCAGCGAGAAGAAAACTGAACTCACCGGAGCGAAGTTGGCGCTGGCAACCACGAAAGAAGTCGAACAACAACAGATGGATTTAGATGCCATTCGTGAGCTGGTACACGAAGACCCTAAACGGGTGGCGCAAGTGTTGAAACTGTGGATGGCTGAATAAATGGCTGAGGCAAAACCCAAATCAACTGACCCGTCGCGCTTCACCGGCACCGAACGCACCGCGATCTTTTTGATGGTGCTCGGTGAAGATTCCGCCGCCGAATTGCTGCGGCACATGGGACCCAAAGAGGTGCAGAAAATCGGCACCGCGATGGCGTCGCTGGAACGCATCTCGCGCAACGACATCAGCTATGTGCTGCAACAATTCCTTGATGTCATTCACGATCAAACCTCGTTTGGCATCGGCGCGGATGATTATGTGCGCCGCGTGTTGCGCCAAGCACTCGGCGAAGATAAAGCCGAAGGGTTGATTGATCGCATCTTGTTGGGGCGCAACTCCAAAGGCTTGGAAGCACTGAAATGGCTTGATCCGCGTGCCATCGCTGAAATGATCCGCAACGAACATCCGCAGATCGTCGCCATCGTGCTGTCCCATTTAGACCCGGATCAATCTGCCGAAACTCTGTCATATCTGCCCGACCGGGTGCAGTCAGATTTGATTTTGCGCATCGCCACACTGGACGGCGTCCAACCCGCCGCGTTGCAGGAACTCGATGAAGTGTTAGAGCGCCAGCTTTCCGGCAAAAACACCGCCAAATCGTCCATGGTTGGCGGCATCAAGATGGCTGCTAACATTATGAATTTGATGGATTCTTCAAAAGAAGCAGTGGTCATGGAAGGCATCGTCCAAGTGGACGAAGGCGTCGCCACGCGGATTCAAGAATTGATGTTCGTCTTCGCCAGCCTGATTGATGTTGATGATCGCGGTCTGCAAACGCTGATGCGCGAAATCTCAACCGATGTGCTGGTCACAGCGATGAAGGGGGCGGAAGAGGATTTGAAAGACAAAATCTTCCGCAATATGTCCAAACGCGCCGCCGAGGCGCTGCGTGATGACCTTGACAGCAAGGGGCCGGTACGCCTGAGCGATGTTGAGGCCGCGCAAAAAGAAATTCTCGCCGTTGCCCGTCGTCTGGCCGAAAGCGGTGAAATCGTGCTCGGTGGTAAAGGCGGAGAAACCATGTTGTGAACCGCATCCTCACTCTGGCAGGCCCATCCTTTTGCGCTGATGTTCGGCTGTGGGACCCACCCGATGTCAGTTTGCCTGATGTGTTTTTAGACATCATCGAAGAGGATGATGAATCACCTCCAGAGCCGGTCATTCCGCTGCCCACACCAGCGGAAATTGCTGCCATTGAAGAAGCGGCGCGTCATGCTGGCGCTGAAGCGGGTTATCAAGATGGTTATCAAGCCGGTTATGACGCCGGACGTGAGTTAGCCACGCAGTTGGCGCATGAGGAACAACGGACGCGCCAGCAGCGTGAGTTGGACTTTCGCACCGAGCAAGAGGCGATGCTCAAAATCGCCGTCGGCGCACTCGAAAACATCGCTCACGCGCTCGCCGATCCGCTGGCGGATTCCGCCGACGCGCTGGAGCCAGAATTGTTGTTGCTAGTCACGACCTTGGCGCGGCGCGTGATCATGGAAGAATTACAGCAACATCCTGAGTTGATCGTGTCAGTCTTGCGGCAAGCACTGACGCAATTACCTTCCCGTCATCATCCGCTGCGCATTCATATTCATCCCGACGATCAAGTGATGCTGGAGGCTTATGCCCACGCGCTTGATGAAACGATGATTTGGCTGCCAGATCAGGCAATTGAACGCGGCGGCTGCGTGGTACAAAGCGGCCCCAGTCGCATCGACGCCACTCTCGAAACCCGCCTCCAGCAAGCGATTGATGCCATCTGGGGCGAACTTGCGCCACCAGCCGCCGCTCCAACGCCAACGTCCTCACCAGCGCTCCCGCCGCTCCCCGGAGTAGTTAATGACTGATGTCATTCGTGATTTACAAGAAGAAGGTTCGCGGCAGTTGACGCAAGGGCTGCGCGAACGGCTGGCGCAATCCCGGCAGCGCGTTGAAACCGTGCCCGAACCGCAGCCCGAAGGTCGGCTGTCGCGGATGGTGGGCATGACGCTGGAGGCGGAAGGGATTCGTTTGCCGGTCGGTGGACGCGCTGCGATTCATACCGTTCACGGCACCCAGTTGGCGGCAGAAGTGGTGGGATTTCAGGGTGAACGCACGTTTTTAATGCCGGAGACGAAGTTAGAAGGTTTGATCCCCGGTGCGCGGATTGAGCCGCTGGAACAAACTCGCCGGATTCCCGTTGGCCCGGAACTGCTCGGGCGGGTGCTGGATGCGCTGGGTAAACCGCTGGACGGCGGCGGTCCGCTGCGCACGCAGGAATTGGTGCCGATTGAAGGGCGACCGATCAATCCGTTGACGCGAGCGCCGGTGCGCACGGTGCTGGATGTCGGCATCCGCGCTCTCAACGGGCTGCTGTCGATTGGGCGCGGACAGCGGATTGGGCTGTTTGCTGGCAGCGGCGTCGGCAAAAGCGTGTTGCTGGGGATGATGACCAAACACACGGAAGCGGATGTGATCGTGGTCGGTCTGATCGGCGAACGCGGACGTGAAGTGAATGAATTTATTACGGAAATTTTGGATGACGAATCGCGCCGGCGCACGGTAGTTGTTGCCGTGCCTGCCGATCAATCGCCGCTGCTGCGCCAGCACGGCGCGTGGGTGTCAACCACGATTGCCGAGTATTTTCGAGATCGCGGTTTGAACGTGCTGCTGTTGATGGATTCGTTGACGCGATTTGCGCAGGGAGCGCGGGAGATTGCGATGGCGATTGGCGAGCCGCCGGCCACCAAAGGTTATTCCGCGTCAGTGTTTGCGCGGCTGCCGCAGTTGGTGGAACGCGCTGGCAACGGCGATCAGGGCGGCGGTTCGATCACGGCGTTTTATACCGTGTTGGCGGAAGGCGACGATCAAAATGATCCGATTGTTGATTCCGCTCGCGCCATTCTTGATGGGCATGTCGTGCTGTCACGCGACATCGCCGAAACAGGGCGGTATCCGGCGATTGATGTCAACGCTTCGGTGTCGCGGGTGATGAGCGCGGTGGTGACGCCAGAACATCAACGCGCTGCGTATCGCTTTCGCGGTTTGCTGGCGACCTACACCCGCAACCGCGATTTGATTGCGGTGGGCGCGTATCGCAAAGGCGCTGATCCGCAGTTGGATGAGGCGGTGCAAATGAATCCGCGTTTGGAGGCATATCTCAGCCAGAACCGCACTGATGCCGCCAGTTTTGTGCAAGCTCGGCAAGAATTATGCACGTTGCTGAATATGCCGACGGGAGCGGAGCGGCGATGAGCAGTCAGGCCATCAAACGGTTTCAACGCCTGCTGCGGATTCGGGAAGCGCAGGAAAATGAGGGAGCGGTGGTGCTGGGACAGCGGCTGTCGGATTTGCACAAAGCCGAGCAGCAGCGCGATTTGTTGGAGGAATATCAAAGCCATTATTTCCACAGCAATTTGCCCAATGATGCGCGAATTCTGAAGCAAATCGCGCTGTTACAGCAGCAGTTGCGCGGGGCGTTGCAGCAGCAGGAGGCGCGAGTGGTGGCGGTGAACGCGCAGGTAGAAAAGGCGCGTTCGGCGTGGTTGGAGCTGCATCAAGCGAGTTTGTCGCTGGAGAAGTTGATTGAACGGCGGCAGAAGGTGGAGAGCAGGCTTGATGTGCGGAAACAACAGTTTGAGCAGGATTTGTGGGTGACGCGCCAAGCGTTTCAAAAGTCCGTTGATGACTCGGCATAACATGCCAGTAGGTGGGTGATGATCCAATCCAGCACACTTGTTCCCAGCTCCACGGGCGCGTTGTTGCAATTGCTTGGCGGCAATTTTCCGACGTTAGATGGTGCTGGCGCGACCGATCCGAGCGAGTTCATCGCCACTTTTGAACTGCGTTTGAAAGATGCGTTGACGGCGGCGGGCAGCGATCCGGCGCAAATTGCGGCGCTGTCGGGGCGGGCGCTGTTGCAACAGGCGCTGATGTTGACACCACCCGCAGCGGCGGTGGCACCAACGCCAATCACGCCATTAGAAACGACGGCTCCATCTCCACCGGTGGCGATCACGACTTCAGACGCTGCTCCCGTTCAAGCTACGCCGGATTCGGTGCCGATGGTGGCAAATGATGTGGCTGCTGCGGTTGCTCCTGATGTGGCGGAGGTGTCAGCGGCGGTTGACGAACCCTCCGAAGATGATGAGGCGAACGAGTTATTGCAGCGGTTGCTGGAATCGGCGGTGCCGGTCAGTTGGTCAGAACCAGCGGTTATTCCGCCGCTTGCGCCGCCAATTCCGGTGCTGCAATTGGAGCCGGAGCCGGTCGCAACGCCGAATGTGGACGCTACTGAGATTGTTCCGGTGATTACCAACGCGCCACCCGCTCCCACCAAACCTGTTGAAAAAACAAGCAAATCTCAGGAATTACCGGAATCTTTTGTGTTGCCACTTGCGCCATCAATCCCGGTCGCGGCACCTGCGCCGGTAGTAAAAGCGGATGTTGACGCTGCCGCAGCGAATGATGCGACGGTTCCAATTATTGCCAACGTGCCACCTGCTCCCGCCAAACTATCTGAAAAAGTCAGTCAATCTCAACAGTTACCAGAATCTTTTGTTTTATCGGTTGCACCATCAAGTCCGGTCGCGGCAGCAAAAGTGGATGTGAGCGCGGCGGATTCCGAATCTGTCAATTTTTTGGCGGATGCGACTCTCGCGCCGTTGCCGCAAAAATCGTCACCGGAGCTGGCGCGTCCGGCGGAGACAGCGAATAAAATTCCCACGCCGGTTGCGTCAGCGATTGCTGAGTTGCTGAATACTGGAATTGAAAAACCAGCCATTCAATTATCACCACAATCAACACCAACTCCTGAATTAGTGATGCCTAACTCAATTACTGATTTAGCGAATAGACTTGCCGCAATTGCTGCCACAACAAAGCCTAAAACTGCACCAGCAATTAAGATTGAACCGATTGAAATCGTCGCAGCGCCGGTGCTTGAAAAAGCTGCACCAGCACCAACTGCGCCGATTCAAACGACAATTCAAGCTGCACCGACAGTTGAGATTGAACCAATTGAAATCGTCGCAGCGCCGGTGCTTGAAAAAGCTGCACCAGCGCCAACTGCGCCGATTCAACCGACAATTCAAGCTGCACCGACAGTTGAGATTGAACCGATTGAAATCGTCGCAGCGCCAGTGATTGAAAAATCCGCATCAGCTGCGCCAATTCAACCGACAATTCAAGCTGCACCGGTAATTGAGATTGATCCGATTGCAATCGTGGCTGCGCCGGTGATTGAAAAAGCTGCGCCCGTGCCAGCTACGCCGCTGCAACCAAAGATTAAAGCTGCACCGGAAATTGAGATTGATCCGATTGAAATCGTCGCAGCGCCAGTGATTGAAAAAGCTGCGCCAGCACCAACTGCGCCGATTCAACCGGCAATTGAGATTGATCCAATTGAAATCGTCGCAGCGCCAGTGATTGAAAAAGCTGCGCCAGCACCAACTGCGCCGCTTCAACCAACAATTCAAACTACACCGGCAATTGAGATTGAACCGATTGAAATAGCCGCAGCGCCGGTGCTTGAAAAAGCTGCACCAGCGCCGATTCAAACAACAATTCAAACTGCACCGACAACTGAGATTGATCCAATTGAAATCGGCGCAGCGCCAGTGATTGAAAAGGCTGCGCCAACACCAACTGCGCCGATTCAACCGATAATTCAAACTGCACCGGCAATTGAGATTGATCCGATTGAAACGGTCGCCGCGCCGGTGCTTGAAAAAGCTGCGCCAGCACCAACTACGCCGCTGCAACCGGCAATTCAAGTTGCACCGGAAATTGAGATCGATCCAATTGAAATCGTCGCAGCGCCAGTGACTGAAAAGGCTGCGCCAGCACCAACTGCGCCGACTCAACCGATAATTCAAACTGCACCGGCAATTGAGATTGAACCGATTGAAATCGTCGCAACGCCCGTGATTGAAAAAGCTGCACCCTCTGCGCCAACTACGCCGCTGCAACCGACAATTAAAACTGCACCGGCAATTGAGATTGAACCGATTGAAATAGCCGCAGCGCCCGTGATTGAAAAGGCTGCACCAGCACCAACTGCGCCGACTCAACCGATAATTCAAACTGCACCGGCAATTGAAATTGAACCGATTGAAATCGTCGCAGCGCCGATGCTTGAAAAAGCTGCGCCCGCGCCAGCTACGCCGATTCAACCGACAATTCAAACTGCACCGGAAATTGAGATTGAACCAATTGAAATCGTCGCAGCACCGGTGCTTGAAAAAGCTGCGCCAGCACCAGCTACGCCGATTCAACCGACAATTCAAGCTGCACCGGCAATTGAGATTGATCCGATTGAAATCGTCGCAGCGCCAGTGATTGAAAAGGCTGCGCCAACACCAACTGCGCCGATTCAACCGATAATTCAAACTGCACCGGCAATTGAGATTGATCCGATTGAAACGGTCGCAGCTCCAGTGATTGAAAAGGCTGCGCCAGTACCAACCGCGCCGACTCAACCGACAATTCAAACTGCACCGGCAATTGAGATTGATCCAATTGAAATCGTCGCAGCGCCAGTGCTTGAAAAGGCTGCACCAGCACCAACTGCGCCGATTAAAACGATAATTCAAACTGCACCAGCAATTGAAATTAATCCGATTGAAATCGTCGCAGCACCCGTGATTGAAAAGGCTGCGCCAGCACCAACTGCGCCGACTCAACCGATAATTCAAACTGCACCGGCAATTGAAATTGAACCGATTGAAATCGTTGCAGCGCCAGTGATTGAAAAAGCTGCGCCTGCGCCAACTGTGCCGCTGCAACCAACGATTCAAACTGCACCAGAAATTGAAATTGAACCGATTGAAATCGTCGCAGCGCCGATGCTTGAAAAAGCTGCGCCCGCGCCAGCTACGCCGATTCAACCGACAATTCAAACTGCACCGGTAGTTGAGATTGAACCGATTGAAACGGTCGCCGCGCCGGTGTTTGAAAAAGCTGCGCCCGCGCCAGCTACGCCGATTCAACCGACAATTCAAACTGCACCGGTAGTTGAGATTGAACCAATTGAAATCGTGGCAGCGCCCGTGATTGAAAAAGCTGCGCCGTTGCAAACAACAATTCAAACTGCACCAGCAATTGAGATTGAACCGATTGAAACGGTCGCAGCGTCAGTGATTGAAAAGGCTGCACCAGCACCAACTGCGCCGATTCAACCAACAATTCAAACTGCACCGGCAATTGATATTGATCCGATTGAAATCGTCGCAGCGCCAGTGATTGAAAAGGCTGCGCCAACACCAACTGCGCCGATTCAACCGATAATTCAAACTGCACCGGCAATTGAGATTGAACCAATTGAAATCGTCGCAGCGCCAGTGATTGAAAAGGCTGCACCAGCACCAACTGCGCCGACTCAACCGACAATTCAAACTGCACCGATAGTTGAGATTGAACCGATTGAAATCGTCGCAGCGCCAGTGATTGAAAAAGCTGCACCAGCACCAACTGCGCCGACTCAACCGACAATTCAAACTGCACCGATAGTTGAGATTGAACCGATTGAAATCGTCGCAGCACCGGTGCTTGAAAAAGCTGTACCAGCACCAACTGCGCTGACTCAACCGACTATTCAAACTGCACCAGCAATTGAGATTGAACCAATTGAAATCGTCGCAGCACCGGTGCTTGAAAAAGCTGTACCAGCACCAACTGCGCTGACTCAACCGACTATTCAAACTGCACCAGCAATTGAGATTGAACCAATTGAAATAGTCGCAGCACCAGTGATTGAAAAAGCTGCACCAGCACCAACTGCGCTGACTCAACCGACTATTCAAACTGCACCAGCAATTGAGATTGAACCAATTGAAATAGTCGCAGAGCCGGTGCTTGAAAAAGCTGTACCAGCACCAACTGCGCCAACTCAACCAACAATTCAAACTGCACCGGTAATTGAGATTGATCCGATTGAAATGGTCGCAGCACCGGTGTTTGAAAAAGCTGCGCCAGCACCAACTGCGCCGCTTCAACCGACAATTCAAGCTGCACCGACAATTGAGATTGAACCAATTGAAATAGTCGCAGCACCGGTGCTTGAAAAAGCTGTACCAGCACCAACTGCGCTGACTCAACCGACTATTCAAACTGCACCAGCAATTGAGATTGAACCAATTGAAATAGTCGCAGAGCCGGTGCTTGAAAAAGCTGTACCAGCACCAACTGCGCCAACTCAACCAACAATTCAAACTGCACCGGAAATTGAGATTGATCCGATTGAAATAGTCGCAGAGCCGGTGCTTGAAAAAGCTGTACCAGCACCAACTGCGCCAACTCAACCAACAATTCAAACTGCACCGGTAATTGAGATTGATCCGATTGAAATCGTCGCAGCGCCCGTGATTGAAAAAGCTGCACCAGCACCAACTGCGCCGATTCAACCAACAACTCAAACTGCACCAGCAATTGAGATTGAACCAATTGAAATCGTCGCAGCGCCCGTGATTGAAAAAGCTGCACCAGCACCAACTGCGCCAACTCAACCAACAATTCAAACTGCACCGGAAATTGAGATTGATCCGATTGAAATCGTCGCAGCGCCCGTGATTGAAAAAGCTGCACCAGCACCAACTGCGCCGACTCAACCGACTATTCAAACTGCACCAGCAATTGAGATTGAACCAATTGAAATAGTCGCAGCGCCCGTGATTGAAAAAGCTGCACCAGCACCAACTGCGCCGCCGCAACCAATAACTCAAACTGCATCGGTAATTGAGATTGATCCGATTGAAATAGTCGCAGCGCCCGTGATTGAAAAAGCTGCACCAGCACCAACTGCACCGATTCAAACAACAATTCAAACTGCACCAGCAATTGAAATTGATCCGATTGAAACGGTCGCAGCGCCAGTGCTTGAAAAGGCTGCACCTGTACCAACTGCGCCGCTGCAACCGGTAATTCAAGCTGCACCAGTAATTGAGATTGATCCAATTGAAATTGTGGCTGCGATGGTGACTGAAAAGGCTGCGCCAGCGCCGACTCAACCGATAATTCAAACTGCAGCGGCAATTGAAATTGATCCGATTGAAACGGTCGCAGCGTCAGTGATTGAAAAAGCTGCGCCAGCGCCAACTGCGCCGACTCAACCGATAATTCAAACTGCACCGGCAATTGAGATTGAACCGATTGAAATATCCGCAGCGCCGGTTTTTGAAAAGGCTGCGCCAACACCAACTGCGCCGATTCAACCGACAATTCAAGCTGCAGCGGCAATTGAAATTGATCCGATTGAAACGGTCGCAGCGTCAGTGATTGAAAAAGCTGCGCCAGCGCCAACTGCGCCGATTCAACCGACAATTCAAGCTGCACCAGCAATTGATATTGATCCGATTGAAACGGTCGCAGCGCCAGTGCTTGAAAAGGCTGCGTCAGCGCCAACTGCGCCGATTCAACCGATAATTCAAACTGCACCAGCAATTGAGATTGAACCAATTGAAATCGTGGCTGCGCCGGTAATTGAAAAAGCTGCGCCAGCGCCAGCTGCGTCGATTCAACCAACAATTCAAGCTGCACCAGCAATTGAGATTGAACCAATTGAAATCGTCGCAGCGCCCGTGATTGAAAAGGCTGCACCAGCACCAACTGCGCCGATTCAACCGACAATTCAAGCTGCACCAGCAATTGAGATTGATCCGATTGAAACGGTCGCAGCGCCAGTGATTGAAAAAGCTGCGCCAGCGCCAACTGCGCCGATTCAACCGACAATTCAAACTGCACCGACAACTGAGATTGAACCGATTGAAATCGTCGCAGCGCCGGTGCTTGAAAAAGCTGCGCCAGCACCAACTGCGCCGATTCAACCGACAATTCAAACTGCACCGGCAATTGAGATTGAACCAATTGAAATCGTGGCTGCGCCCGTGATTGAAAAAGCTGCACCTGTACCAACTG
>DYNM01000107.1 GCA_020721065.1 Thiocystis violascens | reverse complement strand
GCGCAGCCCCCCCCCCGCAAATCACTGCCGTACTGCTATGCTTTTACCTACCGCACTTTGAGTCGCATCGAATCCGTATGAGCACCGAGATATGGGAACTCTTGTCCTACATTGTGACTGTCGTTGGCTTGCCGATGGCGCTGGCGTTCTTCATTTTTGAACACCGCAAAGAGCGCGCCAATGAGGAAGAGGCGATCTGGCAGCAATTGTCGGATGCGTATATCGACTTTTTGAAGGTGGTGATCGACAACTCCGACCTGCAACTACGTGTTAAAACCGCCGTGACCAATCTCAATGCGGAGCAGCTTGAGCGTAAGCGGGTAATTTTCGACATGCTGATTTCGCTGTTTGAGCGCGCCTATCTTCTGGCGTATGAAGATGACATGAACGAAAAGCAGCGCCGCCTTTGGCACTCGTGGGAGGATTACATGCGTGAATGGTGTCAGCGTGAGGATTTTCGCCGCATTTTGCCTGAATTGGTGTGCGGCGAAGACCCTGATTTTGCGGCTTATATCACGCGGCTGGCGCAGTCCGCCGACAGCGACGCGCCGCCTTCCCATCCATGAGCATGATACCCGGCGGTTGAATTTAACCTTGCCCCGCCGCATGATGCGGGTCTTCATTTTTGTAAAAATACGCCTTGAGCACTTCCATTCAAACCCGCGCCTTTGCGCTCACGCCCCAGGACAATCTGCGCCTTGCCCATCTTTGCGGCCCGCTGGATGGTCATTTGCGCATGTTGGAGCGCCGTTTGGGCGTGGAAATCAATCATCGCGGCTTTGATTTTCAGGTGATTGGCCCCGAAGATGCGGTGGCGGTCACGCTCGGCCTGTTGACCCGCTTGTACGCACAAACCGAGAACTCGGTGGTCAATGGCAACAGCATTCATCTTGCTCTGGTGGAAAGCGGATTTGGCGATCACGTCGAAGACCCGGTTGAAGATCAGGCTCCGGATGCGTTCAGCATTCGCACCCCGCGCATGACGATTAAAGGGCGCGGGACAAATCAGGCACGATATTTGCGCGACATTAAAAGCCATGACTTGAGTTTTGGCAT
>DYNM01000004.1 GCA_020721065.1 Thiocystis violascens | reverse complement strand
AAATAACAGTGCTGGAATAGTTGAATGAAAAAAGCCCGCATGTGTGGGCTTTTTTATTGCGTATTCAATGCGCATTTTTTGTAATGACGCTATTGCGCAAGGTGTCCGTTACGGCGGACAATTGCGCTTCGCATCGCGCTCGCCGCCGTAAAATTATTTCCTCACTGGACGCAAAAGCCGATAATCCCGGTCAGTGATTATTTAGGTTCCGCCGCCACACCAGATGTCTGCGCACAAGCAAACCGCCACCCTGCTTATCATTACTTCCGACGCGAGTGACGCCGAGCGGTTGATCGGTGCCCTGCGTGAGGACGGAATTGCCACCAACAGCGTGACCGTGCCTCACGCTGAACGCCTCGCCGAGGTGATTGCCCAGCGCGATTGCGATCTGATCCTGTGTTGCAGTTATCAGCGCGAAATCGATTTGGATAGCGTGTTGAGTGCGCATCGCAAGTTGTTGGGCGATATTCCGTTGTTGTTGTTGGAGGAGCCGGAGCAACACGCGGCGCATCTTGCCAAAATTCGCCGCAGCGGGGTGCGCGATCTGTTGCGTCGTCACGATCACGAGCATCTGAAATTGGCAGTGGCGCGTGAATTCAATGAGTTACAGCGGCGACGCGAGGCTGCCGGTTTGCAGCAGCGGCTGCGGTTGTGTGAACAGCGCGACCGTGAGCTGATCGCTGTCACCAGCGCCGGGGTCGCTTTCGTCCAAGATGGTTTACATCTGGATGCGAATCCCGCGTATCTCGCGCTGTTTGGTTATCCCGATCTTGATGAACTGCAATCTATCCCTTTTCTTGATTTGTTTATTCCCGCCCAGCACAAACAAATTCGGGAGCTGTTGCGCGGCGGTGATGCGAATGTGCTGGGAGAACCCGTTGAGTTGACGGTGCAATGCTGTCGTGCGGATGCCAGTCAATTTGACGCTCGTTTGCTGGCAGCACCCGCTGAAGTCGATCAAGAACCGTGTTTGCGCTTGCTGCTGCATCCGCTCACCGCGCCAGCACTCGCGCCTGCGGCACCTCCGGTCGCGGTGGCTGATGCGCCAGCCGGTGACACGCCAGCGGCAGTGCCCGGTTTACCACAACTGTTGGCGGCAATTGGCGATCATCTGGACGCCGAACATCGCGTGCAACGACCGTTTGCGATCTTTTATTTACGTTTGAAAACAGAGGTACAAGCCGGTTTGCGCGAGTTGGGCTTGACGCAGCACTTGGCGCAGCGAGCGGCATTGATGACGCAATTAGCAGCGGGAGTGGCGACGGAAGGGGGATTTTGGGCACGGTTGGATGACGATGGTTTTGTGGTGCTGGTTGACGAGGTCAGCGACGCCGGAGCACAAGCCATCGCGGATCGGTTATTGGTGGTAGCGCGGTTGCCGCGTTTTGGCAGCGCAACCGAGGACGCGGCGCCGGATTGTGCGCTGGGACATTATGTGGTGCGGGAGCGTGCTGGCGCGGCTGAGGACGTGCTCAACGCGGCATATCGGCTGTGTTTGTACACCGAAACCAGCCCAGTGCAGCTTGCAGCGGCGGCAGCCAGTGACGCGCCCGCAGATGCGCAAATCGTGCGACGTCTCCAACAAGCGTTACAACACGGGCATTTCCAATTGGTGTATCAACCAATCATCAGTTTAATGGGCGACGATCAAGAAAATTACAGCGTCATGGTGCGTTTATTAGATGCACTTGATCCGCCATTGGAAACGCAAGACATTATTGCAGCAGCAGCGCAAGCGGGGTTATTAGAAGAGATTGAAAAGTGGGCAATTCGGACAGCTATTCAAGTGATTGGTGAACAGCGGCAAGCGGGGCAACGCATTAGTTTATTTCTTAATGTGTCTACTGACAGCTTTTTGAATCCAAATATCGTCTTGTGGATTTGCGATTGTTTACGGGAATTTGATGTGCGCGGTAATTGGTTGACCTTTCAATTTTATGAGGAAAACGTCACTCCCAATTTAGCAACGCTGGCGCGTTTAATCGACACCTTGAAAAAAATTAAATGTCGGGTGGCCGTGAAACGCTTTGGAATGCTGGCGCGTCCAGAACAGATTTTACAAAACTTGCCGCTGGATTATGTGTTATTAAACTCGAGCTTTGCGCAAGGGCTGGCAGATGATCCCGCCAAACAACAGCGACTGGTCGCATTAGCCACTTTAGCGCACGAATTCAATGTGAAAACTGTCGTCACTGGCGTTGAAGATGCGCGATCATTAACGGTGTTATGGACGGCGGGAGTAGATTATGTGCAGGGGAATTTCTTACAACGCCCATCGGCAACATTGGAAGTGAGCGGGTAGTTTTTTTGAGTTGTCAGTTGAAAAACTAAAAAAGCTGCTTGTTACTTGTCAACTCTTTTTCATTGCCGGATTAAAAAATAACCGCCATTCATTAACGCGCCTCACTGACAACTTCCCCCCACAACATGCTCACGCTTCTCGATCCCAACGACCCCACCGCCTTCCCCGACCCTGAGCAAGCACTCACCAACCCCAACGGCTTGCTGGCAGTCGGTGGCGACTTGAGCATCACTCGGCTGCTCCATGCCTACCGACGCGGCATCTTTCCTTGGTTCAACCCCGGCGATCCGATTCTATGGTGGTCGCCCGATCCGCGTTTGGTGCTCGTGCCCACGCAGATTCACCGCTCCCGCAGCCTCACCAAACGCCTCCGCCACGCACCATTTGAGATCACCATTGACACCGCTTTTGAGCGCGTGATCCGCCACTGCGCCGCGCCCCGCACCGCCAGCGGTGACACTTGGCTGGTACCCGCCATGATTGCCGCGTATGAAACTCTGCATCATCGCGGCTTTGCGCATTCCATTGAAATTTGGCACGAACAACAATTAATTGGCGGACTTTATGGTATTGCGCTGGGGCGCGTTTTTTTTGGCGAATCCATGTTTAGCCGCGCCAGCGATGCCTCCAAAATTGCGTTGGTTCATTTATGTGAACAACTCGCCGCGTGGGATTTTGGTTTAATTGATTGTCAAATGGAGACTGAACATTTGCGCAGCATGGGCGCAACGCTAATGTCCAGATCAGCATTTATTCAGCAACTCAATCAATTATGTCCATTGCCGGGTTGGGCTGGCACAGCCACCAGCTTTCCGACATCACGCCTTATTGAGCCGCACCACGACTCAATGTTAATTCACCCGCTTCCGCTCCCACCTGAATGAAATCACCGGGCATAAATTTACCCGCCAAAATATCCTGCGCCAGCGGGTTTTCCAATTGCGCCCGAATTGCCCGCTTTAATGGACGCGCTCCATAAACCGCATCAAATCCAGCCTTGCCAAGATGATCCAATGCCGCATCATTTACCGCTAATTGTAAATCCCGTTCGGCTAAACGCTGCTGCAACGTCTCAATTTGAATCTGTGCAATTGCGCGAATCTGAGCTGGCTGCAACGGATGAAAGACCACGATGTCATCCAAGCGATTGATGAATTCCGGGCGAAACGTATAACGCACCTCATCCATCACTGCGTTTTTCATTGCCGCATAATTCGCCTCACCAGCTTGTTGTTGAATAATGCTTGACCCCAAATTTGAAGTCATCACAATCACCGTGTTGCGAAAATCAACCGTCCGCCCTTGCCCATCCGTTAAGCGTCCATCATCCAACACTTGCAACAAGATATTGAATACATCCGAATGCGCTTTTTCAACCTCATCCAATAAAATCAAACTATACGGACGGCGACGAATCGCCTCAGTTAAATAACCGCCTTCTTCATAGCCAACATAGCCCGGCGGCGCACCAATCAACCGTGCAACCGAATGGCGCTCCATAAACTCCGACATATCAATCCGCACCATCGCTTCTTCCGTATCGAATAAAAAGCGCGTCAGAGCTTTACATAATTCAGTTTTACCCACGCCAGTCGGGCCGAGAAATAGAAATGAACCCAGCGGTCGCCCCGGATCGGATAAACCTGCACGCGACCGGCGCACCGCATCACTCACTGCGCGTACCGCCTCTTTTTGTCCAATCACGCGCCGCTCAATGTCACTTTCCATGCGTAGCAATTTATCGCGTTCTCCTTCTACCATTCGCGCCACCGGAATGCCCGTCCATTTCGAGACGATCTCCGCGATTTCCTCATCCGTCACCTTGGTACGCAATAAACGATGATCACTCTGTCCAACGGCATTGGCGGCATTTAATTGTCGTTCTAATTCAGGAATACGCCCATATTGCAATTCAGACATCCGCGTCCAATCACCAGCACGGCGGGCGGTTTCCATTTCTAAACGAATGCGATCTAACGCCTCTTTAATCGCTGCCGTGCCCTGACTCGCAGCTTTTTCTGCTGTCCAAATCTGATTTAATTCAGCAAACTCACGTTCCAGCCGTTCAATCTGATCTTTTAAATCCGTCAGCCGTTTGCGCGATGCCTCATCCTTTTCTTTTTTCACCGCCTCGCGTTCAATCTTCAACTGAATCAAACGCCGATCCAGTTTATCCATCTCTTCCGGCATCGAATCAATTTCCATCCGAATCTGCGCTGCCGCCTCATCAATCAAATCAATCGCCTTATCGGGCAATTGCCGATCCGCAATATAGCGATGAGATAATACTGCGGCGGCCACCAGCGCGGGATCAGTAATTTCGACGGCATGATGCACTTCATAGCGTTCTTTTAAGCCGCGCAAAATGGCAATTGTATCCTCAACATTCGGCGCATCCACCAAGACTTTTTGAAAGCGGCGCTCTAATGCAGCGTCCTTTTCAATGTATTTGCGGTATTCATCCAACGTGGTCGCGCCCACGCAATGCAATTCACCCCGCGCTAATGCCGGTTTCAACATATTGCCGGCATCCATTGCGCCTTCCGCTTTACCCGCGCCAACCATCGTGTGCAATTCATCAATAAATAAAATGATTTGCCCTTCTTGCCGCGCAATATCATTGAGCACCGCTTTTAAGCGTTCCTCGAATTCACCGCGAAACTTTGCTCCCGCAATTAACGCTGCCATATCCAGCGCCAGCAGCCGTTTTGTTTTCAATCCTTCTGGAACTTCGCCATTCACAATCCGCTGCGCTAATCCTTCCACAATTGCGCTTTTACCCACGCCCGGCAGCCCAATTAAAACCGGATTATTTTTTGTGCGCCGCTGCAATACTTGAATTGTGCGGCGAATTTCATCATCGCGCCCAATCACGGGATCGAGCTTGCCCTGCTCGGCTCGCGCCGTCAGATCAATGGTGAACTTCGCCAACGCTTGACGCTGTTCCTCGGCATTCTGATCGTTGACGGCTTGTCCGCCGCGCATGGCGCTAATTGCTTGTTCTAACGCGGTTTTATTCGCACCTGCCTCCCGCAGCGCGGTGCCCACCACGCTGCGATCCTCCAGCGCCGCGAGCACGAATAACTCCGACGATAAAAACTGATCGCCGCGCTGCTGCGCCAGCTTGTCGATCACATTCAGCAAGCGATTCAAGTCGTTGCTGAGATGCACTGCGCCAGCGTTGCCCTGCACGGTCGGCAGCCGTTGCAACGCCGAGGTGAGCGCCGAGCGCAGTTGATTGACGTTGACGCCCGCCTGCACCAACAGCGGTCGCACGCTGCCGCCGTCTTGATCGAGCAGCGCCAGCAGCAGATGCAGCGGTTCAATGAATTGGTGATCGCGTCCGACGGCGAGGCTTTGCGCGGCGGCCAGCGCCTGCTGCAATTTGGCAGTGAATTTGTCGTGTTGCATCGTGGATTCCTGAGTGAATGCTGAATCAGTTGGCGGGGAAATGTGGGCAGCGTTGCGCTGGAATCAAGCCGTTTGGTTGCGGTTTTGCGCCTAAAACAGCGGCAAGTTCCGCTATCATGCGCCGATGAATGTACGCGATCTGAAATACATCCTCGCCGTCGCCGAAACCCTCCATTTTGGACGGGCGGCGCGGCGCTGTTTTATCAGCCAGCCGACGCTCAGTGGTCAGATTAAAAAGCTCGAAGAACAGCTTGGCGTGGTCATTTTTGAACGCACCAATCGCTCAGTCGAAGTGACGCCGGTGGGTGAAGCAGTGCTGGCACATGCGCGGCTGGCGCTGGAACAGGTCACTGCCATTGAACAGGTGGCGCTGGCGCATCAAGACCCGCTCGCCGGTCCGCTGCGGATTGGCGCGATTCCGACCTTGAGTCCATATCTTATCCCTTTGATTTTAATCCCCTTAAAACGCGCTTATCCCAAGCTGCGGCTGGTGTTATCAGAGGAAATCACCGACTCGTTGCTGCTGCGCTTGGCGCGACACGATATTGATGCCGCGCTGTTAGCAACGCCGGTGGACACGCCAGACTTCGTCAGCCTGCCGCTGTTTGATGAACCATTCTGGCTGGCGCATCCGCCACAACATTCGCTCGCCGCGCTCACCACCATCACTGCCGCCGATTTGGAACACATTGATCTGCTGCTGCTGGCGGACGGGCATTGCCTCACCCATCAAGTGCTGGACGTGTGCCGCCTCGCCGAGCGCCCTACTTATGGCGAGATGGCGGATTTACGCGCCGCGAGTTTGGAAACCTTGCTGCAATTGGTCGCGGCTGGCTTCGGCTGCACGCTGGTACCGGCGCTGGCGCTGCGCGGCAACTGGCTTCAAGACAACGGGATCGTGATCCGACCGTTAGAATTAGCTGCCGCCTTTCGGCGGATTTCTTTAGTCTTTCGGCGCAGCTTCCCACGTCGCCAAGCGTTGGAAGCCTTTGCAGAAATGGTGCAAGCGCAACTGCCGTCCTCGGTGCGGCGCTATCCAGCCCCTGCTCAAGTAACTCTTTGATTTGCCGTTAAGACGGCGTGTGGTAAAAATCAATCATTGCGCGTGCGCTAGGTGAACTATGCTAAAGACAACTGCTGGACAATATGATTTTTTACAACAGGCGCGGGCACTAAAGTTGTCTTTTATGCAACAGATTGATCCGCTGCCCTCTGCACCGGAGAAGGATGATGAGCACCAAACAAGCACAAGCAATCTGGGAACTTTGTCGGCAAGGTTTTCAATTCATCGCTGAAGACGCCGCACAGTGCTGGCGCAGCGGACAACGCTTTCAACTGGCTGATTGTGAAAGTAAACGTTTCAATCGTTTGCTGACCACTTTAATTGAACAATGCAATTGGGAAATTGAGCGCGTATCCAATTCTCCATTCTCTCACCACCGCATTTAATGTTTAGAACTTTATGCTGACTTATCCTGAAATTGATCCCGTCGTGCTGGCGCTCGGCCCGCTCAAAGTGCATTGGTACGGTTTGATGTATCTTTTTGGCTTCAGTGTGGCATGGATGCTGGCGCGGTGGCGCAGCGCCGCACTGGGTTGGACGACCGAACAGGTAGATGACCTGATTTTTTACGGCGTTATCGGCACCATCGTGGGTGGACGTTTGGGCTACATGCTGTTTTATGGCTTCGCGCAGATTATTGATAACCCGTTGACTGTATTCAAAGTTTGGGAAGGCGGGATGTCATTTCACGGCGGTTTAATCGGCGTTTTGGTAGCAGTGATATTTTTTGCGCGACGCTATCAATTGCGCTTTTTCCAAGTCGCTGATTTTGTTGCGCCGCTGGTGCCACCGGGGTTATTAGCGGGCAGAATTGGTAACTTTATCAACGGGGAATTGTGGGGACAGCGCACCGAATTACCGTGGGGAATGCGGCTGCCGTGCGCTCAGTTTCCAGAACAGTGCAGCGATCAGGTCGCAGGCACGCTGTGGAGTCCGCCGGTACACGCCTCGCAGTTATATGAGGCGATTTTAGAAGGGATCGTGCTGTTTGCGCTGCTGTGGTTGTTCACGCGCCAGCCGCGTCCGATGATGGCAGTTTCTGGTTTATTTTTAGTCGGTTATGGCACTTTTCGCTTCAGTGTGGAATTCGTCCGCCTGCCCGATGCGCACATCGGTTATCTCGCGTTGGACTGGTTCACGCTGGGGCAACTGTTGACGCTGCCGATGATCGTGAGCGGTGTAATTTTGCTGGCGCTCGCGTATCGCTTAAATAAAATCGCCCCACAACGCCTGTAATACTGCAATTGCCGCCAGTGGCGCAGTTTCCGTCCGTAAGATGCGCGGTCCGAGATGAACACCTTGTAAACCGCGCTCAAACACCTGCTGACGCTCGTGTGCATTCAAACCGCCTTCTGGGCCAATCAGTAACGTGACGGACGCAGCGGGAGCGGGAATAGCCGTCAAGGCTTGCGCCGCCAACGGATCAAGCAAATAACCGCCATCTGTCCACTGCTCGAGCCACTGCGCCAGCGGCACTGCCGGATCAAGCTGCGGCAGTCGCCGCCGTCCCGATTGCTCACATGCCCCAATCACCACTCCGCGCCAATGCTCCCAGCGTCGCGCCAGCCGCTCACCGTCAAGCCGCACCTGACTGCGAGCCGTGAACAGCGGAATCAACCGTGTCACGCCCAGTTCCACCGCTTTTTGCAGCGCGTAATCCATGCGCTCACCTTTGGACACGCCCAGCGCCAATTGAATCTCCAGCGGGACGAGCGGTTCTGACGTGGTCACGGCATCCAGCACGGCTTGCGTCATTCCGCGTGATGCGGTCAGCAGCCGTGCCGAATAATCGCAACCGTCGCCATTGAATAACAGCACCGGCGCATCAGTCGTCAGCCGCAACACCTGCGTGACATGACGGGTTGCACCCGCCGGCAGCGTCACCGTGTCGCCCACCCGCAGCGGTAAATCTACAAAAATGCGGGGAACGCGCATCAGTTGGTTAGCGCCGCAGTGCTGCGCCAAACGCCCAGCGCCAGCAATATCCAACCAAGAATCAGCGCCACGCCACCAATGGGCGTGATCATGCCGAGTTGACGGATGCCGGTGAGCGTCAGCACGAACAAGCTGCCGCTGAAAATCAGGTTGCCCAGCAAAAATGCCCAACCAGCCGCGTTGACCAATCGCGCTGTCGGCAGGTGCAGCAGGATGACGCCGCAAATCAGCAGCACTGCCGCGTGTAAACCCAAGTACTGCGTTGCCGTCAGCCAATTGGCGAGCAGGTCTGGCGGCACTCGTGCTTTCAAGCCATGTGCCCCGAATGCGCCCAGCGCCACCGCTAAACCGCCGCTCACGGCTCCGGTCGTCAACCACAATTGCGCGTGATTCATGTTGGATTCAGCCCGGCTGCACGATGAATTCCAGCACGATCTTGGTGCCGAAATACGCCAAAATCAGAATGGCAAAGCCACCCAACGTCCAAATAATCGCCGTTTTTCCGCGCCAGCCATTGCGGAACCGTCCGACTAATAGCCCGCCAAATACCAGCCATGCCAGCACTGAGAGCACCGTTTTGTGTACTAAATGTTGGGCAAACATATTTTCAAGGAAGGCAAACCCGCTCAACAGCGCCAGCGTCAGCAACACAAAACCCGCGCCGATCATTTCAAACAGCAGGCTTTCCATCGTTTGCAACGGCGGCAAGGTGCGGATAAACCCTCGCGGCTGGCGCTGATGTAAATGCCGATCTTGCACCGCCAGCAAAATTGCCTGCCCCGCCGCCAAAGTCAGCAGGCTGTAGGCCAGCATTGACAGCAAAACGTGAATTTTGAGCGCCCAGCTCGCCGTCGGACGTAAAAAGGCGACTTCAGCGAAATTCGCTTCTAACATCAGACTCAACGCCGCTGCCGGCAGCAAAATCAAACCCAAATTGTCTACCGGCTTGGTCAGGCTCGACACCAGCAGCAGGGCGCAAATCGTCCACGAGGTCAGCGCCAGCGCGTGATAAAACCCCAGATTGATCCCGCCTTGACTGAAAATGCTGTCCCACAGCAACCCGCTGTGCAGCAATAAACCGACAAAGCCAACGCCAATGGCGAGCTGGCGCTCTGGAATCCAACCCTCTTTGCGAAACAGGCGCAAACCGATCAAGCCGGCTGCGGCGAGATAACAAAGGGTGGCGACGGTAGCAAATAAGGTGTGAGTCATGGCGGCGGCAGCTTCATTGGTGAAGGTGAATGAATTGGGAGATTGTGATGGAAACCCGGCGCGGCAATTATAATCACAACTTTCTGCACAAGGCAGGCAGCGCACTGATTGAGGTCGCTCATGTTTGACAAGCTCCAAGATCGTTTTGCCGACGTTTTGACCCAATTACGCGGTCAAGGGCGGCTCACTGAAGACAATATCAAAGACACTTTGCGTGAGGTGCGCATGGCGCTGCTGGAGGCGGATGTCGCGCTGCCGGTGGTGCGCCAGTTCATCGACGCGGTGCGCGAGAAGGCGCTCGGTGAAGAGGTCGCCAGAAGCCTCACGCCCGGGCAGGTGCTGATTAAGATCGTCAATGACGAGTTGGTCGCGCTCATGGGTGCGGCGAATGAACAGCTCAATCTCACCGCGCAGCCGCCTGCGGTCGTGTTGATGGCCGGTTTGCAAGGCTCCGGCAAAACCACCAGCGTCGCCAAACTCGCTCGCTGGTTGCAGGAAAAGCACAAGAAATCAGTGCTGGTGGTCAGTTGCGACGTGTATCGCCCGGCGGCTATCGCGCAATTGCAGACGGTGGCGGCCGAAGTCGGCGCGGAATTTTTCCCCAGCAGCGGCACTGAGCAGCCGGTGGACATCGCGCAGCGGGCGCTCGATTACGCTCGTCGTCATTACAAAGATGTGTTGATTGTGGACACCGCCGGGCGGCTGCATGTTGACGCGGCGATGATGGAGGAAATTCAAGCTATTCATGCCGCGCTCAAGCCGGTGGAAACGCTGTTTGTCGTTGATTCCATGACCGGTCAAGACGCCGCCAATACCGCCAAAGCGTTTGATACGGCGCTGCCGCTCACCGGTGTGATTCTGACGAAAACTGATGGCGATGCGCGAGGCGGCGCAGCGTTGTCGATTCGCCAGATCACCGGTAAACCGATCAAATTTCTCGGCACTGGCGAAAAAACCACTGCGTTGGAACCGTTTCATCCTGATCGCGTGGCGTCGCGCATTTTGGGCATGGGCGATGTCGTGTCGCTGGTGGAGGAAGTGCAGGCGCGGGTCGATCACGAGCAGGCGGAAAAGCTGGTCAAGAAGCTCAAAAAGGGCAAGGACTTTGATCTGGCTGATTTCAAAGAACAATTGGAGCAGATGAACAAAATGGGCGGGATGGCGAGCTTGATGGAGAAACTCCCCGGCATGGGGCAGTTGCCGGAGCATGTCAAAAATAAAGCCAGCGACCGCGAAATGGGTAAGTTGATCGCCATCATCAATTCAATGACGCCCAACGAGCGCCGGTTTCCCGCGATTATTAAAGGCTCGCGTAAACGTCGCATCGCTGCGGGTTCGGGGACGCAGGTGCAGGACATCAATCAATTGTTGAAGCAGTTTTTGCAGATGCAAAAGATGATGAAAAAAATGAAGGGCGGCGGCATGGCAAAACTGATGCGTTCAATGCAAGGTCACTTGCCGCCCGGCTTCGGTTCCGGTGGTGGATTGCCACCGGGCGGCGGGTTTCCGTTTTGAGTGGTGATTTGAGTGGTGATGGGAACAATGAAAATAACGCTGGCGCAGAGTCTGCTCGCCGTTGTCTGTTGCGCCGTGCCGCTGACGAGCAGCGCGACACCTTGGGGCGAGGTGAAAACGCCGACTGCTGGTGCAGCACGAGTCATCGGCAGCGTCGCCAACGGCTGCATCAGCGGAGCACAGCCGTTGCCAGAAGTGGGCGCGGGTTATGTCAGCATTCGCCGGTATCGCAATCGTTTTTATGGACATCCGACGCTGCTGCGGTTCATCGCCGAAGTCGGGCGGGCGCAGCAGCGGTTGACTGGCGCGTTGTTGCTGGTCGGCGATCTCAGCCAGCCGCGAGGCGGGTTGATGTCGTCGTCGCATCGCAGTCATCAAAACGGGTTGGATGTCGATGTGTGGTTGACGCAGGCAGATTCCGCAGCGGCAGCGCGGCAATTGATGGATCACGCGGATGATCCGCCCAGCATGGTGCGCAGCGATGGGCTGCGGGTGAGCGCGTTTTGGGGTGCAAATCAACGCGCTGTAGTGGAGCTGTTGGCGCGGCATCGTGCAGTGGAGCGGATTTTTGCCAATCCAGCCATCAAGCTGGCGCTGTGTCAGTCTGCAACGGCGGAAGATCGCGGCTGGCTGCACAAGGTGCGCCCTTGGAAAGGTCATGATGCACACGTTCACGTCCGCCTCGCTTGTCCGCCCGACAGCTCGCAGTGTGATGCGCAAAATCCGCTCCCGCCCGGTGATGGCTGCGGCGCGGAATTGGACTGGTGGTTTAGTGAGGAAGCGCGGCAACCCAAACGGGCAATTCCCGGCTATCCGCCTGCTAAACCCACCAAACAACCGGCTGCGTGTCGCGCCGTGTTAGGTGCGCCGTAAACATGGTTAAAGCGATGAAAACGGCGGCGGATGTCAACGCGCTGGGTGCGGCGATGGAGCGACTGGCTGAGAATTTTTTGCTGGCGCAGGGTTTGACGGTATTGGCGCGAAATCATCGCTGCCGCTTTGGTGAAGTGGATTTAATTGTGAGCGCAGCGACGGTGTTAATTTTTGCCGAAGTGCGTTTTCGGCGTTCACAACGATTTGGCGGTGCCGCAGCCAGCGTTGATCGCCGTAAACAACAGCGGTTAATTCTCGCCGCGCAGGATTATTTACAACTGCACCCAACTGAATTGCCGTGTCGTTTTGATGTCATCGCTATTAACGCTCAACAACAGATTCAATGGATTCAACATGCGTTTACAGCCGAGAGTTGAAAAGTTTTTGCAAATCCATTCAACCCATTTTTTACACGCGAAGAGTTTGGGAGCGTTATTGTTGGCGCTCACTGTCATTTTGAGCGCCTGTGCGCCAGTAATGCTCGGCGGCGCTGCGGCGGGTGCGGGCGTGGCAGCAATTTATGATCGTCGCTCTGGGCAAACCATTCTTGATGATCAGCAGATTCAACTCGCCGCCCGTTATGCGCTGGAACACGATCCGAAAACGCAGGCATTTGCCGCCCGCGTCGATGTCACCAGTTACAACTACAGCGTGTTGGTGACGGGGCAGGTGGAAGCCGAAGCTCATGCGCGGCGCGTGGTCGAGCGCATCAGTCGGCTGCCAAAAGTCAAACAGGTCATCAATGAACTGACCTTTGGTGCGGCGCTCACTTTCGCTCGCCAAACCGAAGACGTGTATCTCAGCTCTCGCGCCAAGCTCGCGCTCACGCAAATCAAACTGCCGGATTTCAACGCCGCTCGCGTCAAGGTCGTGACGGAAAATGGCGTCGTTTATTTATTCGGCATCGTGCGCCAAGCCGAGGCGACTGCCGCTGCGGAAGCCGTGCGTTATCTCCCCGGCGTGCGCCGCGTCGTCAAATTATTTGAATATCAATGAGTCACGTTGAATTCTCGGCTGGATTCCGCGCCAGCCTCGCTGCCTGCGCCGGAGCCGATTGTGTCTGCACCGATCCAGCCGATTGTTGGGCGTATGGCTATGACAACAGCCGCCGTCACGCGCTGCCGCAAGCGGTCGTATTTGCCCGCGATGAGGCGCAGCTTGCCGCAGTGGTGCGACTGTGCGCGGAGTCCGGGACGCCGTTGCTTGCTCGCGGACGCGGCACCGGCACCACCGGCGCGACGGTGCCGGATCAAGGCGGGATCGTGCTGTCGTTTGAACGGATGACGCAGATCATCCGCCTCGCGCCTGCTGACCGGTTGGCGGTGGTGCAGCCGGGCGTATTGAATGCGCAATTACAACAAGCACTTGAACCGCTGGGATTTTTCTGGCCACCCGATCCGACCAGTGCGGCGGTCTGCACCATCGGCGGCAATCTCGCGTACAACTCCGCAGGTCCGCGAGCGGTCAAATACGGCACTTGCCGCGATAACACGCTCGGACTGCGAGCGATTGACGGACGCGGTGACGCCTTTCGTGCTGGCGTGTTGACCACGAAAGGCGTGGTGGGCTATGACTTGACGCGGCTGTTGATCGGTTCAGAAGGCACGCTGGCGCTGTTGACTGAGGCGACGCTGAAGCTCACGCCGCTGCCGGAAACGCGCCGCACGTTACGCGCCAGCTACGTCGATATTCACGCCGCCGCCGCCGCCGTCGCTGCGATCATGGCGCAGCCGGTGACGCCGTGCGCGTTGGAATTTATGGACGCAGCCGCGCTGGCAACGGTGCGGCATTTTGCGCCGCTGGAGCTGCCGGAAAGCGTTGGCGCGGTGCTGATGATTGAAGTGGACGGCCCGCTGGCGGGAATTGATGCAGCAGTTGCGGCGGTCAGCGCAGCAGCGAGCGGCGCCGGTTTGCGCGAGCTGCGGCGGGCAGAAACGGCAGCGGAAGTGGCGGCGCTGTGGAAACTGCGCAAATCGCTGTCACCGACGCTGCGCCATATCGCACCGAAAAAGATCAATGAGGACGTGGTCGTGCCGGTGTCGCAAATGGGCGCATTTATTGACGGGCTGGCGCGACTGGGGCGCGAGACCGGCATTCAGATCGTCAATTTTGGTCACGCTGGCAATGGCAACATTCACGTCAACTTATTGATTAACCCAGAAAATGCGGACGAAGTGGCGCGTGCTGCGGTGTGCCTTGACCAGATGTTTAGCCTCGTATTGCGGCTCGGCGGCACCTTATCGGGCGAGCACGGCGTTGGTTTAGAAAAGCGCGAATTCGTCAGCCGCGAATTGGACCCGGTGGCGCTGCGGTTAATGGCGGCAATTAAACAGGGATTTGATCCGCACAATATCCTCAATCCCGGCAAAGGGTTACCGATTCAGAGTGCATGATAAATGTTCAAAATAATGACGTTTAATGTCAATGGGATTCGCGCTCGTCCACATCAAATTGAAGCGATTAAAACGCTGCATGATCCTGATGTGCTGGCGCTGCAAGAATGCAAAGTGGCTGATGAACAATTCCCGTTAGAATGGGCGCAGCAATTGGGTTATTACCCCGCAATTCACGGACAAAAAGGGCATTATGGCGTGGCGCTGTTGAGTAAAGCAGCGCCGTTGCAGATTCACAAAGGATTTATAACTGATGCGGCGGATGCGCAGCGCCGTTTAATTATTGGGCGCTATTCATTAGCGGATGGCGCAGTGGTGACGGTAATTAACGGCTATTTCCCGCAAGGTGAAGATCGCACTCATCCGACTAAATTTCCAGCAAAACAGCAATTTTATATTGATTTATTAGCGCATTTACACACGCAGCATTCCCCGGATGAATTATTGGTTGTGCTCGGTGATTTGAATGTTGCGCCGTTAGAAAGTGACGTCGGTATCGGCGCAGTAAATGCGCAACGCTGGCGACGCAGCGGCAAATGCGGTTTTTTACCTGAAGAACGCGAGTGGTTTCAAACGCTCATTAGTTGGGGTTTAATTGATGCGTATCGGAAACATTATCCTGATGTGAGCGATCAATTCACTTGGTTTGATTACCGCTCCCGCGCATTTGAAGATCACCCCCGACGCGGACTGCGGATTGACCATTTGTTAATCACAGCGCCATTAGCACAACGGCTGCAAGCGGTTGGCATTGATAACGCCATTCGCGGTTTAGAAAAACCTTCAGATCATTGCCCGCTGTGGGCAGTGTTTGCATAACCTGCACCAGCATTATTGAAACGCGGATTGAACTGCATTTGGATACACCCATGACTGAACTCAACGCGCTTTATCAAACCGATTATTCCACTTGGGCAATACGCACTGCCGAATTGCTTCGCGCCGGTCGCTATACGGAATTGGATGTTGAGCACTTGGTGGCAGAATTAAGCGATATGAGTAAAAGCGACCGGCACGAACTCGAAAACCGGCTGACAATTTTGCTGGCGCACCTATTGAAATGGGAATATCAACTAACAACATTATCCGAACGTTGGCGCGAATTCGATGGTCGCAGTTGGCGTGTGACGCTGATTGAAAAACGTAATCGGATCGCTCGGCATTTGCAAAAAGCACCCGGACTTAAAGCGGTGTTTGCGCCAACGCTTATTGATGCTTATACCGAAGCGCGGCAATTAGCGAGTGATGAAACTGGATTGCCAATCGCTACATTTCCGCGTGAGTGTCCGTATTCAATCGCGCAAGTATTGGATAATCAGTATTATCCCGCCGCCAACGCCAGCAATTAAGCAATTTCGGTAGTTGTATCATGCCAACGGTATGCGTCCTGTTGTAAAATAGTAGCGATGATGTGACAGTGGCAAGCGCCCATTTTATCACGCTTTTATCATTCACGTTTTTAACTATAAAGAGTTATTTATGCCAACACCTACTGAATTAAATCTCCATCGCCAGTCCCGCGTGTTAGAAATTCGTTATGAAGACGGCGCACAATTCACCTTGCCATGTGAATATCTGCGGGTCTATTCGCCATCGGCTGAAGTGCAGGGGCACGGTCCCGGTCAGGGCGTATTGCAAATTGGTAAAGAAGCTGTCGGAATTGATCGCATTGAACCGGTTGGCAATTACGCGGTGTGTTTACATTTTGATGATGAACATAACACCGGTATTTATTCGTGGGAGTATTTATATCGGCTTGGCACTGAACATGAACAATTGTGGCAAGCGTATCTTGCCGCGTTAGAACAAGCTGGTTATCCGCGCACCAAGCCGTCTTAATTAAACAACAGGTGCGGTTATTTTTATTGAGTTGGCAAATTTATTTGCTTAATTGTTCCCTTTTAATTGCGTTAAGGATGCTGCATGTCACACGAAAAAACCACCCATTTTGGCTATCAACAGGTGCCGGTTACAGAAAAGGCGGTGCGGGTGCGCGAGGTATTTGATTCGGTCGCCACGCGCTATGACTTAATGAACGATTTAATGTCATTAGGTATTCATCGTTTGTGGAAACGTCACGCAATTGAATTGGCGGGCGTGCGACGCGGGCAGCGCGTGCTTGATCTCGCTTCTGGCACTGGTGATCTCGCCGACCGTTTTGCGGGTATCGTCGGCGCAGAAGGCAGCGTGGTGATGTCCGATATCAATGCGGCAATGCTGACAGAAGGGCGCTCGCGGATGTTAGATCGTGGGCGAGTTGGTAATTTGCATTACGCGCTGATTAACGCCGAGCAAATTCCATTTCCAGAAGATTATTTTGATTGCGTGACCATTGGTTTTGGCTTGCGCAATGTGACTGAAAAGCAGAACGCAATTAATGAGATGTATCGGGTGTTGCGTCCGGGTGGACGGGCGCTGATTTTGGAGTTTTCACATCCGGTCAGTAAATCATTAAGTAAAGTGTATGATCTGTATTCTTTTTCGGTATTGCCGACCTTGGGGCGCTTGGTGGTGAATGATCCGAGCAGTTATCGTTATCTCGCCGAATCAATTCGGATGCACCCAGATCAAGAGACGCTGCGAGCGATGATGGAAAGCGCAGGCTTTGAACGCTGCGAATACTTCAATCACAGCGGCGGTATTGTCGCTATTCATCGGGGGTATAAACTGTGAACGAGGGAATTCAATTACCAGATGCGTTGCTTGCCGTAGTGGAGCAAGCCATCAATCGTTATATCGGATTAGACGCTGCACATGGTGCGAACTTTGCAACGTTGACCGGTCGTTTAATTGCGATTGAATTAATTGGTTTTGGAACGCGAATGACCGTTATTCCGAACGCGCAGGGATTACAATTATTTGGTGATTATGATGCGCCGCCGGATTGTTTCATTCGTGGTACGCCATTGGGATTGGCGCGATTGGGAATGGGAGAGCGTAAAAATGCACAATTGATTGCTGGTGAAGTTGAAATCAGCGGCGATACTGCGTTGGCACAAGCATTTAATACGGCTATTGCTGAATTGGATGTCGATTGGGAGGAGCAATTAGCGCAAGTCATTGGCGATCCATTTGCGCAGCAAGTGGGCAAACAATGTCGCGCTAATCAACAATGGCAAGAGCGCACTGCCACACAAATGACCGCGCAGCTCAAGGCATATTTGCAACGTGAGCAAGGCGTGGTGCCAACGCGACACGAGGTTGAGGCGTTTTTGGCACAGGTCGATTTGCTGCGCGATGACTGCGAACGCCTTGCCGCTCGCGTCGAACGTTTAACGCAACATGCCGCAGTGGCTGGTTTACAACAATGATGGGACCGCGACAGGCACTGCGGCTGTTCCGCATCAATTGGGTGTTTCTGCGTCACGGCCTCGACGAAGTGATTTTAGCAACACACCTATTTCGTCCGCTGCGATGGGTATTGTATTTATTGCCTTGGCATTGGATTGAGCGCGATTTGCCTAGTTATCCGGTACGCGTTCGACAAGCATTGGAAGAATTAGGTCCGATCTTCGTAAAATTCGGGCAAATTTTGTCCACGCGCCGCGATTTATTGCCAGATGATTTAGCGGTTGAATTGGCAAAATTACAAGATCGGGTGCCACCTTTTGATGGTGCAGAAGCGCAAGCGTTAATTGAGAAAGCGTGGGGGCGACCGGTTAGCGAGGTATTGGATGCTTTTGATCCAATTCCATTAGCGTCCGCTTCAATTGCGCAAGTTCATACCGGACGCTTAAAAGATGGCACCGAAGTTGTTGTTAAAGTATTGCGTCCCGGTATTGAGCGCACGATTCGCCAAGATTTGGGATTGATGTACACGCTGGCGGAAATGGCAGAACGCTATTGGAAAGAAGGCAAACGGTTACGCGCTATTGAAGTGGTGCGCGAATACGAAAAGACCGTTTTTGATGAATTAGATTTACAACGTGAAGCTGCCAATGCGTCCAAAATTCGCCGCAATTGGTTGAATAGCGAGATGCTGTATATTCCCGAAGTGTATTGGGATTGGACGCGCCCTAATGTCATGGTGATGGAGCGCATTTATGGTACGCCGGTGAGTGATGTTGCGACGCTAAAAGCGCAAGGCGTGAGCATGAAATTACTCGGTGAGCGCGGCGTTGAAATCTTTTTTACGCAAGTATTCCGCGACAACTTTTTCCATGCCGATATGCACCCCGGTAATATCTTTGTTGAACCTTCCGGGCGTTATATTTCGATTGATTTTGGCATTGTTGGCACCTTGACGACAGAAGACCAACGTTATCTAGCTGAGAATCTATTAGCGTTTTTTGAGCGCGATTATCGGCGGGTAGCAGAATTGCACGTTGAATCGGGTTGGGTGCCGCACGGGACACGGGTGGATGAATTCGAGTCCGCAATTCGTACCGTCAGTGAACCGATTTTTGAAAAGCCATTAGCGGAAATTTCATTCGGGCATTTTTTAGTACGGCTCTTTCAAACGGCGCGGCGCTTTAATATGGAAATTCAGCCGCAGTTAGTGCTATTGGAAAAAACGCTGTTGAATATCGAAGGCTTAGGGCGGATGCTGTACCCAGAGCTGGATTTATGGACAACTGCCAAGCCGTATATGGAACGTTGGATGAAAGATCAAATTGGTATTAAAGGCTTATTTGATCGCACCAAACGCAACATCTATTCCGTTGCTGATCAAACGCCAGAATTGCCGTTAATTGCGTATCGAATTTTAATGGCGTATGACAAACGTTTACGCCAAACTGAACCATTACATGGCACTGCAATAAAGCTCCAGAATCCACCAGCGGCAGCGACATCAGTATTAGCGATTGCAGGTGCAATGCTATTATTATGTGGAACGCTGGTGTTGTTATTTGGTCCTGGTCAGTGGCTTTCTGAAGCCAGTGCTTTAATGGTGATTGTGGGCAGTTATTTCGTGGGTGGACTGCTATTTTTTATCGCTGAACGGCGCTAAAAACTACGGAATACGCTCGCGCAATGCGAGACAAACCAATGCTTAAAGTCGCTTCGACTCACTGTGAAATTGAATTCTGTTTGCGGCAATCTGTGAAACAGATTTTTAATTTATCTCGTGATGGTATTGTAATTACCGATTGTGCGCCGCGTATTATTGCAGTGAATCCTTCTTTTACTCGTATCACTGGTTATAGTATTGCTGATGTACGGGGTAAAAATCCAAGTCTTTTACAGTCCGGTTGTCATGCGGCATCTTTCTATCAAGCGATGTGGCACACACTGCTGACGGATGGGCAGTGGCGGGGTGAGATTTGGAATCAACGCAAAAGTGGTGAAGAATATCTCGAAATTTTAACGATTCAAGTGATTCGTAACCCACAACAAGTTGTGGTGGGTTATCTTGGTATTTTTGGTGATTTAAGTCGAGTACAACGTGAGCAAGAGTTAGAAATTGCGCGTCAAGCTGCGGAAGATGCAGCGCGGGCTAAAGCGCAATTTTTAGCCAATATGAGCCATGAAATACGCACACCATTAACTGCAATTATTGGCTTTGCGGAAACGATGATTGATAGTCGCCAAACACTTGCCGAGCGGGCGAGTGCGGTTGATACCATTATTCGCAATGGTCGTCATTTACAAGCGTTATTGAATGATGTGCTGGATTTTTCAAAAATTCGTGCGAAACGCATTGCTTTAGAATTACTTGATACGTCGTTGCCAGAGTTATTAGCCTGCACTATTGATTCGGCACGAGCGCAAACGGCTGAAAAGGGTTTGGACTTTAGCGTTCACTTTATGCCGCCATTGCCGTTGATTATTCGCACTGATCCCACTCGTGCTCGGCAAATTTTGTTTAATTTGTTGGGTAATGCAATTAAGTTTACTGATAACGGTTCAGTGCGGTTAATTATTAGTTTTAGTCCTGAACAGGAATTGCTACATATTACGGTGCAAGATACCGGCTGTGGTATTCCTGATGATCGGTTGGGATTGTTGTTTGAACCTTTTGCACAAGCCGATAATTCAACTACTCGCAAGTTTGGTGGCACCGGTTTAGGATTATCTATTTCTAAAGAACTCGCGGAACATTTAGGTGGTACTATTCAGGTCACAAGTGTTTTAAATAATGGGTCGATGTTTATTTTGACCTTGGCGACTGGAACTATTGCAAGTGCTGATTTGGTGTGGGATTTACAGGCGTTTAATCAATCTTCTGGGGTGCGACCGGTGCGCACAGTACGCGCTCCTGCTTTGCAAGGTTGTGTGTTGCTTGCTGATGATAATGTCGCCAACCAAGATTTAATTTCGTTATATTTACGGCGCTGTGGATTGCAAGTGGCGATTGCAAAGAATGGTCAAGAAGCAGTGGAAAAAGCGCAGGCGGCGCTGTTTGATTTGGTGTTGATGGATATGCGGATGCCTATTATGGGTGGGCTGGATGCCACTGAATTGTTGCGACTGACTGGTTTTGATAATCCTATTGTTGCTCTGAGTGCTAATATCGACCGTAGTGATGTGGAGGCTGCATTAGCTGCTGGTTGCGATACTTATTTGCCTAAACCAATTCACTTAGATGCGTTTTATCAAATGCTAGTACACTACTTACCGCCTCGGAATACTGAGACACCACTGTTTATTATGCCACTGGTGTCATCTGATGATGATCCAGAATTGAAACAGTTACAGGCTGCGTTTTCTGCTGAATTACCCAAACGTTTGGCGTTAATGCGGGCAGCGTATCAGGCGGAGAATTGGGATGATTTACGCTCTCAAGCGCATCAAATTAAAGGAGTGGGCGGTAGTTTTGGAATGCCTGAATTAACGCGATTAGCTGGGGCAATGGAGTTTCAATTGTTACGCGGTGACTTGAGTGAAGTCGCCGATTTAATTGAGGATATGGCGCGTCTATGGCCGCAATAACACTTATGGCACCAGCAGTTGCCGCTGATATCGTGATTAGTGAACCTCTGCCGTATTCCTTGTATTTGGCCAATGGTGTGCCACTGGTGAGTCGTGGGCAAATTTTCGATGAGGAAGAACAAATTGAAGTGCTTCGTCGTCAAGGTTGGCGCTTGTTTGGCGAACATGACAATGAATTGCCAAAAAACGCGATTCCTTCAGAAGAAGCAGCGCGGTTATATGATGAACAACCGCGTGTGCGATTGCGATTTCGCCCGCGGGTGCCATTAACCGAAACGGTGGCGTTGGTGGCGGATGATATGTCGCTATCGCTGAAGTTATTGATGCGGCTGCTGCGCGAAAAACGGCTCGGACGCATTATTGAGGCGGATAACGGGCGGCAGGCATTGGTGCAGTTTTTCCGGCAGCGCCCGTCCATGGTTTTTTTGGATATTGAAATGCCGGGGCTGGATGGCATGGAAGTGTTGAAACAAGTCAAATCGTGGTCGCCGGAAACTTTCGTGTGTCTCGTCAGTGGTAACGCCACCATCATCAACGTCAAAACCGCAAAAAGTTATGGCGTCGATGCGTTTTTAGTCAAGCCAATCAGTGGCTTAAATCTTCAGCGGGTGCTGGCGCTGTACGGCACCGAGTGACGCTCAACTCTGGCGAGCGGTGAACGCCGCAAACATTAAGAGGCTCCACAGCGCCGGACTGAAATCCCGCGCCCCGCTCTGATGTTGTTCCACCATCCACTGCAATTGCGTCCGATTAAATAAGCCGGTGTCGTTGAGTTGGTCGCCAAGCACGGTGTGGCGCACACGCTCGCGCAGCGGGCCGCGAAACCAACTCGCCAGCGGCACTGCAAATCCCATCTTCGGGCGATAGAGAATGTCCGCGCCCAAATGCGGTTCGAGCGCCTTTTTGAAGACAAATTTCCCTTCGCCACCCTGCAATTTCAATTCCGGCGGCAGCCCTGACACCCAATCAATGAATTCGTGATCGAGCAGCGGCACCCGCACTTCTAGCGCGTGTGCCATGCTGGCGCGATCCACTTTGGTGAGAATGTCACCAGGCAAATACGTTTTCAAATCAAGATATTGCACCCGCGATAACGGATGTTCTGGAGCGCGGGCGGCGTAGTGACGCAGCACTTCTACCGCTTGATAGCCTTGGCGCTCGCGTTTGAAGTGGGGTGAAAACAATGCCTCTCGCGTTTGCGCATCAAGAATGGAGACACTGTCAAAATAACCGTCAACCGAAGTGCGTGCCAGCGCCAATAGCGTTGATTTTGCTCGAAAAATACGCGGTGCCCAATCCGCTTTGGGATAGAGCGCACCCAATGCGCCGAATACCGAACCACGAAACCATTGCGGCAAACGCCCGCGCACTCGCTCCTCATTGAGATGCCAACGATGGCGGCGATAACCGGCAAAACTTTCATCGCCACCGTCGCCTGATAAACACACCGTGACCCGTTTCCGCGCCAATTCGCACACGCGATACGTCGGCAGCGCGGAACTGTCGGCGTAGGGTTCGTCATACAACGTCGCCAAATGCTCAATTAAATCAAAGTCATCGGGATCAACCGCTTCGACAAAATGATTGGTGCGATACCGCTGCGCCACCCGTTCGGCAAACGCAGTTTCATTAAAACGCGGATCGCCAAACGCAATCGAACAGGTGTTCACCGGCTGCGCTGACAGCCCCGCCATCATCGCCACCACCGCGCTGGAATCGACGCCGCCCGACAAAAACGCGCCCAGCGGCACCTCGGCAACCAACCGCATCTCCACCGCTTCACGCAATCGTGCAATCACCTGCGCGGTCGCCTCGCCGAGGTCAGTCACACCGTTGGGTTGAAATGAAACATCCCAGTATTCACGCGACGCCGGCAATTTGCCGTCAGCGCGGTGCAAAGTTAGGGTATGACCGGCGGGCAGCTTGTGGATCGACTTAAAAATGCTACGCGGATCAGGAACATAGCCATAAGCAAAATAATCCTCCACCGCTCGCGGATCGAGATCACGCGGCAATGTTGGCTCTTCAAGTAACGCCTTGATTTCAGAACCAAATAACAGCCGACCGTCTGGCGTCAGTGCGTAATGCAGCGGTTTCACCCCCAACCGATCTCGCGCTAAAAACAAGGTTTCGCGGTTGCGATCCCACAACGCAAACGCAAACATCCCGCGAAATCGCTCCACGCAACGCTCACCCCATTCTTCCCACGCATGAACAATCACTTCTGTATCGCAATGGGTAGCAAAACTATGACCGGCGGCGCTAAGTTCTTTAATCAACAATTGAAAGTTATAAATCTCACCGTTATAAACCACCACCACCGATTGATCTTCATTAAACAACGGTTGATGACCACCGGATAAATCAATAATAGATAAACGGCGATGCGCTAATCCGACGCCCGGCTCAATATGTAATCCGCCATCATCGGGACCACGATGAAATAGCGTTTGATTCATTTGCGCCAATAACGCCGCATTGATGGGACGACGTGCTTGGGTATCAAAGATTCCGGCAATTCCGCACATGCGCGTGGTGTCCTATGCAATCAAAACGGGAATAAAATAGGAATAGCTGTTATGGCAATTGTTGCAACTGTTCATGCAACGGTTGCCAAGCAGCATTAACGAATTGCTGCAATTGCGCTTGCGCTACATCAAGTTTATCGTCTGTCATCGGCGCATAAAACACAACGCCGACTTGACGATGCCGCTGACCAAATAGTGCTGCCCAGGCTTCAGTCAACTTCGCTAAATAACCATTTGCAACCCAATGCCCATCAATCCAATAACCATGCCACACCAACAATGTTTGCGTTTCTGATTTAATACGGGATTCATACAAATCTATCTCCGCACCAGCAAGATTCACTGTTATAGAATGCTGCATTGGCATTTTCCACACAGAATCAGTTTGCGTCACCATTTGATTTTCAGAATTAACCAATTCGCCATGATTCGTCTTGTCATAAAAAGCAAGATAAATTCCAGCAAGTTGGCTCATATCACTATTTGCTTGAAACTCTTGGCGTGTTTCCATTACCGCATCTAAATAACGTGGCATCCATGTAGTGAAAGGCACTAACGACATTTGCCAAGGCGTTACTGTAGGCATTATAAAACTGAGTTGGGAATCACGCTGATGATTGGAATGCGCGATATAGTGATTTAACCCTGGCCACAGTACAACAGCGCATAAACCTAAAGTAAATGTTGCCAACGTATGCGTGATTGGTAATGGCGTTTTTGGTAACGGTAATGATGGCAGTGTATTTTGTGCAGCAGGATGAGTAACGCTTGCTGGTTCTGACCACAGATTACCAATTGCAAACAACAGAAACATAATAAAACCAAAAAATATCCAGCCATAAATTAAATGATCCACACCAACTGCTAACTTCATATCGCTGAGATGACCAATCATTACAATTAAATAAGCGCGAACCCCGTTCGCAAAGACTGGCACGATAGCTGACAAGGCAATAAATGCAAGCCGTCGCCATAGTGAATGATAATTAAGATATGCGTAAAGAACACCGAGAAATAATGACGCAATGAGATAACGAATACCACTGCAAGCAGCAACGACTGACCAATCACCGCTGGGGATACTAAAAAAAGTGCCATCCCAAAATACAGGTAATCCCGTAAAGCGCAGCAACATAACCGTAAATGCGGCAGTAAACTGCATCAAAGGCTCAACTAATCCTTCACCCATTGGCACCGCAAAAAATAAAAACCCAAGTGGGAAAGCAAGAATTTTCGTTGCAGCACTTCCAAGCGTCAACCAAACCACAAGTGGAATAAAAGTAACAGCCATTAACTGTTCAATGACTGCAACTTCTGTTAAACGTGCCAATAACCAAATTAACCCAACTCCACTTAGTACTGGTAACGCCCGCCAATCACTTTCTAGCGTCACTACTTGTAATAAATGATGTTTCTGCCAGACCAAATAGACAACGATTGGTAACACTAAAAATCCGTGCGCGAACGTTTCCGAACGCCACCAAATATAAACGATGTCTGCATAGCTTGACCAAAATGAGCTTATTAACCCAGCAATAAATAACCCTACTCCTGCAAACTGAATCCAAGCCTTGAAGCCGATATTAAATCCGCGACTGTTTATCATGGCGTTGCTTCCAATAATTGCATCATAGTAGGCAAACTTGCTGCCCAAGAAAAATGTGTTTCTACAAAACGCCGCGCTGCCATTCCTACTGCTGCATGATCACTATTGAGTATTTGAATAGTTTGTTCAGCAAATTCTAAGGCTTCAGCAGCAACATATACGTCTTCACCAATAACTGCCGGAATACCCTCAAGTGCTTGCGGCGTGGCAAGCACCGGACGCGCCATTGCCATAGCTTCTAAAACTTTATTTTGAATACCCCGCGCAATGCGTAATGGCACCACAACAGCATTTGCATGATATAAATAAGGGCGCACATCTAATACTGTGCCAGTAACAGTAACACCCGGCAATTGTTCTAAATTTTTTACTGTTGACGTTGGATTCATTCCAACAATATAAAATTCACAGGTTGGGATTTTTTGCTGCACAAGCGGTAATACATGATGTGCAAACCATTCTGCACCTTCTACATTTGCCCAATAATCCATTGCCCCAGTGAAAACTAATTTTGGGTGAGTTGAGCTAAAAGGAGATAAATAATGAACATCTGGCTTAAAATAATCAGCATCAACTCCGTTAGTAATAGCGTATATTGAAGGAGCTTTTTGCTGAAACTGTTTCTGAAATAACTGTACTTCTGCTTCTGAAACAAAAACACTGGCGTCAAATAACTGCGCGACCATTCGCTCGAATTCGCCTAAACGTTGTGCTTCATGCTGATAAATCCAATTCATAGGAAAGGATTTAACAACGCTGTATTGCCGCCATTTTTCCGAATCAACATCCACAAAATCAATCACACGTCGCATCGTGCTGAATTCTTTAGCAAGTACATATTGCGCCATTGCCGAAGAATATACTAAAACGCGCTTAATTTGATATTGAGCGCATTGTTGATAAATCCATTGCGATAACTGCTTCTGTCGATAGTAAGGCAAGGTCAAGGCTTCGCCAGTAAATAAGCCTGTTAAACTTTTCAGTTTAGCGCGACGCGGTGACAACAAATCAAACCAAGCAGTAGTGCAATATTGTCGTACAACGTCACAATACTGTTGATCTTGCATTTGATCTACAAAAGTAGCAAGATGAATCCGATAATGTTGACTTAGATATTTAAGTAAGTGAAAAGAACGGATTTTATCGCCTTTGTTGGGTGGATAAGGAATACGATGAACTAAAAACAAGAGATCATCCATGTCTTAACTGCCTTAACCAAGGTTGCGTGATAAAAATGGTCCGATAAAACGACTCAGTGGTAACGGCAAACGTTTCCAGAGATTAATGAAGATTCGGTATTTTGGGTTGAGTGGATTAACATCAGGCAACTGTTTAGCCGTTACTAAATAAAATTCGTAAGACATTGGTTGTGGTTCAAAGCCCCAATTACGCTTAAAGTCATAAGAGCCGGTTCCTTGTTTGCTACGTCCAAAATCAAATATCTGATAACTGCGTTCACTCGCTCGCCGCATAACTTCCCAATACATAAAATCATTCGCTTTTAGTTCTCGCGCTGCAATGCCACCTCCACCATAATATGGCAATACTTCGTTCCGAAAATAAAAACTAAGCACGCCAGCGACGATATTGTTTCCATGGTGAATAGTCAGTGCTTCACAAGCATCACCAAATACTTCTTTGAGAATCCGAAAATAACGCTGAGAAAAAACTGGCGTTCCTAAATTACGAACACTTTCTGAATAAACACGATGGACAGCATCGACATCATCATCAACTTTACTGGTTAAACCAGACTGAATTCCTTTGCGTACCATTGCTCGCTGTTTACGCGGAATTGCCAATAAATTTTTTTCAGGATCAGAATCAATTTTTTTGCGGAAAGTGACATAAAGGTCTTTATGTAACCAGCTTGTTTCCCGAGGTATTCGCTGCCGTAATTCCAAATGTGCTACTTGCAGTTTTATGGCTAATGTACAAGCCGCTTGCTCTAACTGGTAACTCACTTCGTTAGAAATAGCAACGCAGCCACCATAAACACAAAAGGGTGTTGAAATCAAGCCGTCACCAAATAAATAACTTTTAATATGTCCTAAAGGTAAAATGCCCTGTATTTCACCGGTATCCGATTCAGCAAATAAATAATAGGCTTTATGCCCAAATGCTTGTTCTAAAACAGTTTTCCAACCAGACAGATGAAAAAAAGTACCTTCTTCTTGCTGTTCAACAAAACTATCCCAACGTTTCATATCTCGTGGAGTCAGTTGGCGAATCTGCGTTACTACTGTATTGTTCATTGTGGTAAACCTAAATAAAACGTTAAGTTAAAAAAATCTGATCCATGCGCCCCCAATTAAAATCAGTTAATAATTTTCGCAAACGAGATTCCGTAAGGTGTAAATTTAAGTAATGGCGAAATTGTGTTTTTGCACTTAATCCGTGTGGGCGCGGTTGTTCGGGATCAAGCTCCCAAGGATGAAAATAAAACAATGCTGGTTTAACATCTTGTTGATTGACACAATTGATTGCCCAGCGAGATAACCAGTAAGGAAACAACCGAAAATATCCACCACCACCACAGGGTAACCGGTAACCAAAAATATCGGTAGTAGTAATAGGAATTTCAACAAATTTTTTATTATTCAATGGATAATAAGCAAAACGTGGCGCGTCAGGTATGCCATATAAGTCATGATAAATCGGGTAGATACTCGAACTATAATGGTAACCTGCTTCATATAATGCAGCATGTGCCCATAAGCAAGTCCGATTAATTGAATAACTTGCAGCACGATAACCAAGCACTGCCACTCCGCTAATATCTTCAAGTAATGATTTAGTGCGCCGAATATCTTGATCAAACTCTGCCTGAGTTTGTTGCGTCACGCGAATATGTTCATAACCGTGACTGGCTAGTTCATGTCCGTTTTGAACAATTTCTCGAACAAGGTGTGGATAACGTTCTGCAATCCAACCTAAGGTAAAAAAAGTTGCTTTAACATTCTTTTCGTCTAACAGTGCTAGAATTCGTACTATATTGGGCTCAATTCGGCAAGGTAAATAAGACCAATCTCGATGCTGAATATGTTTTTCAAAGGCAGATACTTGAAAATAGTCTTCAACATCAACTGTAAATGCGTTGGTCAACTTTAAAGGGTTTTCTTTCATTTTTTAAAACCACATATTTTTTAGAAACTTTAATCTTGCCAAGTTATGCGCAGTCCTAAAGTAAGCCGATTTTCAGTGTATTCCTCGCCATCGAAAAAGTGATACTGCAAATCGAGATTGGTGCGATGCGAGAGCTGTCGGGTTAATCCAGTGTCAATAGAAAAGTTCATACTTTCTTGCTCATTAGAGAAAATAGAAGTTTGACGTTGATTTTTATCCCAATTAAGTGCTAAGTGGCTTGTAGTAAGTCCGGTTATTCTACGAGTCCAAAACAAACTTGCGCCAGCCGTGGTTTCGTCTTGTGCTATTCCTTCATATTCATGCAATAAATAACGAATTGTTGCCCCAATGGTGTTACGACGCGCTTGAACTGTGTAACCAGTTTGAAACTGACTGTTAATAAAATTTAATGATGTTGGTGTTGCAGTCCCAGGTTGAACCGTCAAACGTTTACCAGTATCAGGTACAACAACATCACCGAAAGCATCCTTAAAACTATACGCCTCATTATTTAAACGTTCAGTATGAGAATTTGTCACTGTCCGTGAAAAACTTGCTGTCCAAGCAGAGTGTTTGCTGCGGTGCGTCCATTCTAAACTGGGTGACCATCCAAAATAACGATGCCCTGCCGAAAAATACAAGCGCGTACGCATTGTTGGTGTCCAAATGCCAGAAAATTGCCACTGCTCACCACTTGTTTCTGAGAGTGCCGCATAATCATTGTCTTCATAACCAGCTAAAACTATTAGTTGCCATCGTTCGTTCAACTGATAACCAATAGAACCAGTTGCTAAATTAAATTTTTGAGTAGGCTCTTGAGCAATGGTGCTAGTGACATCATTGTCAAAATTAATTTCTTGGTTTTTGAAACTAATTGCCCAACTCAGCGCCGTCGCGCTAGAGTTGTTTGATAAATCTATTTGATTTAGATAGCCACTGCTGTTTTTTCCCTCTTCAGAATAAAATACTCCATTTTTTTCAAAAACAAAGTTAAAATTAGCGAAATTACCTAAACGGCTTTTATAATTTGGGGCAATTGAATAGATATAGGTCGTTTGTATGTTTTCAGTAGGATTTACTGCATCTCTACTAGCCACTCCTAACGAGTCAATAAGTTCTTGTTGTGCACTGACATTTAAATCAAAAAACAGATGGTTTTGATATATTTCTGATGTTGCATTCATTTGTAATCGGTGATTAATTTGATCATCAACTTGTGCCGATAGATAATGAATGTATTGTGGTGAGTATGCAAAATTTAAGTTAAGGTGACGACCCTTACCAGTGACAACAATACCTGGTGCAAAATCAAAAAAAAGATCACCTTCTTTTTTAGCTTTACCAAGGTTGTTATCACTAACTAAGTACAAATTATCGGTATATGTTGTTTGCGTAGTTAGTTGTTTAGACACATTCCAATCTGCAGCAAAAACTGGACATATTAGTAGCAATAATAAGCATACTACCAGTGTTTTTAGCTGATTGTGATTAGCGTACAACGTTACCAATTTAAATCTCCAAACTCTGTTAATCTTTTGGTTTACTACTAACATCACTTGTTGGAACGTCACCATAACTATAGCTGTAACTGTAACCATATCCACTGCCATATCGACTTCCAAAACTTGGTCGATATTTATTTAAAACTAGCCCCTTAATTTTATCTTGTCCCAATCTAGTTAAGGCTTCGATAACTGCTTGTTGTACAGTCTGTTCTGCGGCTACGACCACCACAATTTGACCCATCATTTCTGATAAAACTGCACTTTCGGTAGTCAACAAAAGTGGTGGCGAGTCAAAGATAACAATGCGATCCGGGTAACGAGATGAAAGTTCTTCCATAATAGCTAACATGCGTTCGCTTGCTAAAAGCTCGGTCGCTCTATCATGGTGTTTTCCTGCTGGTATCACTCGCATGTTTTCTATGTTGGTTTTTACTAAAACATCTGCAATAGATAGCCGATCATTTTCTAAAAGATCAATAAGACCTTGCTCAAAAGTAATACCTAAACGTTTTGAGGCTGCCGGTTTTGCAACATCACCATCTACTAGCAAGACGGTGCGATCCTGCTCCATGGCAATACTCATTGCAAGATTGATCGCAGTAAAGGTTTTCCCTTCACCTGGCAAAGCACTTGTTACCATAATTAAATTTGGATTTTCCGCAATATCAGCGCCTTTTTTATCAACATTAAGTAACAACGGACGTTTAATTAAACGGTATTCTTCAGCAAGTTGAGAGCGTTTAGCATCTGGTGTTAACACTCCAGCTTGACGAAGCTGATCGAATGGTAAGCGATGAAATCTGTTTTGAACAGTATTTGATTTTTCTTGTTCAACGTTCGAGTCTTTTCCAGTATTTAAATCATTTTGAGTTTCTGTAAAATATACTGTTTGATCTGAAATGGTATGTTGTTGAACAATTTTGGTCGATGGCTGCACAGCATCTATTTGAAGAACTGTGCTTGTAGACTCTGTTAAAACAGAAGGTGTGGCATGTTCACGCTTCGCAAGTGCTTTTTGAATGGTATTCATGGAGTAATTTGACCTTATAACCAACTAAGAAGGTAAGAAAATTTTGCTTGTAGCAGCTCGCGCAAAATCGGCAGACCAAACAACACAAACAAAAAAACGATGACTAACCCTATAGCTACTAAAACAAATGGAACTAACATTAACCGCTCTCGCCGCTGATTTTTTTGTTTATCAATAAGAGCAACAGTTCCTAGCACAGGTAGCCCTGTTATACGGTAAAGTTGCCCACGGTCGTCAAAAACAGGCTTTAATAAATCCATAATGAACGCTAAAACAAGTCCAGCGGCTATTGAGGACAAAAATACGGCGCTAGAAAGTAATAAGCGATTTGGAGCAGAAGGTTTCAAAGGAGAAAAAGGTGGATCAATAATACGGAACTTAACTCCTTCTGCCGTTTTTTCTACTGATTTTGATAAGCGGGCTGTTTCACGACGTTCTAGCATCGCTTTATGCTGTTCAGCAACAGTAGTATAGTTACGAGTCAATTGTTTTAATTCGGCTTCAATGCGTGGAATGCTATCAATTTGACTTTCAAGTTCGGTAACTCGTTTACTATAATCTTCAACTCGTGCTTTCATGGCAGCAATTTGTGTATCTGCTTCACTCAATGCGACTTTTAAGCTGCCATAAACCGTATCTGCTTGTACAGCGCCTGTTGCTTGTTCAGTACGACTGGCAAGTGCTTTTTGCTTATTGCGTAACTGGCTTTCCGTGATTTGTCGGCGCAACTCTATAATATCTGGATGTTTTTCTGTGTAACGCAACAGTAAATCATCGAGTCGTGTTTGTAACGCTAAAATACGTGGGTCTTCTATATCTTGTGAAGGTGTATCATTAACACTAGAAATAAATGCTTGATCTTGAGTCTCAATTTGAAAACTTAATTCATCACGTCGCCAATTTGCTTCTCGTAAGGCTAGTTCTGAGTCTTTCAAACCTGCTCTGGCAATTTCCAATGCCTTATAATAGCCACCTTGATCTGATGATAATAAGCCAGCATATTTACGTTGAAAATCTGCGAGTTGTTGCTCAGATTGTTTTAGCCGTGATTCGTATTCATCAATCTCTTGATCTAAGAAGTCTTGGGCAGTTGTGGAAGCTCGTTGATCATTCGTTAAAGCTTCCTCAATGAAGATTGAAACCAGTGACTGAACTACTTTTTTCGCACTTTCTGAGTTGCGGTGCTCAAACGAAATAGAATAAAGTGACGGATTTGAGCGATCCCCCATAATTTTGATTTTATCGCTCAACTCTGCAATTAACACTTCTTTTTCACGTTCGTTATTTTGCATCAAATCAAGGTCACTCATACTTAGAATTTTTTCTAAGTTTGGGCGGCTTAATAACATCTTGCTCATTAGTGCTACGCGTTGCACTAAATCTGGTTGCACGGTCAAACCTTGCAATAGTGGACGTAAAACACTATTTGTATCGACGAAAACTCGTGCTGAAGCAGAAAACTCATCAGGGATTCGACTAACAAATACCCAACCGCTGATTGCAACAACCCATGCAGTAATGAGCGCCAACCAACGATGACGCCACATCCCTCGTGCATAGGTTAAGACTTGTACTAAAATCTCGTGCATAGTGGTTCTTTAAATTCAAAGTTGGGAATATACTTGGCAACAAATCAAACTATACTGATATGTCTAAAACCAAGATTCAGGAATGATTAAAATATCGCCTGGCAATAAACTGACATTCTGTGAAATATCACCGTTGCGGATTAAATCATTCAGACGCACCGAATACTGTTGTTGTTTGCCATCTTGATAGCGTACCAAAACTGATTGATTACCAGCAGCAAACTCTGTTAATCCACCAACTTGAATCATTAAATCCAACAGTGTCATATGTTTACGAAACGGTACCGCCGCCGGCTTTAAAGCTTCACCAACAATTCGTACCTGTTGTGTTGGTAATCCTATAAACCCATTCACAATCACCGTAACAATTGGTGAGCGAACATAAGTTGCAAATTGTTTTTCAAGATCACGCGCCAGTTGCGATGGCGTTTTACCACTTGCCTGCATATCTTCAATCAATGGCGTCGTTAACATGCCGTCAGGGCGCACGGGAACACTACCAGATAATTCACTCAAACCCCAAACAAAAATGTTGACAGTATCACCAGGCGCAATTTGATAAAAATAGCCATCTTGCACGGTAGCTTCACGTTGTTCCGATGGAACTGGCGGCAATTTTTGTTGCCGTTTGAATACAGAACAACTGGTCATCAACAGTAATGACAGAATACTGACTAAAGCAATCTTTTTTTCTAAACTAAAGTAGATTTTCACAATATGTTCCCTCGCTCCCACACTTGTTTACTCTTTGGAAGCAGCTTTTAGGTGATACTTTTCGAGTAAACCATACAACGTTGGGCGGGTAACGCCTAATTCTTTAGCGGCAAGCGATATGTTACCGTCAAATTGAATTAGCGCCCGCCGGATAACTTGCGATTCTGCTTGTAATCGGGCTTCTTGTATAGTCATCAGTGTATGAGGAACATCGCTCACACAATCTAAATCCAAATCATTTAAAGTAATTTGTTGTCCTTCTGCCATAATAGTTGCGCGTTTAATACGACTTTCCATTTCGCGCACATTGCCAGGCCAATGATAATTTTCGATTGCAGTTAATGCTTCCCGTGTAAATCCGCGCAGTGACTTTCTGAATTCAAGGTTAAACCGATTGAGGAATGCTTTAGCAATCAAAATGACATCGCCATCGCGGTCGCGCAATGGCGGCAAGTTGATAATAATCTCGCTAATGCGAAAAAATAAATCTTCCCTAAATAACCCATCTACGATCCGTTTTTGCAAGTTTTGGTGTGTGGCACAAACCAATCTTAAATCAACAGCAATTGTTTCACGACCGCCAACACGCTCAATCACTCTTTCCTGTAAAAACCGTAAGAGCTTGGCTTGTAGTGGCAACGGTAAATCACCAATTTCGTCTAAGAATAAGGTGCCGCCATCTGCATATTCAACTTTGCCGCGAGTTTGTTTTGTCGCTCCAGTGAATGCGCCTTTTTCATAACCGAATAGTTCACTTTCTAGTAGATGTTCTGGAATTGCGGCGCAGTTAATTGCTACCAGAGAACCAGCAGCACGACTTCCCATGTCATGCAAGGCACGCGCAAATAATTCTTTACCAGTACCACTTTCACCTAATAACAAAACGCTGGCATTAGTTATTGCAACTTTTTCAATAGTTTGACACACTTTCAACATTTGTGGGCTATTGCCAACAATTCCATGCAGTAATGTATTGCCAACCGGTTGATGTAACCGTCTATTTTCTAACTCTAATTCAAACAGTTGCTGCGCTCGTCCTACTACTAAATTTAATACATCAGCATCGATTGGTTTGAGATAAAAATCATACGCGCCTAATCCAATTGCTTTAACCGCATTGCGGCGATCATCGTTACCGGTTGCCACAATGACCTTAGTTTCTGGTGCAAAGGTGAGTATTTCTTCTAAAGTGGCGAATCCTTCACTCACGCCGCCGGGATCAGGCGGTAAACCTAAATCCAATGTCACTACACTCGGACGATAACGACGCACCGCCGTCATGGCATCGCTGCGATTACCAGCAATTACCACTTCAAAATCATCAAAACACCAGCGCAATTGACTTTGTAATCCAACATCGTCTTCAACGACTAACAAAGGTTTAAGTGCTTTTTTTTTCATTATTATTCCTTTACTTTTGGTTGGGGCAGCACAATTTGCATCACGGTTCCTTGTCCAAGTTGGCTGTGAACATTTAAAGTGCCGCCGAGTGAACGAATAAATTCTCGGCTTTCAAATGCCCCAATTCCCATTCCTGTTAATCCTTTTGTTGAATCAAATGGTCGAAATAATCGCTCACAAATAAATTCGGGTGACATGCCAGTGCCTGTATCTTCAATTTCAATAATAGCATCGCTACCTAACTGTTGTAATCGCAACCATATATGTCCCGTGGGCGGTGTGGCATCTTGTGCATTTTGCAATAAATGTCCCAATACAGTACGCAACCGTTCACGATCAGCATCAACATGAAGTCCTTGAGTCCGTTGCAATAACTGCGGCTGCGGTTGACGATCACTATAAGCAAGCGCCAATTCATCAAGTAATTCATCAAGTTGTACGCTAGATGCAGGTGCGCTTCTCGCTCCGGTACGCAATTGTTGCATCAAACGCTCCATGCGCGTCACTGAATTCTTAATGGTATGAACCATGTCATCAACAAAAGCGGGGTTATGTTTATGTTTTTCTGCATTTGCAATTAATAATGATTGTTGTGCTAATAGATTTTTAAGATCGTGTGCGACATAAGCAGACAGTTGGCTAAATGCTTCAAATTGCCGTGCTCTCATTAACGCTTGATCGAGCCGATATTGAGCAACATAGCTCGCTGCTTGATGCCCTGCTGTTTTCAATAGTGAGCGATCTTCCCAGTTGAGGCGTCGCACTGGATCGGTGTCGGTTAGTACCACAAAAGCACCTAGGTCGTTGCGAAAAAATAAGGGAATAATCAACCATGCAGTTGGCATTTTTTCGAGCCAAGATGGTGATACAAATCCACTATATAACTCAGGCACTTCCCGATATTCAACTAAATCAATAATCCAACCACGTTGGATTAAAAATTGAATCAGTGGTTGATCACTGCGTTGCAATAGCGTATTGGGAGCTGACACATTAACGCGCTCAATGAGTGTAAATGCGCCCTGTTCGTTATTGATCCATAGCATCCCGCCGGTACTACCCACAATGGCACCAAATGCTGTTATCACTGCTTCTGGTACGTTGACTCCAGGACGTGATAATTCGGCGGTAAATCGGAGCCATTCTTCACGGTAGTCGTATTTCAAACTAAAAAAATGACGATTTAATAAAACCCGCAGACGGGCGCGGAGTTGTGCTGAGAATAACAACAACACTAAAGCAATAACCGCTATAAATAAAAACGCAATTTGTAGTAGTGCGCCCCAAGTACCACCAAAATAGCGGATGTAATATCCCGCTGCGGCCATTGCAGTTAAATAAATTCCAGCACCTGATAATGTTGCTGAATGAAAAACAACATGCCGCGATACATAAACTTCTAAAGACCAACTAGGGTTGCGTGCTGCTGATACAGCAATTAGCGGGACAATTAACGCATTCACCAGACCTCGCGCTTCCCATAGTTGAGGATCAGTGCGTTGCATGAGTAAAGCGTCGGCATAAAAAAATAAGTCATAAATAAACACTGCACCTAATCCTAAACACAGGTGTTTAATTTCTGTCCGTTGTTCTGCCCGTCGATTCCGAAATACCTGTTCTACTAAGAATAAACCAGTAATTGCCAACAGAGTCCATACTAAAAATAATGTATTCGCACCCAGCGCCAGCCAACCCACCACTTCAGGTAACAGTACCGTTAAAAATGCAGCGCCAGCAATTAACATCCATACGCTACCTAACCAGCGCCGCCGTACTTCACTATCCGCATCAGCAACGAGAATATGCACTAAAAAAATGAGCCATGCCCCAGTACGCACTAATTCCACAATAGCTAATAGCAGCAGCGGTAAAAACATATCGACCGCAATAATTAAATTGAGCGTCGCCCATGTAGCGGTCGCAGTGACCGCCAGCACTGCGACCAATCCCATCAAGCGTCCGCGCCACGCTGTCACCAATAACGCTGTCAACAGCAAATAGGCCACCAAGGCGGCGCTGTAACTGAATAGACCTACGTTCATCGGTGCGCGTCACCTCAACGGTCGGCAATCACGGTCAATTCCACCACCCGCCCTTCCGTTGGCGCGGCATCGTTGTCAGTCGTTTCACGCGGTCCGCGACCCTCCACCCGCAAGCGATCTTGTGCCACACCCAACGTAACCAAATATGCCGCCACTGCCTCGGCGCGACGTTGCGATAACGTCAAGTTATAGGTCGGATTGCCATAACGATCCGAATAACCGATCACGTCTACTCGTGCCGTCGGCATCTGTTGCAATTGGGCACCAAACGCCTTGAGCGCAGAATCAAACTGCGCCTCTACCGTCACACTGTTGCGTGCAAACGACACCGCCAGCGGCGTGGGCGCAACGGGGCGCGGTGGTGACGGCGTGATCGCTGTCGTCATGCTATCAAATGCCGCCTGCGATGCTGCCACCCGCGCTGGCAACTCCGCACCAACTGTCGGCACCACCGCTGTTGTCATCGGCGCAGTGGTCAACAACCCCGGCTGACTCGCAACTGGCGGCACGACTGGCAACGGTGCGGGAACCGGAGGTGAGACAATACGCGGCGGCGCTGGCGCTGGTTGCGGCGGCTCCGGCGACGACAGGTTGGGTAACCACGCTAACACCCGTTGTACTAACGGTCGCCACGCGATGAACTCCCGCGCATAAAACACGCCACCGCCCAGCAATACCAACACCAGCGCCATAATGATCGGCACTCGCCACCGTCGCCTTGGCGCTGGCGGCGCGATGGGCGTTTGTTGCCATGCCAGCGCTGCGGCCACCTCGGATTCCAAATTTGCAGCATCTTCGTGCTGCAAAATCTGACTGAGCGACGGTGTCGGCGGTTTGGGTGGTGGAGATGAAACAAGTGGTGGCGGAGCCACTGGCGGAGTCGCGGGAGCCACAGTCGGCGTGACCACCAAGCCCCGGTCAATCCGCGCCCACTCCGTCTGAGCATTCGCCGCCGCCGTCGGCATTTGATCCGATTCAGTCACCGACGAACGTGGTATCAACTCTTCTTGCTGCAATTCACCGAGCACGAATTGAATATCAGCCGGCGTCAACGTGTGTAATTCTTCAATAAACCCGTGTAATAACAAACGACTGGTTACAAGGTTAATCATGCGCGGAACGCCACCGCTGAATTCATAAATGGCTTGCATGACACCGGGTTTGAATTGCGGATTACCTTGCCAACCGGCTTTAATTAAACGATGTTGAATATAACCAATCAATTCCTGCGGACTGAGTGGCTCTAAATGCCAAGCGGCAAGTAGGCGCTGATGAAGCTGTTCTAATTCTTTACTGCGCACTAGATCGCGCAATGACTCTTGACCAATAAGTACAATTTGAAGCAGCGGTTGTCCCGCCTGTTGTAAATTAGTTAATAACCGTAATTCTTCGAGAGCTTCAATTGATAAATCCTGTGATTCATCAATAATTAACAGTGCGCGTTTACCATACTGATATTGTTGAACTAGAAAGTTAAGCAACCCTTGCAACACCGTTGCTTTATTCGGAGCTTTAGCATCTACTCCAAACGCATACGCGGTCATACGCAATAAATCTTCAGCACCTAACCGCGTACTCATCAAGGTAGCAACCTTGACGTCCTGTTGCGTTAAACGTTCAAGCAAATCGTGTACTAAAGTAGTCTTACCCGTGCCCGGTCGACCAGTAATCATCACGAATCCTTCCGCCCGATGCAGGGCGTAATCAATGTACGCCTTCGCCTTCGCAAAATTATCGTGATTAAAACAAAATCGATGGTCGGGACTCAGCCGAAACGGATCAGCATTGAGACCATAAAAACGTTCATACATAAAAATCACCTAACCGTTTAATGCCTCGCCAATTCGCTCAACAATCTACTGCTTTGGGTACAAGCGTGATGTACCACGCTCTGGCGCAGCAAGCAAAATTGTGAACCGGGTCACAATCCTTCCTCAACCCTTTTTGTAGGCTTGCGGCGTCTTCGGTGCCAAATCAATTATTGTGCGCCGCACTAAATTCAATGTTTTCGCATCCACACCGTTAATTAACGCAACATCTTTTATGTTCAGCGCCGACCACAAGGAGCACATGACCATGACACAAACCACCACTACCCTTGATTTGCAACAACTCAGCATTCAAGATCGCATTGATTTTTACGAGCAAGAATTAGCCGCGCTTGCAAATCCTGTCACCTTTCGGGAACGAGTATTGGTGAACGTCTATCGTTGTTTATTACAAAGTAGCTTGAGACAATACGGACATCAAATGCACTTAGTGAGCTAATCATTCTGCTTGTTGTTCAATAAAAACCGGGGTTTTTACCCCGGTTTTTTCATGCCACAAAGAACAGATTATTGATGTCGCAATTGCTTGAGCAATGCTTCCGCCGCATCCCGTTCTGCAAACGATTTCTGGCGACTCAGCGCCACTTCCAACGCCTGTAGCGCCAACGCCGTATCCCGATCTTGCAATAAAATCTGCGCCTTATGGAATAACAACGCGCCACTTTCAGGATCAATCTCCAGCGCCCGATTGATCACGTTCCGCGCTTCACGCAACTTGCTGTTTTGCGCCAACACCATCGCTAACGTATCCGCAACCTCCACCGATTTTGGCGCAAGATCATAAGCCTGCTGGGCATATTCCAATGCCGCTTCTGGCTCCTGTTCCCGCAATAACCACGCCAGATTATTGAGCGCCACCACATTTTTAGCGTTGCTCTCCAGCGTGTGCCGAAAATGCGTGATTGCCTCAGAAATGTGCTGCTGGTTCATCAACAGTTGCGCCAGTTGGAAATGGATTAAACCATCTTGCGGATGTTCTGCCACCCAGTCCGTCAACACCCGCTGCGCGGCAGCCGTTTCCTTCAATTGATTCAATACTCGCGTCAACGCCAACACACTCAAAGTAGACGGTGTTGTTTGGAGCAGCTTTTGATACGCCACCCGCGCTGCCGCCCAATTCTGTTCCTGCTCGGCGATATTGCCGCTCAACAGCAACACATCCGCATGATCGGCACCAGCAACTTTAGTGAGCGCCGCCAGTCGTGCTTGTGCCTGTGCAGGTGGAGTTTGCGCCATCGCTAGTCGCGTCAAACCAATCAACGCCGGAATGGAGCGTGCATCCAGCGCCAGCGCCTCTTCCAACGCCTTCTGTGCCAAATCAGGATGCGCTAAACCCATTTCAGCCTGCGCAATCGCTAACAACACTTTAGGCTCACGGGGCGTCAGCGCCAGCAACCGCGCCAAAGTCACTCGCGCCTCCGCGTAACGCTTCAAAGTCAGCTCCGCCTCAGCAATCAATCCGAGCAGATCAACCCCGTTTGGAAACTGCTTTTCCACCGCTTTGAGCACCCGCAACGCTTGCTCGGCGTCATTCTGCTTGAGATAAAATGCCGCTAAATACAGGCGCGGCTGGAGCTGCTGCGGATTACGCTGCACGGCTGTTTCCAGATACTGCTGTGCAGTCGCCAACTCATTTTGTGACAGCGCCACCCGCGCCAAATTGACCAACAATCCAATGTCATCAGGATGACGTTGCAAGCTGGCGCTGTAATACTCCTTCGCCGCATTGAGGTCCTTTGCTTGCAATGCCAGCACCGCCAAACCATTGCTGGCAGTCACATTGCCCGGCTCCAATTCCAACGCTCGCCGCAGCGCCGTCGTCGCCGCATCCGTCTTTTTATCCTGCAAATACAACATCCCCAACAGTGCCTGCGCCCGTGCTGACTGCGGTTGACGGGCGGTCAAATCCAGCGCCGCTGTCAACGCGGCGGCGGGTTGTTTGTTGCGCAGATGACTAATCACCAACTGTTCAGCCGCGTTCCACAGCGTCGTATTACTGTCGAGATTGGCATCCAGGCCTTCCGCGCTCATCAAGGCTTGAAACGCATTATTTGCCGCTGACGTGTTGCCATTGAGCTGCGCCAACTGCCCTTCCAACAACAAGACATCAGGATGCGTCGCGCCGAGCAGCGTTTTTAACTGCTGCAAACGCCGTTGAGCGCCATTGTTGTCCTTTTCTGCCAGCGCCAGCCGCGTCAACAAATTGAGCGCAATCGCAGATTTCGCATCCAATTTCAACGCCTGTTCCAAGGCTTGCTTGGCAGGTGCGATCTCGCCCACACCAGCAGCGGCGATGGCTTGCGCAACATACAACTTGGGATCGTTGATTTTTAAGTCTTGCAAGCGTTTGAGCGTGATCTGCGCGGGTGCGAACTGGCGCAACGCGATCTGCGTATCTGCCACCACTCCCAACGCCGCCGGATGATTCGGAAATGCCGTTTCAGCTTTGATGGCGATCTCTTGCGCTCGCGCCGGTTCGCCACGTTGCAAGTAATACGCGGCAAGATACAACTGCGGCTCGAGCAACTTGGGATTGCGCTCGTAAGCCGTCCCCAGATGGGTTTTAGCTCGCAGCGGATCATTTTGTGCCAGCGCAATTTTGGCCAACATGATGTGCAAACGAGCATTGTTGGGATGATGTTTCAAGCTGGCGTTGAGATGCGCGTTAGCGCCATTCAAATCTTTATCTTGCATCGCCAAAGCAGCCAAGGCACTGCTGGCAGTGAGGTCTTTTGGATCCAACGCCAACGCCTGTTGAAACGCACTGCGAGCAGCGGCTGCATCTTCGCGTTGCAACTGCACCATGCCCAGCAACGTCTGCGCTCGTGCTGAATTAGGTTCCTGCGCTTGATACTCCTGCGCCATCCGCAGTGCTTGATCTAACTTGCCCGCACGCAGCGCACCGAACACCAATTGCTCAGTCGCACTTTGGAAAGTGGGGTCTTGTTTCAACGCCTCCTGCAACACGCGCACGCCTTCCTGCGTATCACCATCACTGAGCAGCGCGGTACCCAAACGCGCAGTCGCTGCTGCTGAATCAGGCATCTCCGCCTTCACCTGCCGCAGATAAGTGATGCTTTCATCACTCTTGCCCTGCCCCAGCAACGCACTCGCCAACAAATCCTTGGCTGCCACATCATCCGGCTGGCGCTGCAACAGCGCCCGCACCACCTTTTCAGCCTCCTTGAAATCATTTTGTTGCAACAACGCCGTCGCCAATAACCGTTGCACCACCGGATCATCTGGCTGCGCCGCCACCGCCCGCTGCAAATGAACCTGCGCCGATGCCGAATCATTGAGCGCCAAGCGCGTCGCGCCCGCCAACGTCAACGCCGCAAAGAACTCAGGACGCAAACCGAGCGCCACATCAAGCTGCGTGATCGCCTTGGCGTAATCCCTTTGGTTATAAAGCAACAAGCCTTCGAGATAACAAAACTGCGGATTATTTTTGAGCTTGCCGCGCAATTGCGCTAAATCCTGCGCCGCCGCCTCCAATTGATTCGCTTGAATACGCACGGATGCCCGATTTAAGTGCGCTTGCGCCCCAAATGCCGGATCAGGCATGGCTGCCGTAAATGCAGCTTCCGCCGCGCTCCATTGCCCCGCCATCCGCTCCACTTCACCCAGCAAACTCAACACCTGCGCGTTGTGCGGTTCCAGCGCCAGCGCCTGCTGGAGCCGCGCCCGTGCCGCATCAAGCTGATTATTTGCCGCCTGCAACCGCGCTGATGCCAACAATACCGGCACTGATTCAGGAGCCAACTGAACCGCTTCTGCCAATTTCGCCGCCGCGCCGCTCGGATCCTTGAGAGCTTGCAGCGCGTCGGCTTGCAACGCGAACAACTGCGCCTGCAACAGCGGCGGCGCAGTTGCCAACGGCGGTTGGGCAACAACGTCAGCAAACTTGCCCTGCTGCAACTGCACCAACGTCAACCAAGGCTGCACATCAACCTCAGTCGCACCGACCGTCACCGCCTTTTTCAATTCCTGTTCCGCAGCGCCAACGTCACCGCTGCGCAAATAGGCTTGTCCTAACAACAGCCGCGCCTGCTGATGTCTGGCGTCTTTTTTCAAGACATTTTTTAATTCAATAATAGCGGCTTTTAATTCGCCTTTACCCAATGCTATTTGCGCATCAGCGAATTGCTGTTCTGCGGATTTTTCAACACAACCACCACTCAGTGCTGCCGTTAAAGCCAATGCTATCAACGTTGGTGTGCGAGCATAAAACAGTTTATTCATCATTACCTCATCCATTAAACTAGCGCATTAAACATCAATTATAAAACGCAGATATATTATTATTGTCATGCAGGGTACGATGCCATTCTGTGGGGCGTGGCAACATAACACAATGTGTCGTGCGCACCTGAATAGTGCAATTTCATTTGTCACTCCACTTTTTGGTTCAAAGTGTCCAAATCGCGCCGCTGATGCGACTGCGCAATCAGTCGCAGACAACGCCGCAAGCAGAGATTGGCACAATTCTTGTCTAAACCTCTGACGCAAACGAGAGGCGCAGCAACCCGCGTGGTCACAGAGGATTTTATGCTCAAACAGTTTCAGTCCAGTGCAACCTACCCAGCGCCGGAGCCGCTACCGGCACCGCCAACCGCGTTTCACGAATTTTATCAAGATGATTTTCGCCCGCGTGATCATTATTTACCGATGTGGGAACACATCCAAGTAACCGGTCAACAAATGTTGGGAGCGAAAGCGCGTGAAGCACATTTGGCGCTGCACAACGAGGGCGTGACCTTCACAGTGTATTCAGAAACCAATGAAGGCATTGAACGGGTGTGGCCGTTTGATATTTTGCCGCGTTTGATTGTGGCGGCAGAGTGGCAGCACTTGGAAGCTGGAATTAAACAACGTATTCGGGCGCTCAATCTTTTTTTGAAGGATTTATATCACGACCAACAGATTTTAAAAGATGGTGTGGTGCCAACGGATTTAATTTATCACGGTAAAGATTTTCGCCGCGAAATCATCGGGATCACGCCACCACATGATATTTATACACACATCAGCGGTATTGATCTGATTCGAGCGGAAGATGGTCAGTATTTAGTGTTAGAAGACAATTTGCGCACGCCATCTGGTGTGTCATATATGATTGAAAATCGCATTATTGAGCGCCGTATTTTGCCGGAGTTTTTTGCACAATATCGAGTGCGGCGGGTGGAACATTATCCTGAGTTATTATTACAAGCATTGCGTCATTTATCGCCACGCGGTGCAGAAGCGGCAGTGATTGTGGTATTAACACCGGGGATTTTTAATTCGGCGTATTTTGAGCACACCTTTTTAGCTAAAGAAATGGGTGTGGAATTGGCGGAAGGGCGCGATTTGGTGTGCAAAAATAATAAGGTGTATCTCAAAACCACGCAGGGTTTGCGCCAAGTCGATGTGATTTATCGGCGGGTTGACGATGATTTTCTTGATCCGCTGGTGTTTCGCGCGGATTCGATGTTGGGCGTTGCCGGGGTGATCGCGGCGTGGCGTGCTGGTCAAGTTGCGATTGCGAATGCGCCGGGCGCGGGAATTGCGGATGATAAGGCGGTTTATACTTATGTGCCTGATATAATTCGTTATTATCTCGGTGAAGAACCCATTTTAGCCAGTGTGCCAACGTATCAAATGACTAATCCGCAAGATCGCGCTTATGTGCTCGATAATATGCAGACGATGGTGATTAAAGCGGTGGCGGAATCGGGCGGCTACGGCATGTTGATGGGGCCGTCGTCAACGGCGGTGCAACGTGCTGAATTTGCTCGCAAAGTGACGGATAATCCGCGCAATTACATTGCCCAGCCGGTGGTGCAGATTTCGCGGCATCTGTGTTATTTGGACGGTGAATTGGAATCGCGGCATCTGGATTTGCGTCCGTTTGCGATTTATGGGCGCGAGATTGAAGTGGTGCCCGGCGGGTTGACGCGGGTGGCGATGACCAAAGGGTCGTTGGTGGTCAATTCCTCGCAAGGCGGGGGGAGCAAAGATACTTGGGTGTTAGCCGACCATTGAGCGTGCGCCGTCAGTGGCGGATGCAGTGAGTTGAACAGGTTTGAACCAAACAGCGCGAGTGATTGCCATCGTTCGCAGTCGCGCTCCTTTTTAATCCACGACTCGCTGGCGGGTCGTTTGTCGTCCATGACTCACTCCAATGATGTTAAGTCGAATTGCTGAATCGCTGTATTGGATGGCACGTCAATTAGAGCGGGTCGATAACACCGCTCGCGTGCTGGATATTAATGTCGTACACATGCTGGAGGCGGATGAGAACGCTACGGAGGAAATGCAGTGGCAGCCGTTGTTAGCGATTGTGAATGCTGAGGCGGATTATGCGCGGTTATATCCCGATGGACGGGTGACGGTGCAGCGGGTGATTCATTTGTTGACACAAGAGCGCACCAATCCGGGCTGTTTGTACAACAGTTTGAAATTCGCGCGTGAGAATGCGCGGGTGGTGCGCGACCGGATTTCTAACGCGATGTGGGAAACGTTAAACCAGTTTTGGCTGGAAACCGATAAACATCTGGCAACCACGCTCCCACCGTGGCGAGCGGCTGAGTTTTATGCCTTTGTTCATCGTGAAGTGGCGACCTTTTTTGGCTTGAGCCAGAGCACGATGATGCGAGGACAGGCCTATGGCTTCACAGCGTTGGGCAGTTTGCTGGAGCGGGCGGACATGACAGCGCGAATTTTGGATGTGCGTTATCACCTCTTGCTGCCCAATTCAACTCGCGTTGGCTCGCCGTTGGATTATTACCAATGGGGCGCGTTGCTGAAATCGCTGTCCTGTTTTGAGACCTATCGGCGGCAATATCAGGGCGGCATTCGTCCGCTGGAGGTCGTCGAATTTGTCGTGCTTGATCCAAACTATCCGCGCTCATTGACCTATTGTGTGGATGGCATGGCGCGAGCGTTGGAACGGGTGGGTTATTTGCCGGATAACACTGCGCAAGCGCAATTACAGGCACTGCGGAAGCATCTCGCCGAAGTCAGCGCCGAGCAGATTCTCAAGCAAGGATTACACGAATTTTTAGATGAATTTTTGTTGCAATTAGCCACATTTGGCGACGCGCTGCGGGAGGATTATTTCGAGGCGCATCTCGGCGAGACATCGTGAACGTTTACGGCGCTGTGGCGTGATTGACTGTTCAAGCCGCAGCGCGTCACTGCTTTATTGACCTGTTGCAGCGGGTGCGGATGGCGGCGCAGCCGGCGGCGTATTCCAAGGTTGGATCACCACTGCCGTTACGCTATTTTTTGGTGATCCTTCAATCACGCGGTCGCTATAACTTAAATAGACTAGCGTATGGCGCGGCGCATCATAAAAACGCACCACTTGCAGACTTTTGAATAATAACGACGTGCGTTTTTTGAATACATCTTCAGCATTGCGTTTTCCTGAACGCACATCATCTGGCAGCGTAATCGGTCCGACCTGCTGACATTCTAATGAAGCATCCGAGGTATCTTCCGCCAAGCCGACGGCACCTGAAACGCCGCCGGTTTTGGCGCGACTGAGATAACAGGCCACGCCGGGAATCGCCTCATCTTGGAACACTTCAATCACAATCTTGTCATTTGCACCCATCAGTTTAAATTTAGTTGACACGCTGCCGATTTCTTCGGCAATTGCGGTGCTGGTGAGCGCCGCTAAAGTGATTGCAATCATCAATAAACGCATAGCAAAAGCCTCTTTCCAAAATGTAATGAGTGAATCAATTCTGTGGATTCAGTAATGGTTAAAACAGGTGTGAATGATTATAGGATGTCTCGCCTCAGCAGAGTTCTGCAAGCACTCGCGGGAATCGTGCTTTTAGCAGCAGTCGGTTGGGGGGCGCTGCACCAGCCGGTTGCGCCGCTGGAGCTGGGTGCCGGATTAGTCGTTTATCTCCTGCTGTTATGGCGCTATCCCGCTGCATGGCTGGTGATTTTACCGGCGCTGCTGCCGGTGCTTGATTTCACGCTGTGGACGGGACGTTTGTACGGCGGCGAATACGATTTGATCGTCGGAGCGACGCTGGCGCTGGGGTTGCTGCGCGGCATGTGGCGGCAGTCGTCAGCACCGCCAGTGCGCGGGTTTTATCTGGCGTTGGGCGTATTTCTGGCTGCCAACGCTGTGGGCGTGATCCTCAATTTTTACGCTGGCGCGGCAGAGTTAGCGGCGGACTATAGTCATTATTACAGCCCATTCAATAGTTTGCGGATCGTGAAAGGCGTGGTGGCAGCGTGGCTGTTGTTAGCATTATTTGAACACGAGCGCCAGCACCAGCGTCCAGTTGCTCTGTTATTGAGCATTGGCTTGGTGTTGGGATTGCTGCTGGCGTGTTTGAGCATCGTGTGGGAACGCTTGTTTTTCACCGGTCCTTTTGATTTCAGCCAGTCGTATCGGGCAACCGGATTATTTAGCGCGATGCACCTCGGCGGCGCATCAGTCGATGGTTTTCTGGCGCTCACGCTGCCATTTATCGCGGCGCTGTTTATGGTAGCGCGGGGACGTGTGCTGCAAAGCGGCGGGTTATTGCTGTTCATGCTGGCGCTGTACGCCTTTCTCGTAACTTTCAGCCGGGCGAATTATCTGGCATTTGCGGGCATGGTCACGCTGGCGATTGTGGGCGATTACCTGATTCGGCGCGGCACGGCGGCGCGTCCGCGTCAAACGTTGAAATGGACATTGATTGGCGCGGTGCTGATTGCGGCGATTGCAGTGCCGATTGTGGGCGGCGGCTTCGTGCATTTGAATCGGGTATTTGATGCGCTGAATGATTCAGTCGTTGATTTGCTGTTCGGCAAGGGCGTCGGCAGCTTTCCGCGAGTATTTCGTGATGCCGAAATCAATCAGCGCCATCAATACATTCCACAAATCGACGTGCAGCACGAAGCGAATAATCGTTTTGTGCGCTTTTCACCCAGCGACGCGAACGGCTCATTGTTTCTGCGCCAGCGCCTCAAAACAACGGCGCGGGGCGAGGCGACGTTGTCGCTGCGGCTGCGCGGCACCCACACGCCGCCCGATAAGCTGTTGATTGAATTTTGTGAAATGAACGTGTTGCGAGCCAAAGGCGAATGCCAATGGGTTGGCGTTCAGCTCGATGCTGCAAACGCTGGTGAATGGGCGGAATACGGCAAGCGCGTTGATCTCAACGATTTTGGGCGCAGCCTGCTGGGATTCTCGCGTCCGGTTGACATGTTGCTGCTCAATCGCGGCTTGGCGGGAACGGTGGACATTGACGATGTGCGTTTAGTCACGCAGGACGGCATCAGCCTATTTGCCAATAGCGATTTTGAGGCGGGCATGGATCACTGGCTGTTTAACTCCGGCGACCATTTACTCTGGCACGCTAAAAACATCTTTTTACATGTCTGGTTTGAAACGGGATTGATCGGTTTAGCAGCGTTTGTGATGCTGTTACTCGTCAGCCTGAGCCGCTTGTTTGATCGCATGTTGTACGGAGATCGTTGGGCGCTGATGTTGCTGATCGCGTTGAGCGGCTTTTTATTGCTGGGCGCGTTCGATACGCTGATTGACGATCCGCGCATCGCCATGTTGTTCTTTTTATTGCTGTTAATTGCCAGCAGTCCAGCAACATTGCAGGCGGCACCAGCCGCAACCGCATTTTTACCTTGGGCACGGCTGGCGCTGGCAGGACTGCTCATCGTGCCCGCGTTGGGCGTGGTCGTGATCGCGCACACTTCGCTCACGCACAAATTGCCGCCCCGTGAATTATTGCGGCTGGCGCTGGAACGCGGGGATATTGATTGGCCGTGGCTGAATGAGGCATTAACGCCAGCCCCCCTGCCCACTATTCCAATTGGGCAATTATTCCCAGAATGGCAACCATTACCGACCTCTGCTTTTGCTCCAGATACGCAAACACTGCGTATTGGAATGCGCACTTTTTATTCAATGGAAGCAGCGGCTTCTGCGCTTAAAGCTGGAGACACGCTTGATATTGGTGCTGGCATTTATGATACAGCGTTAATTATTAACCAAGACAACATCACGATTCGCGGACACGGCCACGTCATCTTAGAAAAAGGCACAGCAGAAGGTAAAGGAAGTTTGGTGATTAAAGGCAACGGTGCTCAGGTAAAAAACCTTGAATGTCGTTTAATTTCCGTTTCCGACGGCAACGGCGCATGTATTCGGCTAGAAGGGACTAATCTGTCAGTTGAACATGTGTATTTTCACGACTCAGATCAAGGCATTTTGACAGGTTCTGATCCCGGTGTTGTGCGTATTCGTGACAGTCGTTTTCAACAACTGGGTTTGAATGGTCGCTCTCATGCAATTTATATCGGTGGCGGCGATTTGCAAATCGAAGATAGTTTATTTCTGGCTTCAAAAAGTGAGGGTCACGAAATAAAAAGCCGGGCGCAAATCACCACAATTAAACGCAGTATTATCGCCTCATTAACTGGCGTCGATAGCCGTTTAATTGACGTACCCAATGGCGGAACGCTAACCGTTGAAGATAGTTTGTTGGCAAAAGGACCAAACTCCAGCAATCCAGATGCAATTGGCTTTACTTTAGAGAAAGAGCGATGGCCAGATCATCGCGTCACTTTACGCGGCAATCTCATTTTTCTGGAGCGCATTGAATCAAATCGTTTACTGCGTCTTGGCAACGATCAAACGACGGTTGAACTGTTTGGTAATCTCATTATTTCTGCGCAAAATACGGGTTATGAAGACGGTAATTTTATCTACCAAGACCGCGAAGCAGCAGGATTTGCAGACTATCCCACACTACCGATTGAACGTTTTCTAAAGGAAACGCCCATTAAAGACTAATAGGCGTTTTCAATCGTTGACACTCAAAAAAGCCGCCCCGTTTTGCGATACAAAACGGGGCGGCTTTTTATTCCAGCTCATTAACAGCATTTAACTCGGTTGTAATGCCCGCAGTGGTTCACCTTGTTTGGCATATTCAATCCGAATTGACTCCATGACTTGATTCATTTCCACCCTGAAGGCTTGAATCTGATCAAGTTGTTCACTCGTGTACATGGATTTAATCCGACGCATTTTTGCCAACAGCGGCAGATTTTGCAATTCAGTCACCGGCACGCCGAGTTTAATTAACGCCTCGCCGTTTTTATAAATACTGATTGCTAAATCCAACAGCGCGTATTGTTTAGCGGGAGAACAAAACGTATCAATGTCATCCAAGGCGCTTTGTTGCAACACGCCTTCTTTAATTAACGCCGCGCCTTCCAATTCCCACCGCTGCGCACTTGATAACGCCTCCGGCCCGACTAAATTCACAATCCGCGACAATTCTGCATCTCGCGCCAGCAGCGCCAACGCCGTTGCCCGCCGCCGTTCCCAATTCGGATCAACTTCCTTGTGCCACCACTGCGCTGCGGTGTGAACGTGACCGGAAAAGCTCGTCACCCAATCAATCGACGGGTAATGCCGTGCATCCGCCAATTCTTTCGACAGCGCCCAAAAAGTTTCGATGATGTCTTTGGTGTGGCTGGTTACAGGCTCGGAAAAATCGCCGCCCGGCGGTGACACCGCGCCAATCAACGTCACCGAGCCAGTGCCGGCGCTGTAGGTTTCCACCCGCCCGGCGCGTTCATAAATCGCCGCCAGCCGCGAGGCCAAATACGCCGGATAACCTTCCTCAACCGGCATCTGTCCGAGCCGTCCCGACACCTCGCGCAGCGCCTCCGCCCAGCGACTGGTCGAATCGGCCAACATCACCACGTCATAACCCATGTCGCGGTAATACTCCGCCATCGTCATCCCGACGTAGACCGACGCTTCCCGCGCCACCACCGGCATATTTGAGGTGTTGGCAACCAGCAGCGTCCGCTCCATCAATTTATGCCCGGAATAGGGATCATCGAGCTGCGGGAACGTTTCGAGTACGTCCACCAGCTCGTTGCCGCGCTCGCCGCAGCCGACATAAATCACGATGTCCGCGTTTGACCACCGCGCAATCTGCTGTTGCACCACCGTTTTGCCCGCGCCAAACGGCCCGGGCACTGCGCCCTTGCCGCCTTTCACCTGCGGGAAAAAGGTATCAATCACCCGCTGTCCGGTAATCAACGGCGAAATACCATCATCGCGGCGCAAATACGGACGCGGTTTGCGCACCGGCCAGCGGTGATACATGCTCAAGCGATGAGTGACGCCCTTGTGATCGCGGACGCGAGCGATGGTCGCCTCAATGTCGTAATTGCCCGCTGGCGCGATTTCCAGCAATTCACCCGCCACGCCCGGCGGCACCAAAATCCGATGCTGCACCGTGTGGGTTTCTGGCACCGTCCCGAGCACAGCTCCAGCACTGATTTTAGCGCCAGCTTCCAGTGCCGGATTGGGCGTAAATGCCCACTCTTTGGCACGATCTAACGCCGGAACGCTGAGACCGCGCCGAATGTAATCGCCGGATTCTAAAGCGATTTTCGACAGCGGGCGCTGTACCCCGTCGAAAATTCCGCCCATCAAGCCCGGACCGAGTTCCACCGACAGCGGCCAACCCAAACCCACCGCTGGCTCACCGGGGCGCACGCCGTCGGTGGATTCGTAGGTTTGAACAATCGCCTGTTGCCCAGCGAGCGAAATCACCTCGCCAAACAAACCCAGCTCACCGATTTTGACCTGTTCACCGCTGCGAATGCCCGGCAAGTCGATGGTGACAATCGGGCCGTTAATGTCGCGGATGACGCCAACTCTGTTGTTTTCGCTCATATTTTCATCATCCGGTGAAGAGTGAACTCGTCTCGAAACCACCCGGCAACAGCCGTTCCAAAATCGTCTGCTGAATGCGCGGGCGCAGCCGTTCCAAACGACCCTCAAAAGTTTGATCGACGCGGATACGCTGATCGACGCTGTGCAGCAGCACGCCGCCGAGCGTATCGCGCACAGCCTCAGCAGGTGCCAGCGTGACGGTTTTGTCATCTGGCAACTGCGCGGTGAGTTGCGACCAGCGGCGAGCGAGCTGGCGCTGATCGGTGGCATTGGCGGTCACGACGATCTCGTCCGCTTCAATTAGCGTGACGGCTTCAATAATCAGCCGCTCCAACCACGCGAAATACGCCGCTTCTTCTGCCATGAAATTGCGCATCCGGTCAGCCAGCAGCCGCTCCACATCCAGCACCAAATTCCAGCGCACCCGATCCAAATGGGTTTGCAATTTCAACTCACTGGCTTGCACCTGCTGGCGAAAAATGCGGTCAGACAAGGCTTTAGCAGTTGTTTCCTCACGCGCTTCGCGCCCCCGCAACCGCTCGGCCGCATCACGCAAAATGTTGTCACGACTGCGCCCGGCACGGTCGCGGAATTCACCCGCCAGCCGCTCCGCCCGCGATAAAATTGCCCGTTCTAATTCATCAACTTGACTCATGCTCGCTCCCCGGTTGCGCCGGATTGAAGGGTTGCAGCGCCAAACAAGGCGGCGAGGCGGGCAGCAACGGCGCTGGTCAACTTGGGTGGCGCGTTGAGCGCAGGCACGGCGATGACGACAATCCGTCCGCCTTCGCGCAGCACCCGCTGCAACTGTGGAATGTCCTGTCCCATCACCGCCTCGTCCACGACCACAAACGCTTGTTCTTGCTGACGTTGTAAATCACGCAGCAGCCGATCCACCTCGCGGGGATCGGGATTGGCGAAACTTTCAAAACCAATCAGGCGAAAACCGTCGGCGAGGCGTTCCTCGCCGAAGAACAGCAAGCGGGTGGGGCTGCCGGATTCGTGCGCGTTCATCAGTTTTTGCGCCTAACCGAGGCGATTGAGCAGCAAAATACTCATCACCAGCCCATAAATGGCGATGCCCTCAGCCAAGCCGAGAAAGATCAGCGTCCGTCCGAGCGCCTCGGGGCGTTCCATGACAGCGGCGAGCGAGGCTGCGCCAATTGGGCCGACCGCGATGCCTGCGCCAATCGTCGATAAACCGGTCGGAATGCCAACGCCGAGAATTGCTAAACCCATGCCAACCGACATTTCTGGCACAACAGCAATAGTTTCCGCCTGCGCCATTGCATCGGATACGCCCATGAATAACAAACCCAATTGTGCGCCCACAAAAGCGACCAATTGCGTACTCATTACAGGTCGATACCAACTGCGAATACGGGTGGCAATAGCGGGGCGGAATTCAAGCGCGATGCCGCTAATAATTAAACCCAGAATAGCGAGGGACATAAGTGCAACAAGCCAATACATTGGTAATGCTCCGTCAATGGTGGTGAATAAATGCGCTAAAATCGAAATCTTTTTACAGATTCAGTAATACACTATAGCTTTAATTGATGACTGATTCCCGCCGTAAACGCAGCGGTGCAAACGCATGACCGTCACCAGAGAAATAACGCGAGAAGCCTTCATAGTATTGCAACCGCATCACTTGAATCATCACGATGCCGCCTTCCAATACCAGAATAAAGATGTTACCCAGAATGAGCGTCACGACATGCCCAAAGCTGCCCATCATGTCGGCTAAAGTGAAAATCGCCAATGCTAGTGCAACGTGATTCAAACTAAATGCCGAGACGCGCAAAAACGACAGCGTATTGGAGAGATAAACGATGATGGTATCCAGCGTTTCAATCACGACTACCAAGATTTTCTCACCCGTAGGCGCGTGCAAATGTTGCCATTGGAATACCGCCAACGCAAACAACGTGACAATCACCGATAACGTTGCCGTAATACCAAATGTGCCATTGATTGCTAATCCAAATCCACCCGCCAAAAAAGCGAGATAGAATAAAAGACTGATCACGCCGTGCCGTTCAAATACCGCGCCGATCACATCGCCAATTGCCAAGCGGTTATAAATGCCGAGTAAACACGCAACAATAATAAAGGCAATGCCCCAACCTAATGCCACCTCCAGCATTAAAATTGGATCGTGTAATGGTGACATCCATAACGCTGGCAACACATGTTCATAGCCAAAGATGCTGCCGAAAATGAATCCGAATGCAATTGAGGAAATGCCTGCAAAAACGCCGAATAGATAAAAATCTGGAATTTTATGTCGCGCCCAAATCGCCGCTAATGCAATCACTGCACCGTGCCCAACATCACCAAACATCATCCCAAACATCAATAAAAACGTCACTGCGAATAATGGCGTCGGATCAATTTCACCATATGCCGGAATTCCATATTGTTTCACCAATAACGCAAACGGCGCGAGGACCCGACTTTTGATCGGCACCGTCGGCACCAATTTGCGCTCGTCGGGACGCGGATCGCGGCTTGTTAAATCAAAGGGTTGCGCGAGAGACTGCTGCAATCGTTGCTCCAATGTCGCCACCGCCGTTGCTGGTACCCAACCGGCGAGATGCGCTAAATGGCCGGCACTGCGCAGCGCCGCATCAAGCGTCACCAACGGTTCTGCCAATAACAACGTGTGACGCGCCGCGCTCAATTGCGCGTGAAATGGTTCGCCCCACTGCTGAAGTTGCTGATGCAATGTCTGCCGCTGCGCTGCGAGGTTGACGCGCTGCTCGGCAAAATCTTGTTGCAATTCAGCCGGTTTACGATCCAGTTCCAACGGAATCGGGAGCGTTTGAAATCCAGCAGCCGCTAAAACCGGTGCCAATGGCGATTCTTTATCACCAGCCGGCCCGACAATCACGACATGCGCATTTTCACCCTGCTGCATATAGGTTGAGAGAATATAACCGGCTAATGTTGCTGCACCTTCTAATTGACGCAAATGTTCACGCGGCAATAACCCCACATGGAATTCTAAAAAGCGCGTTTTATTCCGCAATAAGCGCAAGTCGATATTCAAATCAGCAAAGTTTTCGAGCGCCGTTTGCTGTTCTTTAATGAAACGCTCGGCATCATCTAAACGCCGCAATTCTTCTTCATACCGCGATGCTTGTTCCCAGATGTCGCCCAACCACGCATTGAGGGTGCGCAATTCCGCTATTTCAATGACACGCACTGCCGCAAACGTTGGCGACGTTGGTAATGGCATCAAGCGGGTAATTTTCGTTAATCGTGCCTGCGCTTGACTAAATACTTCACGGTATTCGCGTCCCGGCAATGCGTCTAAACGTGTTTCCGTTGGTGGGCGCAAATCAGGATGAAAATTCAATGTTTCCGCTAACGCTAATGAAGCAGCGGGTAAATCTTCGGTCAATACCAATAAACGAACGTGTTTCATCAACATGGCTAAAGCACTCGCTGCGTTGGCAATAAACGCCGGTTAGTGGTTGAAATCGACATCATGCGGCGCGTAATTCTGCCCAATTCGTATTGGGTTCATTAAGTTCTAATGCTGCCGTGATAGTTGATTGCGGGAATTGCAGCAAGCGCCCTTGTATGATTGCAAATAGCATGTGTAAATCCGCTTCACGGAGCATGAGATACGCTAATGCGCGTGCCACCGCCGATTGACTACGAATTAACATTTGGCGCTGCGCCTGGCGGGTCGCATGATGCAGCCGTTGTTGTACTTCAGTGAGTGAGTGACAACCGTTTAATAACGTATTGAGTGGCGAAGGTAACGCCTCTAATACGCGCTCAAAACTATCAAGATTGGCTAATTTCAATAATTGCTCACGGTTGAGCACGCCAGTTGATGGTACCAGTTGATAATAGGTTTCTGATGCTGACATGTGATAAGTAAAGCGGAAGCGCAATAGCCATAATAGTGCCACGCGATCTAATTCTGCACCCATCAATTGTCGTAAAGAATTGAGATGGTGATCGCCAGAACTCATAATACGCCGCACAATTTCGCTGTAATAGCGTTGATCAATCGCTGCTTCTAGCGCAAACGGTTCGCGGTGCTTTTCATAAACTTCCCGCGCTTGACGGGCAATTTGGTGATATTGCCCACTTTCTAATTGCCGCAACAATTCTAAAACATTCTCAGCGCGGAAAAGTTCTTGATGCGGTAAGCGAATGATGGGCGGCAAATCATATAAATGATCGCGGAGTTCTTTTTGCTCCAGCGCGTACAATTTACCACGAATTAATGTTTTGAGATTGAAGAGTGCATATTTTTGTCCCCACGCTAAAATAAGCGCACGTTCAGCGGCATTCATCGGGCGCAGTAAAATTTGCAATTCTGCTAATAAAATGTGCAATAAACTTTGCTCAACAGCGCGGCTGCGCGTGGCGAGTGCGGGTTGTTCATCCAGCAGGGCGGTGAGACCGAATTGTTCTGCTAATTCGGGCAACAGCATTCGCGCTAATCGCTCAAGCGATTGCGGCGCAAATAAACGGGTAGCCATCACCGAAATGCGGGTATTTAAGTAGGCCTGGGTGGCGGCGTGACTCATAAGGTGACTTCGCTGCGAATGACAAAACAGGGCGGGTGAATACTTAATTCTCGGCAGCAATCAATAATTGAAATGCAGCTTCCAGTGCTTCGGTTTCGCGCTGTTCGGCTTGATTGCGGAGTTGATTGTGGCGTTCATCATAACGGCGGCGCAATTCAGCAATGGTTTGTTCGGCGCGTTCTTCTGCTTTAGCAATAAAGGAGCGTTGCAAATCAGGAATACGGGTGGTGAATTGGTCATTGGCTGCTTTTGCATCAGTCATTGCCTGTTGAATACACCGCTCTTGTTCTTGTTCAGCCTGTTGCGCGAGTTTTTCGGCACGCATTTCCGCATCCAATAACCGTTTTAAGGTGTCATCCATTGCTGCAAGCTCTCAATAAAGAATGAAATAAAATGACTTCACACTGTACGCGCATCATCGCCACAATGCGCGTCAAAATGATGACTCACGCGGCAAATAATAGCCCACGCTCGGCAAAGGAAACGCCGTCATCATCGCCAATAATAATGTGATCAAGGACGCGCACATCAATGTAGTGCAAGAGTTTTTGCAAGGCGGTGGTGAGGTCTACATCCGCTTGGCTGGGTTCGGTCACGCCGGACGGGTGATTGTGGGCAAAAATCACCGCAGCTGCGTTGGTTTCCAACACGCGCCGCAATACCTCACGCGGATGGACGCTGGTCGCGTCAAGCGTGCCGCGAAACAGCTCTTCATAACAGATGACGCGGTGGCGATTGTCGAGAAACAGGCAGGCAAAAATCTCGTGTGGGGAGCCATATAGCCGCAGTTTGAGATAATCGCGGGTTGCGGCGGGTGTGCTCATCACATCCTGATTTTTAATGCGGGTGAGGAGATAGCGTTGGCTGAGTTCCACCGTCGCCTGCAATTGCGCAAACTTCGCCGCTCCCAACCCTTTACCTTCACAAAACCGCCGTTGATCGGCTGCCAACAAGCCGACAATGCCGCCGAATTCGTCCAATAATTCTCGCGCCAGATCGACCGCACTTTTACCCGGAATGCCGGTGCGCAAAAAGATCGCCAACAATTCCGCGTCCGATAAAGCGCCAGCACCGCGTTCTAACAATTTCTCGCGGGGCCGTTCATCTGCTGGCCAGTCCTTGATTCCCATCGTTTTTTAGCTAACCCGCCAGCGTTTCTACGCGAATCCGCACCACTGAACCCGCCACTGATTCCAGCGCCTCAATCCGTGCAATTGCTTGATTCATCAAGCCTTCACGCACCCGATGCGTCAACATCACCAGCGGGACGTGGGTTTCGCCCTCGCTCGGTTCTTTCTGTTTGATCGCCTCAATGCTGATGCCTTCCTCGCCCAAAATGCTGGCGATTCGCGCCATCACGCCCGGCTGGTCAAGCGCCGACAGCCGCAAATAATAAGCCGTTTCAACCGCTTCCATCGCCAACACCGGCGTATCTGCCAGCTCGTCCGGCTGAAATGCCAGATGTGGCACACGATTACTCGGATCGGTGGTCAACGTCCGCACGACATCGACGACATCCGCAATCACCGCCGATGCCGTCGGTTGAGCGCCAGCACCCGCGCCGTAATACAGCGTTGGCCCGACGGCATCGCCCTTGACCAGAACGGCGTTCATCACGCCGTCCACGTTGGCAATCAAACGCCGGTGCGGAATCAAGGTCGGATGCACCCGCAGCTCAATGCCAGCGGCGGCGCGACGCGCAATCCCTAAATGCTTGATTCGATAACCTAATTCAGCAGCGTAGGTGACATCCAGCGCATCAATTTGAGAAATGCCTTCGGTAAAACACCGCTCAAATTGCAGCGGAATCCCGAACGCCAGCGCCGCCAAAATGGTCAATTTGTGCGCAGCATCAATGCCTTCCACATCAAAGGTCGGATCCGCTTCGGCATAACCGAGTGCCTGCGCTTCCGCCAACACGTCGGCAAAATCGCGCCCTTTGTCGCGCATTTCGGTGAGGATGAAATTGCCGGTACCGTTGATGATGCCGGCAATCCATTCGATGCGATTGGCCGCCAGCCCTTCGCGTAACGCCTTGATAATTGGAATGCCACCGGCGACTGCGGCCTCAAAACCAACCATCACTCCGGCAGCTTGCGCAGCGGCAAAAATCTCGTTGCCATGCCGCGCAATCAGCGCCTTATTCGCCGTAACAACGTGTTTGCCGTTGGCGATGGCCTGCAACACCAGCTCACGGGCGGGCGAATAACCGCCGATCAATTCGACCACGATCTGCACTTCGGGATCGTTGACCACCGCAAAGGCGTCATCGCTGATGCGTCCGATCTGCTCTAAACCGCTGATTGTAGACGGGTTATAATCGCGTGCAGCGGCATGAGAGATGACAATGTCGCGTCCAGCGCGGCGGGCGATTTCAGTGGCGTTGCGCGTCAACACCGTGACCGTGCCGCCGCCGACCGTGCCTAAACCCAATAAGCCAATTTTCACTGGTTCCATGTTGTTTTACCTCGATTCGTGGGGCGGCAGCGGCAGGTTAAACACCCATCCGCGCATCGCGCCGGAACATGTCTTTGATGCCGCGCACGGCTTGGCGGGTGCGATGTTCGTTTTCAATCAAGCCGAAGCGGACGTGACTGTCGCCATATTCGCCAAAGCCAATGCCCGGCGAGACAGCAACCTTGGCATCGCGCAGCAGCTTTTTGGAAAACTCCAGCGAACCCATGTCCCGATACGGCTCTGGAATCGGTGCCCACACAAACATCGTTGCCTTTGGCGGTTCAATCACCCAACCAGCGGCGCTGAGACCGGAGCACAGCACGTCGCGGCGACTTTGATACATCGTCGCAATCTCGCGCACGCATTCCTGCGGGCCTTCGAGCGCGGCAATCGCTGCGACCTGAATCGGCGTGAAGGTGCCGTAATCCAGATACGACTTGATCCGCGCCAGCGCACTGACCAGCGTTTTGTTGCCGCACATGAAGCCGACGCGCCAGCCGGGCATGTTGTAACTCTTTGACATCGAAAAGAATTCAACGGCGATCTCTTTTGCGCCGGGAATTTGCAGAATCGACGGCGCGACATAACCATCAAACACGATGTCGGCATAGGCGATGTCGTGAACCACCCAGATGCCGTGCTCGCGGGCGATGTCGACGACTTTTTGGAAAAACTCCAATTCCACGCACTGCGTGGTTGGATTGCCGGGGAAATTGATGACCAACATTTTCGGTTTTGGCCACGATTCCTGAATCGCTTTTTGCAGCTCTTCAAAGAAATCCACCTCGGGCGTCAAGCGCACATGCCGCACATCTGCGCCAGCGATGATGAAGCCGTAAGGATGAATCGGATATGCCGGATTGGGCACCAGCACCGTGTCGCCAGCGCCCATCGTCGCCAACGCCAGATGCGCCAGCCCTTCTTTGGAACCGACGGTGACGATGGCTTCACTGTCGGGATCAAGATGGACATCAAAGCGATCCCGATACCAATGGCAGATGGCGCGACGCAGGCGCGGAATGCCGCGAGACATTGAATAGCGATGGGTGTCTTTGCGCTGCGCGGTTTCAATCAACTTGTCCACAATGTGCGGCGGCGTGGCTTGATCGGGATTGCCCATGCCGAAGTCGATAATGTCCTCGCCCCGCGCTCGCGCTGCTGCTTTCAATTCGTTGACGATGTTGAAAACGTAGGGCGGCAACCGCTTGATGCGGTGAAATTCTGATTCAGGGGCGACCACAGCGAACCTCTTAAATTTAAGTCTGGCAAACAACGAGGGAAAAAGAACATATAGAGTCTACCGAGGCTCGGTTAAGAGTCAAACCAACGGCGGGGTTTGCGCCGCAGTGGGCGCAACTTGTTATCATCCTTGACCATTGCCTTTTGACTATCGTGGGTCAGCGCCCCAGTTCATGTGCTGCCGTCAAATCAATGGAGATGTTGTTATGCGTTTGTTAGTTGGTGATATTGGCGGGACTAAAACGGCGCTGGGCGTCGCACAAACCGACGGGGAAACGGTAACGCTCACGCAACCGCGTAGTTATCCGAGTACGACGTTTCATTCGTTAGATCAAATTGTGCAGCGTTATCAAAGCGATACGGGCGTCAATTGTCATTTTGCTGCGTTCGCGGTTGCAGGTCCCATTCAAGAGCGCCAGTGCGTGATCACCAATCTGCCGTGGCGCATTGATGCGGATGCGATGGAAGCCAACTTTGGGTTTTCTGGGGTGTATTTGCTCAACGACTTGGAGGCAGTAGCGTGGGGCGTGGGCGCACTCTGGCCGCACGATCTGGCAGTCATTCATCCCGGCGAGTCGCCAGCAGTGGGCAATGCCTGCGTTGTCGCCGCCGGCACTGGTTTGGGACAAGCGGGGCTATTTTGGGATGGACTGCGCCATCATGCCTTTGCCACTGAAGGCGGTCATGCTGATTTTGCACCCAGCGATGATATGGAATTTGCCTTGTTGTCTTATTTACAACAGCGGTTTGGGCGCGTGAGTTGGGAGCGGGTGGTGTCGGGGATGGGCATCGCCAACCTTTATGAATTTATGTTGTTATATCAGGGCGTTACAACGCCAGCTTGGTTACAACAAGCGATTACCGCTGGTGGCGACACCGCTGCCGCAGTGGCGCAAGCTGCCGCTGAGGAACGTTGTTCGGTGTGCGTGGAAACGATGCGGTTGTTTTTGCGGTTGTACGGGCGCGAGGTTGGCAATGTGGCACTCAAACAAATGGCGTTGGGCGGGGTATATCTTGGCGGTGGCATTGCATTAAAGAATTTAGCGGCATTGCGCAGCGGACCATTTTTAGAGGGATTTTTTGATAAAGGACGCATGACTTCATTGATGCACAAAATGCCGGTGCGCGTTATTTTACAACCGCATACGCCGTTATTAGGAGCAGCGCGTTTTGTCACTGCTCAATAATTGAGACTATTCATGCCATGCGTTGGTATTTAATTGCCAATTGCGCACTAAAAACTCCAGTCAACAGTATGCTGTTTTTCACTGCATCATCAATGATTCATGGTCTCACAGCGGCTGTGGTTTAATACCAATTTCATCTCGTTGACCATCGCAACTAATGCCTATCGAAACTGCTCCTCGCCGTGCGCACATCACGCGCCGCACCCTCGAAACTCAAATCAGCATCGCCCTCAAGCTCGACGGCACTGGGGCGGCGCACTTTCAAACTGGTGTGCCCTTTCTCGATCACATGCTCGATCAGGTCGTCCGCCACGGTTTGCTTGATCTCAACGTCAGCGCCGTCGGCGATCTCCACATTGACGCCCATCACACGGTGGAAGACATCGGCATCGCGCTGGGACAAGGGCTGGCGACGGCGCTCGGTGACAAGCGCGGTATCTGTCGCTACGGTCACGCTTATGTGCCGTTGGATGAGGCGCTATCGCGGGTGGTGATTGATTTATCCGGGCGTCCCGGTTTGGTCTATCAAGTTGATTTTACATGCGAAAAAATTGGAAACTTCGACGTTGAATTATTCCGCGAGTTTTTCCAAGGCTTGGTCAATCACGCGGGAATGACGCTGCATGTGGACAATCTGCGCGGCAGCAACGCGCATCATCAAGCCGAAACGATGTTCAAGGCTTTCGGGCGGGCGCTGCGGATGGCCATCGCACCCGATCCGCGCATGAGCGGCATCTTGCCGACTACCAAAGGTCATCTGTGATGCTGCAATCTGCGGCGTTTTTTTAACCACTCTAAGCGTGACGCAGTTGCAAAAAAGTTGTCAGTGAGCGGTTGTCAGTTGTCAGTAAACAGCGCGGTTGTCACCGACAACTGACAACTCAATCAACAACTTATAGCAGTCGCAACTGCGTCACTTCATACACTCTGCGAGGCGAGTGACATGCTGCTGATCCCAGCGATTGATTTGAAAGACGGGCGTTGTGTGCGGCTGCGGCAAGGGCGCATGGATGACGAGACCATTTTTTCTGACCAGCCGGTTGAGATGGCCGGACGCTGGGTTAGCGAGGGAGCGCGGCGGTTACATCTGGTTGATTTGAATGGCGCTTTTGCTGGTGAACCGATGAATGGCGCAGCCATTAAGGCCATCGCGCTGGCATATCCGCAGTTGCCGATTCAGGTCGGCGGCGGCATTCGGTATGAAAAAACGATTGAAGCGTATCTCAAAGCGGGCGTGCGTTATTGCATCATCGGCACGCAAGCGGTGAAGGAGCCAGAATTTGTCGCTCGCGCTTGCCGCAGTTTTCCGGGTCACATCATGGTTGGTTTAGATGCCAAAGAGGGGCAGGTGGCGATCAAGGGCTGGGCGGAAATCACGCCATATCACGTCATTGAGCTGGCGCAACGGTTTGAAGATGACGGCGTGACGGCGATTGTGTACACCGACATCGGGCGCGACGGGATGATGAATGGTCCGAATGTGGAGGCGACGCGGGCGCTGGCGGCGGCGGTGAATGTGCCGATCATCGCTTCCGGTGGCATCACGACGCTTGATGATGTGCGGGCGCTGGCGGAAGTCGCTGATAGCGGGATCACTGCGGCAATTACCGGCAGGGCGATTTATGAAGGTACGCTGGATTTTGCGGAAGGACAGCGGCTCGCCGATCAACTTCAACCACCGCAGGTCGCGCCATGACGGATGACTGGCTGGACGCAGTGCAGTGGAACGCTGACGGGCTGGTGCCAGTGATTGCGCAGGAGCGCGGCAGTGGCACGGTGTTGATGATGGCGTGGATGAATCGGGAGGCGCTGCAATTGACGCAAGCGAGCGGTCACGCGGTGTACTGGTCGCGCTCGCGCCAGCGCCTGTGGCACAAAGGCGAGGAGTCCGGTCATCAGCAACTGGTGGCGGCGATTCGGCTGGATTGTGACGCCGATGTCATCTTGCTGGAGGTGGAACAAATTGGCGGGATTGCTTGCCACACGGGGCGTCATCACTGCTTTTTCCGCCAGCTTGATGCTAATGGCGCGTGGGTGGAAACCGCGCCGGTGCTCAAAGACCCCGCCACGATGTATCACGATCCTATTTCAACTCATTGACCGCGACATTGTTTATGAATGACATTCTTGATCGACTTGCAGCGCAATTGGAATTGCGCAAAACCGCTGATCCAGCGTCTTCTTACGTTGCTAAACTATATGCCAAAGGTTTAGACGCCATCTTAAAAAAAATCGGCGAAGAAGCGACGGAAACGGTAATGGCAGCAAAAGATGGCAACGCCGATAAAATCATTTATGAAGTTGCTGATTTGTGGTTTCACACTTTAGTTTTACTGGCGCAGCAGGAATTGCAACCCGCGCAGGTGCTGGCCGAATTAGAGCGGCGTTTTGGGTTATCTGGTTTAGAAGAAAAAGCCAGCCGCAGCGACTAAAAAAAGCAATGACGGCGTTATCAGCACTCTTTGTTTTTATTGGCGCAGGTTTAGGGGCGCTATTACGCTGGTGGCTCGGCAATCGCCTCAATCCGCTATTCCCAACACTGCCGCTCGGCACCCTCACTGCGAATGTCATCGGCGGATTATTGATTGGATTTGCGCTTGCGTGGTTTAGCCGTCACGCCGGATTTGCGCCTGAAATTCGCTTATTCATCATCACTGGTTTTCTCGGCGGTTTAACCACGTTTTCCACATTTTCGGCGGAAGTGGTCACATTGCTGGCGCGGGGCGATTATTTATGGGGCATGGGCGCAATTGCGGTACATTTAATTGGCTCACTCGCAATGACCGCAATTGGCATGTGGTTAGCGTCAATTCTCATGCGCAGTTAATCGACAACGTGCGGATTAAAAACAATGCAAACGGCGACGACAACTCGCCGTTTTTTAACTGTTTAAGCGTTGGAGCAATGATTCGCAACTGCTCTCACAAGCGGAGTCAATAACGATGAATGACAGTGCAAAAAAACGCTTAGTTGGATTGGTCGCGCTCGTGGCTTTAGCTGCCATATTTGTGCCGATGTTATTTGAAGAACGCGCACCGCCGGTACCACCGTTGGCGCATGGTTTATTAGAAGATGCGGAATTAAATGACCGTTTAACTGCGGATTTACCTGCTGCTAATGTACCAATGCCAGAAGCGGTAACCCCAGAATTGGATACGGCGGCGTTGCTAGAACCAGAAATGCCCACGCGATTAGCCTCATCAGTGGTTGACGATCCTGATTTAAATCTCGATGTGGGCGCAACAATTCCAGATATAGATTTTGCACCGCCGCTCGGAAGACGCGAAACCACGTCCCGCGCTGAAACAACAGCAGTGGTGACGACATCTTCAACTCCATATTCTGCGCCAATACGCTCAACTGCGAAGCCAAAACAAAAGCCAGTTGTTGCCAATGTTAAACCACCAATTCCTAAAACAAAGCAATCAAAACCAACTCCTAAAGAGACGGAAAAAAAGTCTTCGTGGGTGATTCAAGTGGCCAGTTTGGGTAATGCAGAAACAGCAGCAAATTTGCAAAACAAGCTAAAAAAAGCTGGTTTTACTGCTTTTGTTGAAAAAGCGGAAGTGCGCGGGAAATACTATTATCGCGTGCGGGTTGGCCCGCAAAAGAATCGTGCTGCGGCAGAACGTTTAGCAGCACGATTACGCCAACAACAAAAGCTAGATACTTTAATTCACCGGCGTTAATTGAGAATTAAACAATCATCGGTTGGGAACCAAAATGATCTGGATTGATGCCGCTGTCATTACTATCGTGATTATTTCTGCTTCGCTCGGGTGGATGCGAGGTGCCGCACGCGAAGTGCTGTCTTTTGGCACTTGGATCATGGCGTTAGCGTTGGCGTGGTGGTTGCACCGCGATATTGCCGACCTTTTAACTACACAAGTAGCACAGCCTGCGGTGCGCACCGCCATTGCTTTTACTGGACTTTTTTTTATTGGTTTAATTATTGGTACGCTTGGCAGCGCAATGATCACAGCGTGGATTCAAAAAACCGGCTTAACGCGGCTTGATCGTGGTTTGGGGCTATTATTCGGAATGGGACGTGGCTTAGTAATAATCGGAATGGTAGTTTTTTTGGTCGCATTAACACCAGTTCCTAATACGCACTGGTGGCAAGAATCTGGACTTATTCCGCATATTCATGTCGCAGCGCAGTGGGTATTAACCCACATACCGATCACTTTGCGCGATCAAATCAAACGCATTTAGTTGTATAACACTCACTGCAACTCCCCGCGCTGCTTTGTGCAAAAGAATTGCGGGGAATGCAGTTAAACGCGACGTTCTAATCAGTCTTTTTTCACCGCAGGCGCGTCTTTATTCGGAGTGATTTTCACAATCGCCTCATTGAGTTCAATCTTGGCTTTATTGCGCATCTCCACGATCTTTTCTGACAACTTCTGACGTTGCACCAAAGCTGTCAACTGCGGCTTGGCATCTTCAAACGGCGGGGGTTCAGCCTTGCGCGTCTCCTGTAAGTTGATGACATGCCAACCAAATTGCGTCTGTACCGGCGTCTTGGAATAGCTACCCGGCTTCATATCAGCAATTGCAGCAGCGAAAGCGGGCACCATTTGTTTTGGATCAAACCAACCCAAATCGCCACCATCTTTACCCGTTGGACCGGTGGAATGTTTCTTCGCCAACTCCGCAAAATCCGCGCCCTTATCCAATTGTTTAATCAGCTTTTTCGCCTCATCTTCATCTTTCACCAAGATGTGCCGCGCCTTAAATTCAGTGCGTCCACCCTGCGCCTTGATCTTGTCATACGCCGCCTTGAGTTCATCATCAGTGACTTTCATTTCCTGCGCCATTGCACCGAGTGCTGCATTCGACAACACTTTCATTCGCTCCAATTGCAATGCCGCAATCACATTACGATCCGTTTCGAGCTTGCGCCGTTCACCTTCTTGCGAAGCAACAATTAAGCCCATGAATTCATCAAAGGCCTGTTGCTGCATGGCGGGAGTATTCTCGCCTTGGTTCTGCTGCACCCGCGACAAATAAAAGACGCGAAACACATCCAATTGATACGGTGTGCCATTCACGGTAGCAATCAGCGTATCGGGTGAATCAGCCTCTTTTTTCTCTTCCGCCCATGCGTTGCCAACTGCCAAAGCAATACACAATACCAGTGGTAAACGTGACAATTTCATATCAATTCCATTAACAAAGTGAATGATAAAAACGAATAAAGAATATCTTTATTCATTATGGAAAAACCTGTTTGAATGGTTTAACCGTGACCTGTTGATAAACACCAGCCGCTTGATACGGATCGGCATCTGCCCACGCTTGCGCAACGGCAAGATCGGGGAATTCTGCCACCACCAGCGACCCAGAAAAACCCGCCGCGCCCGGCTCCGCGCTATCAAGCGCCGGATGCGGGCCAGCAAGCACCAAACGCCCGTCAGCTTGTAACGCTTGCAATCGCGCCAGATGCGCAGGTCGTGCCTGCTGGCGCAACGACAAACTGTCGGGAACATCCACCGCCATTATCGCGTAAAGCATTGTTTAATCAGCCTCTTTAGATGCTGGCTCTTGCGCATGACGCACCAAATAAAACGCCTGCACAATCACAAATAACACGGTCAATCCCATCATACCGAACAGCTTGAAATTGACCCAAATCGCCTCTCGCGCCTGCGCATCTTCACACAACGTCAACAAATGATCACTAAATGTAGTTGCGCAAGCAGTGAGATCAATTGCGGTTTGACCACTTTCTGCAATTAACAATTGTTGTGCAGTAAAAAAACCGCTCCAACCGTATACCACAAACAGATTTGTCACTCCCAGAAAAACGAAAAATGCTGCCCAACTAAAGTTCAAACGCGCCCAAATCAACGGCGGTAGTGTGACATTTTCCCCCATCATTCGCTCAATTAAATTGCTCTCGCCAATCCAATGACTGCCCAAAAATACAGCAGCAAATGACCAATTCACCAAAGTGGGTTTCCACATCACAAAAATTGGATTATGCAGTGCCAGCGTCAAGCCACCGAATACGGCAATTAAACCGAGCGTCGCTAATTGCAGCGGTTCAATACGATGATGTCGCCACCAATTCCAGCCCACTTGCACTGCTGAAACGGCAATTGCAACTGCGGTCGCTACATAGATGCCGGCAAATTTGTAAACGACAAAAAATAACAAGACTGGTAAAAAATCAATCAATAACTGCATGAGTGCTTCCTGAGTGTGAATGCGCGTCTGGTGTGTCGTGTCGTCGGAATAATAGCGAATATACGAGCATTTTTGTATAGTGATTGCGCAAGTTCATCATTAACAAGGTCTGGAGATCAATTGTGGAGCAAATCACCGCGTGGATCACGCTAGTCAATGGTTGGGTGTGGGGACCACCAATGCTGGTGCTCATTCTGGGCACTGGCTTTTTTTTAATGCTTGGTTTGCGGTTCATGCCGCTATTTAAACTCGGTTTAGGCTTTCGGATGTTATGGCAAGGACGCCAACAACAAGGCGCTGGCGACATCACGCCGTATCACGCTTTAATGACCGTATTATCCGCAACCGTCGGCACGGGCAATATCGCAGGCGTCGCTACTGCAATTTTTCTCGGCGGTCCGGGCGCGATTTTTTGGATGTGGTGTACTGCATTAGTTGGAATGGCAACGAAATACGCCGAAGCAGTATTAGCAATGCACTATCGTGAAGTTGACGCCAATGGCAATCATCTCGGCGGTCCGATGTATTACATTAAATTAGGGCTGGGCAAAAAATGGTTGTGGATGGCCAGCGCCTTTGCCATTTTTGGAGTTTTAGCCGGATTTGGTATTGGCAACACCGTGCAAGCCAATTCAGTCGCTCATGCTGCGTTAAGTTCATTCAACATTCCATTGTGGATCAGTGGCGTCGTCATGGCAGTCTTTGCTGGCTTGGTATTGCTCGGCGGTATTCGCCGCATTGGTGCCGTATCCGCCGCTTTAGTGCCGTTTATGGCATTATTTTATGTATGCAGCGGTTTAATCATTTTAGCATTGCAATACGAGCAAATTGTGCCCGCATTGCAATTGATTATTCAACAAGCCTTCTCTCCCACTGCTGCCGCAGGTGGCTTTGCAGGTGCAAGTATTGCGGCAGCAATTCAATTCGGTGTTGCTCGCGGTGTCTTTTCTAATGAAGCTGGTTTAGGTAGTGCGCCAATTGCTCATGCTGCGGCACAATCAAATGATCCGGTCGCGCAAGGCACGGTAGCAATGATTGGCACGTTCATTGATACGCTGGTGATTTGTACCATTACCGGATTGGTCATTATCATTTCTGAAACTTGGACATCAGGTTTAACTGGAGCAGCACTATCTACCGCAGCATTTGAACAGTCTTTACCCGGTATTGGCGGCTATGTCGTTGCGATTGGTTTAATTCTATTTGCTTATACGACAATTCTAGGCTGGAGCGTTTATGGTGAACGCTGCGCAGAATATCTGTTTGGAGAGAAGATTATTGTACCGTTTCGCATTGTGTGGGTGCTAATGATTCCGGTGGGAGCAATAGCGCAGCTCGATTTTATTTGGCTGGTCGCCGATACGCTGAATGCACTGATGGCGCTCCCTAATTTGGTTGCATTGTTGTTATTAAGTCCAATTGTTTTCCGTTTAACACGGGACTATTTCGTTGCTGCTGCCAACAAAAAAGCCCAATTACTAAAAACGTAATTGAGCTTTTTTAATAACTTCAAGCGTCCGTTGCTAAACTAAAAACAGTCAGTAGCGGACGCTTCACCGCACGGGATTACTTAAACAGCTTGGACTTGTCTACGATGTCAACATGTGCCCGCTTAAAGCAGTTCCAAGTCTTGGTAGTCTTGTCATAAATCGAATTGACGAAGCACTTCCAATTGGTCTCATCCACGAAGTTGTAATCCATCCGATAATAGAAACCGGGGTAACGGCTCTCTTCACGGAATTGAATGTGCTTCATGTGCGCTTCAGCGGTGAGAATCCGATGATAATTCTCCCAAGCGCGGAGCAATTCATGCAGGTCTTTTGCCCGCATTTTCAGCGCATCTTCCTTGAGCATCTCCAGCTTCATCTCCGCCACTTCCATCATCTTGGCGTTGGTCTGATACATCGTGGACACGCCAGCAACGTATTCATCCATGACCTTTTGCAGGCGGAATTGCAGCATCTTCGGCGTGATGTAATTCGGATTCACGTCAATTGCAGTGGTGTAATCCTTGCTTTCAAGGAAGTTGCGCACGGGGCGATAAATCTCATCGACCAAATCCGCAACCGAATCAGCCAGTTCTGGCTGGTGATCCTTGTTGTCCATGCAGAATTGCACCATCGCCTTGGCTGCCAAACGCCCTTCGGCATGGGAACCGGAAGAGAATTTGTGACCGGATGCGCCCACGCCATCAGCGGCAGTGAACAGACCCTTGACGGTGGTCATCGAGCGATAACCCCAGTTCCAACCGGAAGGCAGATGGCTGGGAATCTTGCCGGCGTCGGCGTGCTCTTCAGCAGTCGGTGCGCCCACATCGGTCGGGCCAGACACCCAGATGCCACAGCAGCCAGAATGTGAGCCGAGCAGGTAGGGTTCGGTCGGCATCAGCTCGGAATTCTTCTTTTCCGGTTCGATGTTTTCACCGGCCCACACGCCAGCCTGACCGATACACATATCCAGAAAATCTTCCCACGCCTCAGCTTCGAGGTGCTTGATTTCCTTGGGCGTCATCGTCTCGGCCAGCTTGCCCAGCGCGGACACGGTGTCCATGTAAATCGGGCCGCGACCTTCGCGCATTTCTTTCATCATCAAATGGTTGCGCAAGCACGAGGCTGGCACTGCCGCTTGACCGTAGGGCGGATAATCGTTGAGCAGCTCCTTGTTGGTGTCCATGTAGACCTCACCAAAGGCGTTGACGGCCTTGGCTTTGAACAACAGGAACCATGCGCCGACCGGACCGTAACCGTCTTTGAAACGGGCAGGCACGAAACGGTTTTCCATCATCGTCAATTCCGCGCCAGCTTCGGCTGCCATCGCGTAAGTCGAGCCAGCATTCCAGACTGGATACCAAGCGCGGCCGGTGCCTTCACCGACGGAGCGCGGACGGAAAATGTTGACGCAGCCGCCTGCGACCAGCAGACAGGCTTTGAACTTGTAAACAAAAACTTTGTGCTCGCGCACCGAGAAACCGACTGCGCCAGCGATGCGGTTGCTATCGTTCTTATCATTCACCAGCTTGACGATAAACACGCGCTCTTGAATGCGATCCGTGCCCAGCGCCTTTTTCGCAGCTTCAGCGACGATCCATTTATAGGACTCGCCGTTGATCATAATCTGCCATTTGCCTGAACGAACCGGCTTGCCGCCGTCCACCAGATTCTTGCCTTCATCGCCGGGCTGCTTCCAAATTGGCAAACCCCATTCTTCAAACAGATGCACCGAATCATCGACGTGACGACCGAGGTCATAAGCCAAGTCGTCGCGGGTAATGCCCATCAGGTCGTTGGAAACCATCCGCGCATAATCAGCGGGGTCTTGCTCGCCCAAATAGGTGTTGATTGCCGACAGACCCTGCGCCACTGCGCCGGAGCGATCCATTGCCGCCTTGTCAACCAGTTTGACTTTCAGATCAATGCCTTGCTTCTTGGCTTCATCCAACCAAGGGCCGATTTCATAAGCTGCGCCACAAGCGCCCATGCCGCCGCCAATCAGAAGGATGTCTACTTCTTCTTCGACGATTTCCGGCTTACCGAATTCTCCTGCCATGTCTTCTTTCCCCGAATCTGTAATTGTTAGAAATGTCGATTATTTGCGGATCAGTTCGCTGGGATTGCCAGCTTTCTGCACGCCGCCGAGGGTGAAGAAACCGGCCTCGCCGATTTTGGCGATGTCAGCCGCTGGCTTGTTGCCATACGGATCAATGGAGCCTTCGGAAGTGGTACGGATGGGGAATTTGAAGCGCTTCATGTTGCCGTTGCGGAATTTGATCGTCCACATGATGGAATCGGTGCCGCGCAGCGGTTGCACGGAAGCGCCCATTGGCACCACGTCAGCGTAATGACGACATTCGATTGCCTGTTGTGGGCAAATCTTGACGCAGGAATAACATTCCCAGCACTGCTCTGGCTCTTGGTTATAAGCCTTCATCGCGTGACCGGTGTCTGAACCGTCTTGATCCAGTTTCATCAGGTCGTGGGGGCAGATATACATGCAAGCGGTCTTGTCCTGACCCTTGCAGCCGTCACACTTATCGGTACGCACAAAAGTTGGCATGTTTCAGTTTCAATCCTTAGTTGTATTGGATTTAGGGAGCCGCTGATTTATTCCCTAATCCATAAACATTGGTTAATAAAATCAAATGGTTATGCGGGGAAAATGTCCATAGTGGCATTTAATCAGCGTTTCCCTAGCGTTGCGACCATTGAGTGTTGCGACCAGCGGAATGCCGTCGCATTGCAGCCTACTGACTTGCCGACATACGGTCAAAACAGTATTTCTGGCAGCTTTCATAAAATTGCCTTATTAGTGTTCGCTGATATTTTCACCAAAGCACGCTACAGCGTGCGCAGTCGCCGCATCACTCCTGAAATGTATCAAAATTCTGACAGTTGAACTTGCGCTGCTTCACACCAGACTGGAACAAGCGCTTTGGCACGGTTTCTTAGAATGAACGCAGGATTATCAATAGCGATACAACATAGAAATTTTGTGGAATTATTTGAATGAACTCTAATGTGTCAACTGATTGATTTCTTAAATATCAATGCCTAAAATGAGTACGGGAACATCTATATTTGACGTTCCTCTATGTGCTAAATCCCATGCAAATTGTTCAAAATAGGAGACACCAGTACTCATTTCGTCAGCAAAGTTTTTTACAGGGACAATTTCAATACCGGTGTCTATTATACCCATTTTGCTAAAAATGGTCATTTTTGCGCAGACGTTATAAACCATAAAAGCATATTTTCCAAACTGAACCTCAATTCCGATTTTTTTATTTTGTTTCACAAAATCCATGTCTCTAAACGGCTTCCCTCGTGTATTCCGAGGTTTTACATACTCTTGCGTGTATTCTCCATAAGTATAATCACACAGAACCTTGTAATTTGACCATTCACCATGTTCTGGTTTTGCAAATTCACGCTTGAAGGCTTTGTTAAGTTCAATTGGCGAAAATAACATCTTCCCCATCATTGTTTTTTCTGTACTTTCTTTAGTTTTGTAAAGCCTTGCATCAATAGAATTGATCACTGAAGTCACTTGCGCAAGCTCAGTTTCATATTTATTTTTAACGGCAAATTTTCCGCCATTAAAGTCATAAGTGGCTACAATTTTCAAAGCAACTTTTCCTGTTTTTCATTAAGCCATTCTGATGGCATTTGCGTTACTTTTTCTGTGCCGGTTGGCTTGTAAACTGGCTTACCAAGAGGGCGCATTTTTAATACTCCATCTTGAAAAGCAAGAACCCTTTTTTTTGTAATCGTGATGTATTGCGGATCACGATCAATCATCATGCCACGGCGCTTGTTTTTGATAACTGCTATTAAACTGGAACCAACTCCAGCAAAAGGGTCTAACACCCACTCATCCTCATTGGTCAGTGCGAGTACGCAGCGTTCAACTAATTCAATAGGAAATTGACAGGGATGAGATGTTTTTTCTGGGTGGTTTGATTTGACGTTCGGAATTTCAATAATACCATCTTCCCATTCTTGGCTAATCATTGCCCAGTAATCAGAGGGATTTTTACCTAGTGGATTTCCGCTAGGTTGCCCTTTTTTTTCACCTTTGTAATGAAGTTTTCCGGGATATTTTGATGGAACCCTAACCGAATCGAGATTGAACGTGTAAGTTTTAGATTTAGTAAACCATAGTAGCACTTCATATCTTCCTGAGAATCTTTTTGTCGCGTGAAGACCGTGATCAAAATGCCATACAATTCTATTTCTTAATTGTAAACCACAGGATTTGAAAATTGGGTAAAAGTAAATATCAAGCGGGAAAACTTCTCCGTCATCAATAAAGTTTCCAACCTGCCAAATAATACTGCCATCGTCTGCAACAACTCTTGCCAGCTCTTTGATGATGTCGGTTTGCCAACGAAGATATTGTTGAATGCTTGTTTGCATTTCATACGCTTTTCCAAGGTTATACGGCGGAGAAGAAACGACAAGTTTAAAGGTTGCATCTGGAAGTGTGTTTAATGCCATTAAAGCGTCACTTTCAGTAATGACAATATGTTCTTTAACATTAAATTCATCGGCGATGTCGTGTTTATCTATCATAGTGTTATCCGCTAAATTCACGATAAAAATGCTTCACAAAAAACCCCGCACAGGGCGGGGTTTTTATTTAACGCAACGCTGGTGCGCTGGACAATTACATCATACCCATATCGCCCATGCCACCCATGCCGCCGCCACCCGGCATCGGCGCATCATCCTTTGGCTCCTCAGCGATCATCGCCTCGGTGGTAATCATCAAACCTGCCACCGATGCCGCATTTTGCAGCGCCGAGCGCGTCACCTTGGTCGGATCCAAAATGCCCATCGCCACCATGTCGCCATATTCGCCATTGGCTGCGTTGTAACCAAAGTTGCCAGAACCTTCAGTCACCTTGTGCAGAATCACCGACGGCTCACAGCCAGCGTTCGCAACGATCTGGCGCAACGGCTCTTCCATCGCCCGACACGCGATCTTGATACCGACATCTTGATCGTGATTGATGCCAGTCAAGCCTTTGACAGCAGCCTGCGCCCGCACCAGCGCGACGCCGCCGCCGGGCACGATGCCTTCCTCAACCGCAGCGCGAGTGGCATGAAGCGCATCTTCAACCCGCGCCTTCTTTTCCTTCATCTCCATTTCAGTCGCAGCGCCAACCTTGATGACCGCCACGCCGCCAGCCAGCTTCGCCAACCGCTCCTGCAACTTCTCGCGGTCATAATCAGAGCTGGTCTCTTCGACCTGCGAGCGAATCTGTTCGCACCGCGCCTTGATGTCGATTTCCGAACCCGCGCCATCAATGATGGTGGTTTCATCCTTGGCAACCTGAATGCGCTTGGCGGTACCCAGATCGTTGAGGGTTGCCTTCTCCAGCGTCAAGCCGACTTCTTCAGCAATCACGGTCGCGCCAGTCAACACCGCGATGTCTTGCAACATCGCTTTGCGGCGATCACCGAAACCGGGTGCTTTGACCGCGCACACCTTGACGATGCCGCGCAGCGTGTTGACCACCAGCGTTGCCAGCGCCTCACCTTCGACATCTTCAGCAACGATCAGCAGCGGACGCCCAGCCTTGGCGACAGCTTCCAGCACCGGCAACAGCTCGCGGATGTTAGAAATTTTCTTGTCGTGCAGCAGGATGTACGGGTTATCCAGCTCGGCGCTCTGGCTCTGCTGATTGTTGATGAAATACGGCGACAAATAGCCGCGATCAAACTGCATTCCCTCAACCACATCCAACTCATTGGCCAGCGAGGTGCCATCTTCAACCGTGATCACGCCTTCCTTGCCAACCTTCTCCATCGCTTCCGCAATGATGTTGCCGATGGAATCGTCGGAATTGGCGGAAATCGTGCCGACCTGCGCGATCTCCTTGTTATTGGTGCAAGGCTTGGAAATCTGCTTGAGTTCAGCCACCGCTGCCTCAACCGCCTTATCAATGCCGCGCTTCAAATCCATTGGATTCATGCCAGCAGCAACGGCTTTCAAACCCTCGCGTACCATTGCCTGCGCCAGCACGGTCGCAGTGGTGGTGCCATCACCGGCGATGTCAGAAGTCTTGGACGCGACTTCTTTCACCATCTGTGCGCCCATGTTCTCGAACTTGTCTTTCAGCTCGATTTCCTTGGCAACCGAGACACCGTCTTTGGTGACGGTTGGCGCACCGTAGGATTTTTCCAACACCACGTTGCGACCTTTGGGGCCGAGCGTCACTTTAACGGCGTTCGCCAAAATGTTGACGCCTTCCATCATGCGTACCCGCGCATCACTCCCAAACTTCACATCTTTTGCACTCATGTTTGATTCCCTAAAATTGTTCAATGAAATGGACGAAAAACTGCATCAAATACGGAGACTTAAGCCTCAACGACGCCCATGATGTCGTCTTCGCGCATCACCAAAAAGTCCTTGCCGTCGATCTTGACCTCGGTGCCGGAATACTTGCCAAACAACACGCGATCACCAACTTTCACGTCCAACGGACGCACGGTGCCGTTGTCCAGAATTTTGCCGTTGCCCGCAGCGATGACTTCACCCTGAATCGGCTTCTCGGTCGCAGAATCAGGAATCACGATCCCACCAGCGGTGGTGCGCTCTTCTTCCATACGGCGAACAACTACGCGGTCATGCAAAGGACGAATCGTCATAAAAACAAGCTCCTGTCAGTCAAATACACAAAGGTTTGAAGTGGATGCCAGACGACTGCTGTTAGCACTCGTCTTTAACGAGTGCCAATAGTAGGGGCAAATCGACGGCTGTCAAGCCTTGCGTGTCGGGCGGTGAACGGGGCGATTCTTGCTTGAGTTTGAGGGACAAGTGCCGTTAGAGCACACAACGCTGGCGCTTTTGCCACTTAATTTGCTTCGTTTTGTTCAATTGAGAAGGACGCTGCTATGGCTACCACGATCACAATCGTTTCGACAATGACTGATACCCAAATTCAGGCATTAACACCCGCACAAATTGCCGGATTACAAACGAGCGATATTGCGGCATTAACCGTCGCCCATATTGCGGCATTGAGTCCCGAACAATTCGCCGCATTCACCACTAAAAACATTGCGGCATTGAGTTTGGCACAAGTCAATGCAATGGCAGCAGAAGATTTTGCAGCGTTCACGCCAAAACAATTTGCTGCCATTGCAACTGTTGGCATTGCTGCATTAGATGCTACCGATATTGATGATTTAACGAATGCACAATTGACTGGTTTGACTGCTAAACAGGCAGCAGTTTTAACAAATGCCGCTATTGCGTCGCTCGCAGTAACTCAAATCACTGCATTATCAACTGCTGCAATTGCTGCTTTCAGTTCTACACAGATAACTGCAATTGATAATGCAGCAATTGGCGCATTACTACCAGAACAATTTGCTGCCATTAGTTCAAAAGCCTTACCCGGTTTAGAAGCTGCCACCGATATTGATGTATTAACAACTGATCAACTTGCCGCGCTCACTGCTAAACAGGTTCCAGGATTGTCTGCTGACGCATTAGCAGAATTAGAAGCCCTTGATATTCCAGTATTGCAAACTGCCACCGTTGCTGCACTTTCTTCTGTACAACTAGAAGCGTTGATTCCTGCCGCAGTTGCAGCATTTACTCCGATTCAATTTGCCGCCCTGAGTGTAAAAGCCTTATTAGGGTTAGAAGCTGCTGATATTACAGCGATTGGTGCGGATGCAGCGCAGATTGGCGCATTAACAGCAAAACAAATTCCCGGTTTATCGCTCGATGCAATTGCTGCATTAACAGCTGCGCAAATGCCATTACTGTCCACTGCCGCAATTTCGGGATTGAGTGCAGAACAAGTCAATGAACTGACGGATGCACAATTAGATGCGCTAACCCCAAAACAACTTGCTGCCTTCACTTCAAAAGCCCTAGCAGCACTTGACGGTGATGATATCATCAATTCAGTTAGCGTGGCGCAAATTGCAGCACTGACTTCTAAACAAATCACGGGATTGTCAGTTGATGCGATTGGTTCGTTAATCGTTGCTCAAATCAATGCGTTAGCAACCGCAACCTTTGCCGCACTCACTTCTACACAATTAGCGGCAATTGATGTTGGTGCAATTGATGTTACTGCTATTGCTACCAAACACATTGCAGCGTTAACTTCAAAGCAAATACCGGGTTTAACCGGTGATTTCATTGCAGAGTTGGCGGCTGTAGCACAGATTCCAAAGTTTGCTACTGCCGCAATTTCAGCACTGGGTTCAGCACAATTAGATGAATTTTCAGAAAGTCAATTAGAAGCATTAACGACTGCGCAATTTGCAGCATTATCTTCAACGGCTTTATCAGCATTAGATGCTGCTGATATAACAGCTTTAGATGATACCACTCCTGCTCAATTGGCGCTCGTTTCAGCATTGACTTCTAAACAAATCACGGGATTGTCAGTTGATGCGATTGGCGCAATGAGTGTTGCAAAAATCAATGCGTTAGCAACTGCAACCTTTGCCGCACTTACTTCTACGCAATTAGCAGCAATTGATGCTGCCGCAATTGATGTTACTGCCATTACCACCAAACACATCGCAGCATTAACAGCCAAGCAAATACCGGGCTTAACCGATGAATTTATTGCTGAATTGAGCGCAACACAAATTCCAGCATTAGCAACTGCTGCGGTTGCGGCACTCAGTTTAACTCAAATTGCTGCTTTAGATAATGCTGTCGTTGACGATTTAACTACCGCACAGTTTGCGGCATTAACCTCGAAAGCCTTGGCAGGATTAGATGCAACTGATATTGGCAATCTTACTGATAATCAGCTCGCAACACTCACCGCCAAACAGATTCCCGGTTTATCTGATGCCGCAGTTGCAGCACTCTTAGATACGGATGTTGTGCATTTATCTACGGCTGCATTAACTGCATTAACTGCAACGCAAATGACTGCATTAAGCGCAGCGGCAGTAAATGCGTTCACTCCCGTGCAATTTTCAGCACTGACTTCAAAAGCATTAGCCGGTTTGGAAGCTACTGATGTCAGTACGGCTCCTGGTATGGATACCGCACAAATAGCGGCTTTAACTTCTAAACAGATTCCAGGATTATCAGCAGACGTCATTGCAGTAGTGAGTGCAGCTCAAGTTGTTGCATTAGATACATCAGCAATTGCGGCGCTCAGTTCAACTCAAGTTGCTGCTTTAGATAATACTGTCATTGATGATTTACTTCCAGAACAGGTTGCAGCGTTATCTTCTAAAGGTTTAGCCGCATTTGATGATGCTGATATTGATGCTCTCACTGCAGCACAAATTGCAGCTTTGACTGCAAAACAAACACCCGGTTTCACAACAACTGCTATACAATCTTTAGCTACAGATCAATTGAATGCGTTAGCAACTGATGCCTTTGCAGCCTTGACTTCTGCACAGATCGCTGCTCTCGATACAACAATCAATCTGGCTGATATCAATACTGCACAAATTGCTGCTTTAACGGCTAAACAAATTGTTGGTTTAGTAGCAGCAGAATTGGCAGAATTGACCAGCGATCAAATGATTGCATTACCAACTGCAACTGTTGCAGCATTGACTGCACTCCAAGTTGCTGCCTTAGATAATGCAGTGATTGAGTTTATTACTACTGCACAAATTGCAGCATTAACTTCAGTGGCACTCGCTGGTTTAGATGCAACTGCTGATATTGCGGTTTTAACTACCGATCAAATTGCAGCACTCACAGCCAAACAAATGCCAGGATTGTCTGCTGCTGCAATAATGGAGTTTACACCAGACCAAATAGCAGCACTGTCTACAGCAGCGGTAGCAGCTTTAACTTCAATTCAGTTAGATGCGTTTGATCCAGCAACGCAAGTAACTGCATTGACGCCAGCACAAGTGGCAGCATTATCTTCAAAAGCCTTGGGTGTTTTAGATGATGCTGACATTGATGAATTAACAACGGCTCAAATCGACGCTTTAACCGTAAAACAAGTGGCAGCATTATCACTGACTGCGATTGAATCGTTCGATGATACGCAAATTGGCGCATTAACCACTGCTGCATTTGCTAAATTAACAACGGCGCAAATTCCAGTTATTGATGCCGCAGCACTGCCGGGCATTACTCCCGCACAATTGGGGGCAATGAGTTGTGCCGCATTACACAGCTTTACACCGGCACAGTTGGCAGTTTTAGAAAGTGATTCAGCACAATTTGCTGCTTTGGATTTTGATACACCATTGGCACTTGATTTGAATAACGATGGCGTGCAAACAGTGAGCGTGATTAATGGCGTGTTATTTGATTTAGCAGGCAACGGCGATGTGAAACAAGTTGGATGGATCGCGCCCAATGACGGATTACTAGTGTGCGATCTCAATCACAACGGAGCAATTGATGACGGGCGCGAATTATTTGGTAGTGGTACGCGCTTGGCTGATGGCACCACCGCTGCCGATGGTTTCATTGCCTTGGCGGCGCTCAATAGCAATAAAGATGCGGTGATTAACGCGGCAGATGCGGCGTTTTCTGACTTGCAGGTGTGGCGTGACCTTAATCAAAATGGACAGAGTGAAACAGGTGAACTGTATTCATTAGCTGCACTGAATATCACGCAACTGGAATTGAATGCAACGCACACGGTGAGTTTCGATCAAGGGAATGTGATTCGGCTAATTGCGGAGTACACTACTGTGGACGGTGAAACGCATTTGCTCGCTGATGTGTGGCTGGCGGGAATTGACACAAGCACTACAGGGATGGGAATTGGTTGAGACAGCGTTAGTTGAGTTGGCGTGGTCAACTCAACCGACAAAACTAAAGGATTGAAAATGCCAGTCATTTCCTACTTTTTTGGAATATATGTGCGTATGTATTTTGACGAGCACAATCCGCCACATTTTCATGTTGAATACCAAGGTCAAGAAGCACTTGTGGCGATTGAAACCGGAGAAATCATCAACGGACGATTGCCGCGTAAAGCGATACGATTGATTCGTGAGTGGACGCTAGAACACCAAACTGAACTCAGTACAAATTGGGAAAGGGCGATTGCACTACTGCCACTTGAGCAAATTTCTGGAGCAGACAATGATTAAAATTCGGTGCGCAACGGTACTCAATGACCATTGTATTCGTCTTGAATTTTCAGATGGAAGTTTGGGAGATTTTGATTGTCGTGAATTGATTGCGCGTGATACCGAGATGGTTAGACCATTATCTGATCCAGCTTTTTTTAGCCAGTGCTTTTTAGAACTTGGTGCGTTGTGTTGGCGGAATGGATTTGCGCTGAGTGCAGGTAGTTTGCAGCAAAAGCTGGTGCAGCAAGGTCAATTGCAATATACAGAAGCGGCGTAAATATGAGACTGCTATGTTGATTGATGTGATTGCCGTACAAGAAGCGAAGTATTGCCACGATTTTTGCATTTGGCTACGTTTCAATACCGGCGAAGCGGGGGAAATTGATCTTGCCGATGTCGTGCAACGTTATCCACAGGCTGCATCATTGCGTGAACCTGAACAATTTTGCCAATTCTATTTGGATGATTGGCCGACTCTCACATGGGATTGTGGTTTTGATTTAGCCCCAGAATTTCTTTATCAGCGTCTTACGGGACATGCACCGATGTGGTGCTTATCGTAAAATGAACGAAGTGGTTCAGATAGAATGTTCACCAGAGCAAATAATGATTAAAATTTGGTATGCGTTTGTGTTGAACGAATTCCAAATTTTTTCAAGCAGTGCTTTTTTATCAATTAGCACGACAAAATAAATTACGCTAATAGATTCTCTTAATTTGTAAGAGAAGCCGTTAAACGAATCATCAACGAGAAAATTGATTGTGGGGATGTCTATCATGGCAATTTATCTAGATACCGCTGGAACCAACTCAGTAGCCGGAACTGTTGGACCGCCTGCTGTCGCTGACATTTTAATTGGGTTAGCTGGCGACGATACTTACTTCGTCGATCATATTGGTGATGTATGTCTTGAGGAAATTGCTGGCGGTACTGATACGGTAGCTAGTGCAGTGAATTATGTGTTACCAGATTTTATTGAAATTCTTACACTAAGTGGTACTACTCCTAATCACATCAATGGTACTGGTAACGCACTTAATAATGAATTATCTGGAAACTCAGATAATAACATTTTAGATGGTGGTTTAGGTAAGGACGCAATGATTGGCGGTGGCGGTAATGATACTTACATTGTTGACAATGTAGGCGACATCGTAACAGGTGGTGCTGGAACTGATACGGTCATTAGTTCCATAACTTTTACCTTAGATACGGGAAATGTTCTTGAAAATTTAACCCTTCTTGGTAAAGCAAATCTTAATGGAACTGGCAACAACTTAGCAAACATATTAACTGGCAACGCCGGTAAAAATATCCTGACTGGCGGGATTGGCGCTGATATGTTGCTTGGGAATGGTGGCGATGACAGTCTAAACGGCGGAGACGACGAAGATCATCTTGTTGGCGGTGCGGGTAAAGATATTCTTGATGGTACAGATGACACTATCACCGATTACTTAGTCGGTGGTTCTGGTAATGATATTTATCGCGTTGATATTGCTTATGGCGTTGCTGCAAGAGCAGATGTCATTTCTGAACAGGATGGCGGTGGGATTGATCTTATTGAAAGTAGCGTAACCTATACGCTCGCGCCTTCTGGTCTTTCAGCTCCTTTCTCTGATACCGATCTTCAATATATTGAAAATCTAACGCTCACTAGCACATTCGCAAATAACGGCACTGGCAATGGATTGGCGAATATCATTAAGGGAAACTCAGCAGCCAATATATTAACTGGCGGTGCTGGTAAAGACACTTTGATGGGTGGTAAAGGCGATGATGTTTATGTATTGAAGACGACTAAGGATGATGCGACCGATAGAATCGTTGAAAATGTGAATGAAGGCACTGACACTGTAACTACTGGCATCACGCATACACTCGGCACCAACTTTGAAAATTTGAAGTTATATGTCGTTGATACAACAGAAACTACTCCCATCAATGGTTATGGCAATACAGCGGCAAATACGATTATTGGCAATGATGGAACCAATAAAATTGATGGTAAAGCGGGTAACGATACACTTACCGGCGGCGCTGGCAATGACACGTTGATTGGCGGTTATGGCAATGATTCAATGACTGGCGGCGACGGTGATGCGGATATTGCTGACAGTGACGGTAATGATGTCTTTATTTACACTGCGCTTTCACAAACCGGAAAAACGTCAACAACTTGCGATGTGATTACCGATTTTAAAGTTGGTGATAGCATTGATGTTACTGCAATCGCAGGAGATTGGACGCTGGCAAAATCGCGCACTCTTTCAACCAAATTACAGATAGTCTCTGTCTGGAGTGATGTTACATTAAATACAACTCTATCATTCTATTACGGTATGGATAATGATGTTGATGCGATGATTGTATTGACTGGTGTGTCAGATACACTGCAATTAACAGGTCAGGTGATTGATATTGGTGCAAAGTGAATTACAAGATGATAAATTGTCCAATGTGAGAATAAAAAGCCCCGCTTCGGTAGGGCTTTTTGTTCAAAACTCAATCCAAATCACCCAGCGCCTGCGCAACAACTCCAGCACTGGTCAACCGCCCCACCACCAACTGCCGCTGAATTCGCCCCACCTGATCCACTGCCAAACCACCCGTCTGCCCCGGATAATAACCACCTGGATTCATTGCTAAAATGGGCAACCGCACCACCAACCGATACGCATCAATTCCCATCGCATACAGCCGCGCCAGCGGGTCAGCCCCACGGGTCAACTGCTGCCGCGCCAGTTCCAACGCATCGTCTTCAGCCAACATCCAAGGAATATCAACGAAATACAACCCATCCAACATCCCATCGCGCACCGAATCAAAATGACCCGTGTACACATGCGACGTTGACATCACCGCCAACTCCGGCAGCGCCGCATGAACACGCGGATACAACTGCCGCACCGTCTCCGTCGTCGCCACCAAAAACATCATTTCAGCGTGACTCTCACGCAACAACTGCTGCACTGGTGCCGCCGCCGGCGTGTCTGGCGGATAACTCGCCTTCCCGCTCAACGCACCACCCAGCGCCAGCCAACGCTGCTGAAACGCCACCGCCAACCGCTCACCCCACGCATCGTTTGGAAACAACACCACCGCCCGTCGCCACCCCTGCGCATAAGCATGATTCGCCACCTCAGCCGCCTCATGTTCTGGAGACAACGCAAACTGAAACACATTGTCTGCCCGTCGCAGCGGCGTCGCCTCATTCAACGCCAACGTCGGCACCGGCACCCGTCCTCCTCGCGTCAACTCCGCCACCGCCTCCTTTTGCAACGGACCGATCACATAATCCACCCCATCTGCCAATGCCCGCGCATGAATCGCCATCAACCGATCTTCCTGACTGCCATCAATAAAGCTCAACACCGGACGCTGCTCCGGTGCATCCGCCACATGCGCCGCCACAATCCCCGCCTTGATCGCTTGCGCCGCCTCCGCAAAACGCCCACTGCGCGGCAACATCACCGTCACCTGCTCACCTGCCTGATAACCACCCGACCACAACGCGGTATATGCCCGCGCCAGCCCCGGCAACGCCCCATGACGCGGATGGGTTTGTAACCAAGCGCGATAATCACGCTGTAAACTCGCCGCATCCGCCCCCGCCTGCTGCGTCAACAGCGCAATCTCCACCCACCCGCGCAAGCGTGCTGAACTCTTGCGCTGCACCGTCCGCAACGTCGCGCTATCTAACAGATTCAAGGTCGCCACCAGCGACACCTGCGTCAACAAGCGAGCGTCACGCTCCTCCAACGTCTGCTCAAGCACATTGAGCGTGCGCACCGCCGCCAGCGGGAGATGCGCTTGTCGCTGCGCCGCCGCCAAGACCCCCAAGCGTTGGCGCTGGAACTGCGAACTCAGCGCCTTGACTGCGGTGCGTTTTAGCAACGCAATGGTCTCATGCGGTCGGTCGTTTAACAGCGCCAGCTCGGCCTGCGTCAACTGCCGCAACGCCTGCTGTGGCGCGGGCAATGTCGAGGACGGAAGGTGATTGAGCACCTGTTGCGCCGCCTCCAACTGCCCGGCGGCAAGATGAGCGCGAGCCGCTTTGAGTTGGAGCTGTGTTTGCGCTGGTGGCGTGGTTTTAGCGGCAAGACTGAGATACAGCGCGGCAGCGTCGGCTGCTTGACCTTGGTTTTCCAAAGCTGCGGCGCGTTCCAATTTCGGCGCAGGAATGGCTGCCAATATGGCTGCTTCGTCTTTGAGAGCTGAGGTCGTGCAGCTACTCAGAAACAGGCTGGCGCTCAAGGCGAGGCAACGCGAGTGTTGGCGCAGCGGCGTGAAAAATTTGAGATGATTGTTCATAGTTATCAAGGAATTAAAATATGTCACTTGGCACCGGAACACTCTATGTTGTCGCTACTCCCATCGGCAATCTGGGCGATATGAGCGACCGCGCCCGGCAGGTGTTGACGACGGTGGCGCTGATTGCGGCGGAAGATACCCGCACCACACGCCCGTTGTTGACGCATTTTGGCATCACGACCGCGTTGTTGGCATATCACGAGCACAACGAGGCGGCGGCAACGACGCGAGTATTGGCGCTGTTGGCGAGCGGGGAGGATGTGGCGCTGGTGGCAGATGCCGGCACGCCGTTGATCAGTGATCCCGGCTACAGCTTGGTGACGGCGGCGCGGGCAAAGGGTCTCGCGGTGGTGCCGGTGCCGGGTGCGAATGCAGCGATCTGCGCGTTGTCAGCCGCTGGTTTGCCGAGCGACCGTTTTTTGTTCCTCGGCTTTCCGCCGCGCACGAGCAGTCAGCGGCGGACGTGGTTCGCGGCAGTCGCGCACGAGCCGGGGACGTTGATCGTTTATGAGAGCACCAAACGGATGTTGGCGACGTTGGCGGATGTGAGCGCGGTATTGGGTGAACGGCAGGTGGTGCTGGCGCGGGAGTTGACGAAACGTTTTGAGACGTTTTGGAGTGGACAACCGACGGAGTTGCAAACGCGGCTGGCGGCTGCTCCTGAGCAACAGCGCGGTGAATTGGTGATATTGATTGCGGGGTGTCCGGTGGCAGCGGCGACGGTGGTTACGGCGGAGGCGCAGCGGACGTTGGAGGTATTAGCGCAAGCAGTGCCGTTGCGACAAGCAGTTGCATTGACAGTGCAATTAACGGGTGCCAAAAAAAATGCGTTGTACCAATTAGGTTTGGAATTGGGATTGGGCGCGGAAGTGGATTAAATTGACAGTCAGTTGTTAAAAAACAGTTTTCAGTTGTCGGTTGTCGGTTGTCAGTAAGACGCATCGTTATCACAAAGCTGTTAATCAATCGTGTTTGAATAAATTATCAATTATCGGCTGTTATTAACAACCGTGCTTTTTACTGACAACTGACAACTGACAATTCAAAACCGCCAACCTTCTCCAATTCCATCACCACCTAAGTTCATCTCGCAAAGCGTGCTAATCACTCAAAACGCAATCAGTTTTTTGTATCACAATTGTTTCATTTTGTATTGATTGGGCGGTTTTCATCTGGTTGTCACCTTGGCGTGTTTTACTACGATAATCAACAACTTTGTATTGCAATGAATGATGTTAAATCATTTCATTTTCTGCGATGACCATTCGTAAAAGCGTTACTCTCGCCGCAATCTGCGTCACCTTATTAGTCGCCGCCGCCCTGATTCTGGTTGCCCGCGCCGGCAATGCCCGCATCGAAAGCCGCGTCGCGCTCGCCGTGACCACCGATCGCACGCTCATTTGGGGGCAGGTCGTGGAACGGCTGTTTGAAAAGATGGAGCGCGGGATCGCGGCATTTGATAGCGATTTCGCCCTCCGTCAGGCGATTAAGGCGCACGATGCCGACGAGTTGCAACACGCGGTGGCGGCACTCACCAACTTGATCAGCGAGCAGGGCTATTTTGAGCATTTGTATATTTTTGATGCCAACGCGCAATCGCTGTGTTGCAACACGACGCCGTTGCCGCCCGATGTGCGTACCTTGAGCCAGCTTCCACCGCCGGATGAACAACCGCTGCGGCGCATCGGTCGCAACGCGCAGGGTGAACCGGTGGCGCTGCTGGCATTTCGCCTGTTCGTGCGCCATGCGCCGATTGGCGTCATCGTGTTGCAACAACCGCTGCACAGTGCGCTGGAACGCTTCAAAACCGTTGCCAATTCTGAGGTCGCACTCGCCAGCGCCAGCGGCAAATTGTTTCTCAGCACCGCGCCAGCCCGTTTCGCCGAGCTGCAAATCGCATTGCCTGCACTCGGTGAACGGCGTTATCAGGTCATCACCACTGCGGACGCGACCTACACCGCCAGCGTCGTTCCCATCGTTGGTGTGGACGGACAACCACTTATCCATCTCCTCAGCTTGACGGATGAAACCGCACTCTTTGCCGCGCAGCGCCAATTTGAATGGATCGCCTACAGCGGCGTTGCGCTGCTCCTGCTGGCAGCAAGCCTCGGTTTATTTTGGTACATGCGCTGGGCGCTCTTGCCGCTCAACGCCGCCGTCGCCACCGTCGCAGCGTTGGCAGATGGCAATTTGAACGTCTCCTTTGCCACCACCAGCACGGACGAAGTCGGACGCCTGATGACTGCCTTACAAGCGATGGTTGAGCGCATTCGCGGCATCGTCACCCATCTACACACTGCCAGCAGCGATCTCCACCATTCCGCAGGCGATATGGCCACTTTGGCACGCAACAGCAAAATTCAGTTTGATCGCCAAAAAACGGAAACCAGCACCGTTGACGCCGCCATTAGCCAACTCGCCACTTCTGCACAGGAAGTCACCAATCACACCAGTCGCGCCGTCGGTGCGACCGAAATGGCACGACAACGCCTCAGCAGCAGTCGGGAATTGCTCACCGCCACCACCGCCATCATTGAACAATTGGCGCAAGACATTGACCAAGCAGCAGGCGTCGTGATTGGGCTGGCGCAACACAGCCAAGCGGTCGGCAACGTGCTGGACGTGATTCGCAACATCGCCAGCCAAACCAACCTGCTGGCGCTCAACGCCTCGATTGAAGCAGCGCGAGCGGGTGAACACGGACGCGGCTTTGCGGTGGTCGCCGATGAAGTGCGGCAATTAGCCACCCGCACCCATCAATCTATTCAAGAAATTGAAACGATGATTAACAGCTTAAAAGACAGTTCTGCACAAGCCGTTGGAGTCATTCATGCCAATCGAGATCGTGCTCAACAAAGCGTTACGCATTATGGACAAGCGGTCAATCATTTAGATGTTTTTGCAGAAGCCGTCAACGTATTAACCGACATGACTCATCAAATTGCCAGCGCCGCTGAAGAAGAAAGTCGCATGGTTGAAGAAATTGCCCGTGCAATTAACCAAATCACCTTGTTAGCCCAAGAACATGCTGCTGATGCTGCGCAAGGATTTGGACAAAGTACACAATTAAACACTCTGTCACAGGCACTGCGCGAACGGGTTGCCTATTTTCAGATTCATTAGCGAGTTTTTATGCGTTTACAATCCAACATCATTGCACCAATGACGCTCATTCATCGCGCTCGTGACACCTTGAATTATGCGCTGCAACCAGTGGTCAACATTCACACTGGCGGCGTTTATGGCTATGAAGCCTTGTTGCGTGGCATTGAAGAATTAGGTTTTGATGATGTCAAACAACTATTCAGTGCGGCATGGCAACAACACTGCGCCGTTGAATTGGATAAATTGCTGCGTGAATTAGCCATCTCCCAATTTGTCCAACTGCCAAATGCAGCACAATATCGGCTCTTTTTTAATCTTGATCCGCGCCTATTAACCGTTGAACAACCAGAGGTTACACTAGCACTATTGCGCCGTTATGGTTTGACGCCAGAAGTGCTGTGTTTTGATTTATCTGAACGCGCTAATTTAACAGATCAACCCAGTATTGCCGCCACCATTGCCGCGTATCGGCGCTTGCGTTTTCAATTCGCCATTGATGACTTTGGCAGCGGCTATGCCGGACTGCGCTTGCTGTATGAATATCAACCCGACTTACTCAAAATCGACCACTTTTTTATTAACGGCATTGCCACCGATCATCGCAAACGACTGTTTGTTGCCAACGCTGTACAGCTCGCCCACGTCATGGGGATCAACGTCATTGCTGAAGGCGTCGAAACTGCACCCGAATTATTGGCATGTCGAGAAGTGGGTTGTGATTTTGTGCAGGGTTTTTTTATTGCACATCCGCAATTACAGATTGATGATTTGCGTGTCAATTATGAGCATGTTTACGCAGTCAATCAACGCGACCGCCGCGAACCGCACACCGATCTTGCTTTAATTGAAGAACGGATGGAATACATTCCGCCGTTGCTTGCCAGCGCCAATGTGAAATCATTATTTGAAGCCTTCCGCCGCCACAAAGCACTCACCATTATTCCATTGTTGGATAACGCCGAGCGCCCGCTGGGACTCATTCACGAAGCCGACATTAAAGAACATATTTATTCCGCTTATGGTCGTGATTTAATTCTTAATCCTGCTTTTGCGCGGACATTATTTGATTTTGCGCGTCCCTGTCCGGTGATTGATCGTCACGCTTCTGTAGAACGCATACTCGAAGCCTTTTCCGCGAATGTCAATCCAGCGGGTATTATTGTGACGCAAGACTCGCGCTATATTGGTTTTATTTCCGCAATGGCGCTGCTGCAATTGATTGAACAAAAAAATATCGCCGTCGCTCGTGATCAAAATCCGCTCACCAAGCTGCCGGGCAATATCCCCATTCATCATTACGTTTCTCATCATCTTGATGCTGATAATATCATTCGCCATTTTGTATATTTTGATTTCGATCATTTCAAAGCATTTAACGATCATTATGGCTTTAGAATGGGAGATCGTGCCATTCTGATGTTTGCAGAATTATTGCGCAAAGAATTAGGCAATGGTGATTGGTTTATTGGTCACATTGGCGGCGATGATTTCTTCGCAGGTATTCACAATGCACCATCAGCGCAGGTGCTCAATCAAATTCAATATCTACTCGCTAAATTCAGCGCAGATGTGCAAAGTCTTTACGATCCCGAAGATCGGCAGCGCGGTTTTATTTGCGCTTGTGATCGCTTTGGTGAAAAACGCGAAATGCCGTTAATGCGCTGTAGTGCAGCGTTAATTGAAATGCGCCCGGGCGAGCGTTATGGGTGTGTGGAAGCATTGGGGCGCGTGATTGCGCAAATGAAACATCAAGCCAAAACAAGCACTTCTGGTTTAGTGTTTCGTCACGATGCAGATGCGCGTGGTTCTTCCCAAGTCATTGCAAATGAAATGATGTCATAATGCGCAGTCGTTATCGCGCAAATGCGCATTCACTGGCTAATAGAAAAGTGATTATACAATAATGAATGTCAATCCCGTGAGCGTTCGTGATGAATTAATGGCGCAAGGTTTAACCCGCGCTGAATTGCATTCAGACCCGCTGCAACAATTCCAACAGTGGTATGAATTTGCGATTGCTACCGACCTTCCAGAACCGAATGCAATGAGCTTGTGTACGGTGAATGAACGCAGCCAGCCGTCGGTGCGCACCGTATTATTAAAACTCTATGATGCACGGGGATTTGTGTTCTTTACCAATTATGAAAGCCGTAAAGCGCAGGAGATTGAACGCAATCCGCAAGTGGCAATGTTATTTCCTTGGGTGGCATTAGCGCGGCAAGTGCAAATTAGTGGTCGCGCTGAACGGATTTCAACTGCTGAATCCTTAAAATACTTTATGACCAGACCACGCGGCAGCCAACTCGGGGCGTGGTCGTCGCCACAAAGTCAGGTGATTCGATCACGGGCGCTGTTGGAAGCTAAAGTTGCTGAAATTGCACATAAATTTGGCGCAGGTGAGATTCCATTGCCCGACTTTTGGGGCGGTTATCGGGTGGTGCCGACGCGGATTGAATTTTGGCAAGGACGGGATAGTCGTTTGCATGATCGCTTTTGTTATCAACGCGATACGGAAGCGCAAACGTGGACAATTGAACGTCTCGCACCTTAATGATTGGAGCAGCATTTCTATAAAAATAACGGCATAAAAAAAGCCCGCTTTGCAGCGGGCTTTTGCGGTCAGACGCAGGCAATTATGCCAATTCGTCGGTCTCAATCCGTTGCATTAAAGCAAAACTCTTCACGAAAGGATTTGCCATGCGGGGGTCTTTTAACATTGCGGAATAATCACCAACGTTAAACTTGAGCTTGCCCGTCGCAAATGCGGTGCCCATTCCCATCATGCCGATGCCTTTTTCTACCCATTTGAGCCAGTCCTTCAGATCAGCACGCATGTCCCAATTGGCTGGCGGATCGCTTTCCGTCCATTCACCAGCGCGAACACAAATGCCCTTCTCAACGACGAATACGCCACGCGGTTCTTCTTCATCTTTGAAGCCGCAATAAATCACCGAATTGAAATCAATTTCGGCCAATTTTTCGCATACTTCTGGCTCGCTATTCCAAGCCTCTTTTAGGTCATTCATCCAATCGCCAGAAAAGAGTGCAGACATCGTATTCAATCCTCCAGTTATGGTGATGTTAAAAGGCGCATTGTTTCGCGCCGAGGCAAATTCTATCAGGAATCAGCCGAGCGTATAGCCAGCATCTACTTTGAGAATCGTGCCGGTAATTAAGCGGGCTTGCGGTGAGGTGAGAAACAACACGGCGGCAGCGACATCGGCTGGCGTTACGCGCTGCTGTTGGAGCACATGGCGCTGGGCGACGGTCGCTGCCATCAATGCGGTCGCCTCGCCCCACATGTCCGATGCGACGACGCCGGGTGCAACGCCGTTGACGCGAATGCCGCGAGGCGCCAGCGCCAGCGCCAGCCGCTGCGTGAGCAGGTCAAGTCCGGCTTTACTGACCGAGTAACTGCTTGAAGTGCAAGTATGAAATGAATGTTGGGCGCAGGCTGATGACAGGGTGATGACCACTGCGGCGGCGCTGCGTTCCAATAACGCGAGGCTGGCTTGAGTGAGTGCGAACGGCGCAATCAGGTTGGTTTCCAAGGTCGCTCGCCACGCTGCCACGCTTTCGCTCAGATCGCCGGAAGCGAGAATGACGCCGGCGTTGTGAACCAAGACATCTAGCCGCCCAGCTTGGGCGGTGATGATGGCGACCAGTTCGGCGATAAAAGCCGCTGCGGTCACGTCACCAGTCAGCGCGATCAAGTGCCCGCTGGCGACCGCTTCCGCCCACTGCGCCTGAAGCTGCGCCACCTTTGCCGGGTTACGCCCGCAGGTGTAAACGATGGCACCGCTGGCGAGAAAGGCAGCGACCATGCCAGCGCCGATGCCGGAGGTGCCGCCGGTGATGCAGACGATGCGCGGCAATTCGGGAGTGTTAATCGTCATCTCAATCAATTCAGCTCGCAAAATGAAACGTCGCCATTTCACCATTAAATGCTTCAATTAAAGCCAGCAAGCGCGAACACGCTCGCAAGGTGTCATCCACGCCGCCAGCGGTTTGATCAACGGATTGATGAATCGCGTTGGTGCTTTGATCAATGGCAGAAGAAACGTGCCCCTGCTGTTGCGCCGCCGTCGCAATTTGCGTCGTCAAATCGCTGATCGTGGACACCGCAGCGCCAATTTCTTTCAGCGCGTGATCCACTTTATCGGTGTGTTGAATGGTCAACACCGCCTGCTCACGTCCTTGGCGCATCGCTCCCGCCACATCCCGTGAACCGCGTTGAATCTGCTCAATCATGTCTTGAATTTCTTTGGTGGACAGTTGCGTCCGACTCGCCAACGCCCGCACCTCGGCTGCAACCACTGCAAAACCGCGTCCCTGTTCACCAGCGCGGGCGGCCTCAATCGCCGCGTTAAGCGCCAGCAAATTGGTCTGCTCGGCAATGCCGCGAATCACATCCAACACCGAGCCGATGCGTTCACTGTCCGCTTCCAACTGCGTCATCGCCTCCGCACCGCGCATCACCTCGCCAGTCAAGCCATTGATTGAAGTGACCGCCGACTGCACCGTCGTCTGACTCAGCGCGACATCCCGTTTCGCATCCGCCGCCGCAGTTGAAACCACCGTGCTATTGCGGGCAATTTCCGCCACTGTCGCCGTCATTTCATTGATCGCAGTCGCCACCTGCGCCACTTCATGCTGTTCACGGTTCGCATTTTGCGAAGTTGTCGCCGCGATGGTTTGCAACTGCTGCGTCACCTCGTACATCTGGCGCACACTCGCAGCGATGCGCCCGAATGACGTAGCCAAGCTGGTTTGCAAATTCCCAAACGCCCGACTGAGCACAGCAATCTCAGTCTCGCCAGCAACGAGCACCGCCTCACCGCGAAAATCGTTATTTGCCATCCGCACCGACAACTGTTGCAGCGCCACCAACGGTTTTAACAACTGCGCCAGCGCCAACAGCCCGCCGCTCAAGCCTAAAATCAGGATCAGCGTCGCCGCCAAACTCGCATAGGTGCCCCATGCCAACTGGCGCTCCAATTCTTGCTGGGCGTGTTCTTTTTCAGTTTGCACGCGGGTCACGAGCGCGTTGAGTTGCTCAGTCATCGTCTGCGCGGTGGCATCAAACGCACTCATCAGCGCATTACCGCCATCTGGCCCTTCCGCCACATAACGCTGTGCCATGTGTTGACCGGCATCGTAATAAGCCGTCAAAGCGCGAGTTAAATCCGCTGCTGCCACAGTTGCATCTAATTCTGCTAATTGCGTGATATTCATCCGAGCGGCAGCAAAATACTGTTGCGCTTGCGTAAAACCATCATCTAAACCATCACGACCGCGAGTGGCACTAATATCAGTCAACCACTGTTGAATTTGAATCACGTTAATTTTAAATTCTAAAGCGAGCTCTTGCAGGCGGTCTTGATGTAAGGCGATATGGTTAATAGACAGTTGAATGTGATTAGAAACGTAAACGCCACTGCCGCCCATGAGAATAGTGAGAGCGCCAAGAATGGCAAATAACACCCGCGCTCGCGCCAAAATACCTAACTTTGCCATTGCTCGCTCCTAAAGAATTGAAAAGCGTTTGTCAATTGTCAGCAAAAAACAACGTTGTCACTGAAAAACGAGACAACTCAGCATGTTCTGCACGATGTCACAGCAATGTTCTAAATTTTTCAACCGTAAGACCGGCATCTTTAACAATGCCGCCCATCGTAAACGCCTTAATTGGATTATGACGCGGGATAGTGATAAAGCGTTCTCCATTGCTCATCACAATATGTTTACCTTGTCTAACAATTTGAAAGCCAACTTTTTCAAGAGCGCGTACTGCATAAAGATGATTGATGCCAGACAGTTTAGACACTGTTATGCTGCCACTTCAATACTGTAAGTTTCTTGAGTTTGGTTCATTTCTTTCACTGCCGCTAAATACTCTTCAAGAGCATCTTGGATATTTTCTAAAGCCTCTTGTTCAGAATCTCCTTCAGACCAACAGCCGGGCAATCCGGGGACAGAAACACTGATGCCTTCTTCGGTGCGATGAAAAACAACGGTATATTTCACTTTATGATGACCTCTTGCAATTGGCAGTTTTCAGTCAAGTTGGCAGTAAAAAACACCGTTCTCACCGCCAACTAACAACTGTCAGCCGGCAATTTTGCCGACTGACAGTTCATAACGTTACTTAATGCCCAGATGCGCCTTCAGCGCCAATGCCAGTTTCACAACGAATCCGCTGCGCGGGATACGCATCCCGATCAATTTTACCGCGTTCTGAATAATCAAACCGCGAGAAAATCCAGATACAAATGAATGATACCGGAATTGAAATAATCGCCGGATTATCTAAAAAGAATAATCCTACTGGTTTACCATCTGCGCCCACATGACCGAGCACATCACCCCAGACTGCTTTAGACAGCACGGTTAACACAAAGGCGCTCACTAAACCCGCAAAGCCGCCAATTAACGCACCGCGAGTCGTCATCTTGCTCCAGAAAATCGACGCCACCAATACCGGGAAGTTCGCACTTGCTGCAATCGCAAATGCCAATCCGACCATAAACGCCACGTTTTGACTTTCAAAAGCAATGCCTAAGCCAATCGCCACCAAACCCAAGCCAAAAGTTGCAAACTTGGAAACGCGAATTTCAGTGGTTTCATTACTGCGTCCGCGTGCAATCACATTCGCATATAAATCATGGGAAATTGCCGACGCGCCCGCTAACGTTAAGCCAGAAACAACCGCCAAAATCGTCGCAAAAGCAACCGCAGAAATAAAGCCGAGGAATAAATTTCCGCCCACTGCTTCTGCTAAACGAATCGCCACCATATTGGTGCCGCCGTTAATTCCGCTCACTAACTGGTCTTTTAATACTGAACCGTCGGCCGCCAATGCTGAAGGCTTAAAGAATTCAGGATGCTGCGCCAATAATACAATTGCCGCAAAACCAATAATGAAGGTTAAGATGTAGAAATAACCAATAAAACCGGTCGCATAAAATACCGATTTACGCGCCTCTTTCGCATCTGGCACCGTAAAAAAGCGCATCAAAATATGGGGCAAACCAGCAGTACCAAACATCAATGCCAAACCTAATGAAATCGCATTGATTGGGTCTTTGACCAACGACCCCGGCGACATAATGGCATCTGCTTTTGGATGATGTTCAACTGCTTGTCGGAACATTTCTTCGGGTGAAAAACCAAAATAATACAGCGCCGAACCTGCCATAAAGGTCGCGCCGCACAACAACAACACCGCTTTAATAATTTGCACCCAAGTTGTTGCCGTCATGCCGCCAAAGATGACATAAACCATCATCAAAATGCCGACGATGACTACTGCTATCCAATAGTCCAAACCAAAGAGCAATTGAATCAATTTGCCCGCGCCAACCATTTGCGCGATCAAATAAAACGATACCACCACCAACGATGAAATCGCTGCCATCGTGCGGATTTGCGTTTGTCCAAAGCGATAGGAGCTGACATCTGCAAAGGTAAATTTGCCCAGATTACGAATCTGTTCGGCAATTAAAAACATAATGATCGGCCAACCGACCAGAAAGCCGATAGAATAAATCAACCCATCATAACCGGAGGCAAACACCAAGCCTGAAATACCCAAGAATGAAGCTGCTGACATATAATCGCCAGCAATTGCTAACCCATTCTGAAAGCCGGTAATACCACCGCCAGCAGTATAAAAATCGCTCGCAGTGCGGGTACGTTTTGCCGCCCAATAAGTAATGCCAAGTGTGCCGGCTACAAAGGCCACAAACATATAAATGGCAGTTAAATTTAACGCCTGTTGCTCAACTGCCCCAGATAATGCCGGCGCTGCCGCTAACGCAAATGGCGTTAATAACGCCACAAGTATTCCCCAACTGGCATAACGTCTCATTGTTGTAAATCCTCACGAATGATTTTGGTCAATTCATCAAACTTGCCATTCGCTTTCGCAACATACAAGCCAGTTAAAATAAATGCGGCGACAATAATAACGACGCCCACCGGAATGCCCATCGTCATTACTGCGCCGGCAGCAATCGGAGTGCCGAGTAATTTCGGTCCAAAGGCAATCACCAGAATAAAACCGTAATACATCACCAACATGAGTGCGGTTAAATTCCACGCGAAACATCTGCGACTACAGATTAACTCTTGATAACGCGGGTGCTTTTGCACAGCGTCAATGAAATCTTGTTGCATAACTGACTCCTGAGTGAATGAACGAAAGCCCCGCTCAAATAAAGCGGGGCCGGTGAATTCACCACACATTGCTGTGTGGCGTTGATAACCTACACGACAGTTACACTCTGACACCCGGCGCAGTGCTATAGCTATCTAAAATGTTGACGTAATTGGCGCGTTCAAAATCAGCCGGATTGGGTACCGTTAGCGCACTCACGCGCCCACGAAAGTCTTCAATACTCTCAAAACTTTGTTCAGTCATCCATTCCTGAATTCCGTTCAGAATTAACGCCATTTGCGCCGGCCCGTGTTGTAATAACACGCTGCATAAATGCACCACATCAGCACCCGCTAAGAGCAATTTAATTGCATCTTCAGCAGTGTGAACGCCACCAGTTGCGCCTAATGACAAGCCGTCAATGCGCCCATATAAAATCGCCAGCCAGCGCATCGCTAATAACGTTTCTGCTGAAGTCGATGGACGTAAAGTCGATTGCAAACGCAAGCCGTGAATATCAATGTCGGGTTGATAAAAACGATTGAATAAGGCAACGCCATTGGCACCCGCAGCAGCGGCAGCAGCAACGATATGACCAAGCGAACTAAAAGCGGGAGATAATTTCAAATTGATCGGAATTTGAATCTGGCTGCGTAATTCGCGCAGCAGGTTGAGATAACGCTCTTCAACTTCCGCGCCGCTGTGACGAATATCAGCAGCAACGTAATACACATTTAATTCCAAAGCATCCGCGCCCGCTTGTTCAATCGCTCGCGCATGACGAATCCAGCCGCTGCTGGTGACGCCGTTGAGACTGGCGATGACCGGAATCTCTAGCGTTTCTTTGAGCTTGCGCAGATGGTCAAGATATTGATCGAGTGCGCCAGTAAAATCTTGATGTTGCGGGAGAAAGCCGCTGCCAACTTCGGCAAAACCGGTGTCTTGATTGTCAAGAAAACGCGCCATCGCTTCGGTTTCAGCGGTGACGGCTTCTTCAAATAAAGACCACATGATGACTGCGGCAGCGCCGTTGTCTTCTAATTCGCGGGCAATGCTGAGGTTTTTTGTCAGCGGCGATGCGGAAGGCACCAGCGGATTTTTGAGGGTTAAACCCAAATAAGACGTGGTTAAATTCATAGATGTGATTCCGATAGTTTGAGAGGAGTATTGGCGTTAAAAAAATTAACTCAATTGAATCGCCACTCAATGACAGATGCGCTAATACAGTTGGGTTGCCATAGGCAACCCAACCGATTGATTATTTAGCCCCGCCGCTCGCTTTTTGTACTGCCAGTTGCGCTAACTGTTGATACAGTTCAAATCGCGCTTCAACATGCCGTTGCGATAATTGCAGGTAATGTTCCGCAATATCGGGATGGGTGCGCGTCAATAAACTAAACCGCGTTTCCGAAGCAATAAATTCCCGATACGGTACGCTGGGCGCGTTGGAATCTAACTGCAATGGATTTTCACCCGCTGCAGCGCGGCGCGGATCATAACGGAATAACGACCAGTGCCCCGAATTCACCGCTAATTGTTGTTGACGCAGGTTATTGGATAAATCCACGCCATGCGCGATGCACGGTGAATACGCAATAATGACTGAAGGGCCGTCATACGATTCAGCTTCTAAAAATGCCCGCACCGTTTGCGTGTCTTTCGCGCCAAAAGCAACCTGCGCAACGTAGCAATGCTCATACGCCATCGCCATCATCGCTAAATCTTTCTTGAAGGTCGCTTTACCGCTGGCTGCAAACTTCGCTACCGCGCCCAACGGCGTCGATTTTGAGTTTTGCCCACCGGTGTTGGAATAGACTTCAGTGTCTAAAATCAACAGGTTGACGTTGTGACCGCTGGCAAGAACGTGATCGACGCCACCATAACCGATGTCATACGCCCAACCATCGCCACCGACAATCCACACGCTGCGCTTCACCAACAGATGACACAGCGACTCTAGCAGCCGCGCTTGCGGACCGGTCATGCCCTGCAACTTGACCCGCAGCGCCGCGACGCGCTCCCGCTGCGCGGCAATTCCGGTCTCGTTGTCCTGCGCGGCAGTCAACAAGCCATCAGCCAGCGTGTCGCCCAGCGCACTCGCCAACGCCGTCACCAATTCCCGCGCTTGCTCGGTCTGCTTATCCACCGCCAGCCGCATTCCCAAGCCAAACTCGGCGTTATCTTCAAACAGCGAGTTACACCAGCTCGGGCCGCGACCTTCCGCAGTGGTGGTGTAAGGCGTGGTCGGCAAATTGCCGCCATAAATGGAGGAGCAACCGGTCGCGTTGGCAATCAACATCCGCTCGCCAAACAACTGCGTTGCCAGCTTGACATACGGCGTCTCGCCGCAGCCGACGCAGGAGCCGGAAAATTCAAACAGCGGCTGTAACAACATCGCGTGCTTGATTTTGGTGGGATCGACTTGAGTCCGGTCGTATTCCGGCAGGCTCAGGAAAAAGTCCCAACTGGCTTGCTCGGCAGCGTGAATCGTGCCCGCTTCCACCATGTCGAGCGCCTTGTGACTCGGATCCGTGCGATCCCGAATCGGGCAGACATCCGCGCACAGTCCGCAGCCGGTGCAATCGTCCGGGGCGATCTGATAACTGATTTGGTAGCCAGCGGGAAAATCCTTGCCTTTCACGGTCGCATGACGGAAACCCGCCGGTGCCTGCGCGAGCAGCTCTGCCGGATACACCTTGGCGCGGATCGCTGCGTGTGGGCACACCAACGGACATTTGCCGCACTGTGAACACAGCTCGGCATCCCACTGCGGCAGCGCCAGCGCCAGATTGCGCTTTTCATACTGCGTGGTGCCGGTCGGCCAAGTGCCATCGGCAGGCATCAAACTGACCGGCAGTTGATTACCGTGTCCATCCAATAAAGTCGCAGTCACGCGCTGCACAAATTCCGGCGCAGTGACCGGTATCGTCAAGCCGCGTTCGAGCGTACTGGTGACAGTGCCCGGAATAACGACCTGATGCAGCCCGGCGAGGGTGGCATCAATCGCTTGATAATTGCGATCCAACAGCGCCTGCCCTTTTTTGCCGTAAGTTTTCTTCACCGCCGCCTTGATCTTCTCAATCGCCTCATCCTTGGGCAGCACGCCGGAGATGGCGAAAAAGCAGGTCTGCATGATGGTATTGATGCGCCGTCCCATGCCGGTCGCCGCCGCAATACCATACGCATCAATCACATAACACTGGATTGATTTATCAATCATCGTCTGCTGCATGGTGCGCGGCAGCTCGTCCCACACCTGCGCCGCCGGAGTTGCGGTATTGAGCAGGAACACCGCGCCAGCGCGAGCTTTCTCCAGCATGTCGTAACGGGTGACGAACGTGGGCTGGTGGCAAGCCACAAAGCTGGCTTCATTGGTGCCCACTAAATAGGTGCTTTGAATCGGGCGCGGCCCAAAACGCAGATGGCTGATGGTCATCGCGCCAGCTTTTTTGGAGTCGTACTCGAAATAGCCTTGACCGTAATTATCAGTATCTTCAGCGATGATTTTAATGGAGTTTTTATTGGCGGAGACGGTGCCGTCCGAGCCAAGTCCATAAAATACGCAGGCGGTGACGCCGATGGTGGCATCGGCTTTGAAATCAGCATCCCACGGCAAGCTCAGGTGGCTGACGTCATCAATGATGCCAACGGTGAACTGCGGACGCGGAGCCGGGCTGGACAGCTCATCAAAGATGCCCTTGACCATCGCGGGCGTGAATTCTTTGGAACCCAAACCATACCGTCCGCCGCTGATGCGCGGCATCGTTGCCCGCTCACCTTGGGCGAATGCCTGCGCCAGCGCGGTGACGACATCTTTGTATAACGGCTCGCCATCGCTGCCCGGCTCTTTGGTGCGATCCAATACCGCCAACCGCGTCACGCTGGCAGGCAATGCTGCGACCAGATGGGCGGCTGAAAAGGGGCGATACAGCCGGACTTTGAGCATTCCGACCTTTTCACCACGCGCAGTTAAATGCGCCACTGTTTCCTCTACGGCACCGCAGCCTGATCCCATCAGCACGATCACGCGCTCGGCATCTTCTGCGCCGACGTATTCAAACAGCCGATAGGAGCGTCCCGTCAGTTCCCCGAGGCGATCCATCACCTGCTGCACGATCTCAGGTGCGGCGGCGTAATACGGATTGACCGTTTCACGCCCTTGAAAATACACATCAGGATTTTGCGAGGTGCCGCGCAATACCGGCTGATCTGGATTCAAGCCTCGCGCCCGATACGCTTGCACCGCGACGTCGTTGATCATTTCCCGCACGACTTCTACCGGCAGGCGCTCGACCTTGGCGACCTCGTGCGAAGTGCGGAAGCCGTCAAAGAAATGCAGAAACGGCACGCGACTTTCCAAGCTGGCGGCATGGGCAATCAGGGCACTGTCCATCGCTTCCTGCACCGAGCTGGAGCAGAGCATGGCGTAGCCGGTCGCACGACACGCCATCACGTCGCCATGATCGCCAAAGATTGACAACCCCTGCGCTGCCAACGCCCGTGCCGAGACATGAAACACCACCGGGGTCAACTCACCGGCGATCTTGTACATGGTCGGGATCATCAACAGCAGCCCTTGCGAGGCGGTGAAAGTGGTTGCCAACGCTCCGGCTTGCACTGCTCCGTGCAATGCCCCTACCGCGCCAGCTTCACTTTGCATCTCCACCACACGCGGCACCGTACCCCACAGGTTTTTAACGCCCTGTGCTGACCATTCATCTGCCCACTCGCCCATATTTGATGACGGAGTGATTGGATAAATGGCGATCACTTCGCTGGCTAAATGCGCGACATAGGCCGCTGCTTCATTGCCGTCCAGCGTTACCATACTCTTTTGCAACATCGCTCTTGATTCCGCTTTCAATGGAAAAAATGATCCCGTTACCACGCGGCAGGATCAGCGCAAACTGGATAACTATATCCCGAAATCCTGACTGGTGACTTGATTTTATGTTGCAACTGCACAAAGACGCTGCGTGCTGCACAACGCTGGTGCAGTGGGGACGCGGACGTGGAGATAGACAGAAGCGGTGCTGAAACCTACAATGCGCGACCTGATTGCACGCTTGGATCAGAATTTCAGGAGAGGTGCCAGAGTGGCCGAATGGGCTTGACTCGAAATCAAGAGAAGGCGCAAGCCTTCCGTGGGTTCGAATCCCACCCTCTCCGCCAATACTAAAAAACCCGTTAATGATTTAACGGGTTTTTTTATGTCACTTGCTGGCGCTGGTTAATGACTCAGGCGTTCGCGCCCGCCCATATACGGACGCAAAGCTTCAGGAATCAAAACATCGCCATCTGCCAATTGATAATTTTCTAACACTGCAACCAAAGTGCGTCCCACCGCTAACCCCGAACCATTGAGCGTGTGGAGCAATTCCGGTTTGCCAGTCGCCGGATTGCGCCAGCGTGCTTGCAAGCGCCGCGCTTGAAAATCCCCAAAATTACTGCACGACGAAATCTCCCGATACGCCTGTTGCCCCGGCAACCAGACTTCTAAATCGTAAGTTTTACGCGCTGAAAAACCGAGATCACCCGCACACAGCGCCATCACCCGATAAGCCAGCCCCAGCCGCTGCAAAATCGTTTCCGCATGACCAGTCAACGTTTCCAACGCCGCTAAAGAATCTTCTGGACGCACGAGTTGCACCAACTCCACCTTTTCAAATTGATGCTGGCGAATCATCCCCCGCGTGTCGCGCCCGTATGATCCCGCTTCACTGCGAAAACAAGGCGTATGCGCCACCCAACGTCGCGGCAAAGCCGCCGCCTCCACAATCACATCCCGCGCCAAATTGGTCACCGGCACCTCAGCAGTCGGAATCAAATACAACGGTTTTTCGCCGGGGACTTGAAACAAATCTGCCGCAAACTTTGGCAACTGACCGGTGCCCTGCAAACTGTCAGCATTGACCAAATAAGGCACATACACCTCGGTATAACCATGCTCAAGCGTATGAATATCCAGCATAAACTGAATCAACGCCCGTTGCAGCCGCGCCAGCGCACCCGTCAACACCACAAACCGCGCCCCGGTCACCTTCGCTGCCAGATCAAAATCCATCCCACCCTGCAACGCACCGAGATCAACATGATCCTTGGGCGAAAACGCAAACTCCGGCGGCGTCCCCCAGCGCCGCTCCTCACGGTTATCCGCCTCCGTGCGCCCATTGGGCACCGACGCCTCCGGCACATTCGGCAAATGCAAACTGAGCGTATGAAATTCCTCTTGAATACCGTTCAATCGCGCCTCAGCCGCCTTGAGTTGCGCCCCGACCTCCGCCATTTCCGCCAATAACGGCGCAAATTCCTGTCCAGAAGCCTTCGCTTGACCGATTATTTTAGAACGAGTATTGCGTTGATTTTGTAATTCCTGCACCGTGATCTGTAATCCTTTACGCTCAGTTTCAAGCGCAATAAAACGCGCTTGATCAAGAATAAACCCACGCCGTTCTAATTGCGCGGCAATTGCCTCAAGATCAGTGCGTAACCACCGTGAATCTAACATTGTTATTCCTATACTTACTCTGGTTTTTTAACAAAAATTGCCGTAAAGTCTTCACTCATATAACCCTCTTCAATCCGACACTCAGCACCCAGTTCATGCGCAATGTGTACCACTTCAATCGGCTGATAAAAGTTATAAGTAAACGAAGTATTGCGTCCCTTGAGCAAATTAAATATAAACGCACTCCGCGCAGCCGCAAAACAGTGTTTAATAAACAAACGGGTTTCTTTGCGCGTGAGCGTATTCATTGCACCACTGCACACATAATAATCCGCTTCTGGTAATGAATCAGTGAGCACATCACGCACAAAAATATCACAACCAGTACGAACTCGCGCCGTTGCCACCATTGGCTCCATAATATCTAAACCAATATACTTACGCGGCGGCTCACCCCGCTGCTCAAGATAACAATAGAAATCACCAAAGCCACAGCCCACATCAACTAAAGTAAAGCTACCTAAATCAGTTGGCAATAATTGGCGTAAAATCTGAAACCGGAGCTGCTGTGATGCAGTTGAATTCCAATGTACCCCTTGCGCCGTTTCGCCATGCTCTGCTAATGCAGTGCGATAAAAATCATCAGTGTCAACTCTGGGCATTTCTTTTACTCCTCAACAAGCAATCAGTACGACCGCACCGAATGAATGAAAAATTTTAGTGACTAATTGTTAGCACCGCGCCAACAGTTCCGCTTAAACTCTTAACCTTGCTCCCCACCACCTCCATCATCTCAGGACATTACCCCCATGATACGCATCTTTTCACCTATCATTATTACGCTATTATTCATTATGTCCCTGCCAGCCGCCGCAGTTGATGTGGTATTAACACTTGATCGCTCCCTCAGCATGAAAGCCAACGATCCCGACCGCGACAGCATTAAAGGCGCAGAATTATTCGGGCAATTATTAAACAATCAGGATCGATTAGCACTGACTAGCTTTGCACAAAACAGCAAATGTCTTTTACCCTTAACGCCAATTGCCGATGAGAACGCACAACAAAAACTTACCGAACACACGCAACAATTACAAATGAGTGGAATTCGGACAAATTTTGAATCCGCACTGCGAGTTGGGTATCAAATTTATCAGGATCAACCCGCCGCTCCCAATGATGAAAAAGTGTTAATTCTATTTTCAGATGGACAACTCAATCTCGGCACTGACGAAGCGAATCAAACTGCACAAACAACTATTTTTGAGGAACTGATTCCTAAATTTCAAGCAGATCATATTCGCATTCTTGGTGTTGCGTTTTCTCCCGAAGCTGATCTTGAGTTTCTCTCTAAAATCGCTGAAGCCACTGGTGGGCAAGCTTTTCGAGCAGAAAAACCCACTGATATTTATGATGCGTTTGTACGTTTATTTGAACAAACCGATCAACCACTCATTGCGCCAATTATAAACGATGAAGTAACGGTTGATGCCAACATGAAAGAACTCAACGTATTAGTTAAACGCAATGCTGGTGATGGCGCAATACAATTAACCACACCAACAGGTCAACAGATTGACGCGACAACAAAACGCCCCAACATTAATTGGGAAAGTTCGACTTATTTTGATCAAGTGCGCATTCAGCAACCTGAAGCAGGCATCTGGAAAGTTAAAGCGGATAATGAAAATAAAAAAGCGTATATCAAAAGTGAGTTAGATTTGCGCGTAACCTTGCCAACATTAGCACGATTTGGTGATACGATTCTGGTTACTGCACAATTAACTTATCAGGGCGCACCAATCAATCCTGAAATTGTTAAAGATGCGCAATTTAGTGCAACTGTATTTGACGCTGGTGGTGCTAAAATTCAAACATTAGAACTCACAACTAACGCAACTGATTTAGCCACTTATGATTATCGCGGCGTACTGAAATTTGAACATTCAGGCCCTTTTGAAGTGCAGGTTATTGCCAAACATCCTGATTTTCAACGCCAAAAAAATCGCTTTATTACTTTAGTCAAGCAAGTGCATCCCAATTTAACGCAAACGCCAGAACCTCAAGCAACACAACCGCAAAACGCATCAGCATCTATCATGCAACCAATTTCTGATGCAGCAGCACGACAATCTGCCATCTTCATTCTAATTGTGAGTAATCTTGCGTTGCTGGCAATAGTGGGTATTGGCGTTGGTATTTGGTGGTGGCGGCGCTCTAAACTGACTAAAACTGACACTGAGGATTTTGATCTTGATGATTGACACTAACTCTTAGTGATGTCTTCACAATTAAGCGGCGTATTTCACCATGAATCTCACCTATTATATTTCAGTTTATAGCCTTGCTGAAGCGTTGATATTGAGCTTAGTGCTCACTTTATTTTTTGGAGTGCAATGGTGGCGAATGCGGCGGACACAACGTCAATATGAACAAATTTGTGAGGCAGTGACTGCTTTATTTAAGCAAGAAGTTCATCGCCTTCAAGAAGTGCCAAATACCAGAATTGAGTTGCGAGAGAACCATGTTGCTGTTCTGAAAATGCTGGCAGCACCGTTTAAAACAAGGCAGCTTTTTAGTTTATCTCATTGGGAAAAAGTGATTCAAAAATTGGATCATTATTATGAGATTTTAGCGCAGGTGACTCAGTATCATCCTGTGCATCCTACGACACACGCGACAGCAGGTTTATTTGAATTTGCAGCCACAAGCAATGCCGATGAATTGCACCACAGCGGTCTTGTGACTGAGCGCCTAGATAGTGCTGTTGATGACTTGTTATCGCAATATCAGACTGCAACAACCGCAATTGCTGCTAATCAAGAAGCAGTAATGGAAATGAAGCAGCATTTTGAGGCGATGCAGCTTGCTAATCAGGAGTTGTTTGCTAGAGTTCAAAATAGTCGGGATCGAGAATTGCGTGAAAAACTAGATGCTTTTGCACAAAGTAATGAGGCATTTATGCGGGCGTTAGCAATAAAAGAGCGCAATTATAAAATACTGGTTAAAGAACATGAGGAGTTGCAAGTTCATATTCATAACTTGCAAGTGAGTATCACGGAATACCGTAAAGCGGTGCATAAGCTGTTGTTGAAACAGGATGATTTATTAGAGGAAAACAAGCTGTTGCGTGAACAAAATGATAGTACCACTAAATTGGTGGGGCAGCTTAATCGGAGCTATGAAACGCTGCGCCATGAATACACCAAGTTGTTTGAAACGACGCGCTAAACGCAGTGTGGTTGATGCGCGTCATTGTGTGTTATTACAACAACACGCGCTCAATTCCTCCTGCCTGTACCTGCATTAAAAATGTTTCTTGCCAATCGCTGCCGAGCAGTCGATTTGCTAATTCAACGACGATGTAATCAGTTTTTAAGCCAGTGTCTGTTTGGTATTTCGCCAAACCTTGCTGACACGCCGGACAAGACGTTAATAATTTCACTTCTTCATTGCTTACTTTTTCACTTCCAATCAACTGCCGAATTCCCGCTGTTAATTCCTCTTGTTTGCGCATCCGTACCTGATTGGCGATGTCGGGGCGCGTGATGCCCAACGTGCCAGCTTCACCACAGCAGCGCGGCGATAACGTCACCGTTTGCCCGAGCAGTCCGGCAGCAACTTTGAGCGGGGCGTGAGTTTTCATCGGCGCGTGGCAAGGATCGTGATACAGATACTGCACCTCGGTGCTGGCTGCGAGGCTAACGCCTTGTTCTAGCAACCATTCGTGGATGTCGAGCAGGCGGCAGTTGGGAAAAATCCGCGCAAATTCGTATTGCAGCAGTTGATCCATGCAGGTGCCACACGACACCAGCACAGTGCGAATATCTAAATAATTCAGCGTGTTGGCGAGACGATGCAACAGCACCCGATTGTCCATCGTCATCTGCCGCGCTTTGTTTTCCAAACCGCTGGCGCGTTGCGGATAGCCGCAGCACAGATAGCCCGGCGGCAGCACCGTTTGTGCGCCCTGTCGCCACAGCAGCGCCAGCGTCGCCAATCCGACGTCGGAAAACAGGCGCTCGGAACCGCAGCCGGGGAAATAAAACACTGGCTCGGTCTCTTCGGCAGCGCGGCGCGGATCGCGCAAAATCGGTATCAGCGTCCGATCTTCCAGCGCCAGCACTTGTCGCCACGTCCGCTGCGGCAGCGCGACCGGCACCGAGCGGCTGACTAATTCCAACACCTGCTGGAGCGGCTGCGGGGTGCCGGTGGTTGCGCCCGGCTGCGCGGTGCGGCGAGTGGTGAGATGCAGCAGTTTCGCGGCACGATGGGCGACGTTGAGCGCCGTGATGCCCCATTGCGCCAGCAGCAGTCGCCACAACCGCACCGCTCGCGGATCGGTGCTGTTGAGAAATTGCAGCGTCGCCCACGCTGCGGGATTGAAGCGTTTTTGTTGACGGGCAACCAAAATCCGCCGCATCCGCGTCGTGACGGTGCCGAAATCAATTTTCACCGGACAGGGCGGCAGGCAGTGATGACAGACGGTGCAGTGATCGGCGACGTCGTTCATCTCCACAAAATGATGTTGCGACAAGCCGCGCCGGGTTTGCTCTTCGTATAAAAACGCTTCAATCATCAAGCCGGTGGCAAGAATTTTGTTGCGCGGCGCATAGCTGAGATTGGCGCGAGGAACGTGGGTCATGCACTTGGGTTTGCATTTGCCGCAGCGCAGACAGTGTTTTACGTCGTCATTGAGCGCCCCGAGTTCGGTTTCTTCGAGGATCAGCGCCTCTTGTTCAACCAGCCGCAGCGACGGCGTGTATGCGCCGTTGAGACCAGAATCGGGCATCAGCTTGCCGCGATTAAACACTGCGTGCGGATCAACCCGTTGTTTATAGTCAACAAAAGCGGCGAGTTTAGCGGGATCAAGGAATTGCAGCTTGGTGATGCCGATGCCGTGCTCACCGGAGATAACGCCGCCGAGCGCGGTTGCCAGCGCCATGATCCGCGCCACGATCCGCTCCGCCTCGTGCAGCATGGCGTAATCAGAAGAATGAACCGGGATATTGGTATGCACATTGCCGTCTCCGGCGTGCATGTGCAGCGCGACAAACAGGCGCGACTCACGCAGTTGGCGATGAATGGCGAGAAGATGCTCGCGCACTGGCGTCCACGCTGCGCCAGCAAAGATGTCATTCAACGCCTCCGCCACTTCCAGCCGATAGGATTGGCGCAGCTCACGGCGGAGCAGTAAATCCAGTCGGCTCCCCTTCTCCACAGGCGCAACCGCTCCTGACAACTGGATTTCCGCCAACACCTCGCGCCAACGTGCTCGCGCTGCGCTCACCAGCGCAATCGCTGCCGTCCGTTTTGCCTCCAACAGCGCCAACGCCTCCGGTTCAGCCGCATCCAGCTCCGGCGGCAGCGCCAGCGTGTCCGTCAAATACTCCAGCACCGCCGTCATCATCGCGTCCTTATTGCGCAGCGACTGCTCGATGTTGATTTGCTCAATGCCCCGGCTGTAATCCGCCAGCCGCTCCAGCGGGATAACCACGTCTTCATTGACTTTGAAGGCGTTGGTGTGACGCGAGATCGCCGCAGTCCGCGCCCGATCTAACCAAAATCGTTTCCGCGCCTCCACGCTGCTGGCGATAAACCCCTCGCCATCTCGCGCCTGCACCAAGCTGACGAGATGCGCAGCCGCCGCGTCCACTGCGGCGGCGTCATCGCTGACCAAATCGGCGAGCAGCAGCATTTTTGGCAACGCCCGCCGCGTGGATTTGGTGGTGTAGCCGACGGCGCGAACGTAGCGTTCATCCAGATGTTCCAAACCGGCGATTTGCACGGTGGCGCGAGCGGCGATGTCATCGCGGATTTCGAGAATGGCGGGGACGGCGCGATCTAAATCTGCGCCGAAAAATTCCATGCACACGGTGCGGACGTGCTCCGGCATTCGGTGCAGCAGAAACCGCGCTGAAGTGATGATGCCGTCGCAGCCTTCTTTTTGAACGCCCGGCAGCCCTGACAAAAATTTGTCGGTGACATCCTTGCCCAGCCCGGCTTTGCGAAACGCAGCGCCCGGAATTTCCAACAGCTCCGGCGCACATTTTGGCGTCACGCCGTCAGCACGAAAGCGGCTGAGACGAAAACGCACCAGCGGCTGCTCGTGAATTTTGCCGCGATTGTGATCGAGCCGTTCGACCTCCAACCACTCCGCATCTGGCGTCACCATCCGCCACGAGACCAGATTATCCAGCGCCGTGCCCCACAGCACCGCCTTTTTGCCACCGGCATTCATGGCGATGTTGCCGCCGATGCAGGAAGCGTCCTGCGAGGTCGGATCAACCGCAAATGCCAAACCGTTGGCGTCGGCGAGATCGGACACGCGCCGCGTCACCACGCCAGCGCCGCAGTGAACGGTGGGCACCCGCTCCGCGCTGCCCGACAATTCGATCCATTCCACGCCCGTCAGTTGCTCCAACTTTTCGGTGTTGATGACGGCAGTCAGCGGATGCAGCGGCACTGCCGAGCCGGTGTAGCCGGTGCCGCCGCCGCGTGGAATCAGCGTCAAACCGCAGTCGAGACAAGCGCGGACGATGGGAGCAACTTCGCGCTCGTTGTCGGGAGAAATGACCACAAACGGCAATTCAACGCGCCAATCGGTCGCATCGGTCGCGTGAGCGACTCGCGCCAAACCGCCAAAATCAAGGTTATCGGCGCGAGTGATGCCCGCGAGTGCCTGCCGCAACTGCTGGCGCTGGCGCTGCTCGGTTGTGAACCAATCACCAAAACGCGCCACCGCAGCGCGAGCTGCCGTCAATAACCGCGCTGCATCGCGGTTGTCATTCAAACGCAATTCAAATTGATCAAGCCGATGCGTTAATGCTTGTAATAACAAACGACGGCGTTGTGTATTTTCTAATAAATCATCTTGCAAATACGGATTGCGCGTCACGACCCATAAATCGCCGAGCACCTCAAATAACATTCGCGCCGAGCGTCCGGTGCGACGACTATTGCGCAATTGTTCAATTAACTGCCACAGTGGTTCACCGAGAAAGCGAATCACAATCTCGCGGTCAGAAAACGACGTGTAGTTGTAGGGAATTTCGCGGATACGGGGCTGCGGTGTGGTCATCATGTATTCAACTTAAAAATTTGAGAGGTGCGTTGTCATCAAACGAGATGTTTTCAAAGTAGCCTTACTAAATAGTTGTTTAGTTTTTCAAAAGTAAACAGCGTAGGATGATTTCCTCACGCAACAGATCAATTTTATCTACGCTCATAACTGCACTCCGGTTTTCACGGCGATGCGTGTGATTGGTTGCGTCATCTCTGGTGCGATGATTAAATCAATTTTCTACTCGCCGAGCATTAAATGCAGCTGCGCTAGAATATCCAATTTTGCCATTAAGTCGATGCGTTTTGATAGCACGAATAAATCAATATCGCCGTCTTGCGCTTGCGCATTCAAGCGGGAACCAAACAAATACACGACTGCATCGGGATCAATTGCAGTGATGATGTGGCGGATGGTGTGCTGTTCAAATGCAGTGAGGCGCATGAGTATCTGCAAGAGATCGTTAATCGTTATGAAATGCCGCCAACGGCAACGACACATAAAACGCCGCACCGTGCCCCAATTCTGATTCTGCCCAAATACGCCCCTCGTGATTTTCAACAATAGTTTGACTGATTGCCAATCCCATACCCATACCATTTTCTTTCGTGGTCACGAACGGATTAAATAATTCTCCTAATTGCGCTGGTGCAATACCGGGACCGGTGTCTTCAATCAATACCCACGCTTCAGTAGCGCGAATTTCTGTGGTAATACAGAGCTGGCGCTGTGAGTCAAGCTGCATTTCTAACGCATCCAACGCATTGCTCATCACATTTAATAATACCTGTTCAATTTGCACTAAATCAACCCGCACCGGAATACAATCAACTTTGCACAAATCTAAGCGAATATCGACGCCTAAACGATTGGTATCAAATTCTAAAAATGCGCAGACTTCGCGCACCAAATGATTTAAATCGACTTGCGCCCGAATTGGCGGTTGTTTTCCCACTAATGCCCGCAAACGCCGAATAATCTCACTTGCACGTTGGGCTTGCGCAGTAATATGTCCCATTGCCGTCATCAATTCTGCCGGTTGCGCAGAACTATTATGCAAACGCCGACTACAACCGTTGGCATAATTCACAATTGCGGCGAGCGGTTGATTTAATTCATGCGCCATTCCGGTTGCAATTTCGCCCAGCGTGCTTAAACGACACACATGTACTAATTCCGCTTGATGTTGCCGCGATTCCTGTTCGGCGCGGCGCACGGCGGTAATGTCCCGCGCATATAAATTGACATAGCCAAGATCACGAATGGGCGCGAATAACAACGAATAGAGTTGACCATTCACTTCAAATTCATGTTCTAACGGTTGCCCGGCGGTTAATGCGTGCGCTAAGGTGTCGCACCATTCTACCGGCAAGTATTCACCAGCATCTAATTGTTGCCATGCTAATAATAACGGACGACTGGCATTATTGGCATACACAATTAACCCTTCAGCGGTGACGCGCATAATTGGTGTAGGGCTTTCACTTGCTAACCGCGCTAGACTTTTAATCTCTTGTTCTGCGTGTTTACGACTGGTGATGTCGTGAATATAAAGCGTGTAAAATCGCTCATCTTCTAATTCAATTAGTGCAATTGAAATTTCAACCGGACGCTCTGCACCGGTGGCACGTTGTGCTAATAATTCGCACCGTTCTTGTGGTTCACGGTGCAAATGATGTGAGCGATCTAATAAGCGTTTGAATGCCGCTCGCGCAATATCTGGCAAACAGTGTTCTGCAAAGGATAAACCTAATGCGTCTTGCCGACTTCGCGCAAAAACACGCTCTGCGGCGGAGTTAAATTCAATCATTTTTCCATCACGATCTAATGTGACCAATGCATCCAGTGAGGCTTCCATCATTGCGGCTTTCAGTGCTTCACTTTCGCGCATTGCTGCTTGATGTTTACGATTGGTTTCGTCTCGCGCAATTAACACTAATTGGGTGAAATGACGAATCCAATCTTCTAATAATAATAGTTGATTGCCGTCCCGATCAAAGCCGGGTTCAGCAATGCCTAATGCTCGCTGTGAAAAGCGCGTCATGCGTTTTAAGACTTTGTTTAAGCGTGCGGAAACAACATAAATGACAGCCGTGAATACGCACACAAATACTAATGCTGCGATTAAGCGTTGGCGGCGTTCAAAAATACGCACATGGCGCGACATCTTTTCTACCACGCTGCGTGGTATTAAGGTTGCAAATAAAGGATGCACAATACCGCCAGCGTATTCTGGTAACGGTTGGGTGGTAATCATATAGTGACCACTCCAATGTAATAATGGGCTACCGGGTGGTAAGGTGCTGGAATCAATGCTGGCGACTAGGCTTTGATCGGCCGCGTCAACTAATGCTACTGCTGCTCGTTCTATGTCAAGGCCGTGTTGTGAGACGCGCAAAAAGGCGTCATCAATGGGTACTATGAGTAATAAATAACCAAGCGGTTGGCTATTCATATCTTCAATGATGGCGCTATTGATGAGGTGAAAACGATCATTGATACGTTCAATCATGGCGGGATGGGTGAGCCAAGATGTGATGATTTGAGTGGAGTTTGTATCGAATAGCGGTTTGGTATCAGTTTGGAAAATTTCGCGCACTTGACCGCGTAAATCAGTCAATATGAGATGAGTGGGTAAACTTAATGCAGCGCGTTCAAAGAAATCCGGTAGCCATAGCGGACGAGCGGCGGTATATGCGATTGGCGGGGTGGATGGGAGCGGGTGCGTTTCTAAATAGACAGACAGGCGGCGATGATTGGCTAATAGTTGCGTTAAACCGCTATAGCTGGCGAGATGACGCTCAAAACGAATCTGGCTTTCTTGGGCGCGTAGTTCGAGTTGTACGCGCAATTCTTGCCGGAAAATTTTATCGACTTGGAAACTTTGAATCTGGTCGAGGATGCTCCATACCGCGAGACCGGCGATCAAGCCGACCAGAATCGCTATCCAAGGCATGGGTACCCGTCGCAATAACTGGAATAAAAGTGGTTTAATAGTGAGGCGTTTTAACTTCACGGCTTCCTTCCGAAGCATTCAATCATTAACCCATTCGGTCACTGCTAATATGGAATTCGATATTACTCGTGCGCAACAACCTTCCTTGTTTCGTCGCCTCGGTGCGATGCTATACGACAGTCTGTTACTGCTCGGAATTTTGATGCTGGCAACGGCGCTAGTCACCATTCCGTATGAAATGATCACACATACGCCAATTTATGACACCAGTTTGCCGCTCACTTTGCTGCGGCTCTATTTGCTCGCAGTGGTGGCGGCATTCTACGTCTACTTTTGGGCGCGGGGCGGACAAACGTTGGGGATGCGGGCGTGGCGGTTTCGCGTGATTCAAGACGACGGCAATAACCTGACCTTTGGCAGTGCGTTGACGCGCTTTGATTGGGCGCTGCTCAGTCTGCTGCCAGCGGGATTGGGGCTGTGGTGGAGTCTGTTTGACCGTGATGGTTTGGCATGGCACGACCGCAAATCACACTCGCGGCTGGTGATGTTGTCTCAAGCGGCGAAGTAAGCACCTCGGCGGCGGTTCATTGCGAATGCGCCGCCGCTTGACGTGGGTAGCGCCCCAATCAACAGGATAAAACACAGGTAGAAGTTAAGTGTTAAGCCACATAGTTGTATTAGGATTATAACAACTATAAATATTAATTTTGAACCAGCCAATGCTTTCTATGGTAACCACTGCACCAAGATATAGTAACGTTAATCGTCAGAAGTCTGACGGTGTGACTTATACGCCCATAGCTTTTGCGAGGTTTGTTGCTAAACAAATGCTTCAGGTAGTGGATTTGCCCAAGAATGGAAAAATTCGTGTTCTTGATCCTGCATGTGGCGATGGAGCACTGCTCGACGCATTGATTAAAAATTTGCTGCCTGCATCCAGAAAACTCGTTGAGGTGGTGGGCTACGACACCGATTCAGAAGCGATTCGGATTGCATCGCAGCGTCTTCGGAAGGATTTTCCTGATTTAGATGTGCGCCTAGAGCAAAAAGATTTTCTGGAGCACGTTCTCAATCTACAAGGTGGCGGCGACCTTTTTTCTGCGGGTGAAATGCAAGAGCCTTTTCATTTAGTGATTGCCAATCCGCCATTTGTCCGTACACAAATCATGGGGACACAACAGGCACAGCAGCTCGCTCGAAGTTTTGGATTAACCGGTCGAGTTGATCTTTATTACCCGTTCTTACTCGGAATTTCTCAGGTATTGGCAGAAAACGGGGTGACAGGTGTGATCACCTCAAATCGATTTATGACTACAAAATCAGGTCAAGCCATTCGACGCGCCATACTTTCGCGTTTTCGTATCTTGCACGCTTGGGACCTTGGAGACACCAAACTCTTCGATGCTGCGGTTTTACCATCGGTACTGTTGGCTCGCGGCACGCCTGATTCACAACACCCTCATACCAATGAAATTGCTTATTCGTCTATTTACGAAACTAACGATGCCGCCATTGCAAAGGCTGAGGATGCACTATCCGCCTTGGTCGCAGAGAACGACACTGTGATTGCAATCCCAGATGGTCGGCGTTTCCGAGTGCGTCATGGAGTAATGGATAACGGTGACGACCCCGAAGGGATTTGGCGTATTGCCACTCAGGTTACGGATCAATGGTTGGCAACGGTTGAAGCCAATACATGGGAAACGTTTCGACGGATCGGAAAAATAAGGGTCGGTGTGAAATCAACAGCAGACAAAATTTTCATTCGTAACGACTGGAACAATCTTCCAGACGGACGACCAGAATTGCTTCGACCTTTGATCACTCGAAAATGTGCACGTCGCTTCAAAGCTGTCGCACCAACAAACGTAAAACATATCAAGGAAATTCTTTACCCACACGAGGTGACGGAAAATGGTCGCACAGCTGTAGATTTGAGCCTCTACCCAAAAACGGCGAACTACCTAGAAAAGCACCGCAACGTTCTTGAAACGCGCACATATCTCATAGATGCTGGTCGTAAATGGTATGAGTTATGGGTGCCGCAAGACCCTGCCGCTTGGTCATTGCCCAAACTTGTATTTCCTGATATTTCCGACAAGCCGATTTTCTGGATAGACACAGACGGCGGTGTTGTTAACGGGGAATGCTATTGGATGCAATGCGAAAACAAAGACGAACTAGACTTGCTGTGGCTGGCGCTTGCCGTAGCTAACTCAACATTCATTGAGGTTTTCTATGATCATCGATTTAATAACAAGCTCTATGCTGGGCGGCGACGTTACATCACTCAATACGTTGAGTTGTTCCCGCTACCCAACCCGAAGTGCGATGAAGCGTTAACGATCATCAACTTAGCAAAAACAATTCACGCTACGACGCCATCGACTGAAGCTAATCAACTTGCCGCCGACCTCAATACGCGAATTTGGCGTGTTTTTGGTTTATCTGCTGAAAAAATCTTGAGGTAACGGAATTTGGATTTTTCCGTTTGTTACCTTGCCTTCAAAGCGTCGGAATCGTGTGAAAAAATCAGCACCAGTTGTGATGAACAGATGGGTCAGCGTAACTTGCTTACCATCTGTTTTTGCATAAAACATTGCATAACGGGTATCGCAATGTCGAGGGTGATAGTCGCCAATTTGCCCAATATTGAGATGTTGTTCACTACTTGGCAACACCAGTCCTAGATCGATGGTGGGCGATGTTTGCAGCTTCACTTCCAATAACTGATGGCGAATATCAGGAAACTGTCCATTGTCTTCGTAGCGGCTATATCCCAAGCATTCGCAAATCAAGCGATGCAGTATCGCACCGCGATTGCGTTCTTGAACCATGCCAGGGTCAACAAACGATAATCCTAACAGTGTAGACAACCGCTCAAAGATTTCCTGAATAGGTAGTAAATAACCACACTCCGGCTCATCAATAGGACTAATCAACGCGGTAAATGTTGCGCCAACTTTTACATACGGCAACATGAATGGAGTGTCTCGCGCTGAAACCAATTCATGAGAATCAGCGCCAGTGACAAGCCCTGCTTGGTATTTTGTTGTGATTGTCCCCGTCGTGTCTAACAGCGCAAGTTCTTGACCATTCACCACTTTGATTTTCAAAACGATGTCTTGATCCGATATCTGGATGATTGCGTAACGCCGAGTGGACGATAGTTCTTCATTCCAGATTTGCAGATTGCTTGATTTTTGCGTGTATGTATCGAGCTGTTGTCCAAAAAATCGAGGTTGTGTCTTTTTGAAGGATTTTGGAACAGGGTAGCCAAGGGCTTCGCAAACGGCCATCTTGACAACTTTCGAGCGCGTTCGCAGTGCTAACCCATTCAGATCAAGGTCTGTTAGCACTTGGTTGAGTAGTATTTCTAGGTGTGGAGTGGGTATCCAAAAATTTGCATCACCAACTTCAATAGGTGAATAAATATCAAAGCCGGACGATTGGATGGCATTTTTATAATCAAGGGGTGTCTTTTGCATCATGCTCAGCTCTTGGTGTCAGCAGTTCCGCAACGCTGACTCCGAGAGCCTGAGAAAGGACTTCGAGAGTGCTTAAAGAAACATTCCGTTCTTCACGCTCTACCGAACCGATGTATGTGCGGTGTAGCTCGCAAAGATCGGCTAGTTCTTCCTGTGAAAGACCATGCGCTTTTCGGAAAGCACGGACATTCTCAGCAAGGGTGGCGCGGAGTAAAGAACTTGGGATTCTCGGCATCGTCAGAACACTTCAAAACTCCATTGTTTCTGACTGATGACTATGATGCTACAGACTATAAGTAGCACATTCAATTCTACGTCAATTTCACCTTGTGCATCGACCGTGTATAGTTTTTTTTGAATGAACTCACACACCAAGATGTATTGAAGGTATGAGGAAACAAGTTCTTCACTAATGTTCATAAGTTGTGCTTAGAGTAAATGCCTAATGAGGCTTCGATCTTAAACCTGAGGTAACACAAAGAAAAGTATTCCAGTGAATGTTTCATTTTTGCTCTGTCACCATGCTGTAGCTTGATCTCAAAACTGACGTATCAATCAAACTTGATTTTTATCAAAAATTCAGAGTGTCTCAATACTCAATCCCAGTGCCAATTTATTTTTATTCATCTTGCATTACTGGATACGCCAAAATTTTGAACCATGTTTAGCGAATGCGCTGCGATTTACGATTTTGCAGCGCGTAAATAAATGCGCAGCTCCTGCCGCTCAAGGTTGAAAATTTCAATTAGAATTTTGAGATAATCACGGAATTGATTGGCGGCTGCATTGACCTCAACATAAATGCCCAGCGGCAACTCACTGGCAATCCGCAAATCTTGCGGATTACGACTAAAACTGACGTTGCCACGTCGTGTCTTAAATTTAGGGTGGTCAGGTAGCGTTGCAAATAACTCAGGGTCACGTTGCGCTAAATGCTGACAAATAAACTCAAATAAGCGTCGCCAAGTATTGAGTTTATTTTGTGCTTCGGTGTCAATCACCACTCCATAAGGGCGCTTGAATGTCCAATCATCATTAAGATCAATCATTTTATGATCGACTAAATCCTGAATCATTTTGGCGTTATTTGAGGAAACTTGGTCAAGTTCCGCGCTGTTATCATTCAGTTTGATTGCTGTAAACTGCTGCACTAAAATCGACAAGTCTTCTGCTAAACGATCAAAAGCTGCAACCTTGGCGTTGTATTCTTTTTTGAACGCGAAACCTTGTTCCAACGCTTCTGCATTATTATGGTCAATGCTTAACCAAATATCATCAGATAACGATAATAAATCCTCACGAACTTGCTCTAAACCTTCCAAAATGCTCCGAATTTGGTGACTCATCACAGTGATCTCGTGTTTTTATTTATTCAGACTGCGCGTCTTCATCTAAAGTTTCAGCATGTTTTTTAGCAGCTTCTGACACTGCGGCACGTTCCTGTTCCCGACTAACCCGCTGCATTGGTTGCGCCGCCGCCTGCTGATTACGGCGCTCCGTTGCAGGAGATTCAGGTTCAACCTGCTGCCGCTGCCGCGCCTGCTGCATCTCAGCGTATTTCTGTTGTTGTTCCTGCTGCCGCTGCCGATTCGCCGCCATTTCTAATTGACTGCGTCGTTCTGACACCAGCGCCGCTGACGTTTCAGGTTCAACCTGCTGCCGCTGCCGCGCCTGCTGCATCTCAGCGTATTTCTGTTGTTGTTCCTGCTGCCGCTGCCGATTCGCCGCCATTTCTAATTGACTGCGTCGTTCTGACACCAGCGCCGCTGACGTTTCAGGTTCAACCTGCTGCCGCTGCCGCGCCTGCTGCATCTCAGCGTATTTCTGTTGTTGTTCCTGCTGCCGCTGCCGATTCGCCGCCATTTCTAATTGACTGCGTCGTTCTGACACCAGCGCCGCTGACGTTTCAGGTTCAACCTGCTGCCGCCGCCGCCCAATCGCTTCATTCAATTCAGGCTCACCGCGCCGGTCGGTTCTGACACTTGGCGTTGAGATTTCAGAGTCAACGCGCTGCTGCGGAAACGGTGAACGCGATCTCGAATGAACCGCCACCTGTTCTGACGGCAGCGCCGCTGGTATTTCGCGCTGCGATTCTTGCGTTACCGGACGCGACGCATCGCGCCGATTTTGATTGCGATACCAAGGCGCGGGCGCTTGATCTGGTGATTGTGGCGTTGCGGCGACCGGCGACTGCGTGTCAACCGGGCGATTGTCATCGCGCCGATTCTGATCGCGGTCACGATTGCGATACCAAGGCGCGGGCGCTTGATCTGGTGATTGCGGCGTTGCTGCAACCGGCGATTGCGTATCAGCCGGGCGGTTATCGCCAAAGCGACTGCGGTCGCGGTACCAAGGTTTGCTGTCATCACGACGCGGGCGATCATCGCGCCGATTGTTGTCACGGGGGCGGTCATTGCGCCGGTCATCGCCGCGCCACTGCTGCGGACGGTCAGGACGATGTTGGCGATACCAATCACGATATGCCGGTTTATAACTGCGCCAATGCGAGATATAACGCGCCCGCGCATGACGTGGCACCCAATAACGCCGTCCCCCGCGCAGGTAATACGGAATGCCGTCATCGGCGTAATAGACGATGAAGCCGTCATAGCGCAGCGGGCGATATTCCACCGCCACCGGTGCCTCGTAATCGACCCGCAGCGCCGGTTCAGTGATAGTCATCAAACAGCCCGGCGTGGTCAGCGCCAGCGCCGTCAAGCACGGCAGCAGTAACAGTTTTGGCAACACGGCAGCATCTCCATTAAATAAAATATAAACAAGCAGTTATATCCAACCGCGCCGAATCACATCACGGTACACGCTGGCGCTGCGTTTAGGCGTCCGCGCCAACGTCAGCGGATCGACCTGCACCAACCCAAACCGCTGCGCGTAACCGTGTGCCCATTCAAAGTTATCCAGCAACGACCACGCAAAATAACCGCGTAAATCAACACCTTGTTCCAGTGCCAGCGCCGCAGCGTGGAGATGCGAGTGCAGATAATCCACCCGCTGCGCGTCGTCAATCACGCCGTGCGCAGCGGGCGGATCGGAGAAAGCTGCGCCGTTTTCAGTGATATAGAGCGGGAGAGCGCCGTAACGCTCGCGCAGCCACAGCAACGTTGCCGTCAAACCCGCCGGATACACCTCCCAACCCATCGTCGTGATTGGCACCTCGGCTGCCGGACTGACGCGCCGAGCGCCAAGCGGTCGCACCGTTGGCTCCGCCTGCACCAACCCGCGTGAGTAGTAATTCACACCAATAAAATCAGTAGTTAATGACATTTCGCCCCCCTTTGAAAAAGGGGGGTTGGGGGGATTTAGCATGAATTCTTCTGGCCACGCCGCTCCGAAAATCTCCGCCATTTCCGACGGATAACTGCCTAGCAACAGCGGATCAAGAAACCAGCGGTTGATAAACGCATCGCGCCGTTGCGCCGCCAACTGATCGGCGAGCGCGGCACTGGCGGGATGTTGCGGCTCTAAATTGACGGCGATTCCGATCTGGTGGCGACCGCTGGCGCGATACGCAGCGACGGCGGCGAGATGCGCCAGCAACAGATGATGTGCCACTCGCGGCGCAGCGCCGAGATCACGCAGCCCGGGCGCTAACTCGCCGTCCACATGCCCCGGAATCGTCACCACCCACGGCTCGTTGATCGTCACCCACAGCGGCACCCGATCATCCAGTGCTTCAAACAGCACCTGCGCATAATCGGCAAACCACGCCGGACTGTCGGGATTGCGCCAGCCGCCGCGATCCTGCAACGCAGCGGGTAAATCCCAGTGATACAGCGTCAGCATGGGCGTGATCCCGCGCTCCACCAGCGCATCCACCAGCCGCCGATAAAAATCCAAACCGCGCTGATTCACTGCGCCCCGTCCGTCTGGCAACACGCGCCCCCACGCCACGCTGAAGCGATATGCCGTCATGCCCAATTCCGCCAGCAGCGCCACATCTTCTGCCCAACGCCGGTAATGTCCGCAAGCACGGTCGCCGGTATCGCCGTTAGCGACTCGTCCCAGCGTGTGGGCGAAACGGTGCCAGATGCTCGCGCCAGCACCATCTGCGAGCGGATCGCCTTCGATTTGATATGCCGAGGTCGCAGCCCCCCACAAAAAATTAGCCGGAAAGTGGTAACTGCTCATCGCGGTCTCCTGCTGTTTCGCCTACAAAATCACCACTGCGGCGCGTCGGCGCTGCCACCACCGCCGGGCGCTGCGCGACGCGCCGATCTGCTGGCGGGCGCACCTGCCAACTGCCATCGTCATCAATCGTCAGCAAGCGGTCGTAAAAACGCGGATCGTCGCCACCGTCGCCGAGCGTGAGATAAGTGATCTCGCGGAGACGCAGCAGGTTGAGCAATTCGCCTACTGCGCACTCGCTGAGGCTGCGGCTGGGATGATCTAAAAAGACGAATTGCGGTGCTGCCAGCAGCACTCGCGCAAATGCCAACCGCTGCTGTTCACTCAGCGAGAGCAGATCGCTCCAGTTTTGTTCGACATCGAGACCACCGGCTTTCACCAGCGCGTGCTGCAAATTGAGCGCAGCGAGGCTGGCGCAGATTTGCCAATCGGGGACGCCTTTTTCTTGTCCGGTGCGCAGCAGCACTTCGCGCAAGGTGCCGGGCGGTAAATACGGGCGTTCGGGCAGGAAAAATATCTCGTCGTGACCGGGGTGCAGAATCCGTCCCGTGCCTTGATTCCACAGATCGGCGGTGGCACGAAACAACGCTTTTTCGGTGGATTCGCTGGTGGCGCGTACCAGCAAACACACGCCGGCGGTGATCGACATGCTGAGGTTTTGCAGCAGCGGGCGACCGTCGCGGGGCGAATACAGCGTCAAGTCTTCAAAGGCGATGCTGCCGCCAGCGGGATTGAATTCGACGCTGGGCGCTTGCGCGGGACGCGGTTCGTGCATGGCGTCGCGCAGGGCGTTGAGGCGAGCGACGACGGCGGTATAGGCGGAGATGGATTGGAATTGGGTGATGATGAGTGAGAACGCGCCGAGCAGGTGGGCGAAGGCGACGGCGGATTGGGTGATGACGCCGAAATCGGCTTGTCCCCGAATGAACAGCGGCGCGACGAGCAGCGCGGGGATGATTTGAATCAAGTAGTTATAGCCGGTGGTGAAAAAGCCGAGATTGCGGTTGATTTGAATGATGCGCTGGAAGTTGTCGGTGAGATCGTTGAGGCGGTCGCGGAGTCGCGCTTTCAAGCGTCCTTCGCGCCGCAGTAGGGCGACGGATTCGGCGTTTTCGCGCACATGCACGAGGCGGGAGCGGAAATTGGCTTCGCGGTCGAGCTGGTCATAATTGAGTTTGACCAGCGGTTTGCCGAGATAAATCGCCAGCAGGGAGCCGAGAATGGCGTAGGCGACGGCGACGAGAAACAGGAGTGGGCTGATGCTCCACAGCACGCCAGAAAAGGCGATGACGGTGAAGGTGGCGTTGAGAAACATCAGGGTAAACGAGAGCGTGGTGGCGGTGAGGGCGCGGATGTCTTCGGCGATGCGCTGGTCGGGATTGCTGAGGGTGTCGCTGGTGTGAAGACGAAAGTAGGTGCGGTCGGCGAGATAACGGTCAATTGCCTGTTGGGTCAGCCATTTGCGCCACAGTAAACCCAGTCGTTCTTCGGCGTAGCGATAGAGCACGGCGACGACGGTGGCGACGCCCATCACGCCGATATACAGCAGGGCGTAACCGACAAATCCGTCCATATTTTGATGTTCAATCGCGGTCATAAAATCGCGGTTGACGTAGCTGTTGAGCACATTTAAGCCGTTGATCGAAAACATCAACACGATCAAAAGAATAAAGAGCCATCGCGCCATCCCGCCGACGTTGGAGCGGTTGAGATCGCGCAGCATTTGAAAGAAACGGTGCCAGATGTCCGGTGTGATCGGTACGCCCAGCGTTTTTAACAGTGACCAAACAGTTGGCATCGGTGGCAGCATTGGCGTGAAATGATAAAAATCGCTGTTAAAACAAGCAGCTCATGGCTGAGTGCGTTGGTTCATTAGACGGAAATAATTGCAAGTATAGGCCAGCGCCGCGTGCCTTCTCAGCGTCGCATCGACGCAGATTAAAGAATACTCTTAATTACTGATTGATTGGTGCGGTATTACTGCAATTTTTATTAAAGTGTTGATTGAATACAGACACTTAAACCGTGGCGTAGTTTATTCGGCTAAAGTCTTGATCTCGGTGCAATTTAGGCGATTGCACGGCTGCAAAATAAACGCTTATACTCAACTGGCCGCGTGACGGCAGCAACTCACGAGATTCATCGTGATTGTCAACAGTTTCTAAATAGAGAGCGATTTTAATGATGAAAACGATGAAGATTGTTGGTCTGGCGGCAGTAATCGGTTTATCAAGCGTCTCGGTGACGGCGCAGGCATGGTGGGGCGGCCCGGGCTATGGCAACAACGGCTATGGCAATAACGGCAACGGCATGATGGACAACATGGGTGACATGTTTGGCGATGGCTCCGGCAACGGTGATTTCAACATGAGCATGGGCGGCAGCGGACGCAGCAGTGGTCGTGGTTACGGGCGTGGCGATGGGCGCGGCTATGGCTACGGCGATGGACGTGGTTATGGCAACGATGGCTACGGAGCACCTTATGGTTATGGCGCTCCTTACGGCGGTGGTTACGGGGTGCCGGGTTATGGCGCAGCACCTTATGGTGCCATGCCGTATCCCGCACCTTATGGAATGCCTCCGCAGATGCCAGCTCCGGCACAACCGCAGGCAGCTCCAGCACGTTAAACAGTTGTTTTAACCGGCATTTCGCTCGTGAATGCCGACTGCGCCAAGGATGGCGCGATGTTCCCGCCGTTCGCACCATCCCCCGCCAGATCGCCAGATGCACCCCGCCCCACTTGCGCGGATAATCACCGCCGAGATTGAACCTTTCCACAATCTCGCGTCCGTTGTGACGGGCGCTTTTCAGGTGATTTCCCGCGAGGTTTCTCATGGCCGACAAGCATCTTTACCTGTCTTTAATTCCGCAGGCGCTCATTGCGTCGATGTTGACCCCCGAAGAATTCGGCAGCTATTACGCGGTGGGTACCAAGGTACACATCCAAGGCGAAGCGATGTTTTTTGAGGTCGATCCCAGCTTCCGCTCGGACGATTTCCCGTTTCATCTCATTGATGAACGCTGCGTCATCAAAGGCGATGGCACTCTGAAAAATTCGGTGTATCTGTCGATTTACCGCGTGTTATCGCGGATTCCAATCTCCGCGCTCGGCAATCTGTATCTCGTCACCAGCGACGGCAAAACGCTGGCGCTGGAACGGGCAGAGTATCAACCCGATCCCGCCGCGCATCTCCATCTGTATCAGGAGTTTTGCCCGGTCACGCCGATGGTGGCCAGCAGTTTGGAACCGCATGATTTTTGTAACTTTATTACCAATCCTGCCAATCCAGTTCACGTTCCGCGTCTCGTGTTTTCACAATTGCAGCTCGGTGAATTAGCCGACGATCCTGAGCAAGGCTCGGCACGCGATTTGCCTTACAACAATCTGGAACACCTGCGCGACGTGCTCGGCGAGCTGAAAAACAATCAGGGCAAACCCAGCAAACTGGTGTTAAAACAAGTCCATGAGGGCGTCATTTATCGCATGGTGCAGGGCGGGTTTTACGTCGGCGATCAAAGCGATTTTGCGTTTTATCGCTTCCCCGACCGCACCGCGTTGGACAATCAACATCGTGGCTGGTGGCGCTCGGCGCAGGTCACTGGTTTGGCATAACCGCTGGCTATGCTGCACACACTTTTCCAGTGCATTTTGAAATAGGGCATTGATTTTATGAATGAATTTGTCTTTTGGATTGCACCCATCGCGGCGGTTGCGGCGCTGGTGTATGCGTGGCGGTTTTATCAAGAAATGATGGTGCAGGATCAAGGCACCGCGCTGATGCAGGAAATCAGCGGTCATGTCAGTCGCGGCGCGATGGCGTATCTGTGGCAACAGTACAAAATCATGCTGGTGGTGTTTGGCGCACTCGCTGCGGTCTTTTATGTGCTGGCGTATCACCTCCACGTCCAAAGTACTTGGCTGCCGGTGACGTTTTTGTGCGGTGGTTTTTTCTCGGCGCTGGCTGGTTATTTCGGGATGCAAACGGCAACCCAAGCCTCAGCACGAACTGCTGCCGCAGCGCAAACCTCACTGCCAGACGCGCTGCGGATTGCGTTTCGCAGCGGCGCGGTGATGGGGCTGGTCGTCGTAGGGCTGGGGCTGGGCAACGTCGTGTTCTGGTTTATTCTCGCTAACCTGTTGATTCCAGAAGCGGACATTGGCGAAACCCATCGCATGGTTTTAATCACGACGACCACGCTGACCTTCGGCATGGGCGCGTCATTGCAAGCGATGTTTGCTCGCGTGGGTGGCGGCATCTTCACTAAAGCTGCGGATGTCGGCGCGGACTTGGTGGGCAAGGTTGAGAGCGGCATCCCGGAGGATGATCCACGCAATCCAGCGGTGATTGCGGACAATGTTGGCGACAACGTCGGCGATGTGGCAGGAATGGGTGCGGATTTGTTTGAGTCTTACGTTGGTTCCATTCTGGCTGCCAGCGCGTTGGGCGCAGCGGCGTACATGGGTGATCCGGCGTTACAAATGAAGGCAGTGGTTGCGCCGATTGTGATTGCCGGATTGGGCATTTTGTTGTCGATTTTGGGCGTGTATTTGGTCAAAACCGAGGAAGGTGCCGATCAAAAACAACTGCTAGATGCGCTCGGACGCGGAATTAACAGCAGTGCGGCGATGATCGTCGTGGTGTCGTTGATCTTCTTGTTTTTATTGGGAATGCCGAACACTTGGGGCATTTGGGGTGCGGTGATTGCGGGTCTGATCTCTGGCGTCATCATCGGGCGCTCAACTGAGTATTACACCTCGCCGAGTTATGCCCCGACGCGCCAGATCGCCAGTCAAGCCGAGGGTGGCGCAGCAACGCTGGTGATTGCGGGAATTGGTGTGGGGATGTTGTCAACGGCGATTCCGGTGTTGACCGTTGGCGCGGGCACCTTGCTGGCGTTTTTGTTTGCATCCGGTTTCGATGCCAGCCAGATGAATCAAGGGCTGTATGGCGTTGGCATTGCTGCGGTCGGCATGTTGTCCACTTTGGGCATCACGCTGGCGAGCGATGCTTACGGGCCAATTGCCGATAACGCTGGCGGCAACGCAGAGATGAGTGGTTTGGGGCCTGAAGTGCGCGAACGCACGGATGCACTGGATGCGCTTGGTAACACGACGGCTGCGACCGGCAAGGGTTTTGCGATTGGTTCGGCGGCACTGACGGCGCTGGCGCTGATTGCGTCCTACGTTGAGGTGATTCGGATGGAGCTGATCAAAATCGGCATCACGACGTTGGAGCTGGGGCATGGTTCGACCATTCCGACGGATGCGGCGACGCTGACTGATTTTATGACTTACTACCACATCAACCTGCTCAATCCGACGGTTTTAGTTGGAATTATGATCGGCGCGATGGTGGCGTTTGCGTTCAGCGGAATGACGGTGCAGGCGGTCGGACGCGCTGCGTTGTTGATGGTGGAAGAAGTGCGGCGGCAATTCCGCGATGATCCGGGCATTCTCAAGGGCACCTCGCAGCCAGATTATGAACGCTGCGTGGCGATTTCGACCTTGGGAGCGCAGCGCGAAATGGTCATTCCAGCGTTGATTGCGGTCGCAGCGCCCGTGTTGACTGGCTTGATTTTAGGCGTGGCGGGTGTGATTGGGCTGCTGGTGGGTGGCATGTCGAGCGGCTTCGTGTTGGCAGTATTTTTAGCCAATTCCGGCGGCGCGTGGGATAACGCTAAAAAGTACATTGAAGCGGGCAATCACGGCGGTAAAAACTCACGCGCCCATCGCGCAGCCGTCATTGGCGATACCGTTGGCGATCCATTCAAAGATACTTCGGGTCCAAGTCTCAACATTCTCATCAAATTGATGAGTATTGTGGCGATCATCATGGCGGGTGTGACGGTGACTTACAGCCTGCTGTAATTCTTTTTGTTGATTATCAATTGACGCAGTTGCTTCGGCAGCTGCGTCATTTTTTTTGTGAATAAAAAACCGTTGTGACTGACAACTTGTTTAATCAAATTTTTTCAAGAGCAAGCGATGGATGCTTTTATTGATTTATTGCGTCACGGCGCAACCACCAGCACGGGCGCATTTTGCGGCACGAGCGATGTGCCATTAACCGCGCACGGTTGGGCGCAAATGGTACGCGCCACCGCCGTTGCGCCTGCGTGGACAACATTGCACAGCTCGCCTGCGAGTCGCTGCGCCAGCTTCGCGCAGCATCTGGCAACCCAGCTCGAAGTCCCGCTGCACCTCAACGCCGCGTTGCGTGAGCGCGATTTTGGCGCGTGGGAAGGCTTGACCGCTGCCGAGCTGCCGCCAGAACTGCTGGCGCAGTGGTGGCAAGACCCCGTTGGCTTCACTCCGCCAGCGGCCGAAACCGTCGCCGCCTTTCGCGCTCGCGTCGCTGCGGCATGGCACGCGCTGGTTGCCAGCACTGCCGCTCCATCGCACCAATTGCTCATCACGCACGGCGGCGTCATTCGCGTGATTCTCGCCGAGGTGCTGCAACAACCGAATGTGACGCTGTGGCAAATCGAGGTGCCGCCCGCCACGCTCACCCGTTTGCGGCTGGCAGCCGGTGGGCAACCGAGTTTGGTGTTTCATCGGAATTAATTGCTCTCATTTAGTCTGCCACCACCGCGCCAGCCGCTGATGAATACTTTCATGGAATGACAGCAGCGCGGGCGTAAATAATAAAACCAGAATTGTAGAAAAGCCCACTCCAAACGCTAATGATACCGCCATTGGAATTAAAAACTGTGCTTGTAAACTGGTCTCAAAAATCAGCGGTCCTAATCCCACCACCGTCGTCGCTGATGTTAATAACATCGCTCGCAGCCGCGAGGTTGCCGCTTCAATTAACGCTGTTTCAACTTCCATACCTTCATCGCGCAATTCGTGATACATGCTCACCAGAATGATTGCGTTATTCACCACAATTCCCGATAAGCCAAATAAACCGAATAACGATAGCAGCGTTAAATCCAATCCCAATAACCAATGACCGCTAATTGCGCCAATTAAACCTAACGGAATCGCAGTCATTACCACCAGCGGCCAACCCCAACTCGAAAATACTGCCGCTAAAATCACATAAATCAGCGCCAGCCCCAGCCACAATCCCAGCCGCATCTCGCCCAACGTCTCGCGTTGATCCGCTGCGCGACCTTCAAAGCTGTATTCCAAACCGTAATCCGCCACCAGTTGCGGCAACAGTTCGCGCTCCAGCGCCTCGCGCACATTGTCTGGCGTACTCAGCGCCCGATCCACATCCGCCGAGACTTCAACTGCCAGCCGTCCGTCAGCGTGGCGCAGCGCCTCAAAACCGCGTCGCGTCTCCCACTGCGCTACCGTCGGCAAGGGCACAAAGCTGCCGTCAGCGACGCGAATCAGTAACTGCTCCAGCACATCTAAGCGCGTGCGCTCGCCACGCGGCAGCAGCACCCGCACTTCCAATTCATCCTGTCCGACCTGCACCAGTTGCGCCAAATGACCGTCGAACGCAGCGCGAAGTTGTCGCCCCAACGTTTCGGTGGTCAATCCGAGCGCCTGCCCAACAGGAGTGAGCCGATAAATCAACTGCTCGCGCCCAAACGGCATGTCATCCAGCAGGTTGGACACGCCCGGCACGGTCTCCAAACTCTGCGCCAGCGCCAGCGCCGCTGCCTTCAATTGCCCCGCATCGTCGCCAGTCAAGCGCAGGCTTAAATCACGTCCGGGCGGACCTGCGCGACGTGACGAAATCACCAGATTTTCCAATCCTGCTGGCAACTTGAGCTTGTCGCGCCACAGCGCCAAAAACTGCTCATTGCGTACCGTGCGCCGCTCACTCGGCACCAATTGCACCAACAGCGACGCCAATTGATCGCCCGCTGCGCCGTCGCCTTTTTCTACCGACACCGTGCCACCCAGCCGCGCCGTTGCCGCTTCAACCAAGTTGCCGCCCAACTCGCGCTCGGCATCGTGCAGCGCCTGTTCCATTTCCGCTAAAAATGCGGCGGTGTGCTGGCGCGGGGTGCCAGCAACGAAGGTCGCGTTAGCAAAGACGATTTGCGCTTCTGGAGTCGGGAAAAAGACAAATTGAATGCGTCCGCCTGCCAGCAATCCCACTGCCAACAGCATCAGAACGGCGACGAAGCTAACGGTGACGCCGCGCCAATGCAGGGCGGTCGTGACCAGCGGGCGATAAATGCCGTCGCGGAAATGGTCAAACGCAGCGTCAACGCGCAGCCGCCAGCGTGGGATTTTGGCTTCCGCGTGATGCTCAAAAGCAACGCGCAGATGCGCGGGCATGATGAGGAAGACCTCCACCAGCGACGCCATGAGCACCATGATGGCGACAAATGGGATGTCACCGAGAATGTTGCCCATCACGCCGCCAATCAGCATCAGCGGCAAAAAGGCGGCAACGGTGGTCAGGGCAGAGGCAACAATCGGCCAGAACATGCGCCGTGCTCCGGCGATGGCAGCAACTGCTGGCGCTAATCCAGCACGAAAACGTGATTCGGCATATTCGCCAATCACAATCGCGTCATCGTCGATCACGCCCAAAGTCAGCAGCAGCCCAAACAGACTGATCATGTTGATGGTGCCGCCGAATAACCACAGCAGCGCCAGTGCAGCGAGATACGCAGTCGGAATGCCCATCGCCACCCAAAAGGCGACGCGCCCGGGTAAAAAGATGAACAGCAACAGCATCACCAGCGTGAAGCCCTGTAAGCCGTTGTCGGTCAACAAGTTGACGCGATCTCGAATCTGTTCCCACTGCGCATCAAAGACCGTCAACGTGATGCTGGGCGGCAAGGTGGGGCGCGTTTCTGTGAGCCACTGCGCAAAAATTTTGGCAGCTTGCAACGAATGACCGTTTTCAGCCCGCTGCACGAAAATCTCCACCGTCGCCGGTGACTCGGTGGAAAAGGGCGGTTCGGCGGATTGCTCAATTGGCGCGTGAATCGTCAACGCTCGCAATTCCAAACTTGCCGGTCGCGCCTCACGCACAATCACCGCTACATCACCTAGCCGCACCACGCCCCGCGTATCGCTCACAATCGCTAAATCTTCAAAGGCTTGCGGATCGCGGCGCTGCTCCAAACTGCGCAATTCTCGCGCTCCATCGGCATCGCCTGCCGTGCCCGACGGAATATCTCGCGCCAGCCGCGCCACCTGTTCGCCAATGCCATCCATCGACAGCCCTAGCGTTTCCAGCGTTCGCCCCGGCACTTCAATGGCGATGCGCTCCGTCGGCAGCCCGCTGATGTCAATCCGATCAATGCCCCGCGCCAGCAGCTCGCGCTCAAACTGCCGCACCCAAGGACGCAATTCCGCCACGCTCGACCCCGACACCAGCACCCGCGCCACCGATTCGTAACGCGAGACGCGACTGATTTGCGGCGTTTCCGCGTCTTTCGGGAAGTTGCGAAACTCGCTGACCCGCTGCCGCACCTGATCAAGCGCAATCAACGAATCAGTCTCTTCTTCCAATTCCAACATCAGGCTGGCGACGCCCTGCGCGGCGGTGGAATTGAGCTTTTTTAAGCCATCAACCGTTTTGAGCCGCTCCTCCAGCGGAATCAAAATCCCGTTTTCCACATCCTCAGCCGCTGCTCCGCTCCACACCACCCGCACTGAAATCACATCCAGCGCAAACGTCGGAAAATACTGCACATTCATCCGCAGCAGCGCCAGCCCACCAATCACAAAAATCATGCCCATCAATAAGTTAGCGAGCAAGCGATGACGCGCAAAGATGGCAATCAGTCCATGTTTCACTGCATTGCCTCCACCTTGAGACCATCAATCGCGTTGGGCAGATGCGTCGTCATCACCGCCGTGCCAGCGGTCAGTTCGGCGGCACGAATCAACATCAAACTACCTGCATCCTCAAAGCCCTCCTTTGAGTGTGCCAACTCGCCGATCCGCTCCACGCCAACGCGCCGCAGTCGGCCGTCCTGCACCACAAAAATATGATCGCCGCCGTGCAGCGCCGCAAACGGCAGCGCGATGGTGTTGGCGACAGCGGGGCGCTCCAATTGCAGCGTCACGAAAGCGCCCAGCGGCACCTCCGTCGTTGCGTTGAGCCGCAGCAGCGCCTCCACCCCGCGAGCGTCAGCTTCACCAGCGAGCCGTTCCAACACTGCTGTCAGCGATTGACCGGAGTAGGTGCCGCTGGCAGTCAAGCGTTCACCGCGATCAAGCGCCTGCCGCAACGCCGCGCTGTATGCGCCGGGAATGGTGGTGCGCAGATACAGCCCGTTGTGCGGAAACAAGGTCAAAATCGTTTGATTGGGCTGCAATTGATCGCCAGCCGCCGCTTCCACCACGCCAATTCGTGCCGCAAACGGAGCGCGAATTTCGCCGCGTTCAACATCGCGCTGCGCCTCCGCCAAGGTCGCAGTCAGCGCCGCCAACCGCGCTGGATGTTCGGCAAGCGACTGCTCGCGCAAAGTCACTGCCAATCGCGCTCGCGCCAATTGCTGCCGCGCTTCATCGACGCTGGAGACTGATGCCAATTGTTTGGCTTGCACCGTGTCAGCGCGATTCACCGCCACTTCCGCCAACCGCAGCAGTTCGCGCTCCTGCACCAGCGCCTCACGGTCGTGCGTCAGGCGCAATTGTTCCTTGTCCACCTCGGCCTGCGCTTTGGCGAGACGCGGTTGCAGATCACGCGGATCAAGTCGCGCCAGCACTGCGCCAGCGCGTACCCGTTCGCCATCGCGCACCCGCACTTCCGCCAAACGTCCAGCGACGGGAGCGGCAGCGCGAATGCGATCTGGCGCTTCGACGCGTCCAAACAGCGTTAGCACGGGGCGCTGGGTGGCGGGAGTAACGGTGGTGACGGCAACGCGCCAGATGCGTTCTTGCGCCGCGACTGGTGGCGGCGTGGGGCGCGTGGTTTTGAGCAGATAAAAACCGCCAATTCCGGCGATCAAGATGAGAATGGGGAGGAAACGACGCAGCATGTTGATGTCAAAAAGTCTGAGGTGACGGCGCAATGGGATTGGACGCAGTTGTGGGCAAATTGTGGCACGGCAAGCGGGAGACGGCTTTGGTTTATACTTGTCACTTTTTCGCAACCGTTAGCGTCAAAACCATGCACCAAACCGACGATTTGCGCATTCGCAATATCACTGAAGTGCGCTCACCCCGCGCTTTGCACGACGAAATCCCGCTGTCTGCTGCGGCAGCGACCACCGTTTACACCGCCCGCCACGCCATCCAAAACATTTTGCACGGTCAAGATCAACGGCTGCTGGTCGTCGTCGGCCCGTGTTCGGTACACGATCCGCTGGCGGCGTTGGAATACGCGCAGCGACTCCAGCCGTTATGCCGCGATTTGAATGAACAATTGTTATTGGTGATGCGGGTTTATTTTGAAAAACCGCGCACGACTGTTGGCTGGAAAGGGTTGATTAACGATCCCAATTTAGATGGCAGTTTTGCTATCAATAGCGGTTTGGCAATTGCGCGTAAATTATTATTGGACGTGAATGAAATGGGTATTCCGGCAGGCACGGAATTTCTTGATTTAATCAGTCCACAATATATTGCTGATCAAATCAGTTGGGGCGCAATTGGCGCACGGACGACAGAAAGCCAAGGGCATCGGGAATTAGCTTCTGGTTTATCGTGTCCGATTGGATTTAAGAATGCCACCACTGGCGATGTGCGCGTCGCCATTGATGCGATTCATGCCGCAGCGCGTCCGCATGTCTTTATGTCGGTGACAAAAGAAGGGCAATCTGCAATTTTTAGCACCACCGGCAATCGAGATACTCACATTATTTTACGCGGTGGACAGCGCCCGAATTACGACACCGAGAGCGTGAGTTTAGCGGCAGAAGAGATTTTAGCCGCCGGTTTAACGCCTAAAATAATGATTGATTTCAGTCATGCCAACAGCGCCAAACGTCCTGAAAAACAGATACGGATTTGCCAAGATGTGGCGGGACAAATTGGACGCGGTGAGCGCAGCATTATTGGCGTGATGATTGAAAGTCATTTGGTAGCGGGACGGCAAAATCTTGACTCCAACAAAGAGTTAATTTTTGGCCAGAGCGTGACTGATGCCTGCGTGAGTTGGGATGATACGGTGCCAATGTTGCACGAATTAGCTGAAGCGCAAGCGCGACGGCATAAGTGCTGTTGAATCCTTGTGGTGTTGAATAATTAACCCCCTCGCTGTTAATGTGCAGTGGAGGGGTTGTAAAAATGAGGAGATAACAACGACGATGAATACAAATTTTAGAGCGCAGAATGAATTAGAACGGCAATTGATGGCGGCGCAAAATGGGGAATTGTCACCAGAAACGTTTTTAGCGACGTTATTGGATGCAGAAGTGTTTATGCCGATTTATGAACCGCTTAGTCAACCCGGTGGTTTACAAGCATCAACCACCGCGCAGCCATTAAAAGTGACGACTGAAACTGGCGAAACAGTATTGGTCTTATTTACCAGCCCGGAGCGAGCGAAAACATTTGTGGCAAGTTTTCCGGGTTATGGCGGCGGATTGGTCACTGATTTACGCTGGATTTTGCAGAAGCTCGGCGTGGGTTATGCCATCACGCTCAATCCGGGCTTGGAGTTTGGAATGGATTTTGAAGCGCAAGAATTGGCACAGCTCGCTGCTGTGCCGTCTGCGGTTTAAACCGTGCGCAAGAAATGGGTGCGATAATGTTGCAATTCGCCAATTGATTCGCGGATGTCTGCTAACGCTAAATGTTGATTGGTTTTTTTGAAGCTGTTTGCGATAGTTGGTGCCCAACGTTGGGCGAGAATTTTAAGGGTGCTCACATCTAAATTGCGGTAATGGCAATAGGCATCAAAACGCGGCATCCACCGTGCTAAAAAACGCCGATCTTGACAAATGCTGTTGCCGCATAACGGCGAGGCTCCAGCCGGCACCCATTGCGCTAAAAACTCTAAAGTCGCCGTTTCCGCAGCGGTAACGGTGAATTCACTAGCTTGCACCCGCGCAATTAAACCAGAATTGCCGTGATGAGTGCGGTTCCATTCATCCATTCCTTCTAAAACCGCAGCCGGTTGGTGAATTGCCAGCACTGGCCCTTCCGCCAAGATATTTAAGTCGCTGTCGGTGACGATGGTGGCGATTTCCAGAATGAAATCCTGCGCAGGTTCCAAGCCAGTCATTTCTAAATCTAGCCAAATTAAGTTATTTTTATTGCTGCTCATGGTAAGTCTACAGTTGCTTGCGTTGATGGTAAGTATGAATACTGCGCTGGCATTTGGCAATCAAAAAACCAGCGTGACCTTATAAGTACAACGAACATCTGTATGCTTCTCAACACATCATCTCTATTGGGTCTAGTGCTTGACTTGCCCTGTATAAAGCGGCTATAAGGGTTATAGGCAAAATTAGCTACTTTATGATTATTTTGATCTCAAAACTGGGGTTAACACCTTGTTAGACTTCGAGTTTTGAATCTTCACTATAACCTGAAAGGGTATCTCAGATGAAAGTTGGCATCATTGGTTTTGGTAAAACAGGTCGAGCGGTAGCATCAGTATTATTAGAGTCGAAAAAAACAAATTTACAGTGGGTTGTGCGTCAATCAAGATTGCTTGAACATCGCTCAGTTCCAGAGTTTCTAGGAGTTGTATCCGAGGAACCCGGTCTTATTTATTCAAAAGAAGAATACAGCATCTCTGAACTCCTTGATCTCTATCCGGTTGATGTGATTATTGATTTTTCTTCGGCCACTGGCTTGGAGTATTACGGCGTTGAAGCAGCAGCGAGAGGCATCACAATTGTCAGTGCTATATCACAATATCCTAATGAAAAAATTGATCAACTTCACGAGCTATCTCAGCACACCACCGTCCTGCATTCTCCTAACATTACCATCGGCATTAACTTTCTGATTATCGCTGCCAAGATACTAAAAAACATTGCGCCTTATACCGATATTGAGATAATTGAAGAACATTTCAAAGAAAAACCAGAGGTTTCTGGCACCGCAAAAATCATTGCGGGTGCGTTGAATTTGCCAGAAGACAATATCAAGTCCGTTCGGGCTGGCGGAATCATTGGTGTGCATGAGATTTTGTTTGGCTTCCCTTTTCAAACGGTACGCCTAAAACACGAATCAATTACCCGTGAGGCATTTGGCAATGGAATCTTGTTTGCAGTGGAGAACTTGCAAGGGAAGCCGGCAGGATTTTATAGTATGGAAGATTTACTTCTACCTTTCTTTAAGTTACAAGAACCCGAAGAGGAAGAGGTTATTGGTAAAAGAAAATCATGGTGGCCGTTTTAGCTAAACGGGTTACTGTGCCGACTTCGATATTGAGCACTTTATTGGAATGAACAATGATGCAGTTGCAGATAAAAATGATTGATTGCAACGCCATTTTTTACTGACAACTGCCAACTTTTTTCAACCCAACATTTCCGCATAAAGCTGCAATAACTGTTCTGCCAACACCGGCGCTGACCACGTTTGCGCATAGTCCACCGCTTCCTCCGCCAACCGCTCCCGCAGCGCCGTATCCGTCAGCATTCGCACCGTTTTTGCTGCAAAATCAGCCTCATCGTCTTCCGCAATCAGCGCCCCGCGCCCGCCCGCCAGCACCGCTTTGGTGCCCATCACCGCCGTTGAAACCACCGGCACTCCCAGCGCCAGCGCCTCTAAAACCACCAAGCCCTGCGTTTCCGTCCGCGAAGCAAAAACAAACGCCGTCGCCGCGCTGTAGCAATTTTCCAAACTGCCGTCGCGGGCGAGATACCCCGTCAGCAGCGTGTTGTCCGTCAAGCCCAAGGTTTGAATTTGCGCGACGAGCTGCGCGTGTGCCGGCCCTGCGCCGACCAGCGCGAGCAACACGTCTGGCACCTGCTGCTTGATCCGCACCAGCGCCCGCAAGATGAAATCAATGTTTTTCTCAAACGCCAGTCGGCTGACGTGAACCAACAGCGGACGCTCCGGCGCAATCTGATAACGCGCTCGAAATTGCGCCCCGTCACCGCGCCGAAATTGTTCCAACGCAATTCCGGTCGGAATCACCACCGTTGGCGTGTTGACGCCGTATTGCAATAACACTTCGCGCATCGGTTGCGACGGCACAATCAGCGCGTTGACCGCCACGCATTGCGACACCGCAAAATGTCGTGCCATCCAACGCAGCCACGCTGCTGGCATAAAAGAGACATAGTGCTGCAAATACTGCTCAAAATAGGTGTGATAGGTTTCGACCACCGGCACCTTGAGCAGCCGCGCCAGCCGCAGCCCGCTGTAGTGCGCTAAAAATGGCGTGTGAATGTGGATGAGATCAAAGCCGCGTCGCTGCAACTCCGCGTCATAACGCCGCAATTGGCGCGGTCGCAGGATGCGATCTTCGGGATCAATCGGCAGATACCGCGACGGAATGCGCAGAATCTCGAACGGTTCCGGGGCGCTGTGCCCGTAGTCCGGCGCAATCAACGTGACCTCGTGTCCAGCGCGGACAAACTCACGCGCAAAGGTTTGAATCGAGGTAGAAACGCCGGTGATGCGGGGAAAATACACATCAGAAATCATTAAAATGCGCATAATAAAAGAATCGTCACATGCCGGAATAAACAGTGCAATGAATCTGGCGCTGGCGCTGGTTATTCACAGTGAAATAATAGGATTGGATAATAATGAATCATAGCGGTAAATGGTTAGCAATGGTGCTGTGCAGTGCTGCGCCGCTACTCGCAGCGGAACCTGCCAACCTAGCGCCCGGTGTACCTGCGTTGTGGGGATATGGGATGAAAAGTTGCGGCGAATTTCTCGCCGCAGCGCCACCCGATGCCTTATCACTGCCGCTGGCTGGCGAAGAGTATCGCCGTTATCAGGAATGGCTGGCGGGTTTGGTGACGGGCTTGAATCTGACCACCGGGCGCGATGTGTTGCGCGATGCGGAATTGACAGCGGCAATGGTGCGGATTCGGGCGCTGTGTGCGGCGCATCCTGATGATGATTTTTTTAATGCCAGCGTGCGTTTAATTCGCGCTTTAGGGCAATTAAAGGCGCAGTAAAGTGTGGCGTCATCAAACAGTCACCAATGCTGTTTAGCATTCGCGCCGATCACCTCAATCAATTTTTTGATCGCGCCGATCACCTCAATCAATTTTTTATTTCACTTTTGAGTTTAGGAGCACTTGATGAATAAGACCCTGCTGACTTCTGCCGTTGCGGTCGCCATGACGCTGTTATCGGGTCAGGCGCTGGCCGCCCGCGACACCATCAACATCGTTGGTTCTTCAACCGTGTTTCCTTTTTCGACGGCAGTTGCGGAAACCTTCGGACGCACGGGCAAATTTAACACGCCCAAAGTGGAATCAACCGGCACTGGCGGTGGCATGAAATTGTTTTGCGGTGGCGTCGGCGTTGATCATCCTGACATCACTAACGCTTCACGGCGGATGAAAGCCTCGGAGTTTGAAAGCTGCCAGAAAGCTGGCGTCAAGGAAATCACCGAGGTCAAAATCGGCTTTGACGGCATCGCCATTGCCAACGCGAAGTCCGCCAAGCAGTTGGATTTATCGTTGCAGGACATTTTTTTAGCACTGGCGAAAGACGTTCCAGACAGCAGCGGCAAGTTCGTGCCAAATCCGAATAAGACGTGGAAAGACGTCAACCCTGCGCTGCCGGATACCAAAATTGAAGTGCTAGGCCCACCGCCGACCTCCGGCACCCGCGATGCGTTTGTTGAGCTGGCAATGGAAGGTGGCTGCAACAGCATTCCTGTCATCAAGGCGCTGAAAAAGAGCGATGAGAAGCTGCACAAAGCAGTCTGCGGCGGAATTCGTGAAGATGGCGCTTACGTCGAAGCCGGCGAAAATGACAACTTGATCGTGCAAAAACTCACCTCGAACAAGAAGGCGCTGGGCATTTTCGGCTACAGCTTCCTCGATCAGAACACCGACAAGGTGCAGGGTTCCAAGATCGCTGGCGTCGCGCCGAGTTATGACGCGATTTCTGATGGTTCCTATCCGGTTTCGCGCTCGATTTATTTCTACGTCAAGAACGCGCACGTCGGCACCATTCCCGGCATCAAGGAATTCGTGACCGAATTCACCAACGATAAAGCGTGGGGGCCAGAAGGGTATCTGGCAGATAAAGGCTTGATTTCCTTGCCAGATGACGAACGCGCCAGCGTCGCTAAATCCGCACGGGCGCTGACGCCGATGAGCAAACCCGAATAACATTGCGGCGTTGCTCCGAGGCCAATCGCGCCTCGCCCGCCGCCGCTTCACATTCCGAAGCGGCGGCGTTCCCTTGTCCCATCCGGCGAATTGTTCATGCACACCTGGACGCTTATTCTTCTCCTGCTCGCAGTCATGGCGCTTGCTTATCACCTCGGAATAAAACGAGCCATCACGCGGGTCGGCGGTCTCAAACAGATCAATCATCTGCACTCACTGCCAACGTATTACGGCCTCTATGCCGCGCTGTGGGCAGGAATTCCGGCACTGTTGCTGCTGGGGCTGTGGCTGGGTTTTCAAGATCATTTCATCACCACGCTGGTTACGGCGCAGTTGCCACCTGATCTGGTTGCCGCGCAATCTGCGGGTCAAATTGATTTAATCCTCAATGACATCAAAAACTTAGCCACCGGCAATATCGTATCTGCGACGGTCACGCCGGAGATTCAAGCCGCTGCCGATCAATTTGCCCGTTTTGAACAACTGTCCACGCAGGCGCAGTGGCTGGCAGTGCTGGCGCTGGCGCTGGGTGGAGCCAGCTTCGCGTGGTGGCGCACCGAGCCGCAGATGCGAGCGCGAAATCGGGTGGAGTCAGTGTTTTTGGTCATCATGGTGATTTTTTCCTCGCTGGCGATTTTGACCACGTTGGGCATCGTGCTCTCGGTGTTATTTGAATCGCTGCGCTTTTTCGAGCTGATTTCACCGTTGGAGTTTTTCTTGGGCACGAATTGGAGTCCACAGATCGCTCTCCGCGCCGATCAAGTGGGCGCAACCGGCGCATTTGGTGCGATTCCGTTGTTTACCGGCACCTTGATGGTGTCGTTGATTGCGATGGTGGTCGCAGTACCAATTGGCTTGATGTCAGCGATTTATCTCTCCGAATACGCCTCGCGCACGGTACGCGCTTTTGCCAAGCCGATTATTGAAGTGCTCGCTGGCATTCCGACGGTGGTTTATGGCTTTTTTGCGGCGCTGACGGTTGCGCCGGTGATTCGTGAACTGGGCGCGACAGTGGGGCTGGAGGTGGCGTCGGAAAGTGCGCTGGCGGCTGGTTTGGTGATGGGGGTGATGATCATCCCGTTTATTTCGTCGCTGGCGGATGACGTGATTAACGCGGTGCCGCAGGCGCTGCGCGATGGTTCTTACGCGCTGGGTGCAACGCAGTCAGAAACGGTGCGTCTTGTTGTGATTCCGGCGGCATTGCCGGGCATCGTTGGCGGGATTTTGCTGGCGGTGTCGCGGGCAATTGGTGAAACGATGATCGTGGTGATGGCGGCAGGCATGGCGGCAAATCTGACCGCGAATCCGCTCGACAGCGTGACCACCGTGACGGTGCAGATCGTGACCTTGCTGACTGGTGATCAGGAATTTGACAGCGCCAAAACGCTCGCTGCCTTCGCGCTGGGGTTGACGCTGTTTGTAGTGACCTTGGCACTTAACGTTCTCGCTCTTTCAATCGTGCGCAAATATCGTGAACAATATCAATAACATTCCCTCCACTTCGCCCGCAGCGTCTGACGTGCCGCGCCGTACCATCGACATCGTCAACGCTTCGCTCAAACGTCGTTACGCCCGCGAGCGTCGGTTTCGCCGCCTCGGTGCATTTGCCGTCGCGCTGGGATTGAGCTTTGTGGTGTTGCTATTTAGCGACATCGTTAGCAAGGGTTACACCGCGTTTGCGCAAACCTATATCCAACTGCCGCTCAATTTGAGCGCCGAGGTGATTGATCCGAGCGGCTCGCGGGAACCGGCAACGCTCGCTGCCGCCAATTACACCAAGCTGATTCGTGACGCGCTGCGCCAGCAATTTCCCGATCTGACGGAGCGCCAAGCCTTGCGGCGGCTGTATGCGTTGGTGAGCGTGGGCGCGGGTGATCTGGTGCGTGAGCAGGTGGTGGCGGAGCCGGCGTTGATTGGCACGACAACCGAGCTGTGGGTGCTGGCGGATGACGATATTGACATGCTGGTCAAGGGCAATATCGACCGCACCGCAGCGCCCGAAGATCGGCGGGTGAGCGATGAAACGATTGGTTGGGTGACGCAGTTGGAGCAACAGGGGCGCGTCGCCAAACGCTTTAACACCATCTTTTTAACGCACGGCACCTCGCGGGAGCCGGAATTGGCCGGCATTGCTGGCGCGTTGATGGGATCGTTTTACACCTTGCTGCTGACGCTGCTGCTGTCATTTCCGATTGGCGTGGGCGCGGCGCTGTATCTGGAAGAATTCGCCCCCAAAAATCGCTGGACGGATTTAATTGAGGTCAATATCAACAACTTAGCTGCCGTGCCCTCGATTGTATTCGGGTTGCTAGGATTGGCAGTGTTTATCGGCTTTTTCGGCATTCCGCGCTCCACCCCGCTGGTGGCGGCGCTGGTGATGACGATTATGACCCTGCCGACCATCATCATCGCCAGCCGAGTGGCGCTCAAATCGGTACCGCCGTCGATTCGAGAAGCGGCGCTCGGCGTTGGTGCCTCGGCGCTGCAAACGCAATTCCATCACGTCCTGCCGCTGGCGCTGCCCGGCATGTTGACTGGCGCAATCATCGGCATGGCACGGGCGCTGGGCGAAAGTGCGCCGCTACTGATGATCGGCATGATCGCGTTCATCGTTGATATTCCTAGCGGTTTTACCGATTCCGCCACCGTGTTACCGGTGCAGATTTTTCTGTGGGCAGACAGCCCCGAACGCGCCTTTGTGGAACGCACCTCGGCGGCGATTATCGTATTATTAGCATTCCTCTTTTTAATGAACCTCGCCGCCGTATTATTACGCCGCAAATTCGAGCGGCGCTGGTAAACGTATGATTATTAAATTCACCCGAATTGAGGTTTTCATTCAAAATGAGCACTACAGTTGAAGCAATGGATAAAGCAATGAGTGTCATGACTTCTGCCGAGCTTGCCAGCGCCCAACATTCACGGGAAACAGTTGGTGATTTCACTGCCGCTGAACCGCGCATGGTGTGCCGTAATGTTGATGTGTGGTATGGCAACAAACAAGCAATTAAAAACGTCAGTTTAGACATTGGCAAGAATGAAGTGGTATCGATGATTGGACCTTCAGGCTGCGGCAAATCGACCTTTTTACGCAGCTTAAATCGGATGAATGACACCATCGTTGATTGTCGCGTCACCGGCTCCATTCAATTAGATGGTGAGGAGATTTACGACAAAAAACTTGATCCGGTGCCATTACGCGCACGAGTCGGGATGGTGTTTCAAAAACCCAATCCATTTCCCAAGTCGATTTATGAGAACGTTGCTTACGGTCCGCGCATTCACGGCTTGACCAATAACAAAGCAGAATTAGATGAACTGGTCGAAGCGAGTTTACAAAAAGCGGGTTTATGGAAAGAAGTCAAGGATCGACTGGATCAACCCGGCACTGGCTTATCTGGTGGACAACAGCAGCGGTTGTGTATTGCCCGCACCATTGCAGTATCGCCGGAAGTGATTTTAATGGATGAGCCTTGTTCGGCATTGGATCCAATTGCCACCGCAATTGTGGAAGAATTGATTGACGAATTGCGCCAGAATTACAGCATCGCCATCGTCACCCATTCCATGCAGCAGGCAGCTCGTGTCTCACAACGGACTGCTTATTTTCATTTAGGTGATCTGATTGAAGTGGGAGAAACCAATCACATCTTTACCAACCCGCAACACAAGTTGACTGAAGATTACATTACCGGTCGTTTCGGTTAATGTCGCAGCGCATTTCAATTCATCATGTTGCCCGGATTCATCATGCCAGACCCTAGCATTGCTAAACCAAAAACGGATATTACCACTGGTCATACCGTACATCGTTATGATGAAGAACTCGCCAAACTGCGCAGCATCATTTTGGAAATGGGTGAGCGCGTCGTTGAACAAACCCAATCCGCAGTGGTGGCATTAGTTGATCGCGTTGAATGCCAAGCCTATCGCGTTTTGGATCGGGAGCCATTGATTGATTATTTATCGCTGGATGCCGATGAAGAAGTGTTTCGGGTGATTGCGCGGCGACAACCCACCGCAATTGATTTGCGTATTGTGTTGGCACTATCAAAAATTGCGGGAGAAGTGGAACGCGCTGGCGATAAAGCGGCGCGAATTGCGCGGCAAGCGTCGGAACTATTGGCGTTATTAGATACGAATGCTGATGTGATTTCTGATGAATTGAATCAAGCATTGCAAGCGTTGGATGATAAAGCCTGCTGCATGTTTGAGCGCAGTATTCACGCAGTTGCGACCTTTGATGTGAAACTCGCACTCAGTATTTTTGAAGATGAACCGAGTTTATATCAGGCTTCCAATGCAGCGCGGCAATTGTTGGGTAAGATGAATCGTGAAGGGTTAATTCCACGCCAAGTGGTGTGTTTATTAACTGCGGCTCATGCGCTGGAACGCATTGGTAATCACGCTGCAACGATTGCCGAGCAGGTGATTTATGTGGCATTGGGGCAGGATATTCGTTATCGCAATCGTGAGATTTTAATTGATACCCTGCGCCATTATGGGTATTAAGTGGCGGAATGAATAAAAAGATCATAGAGCGTCAAAACAATTTCGACGACAATTAAGATCACGATGTACCATTCTACGCGAATGCTGCGCTTACTTTGCAGCAAATCTAATAAGGTGGCGGCGGTATCGTTAATTAACGCTAATTTACGTTCCAACGCCACTTGACGCTCGCGGATTTCATATTCCGCTTCTAAATTCAAATACAGCCGTTCTAAATCTGGGCGTTCCCAAATCACTTCGGGTTTATCGCCCACTTCACCGCGTCCCACCATTTCCTGTTGAATTGCTAACGCTTCGCCAATATGTTGAATGAGCGTTTTAGCATTGCTGCCGCCGCGTCCATCATTGCGCAAACGATTCGCCAATGGTTCAATGCGATCAAAGGCGCGAGCGACTCGCGTTTCTTGTTCCGCCAGCAATACGCTTTTGCCGAGAATATCGGCAATGACTTGCAAGCGTGCGCTTTCCGTATTGGCTAAAATAACGCGCTCCCGTTCAATTCCTTCGGGGCGATTGCTATCAATTGTTAATAGCAATTCTTCATATTCATTCCGCGCTAATGGTTCTTTAATCAGTGGACGCAGTTGGGTAATAAATTCCAGCTCATCTTCCAGTGTGACACCAAATAAAACTACGGCACCAGAACGTAATAATACGGCTTGACCGTGCTGCGGAACGGTGACTAGCAATGGATTGGTGGCTAAAGGTTCAAATTGATCGAGACGCCGCAAATCAAGATAACGTCCAATTAACACTGCTCGCGCTGTTAAAATAGGTAATTCGGGATTGATTGAAGCAAAAGACATCACCGTTTTCCATGTGTTATTTCATGTTGCGTTACAGAAAAACTAACACAAATGGGTGATTAAAATTGTGAAGGTTATAAGACAGAACTGGCGATTTTTTTAAATTGTCAGTTGGCAGTTATCAGGTCGGTGTGGTTTAAACTTGCATTGGTGCTATTGCTGTCACGCTTGATTGATGCAGGCTAGTGACCCATCTTAGAGGTGCGCCAAGCTGGTGACTGGTATTTCTGATGCTGGCAACTGAGAATACGGCGCTGATTGCTTGCGTTCAGATCGCGCTGCGTTGTCACCGGGCGGCGATCATGTGGCTACTGGGAGCTTGAATGGGCGAGTAAGTGTCATCACCCACCAAGTATCAATTAAAGCGTTCTAATCAATGTTGATTAGATTTTATTTGGAAATTTAATAATGAATTCTGCTCATGGTGATGTCGCTCGTTTACAGATGCGTTCAATTATTCAACGCATTGCTACTGGACCTACGTTATCTAAAGCGATTTCGCACGAAGAAGCGCGGGCGGGAATGCGGGCAATTTTAGATGGATTGATTGAGCCAGTGCAGGCGGGCATCTTTTTAATCGCGCTGCGGATGAAGCGCGAAACCGATGATGAATTCAAAGGGATTTTAGATGCAATTCGTGATCTGACGGTGGCGGTGACGGCGGAAGTTGATGAGGTGGTGGACATCGCCGATCCCTACGATGGCTATAACCGTTGTTTGCCAGCAGCGCCGTTTTTATTGCCATTGTTGGCGGAATGCGGCGTGGCGGCGATCACGCAGGGGGCGCTGGCGGTGGGACCGAAGTTTGGTGTGACGCATCGGCATATTTTGGCGGCAGCGGGCGTGGCGACGGAGTTGACGCCGGCGCAAGCGGCAGCACGGCTCGCGGATCCAACGCTGGGCTGGAGTTATCTCGATCAGAGCCAGTTTTGTCCGCCGTTGCATGAGTTGATGCCTTTGCGCACGGCAATTGTGAAGCGGCAGGCGTTGACGACGGTGGAGGTGATGGCGCGTCCAATTCATGGTCGTTCGCGCACTCATTTGGTGACCGGTTATGTGCATAAACCTTATGCGCGGATTTATGCGCTGCTGGCGCGGCACGCTGGGTTTGATTCGGCGCTGTTGGTGCGCGGCATTGAGGGTGGCGTGGTGCCGTCGCTGCGACAAACGGGCGTCTGCTTTCACTATCAGCATCATGCCGAGGAACAGGCATTTGACATTGATCCGGTCGCGCTCGGCATTGAACAGTCAGAACGGGCGGTGCCACTGCCCGCCGATCTACCGCAAGCATTGCGCCCCGGGGATGAAATCGCAGTTGCCGTCGATGTCACCGCCACTGCGCAAGCAGCGGCCGCCGCTGGCATGGCCGCCCTCGCCGGGCAGCCCGGTCCAACCTATGACAGCCTCGTCTTCGCAGGTGCATTGATTTTGTGGCATATCGGACGCGAACCGTCTTTAACCATCGCCGCCGAGCGCGTGCGCAACGTTCTCAACTCCGGCGCAGCCGTCGCCCGAGTACGCTGACATGGATGCGCCTTGGATCGCAGTTGCTGCCGCCGACGCGCTGGCAACGGGTGCATTCATCAGCGTCACCGCCGCCGGACAACGCTATCTCCTCGCCAACGTTGACGGCGTGCTGTACGCAGTGGAAGACAATTGCAGCCACGAAGACTTTCCACTGGCGTTCGGCTGCTTAGAAGGCGCACGGATCAAATGCTCACTGCACGGCAGTCGTTTTGATCTCGCCAGCGGTGCCGCCTGCGACGAACCCGCCATCACTCCGCTGCGCACCTATCGCCTGATGGTTGCTGAGGGGCAACTCTGGCTGCATCCCGACAGTTCAGCCGCAAATTAACGCCCACCGCCCCACTGTGAGGCGCATCATCGCGCCTCGCATTTGTGCGGTGGGTCATACTATTTGCGCTAAAATGAGTTGATGTCAGGTCGCGCTGTCGCAATTCCAGCATTTCTTGGAGCCGTTATGTTATTCAAACAATTGAAAGTCGCCACCCGCATTCGCTCATTGATTGGGTTAATGTTATTCGGGGTGCTGGGCATTAGCATGATTGCATTATTTCAATTGCAAGAAAATATGTTAGAAGAACGCAAAGCGCAAGCCAAGAATTTAGTTGACGTTGGGATTGCCGCCTTAAAACACTTTCAACAATTAGCACACACCGGCACCCTTTCAGAGCAAGAAGCACAACGGGCAGCGCGTGAAACCATACGCAATTTACGCTATGACCAAGATAACTACTATTTCATTTTTGATACCAATCATGTGTATATTCTTTATCCCTCTAAACCCGAATTTGAAGGGCAAAATAAACGCGATCTAAAAGATTCCAACGGTAAATTTTTAGTCCAAGAATTAGTCACTGCCGCACAAAAAGGCGGAGGATTTGTTGATTATTGGTTTCCGCGTCCTAACCACACCCAAATGGAACCCAAACTCTCGTATGCCACCTTATTTCAACCTTGGGGCTGGGTTGTTGGGACTGGCGTTTATATTGATGATATTGAAAGCGCATATTGGAACGCCGTCATGTTATTCGGCAGCATTGCCGGAGTGTTATTAATTGGTTTAACCATCGCCGGTTGGTTAATTGGCAACACTATTTTAGCGCAATTGGGTGGCGAACCCACTGCCGCACAAGTAAAAATGCAACAAATCGCTGCCGGAGATTTATCCATTTCATTTCAAAATCCCCCGCCAGAAAGTTTACTTGAATCGCTCAACACCATGATCAACGCCTTACGCCAATTGATTACAAACATCAACAACGAAGCCAACTCATTAGTTGATGATGCTGAAGAAATTAAATTAGCTTTTAATGAAGTGTCCAGCGCCGCCAATCAACAAACGACAGCAACATCCGCAATGGCAGCCGCAATTGATCAATTAACCGTCAGCTCCAGCCAAATTTCTGATAATGCGCGTGAAACTGAAAGCAATTCTCGAGATGCGTTGACCTTGGCAACACAAGGACGCGGTCGCGCTGATCAAGCCAGTCATGCCATTCAAACAATTGCAGCAACCATGAATGACGCCTCAGCGCGAATGCGTGCTTTAGAAGATCGCACCAAACAAATTTCTACTATTGCGAATGTCATTAAAGGTATTGCGGGGCAAACAAATCTATTAGCACTCAATGCCGCAATTGAAGCAGCACGGGCGGGAGAACAAGGACGTGGTTTTGCAGTTGTCGCCGATGAAGTACGCAAATTAGCCAGCAGTACTGCGACCGCAACTACTGAAATTGAACAGATGATTTTAGGGATTCAGCACGATACAGAAGGCGCGGTAGACGCAATGAACAAAGCCCTACCTGAATTGGAAATTGGAGTCACGCTGGCAAATTCAGCATCAGAATCTTTACGGGCAATTGAAGAGAATACACGCGGCAATTTAGAACGTATTCATGCAGTAGCTGATACGACCCATGAACAAGCAAATGCGTCAACAGAAATTGCCCAACATATTGATCGCATTGCAAACATGGTTGCAGATACCACTGCTACAATTCACATGGCAGCAGGTACTGCCAATCGTTTAGAAGCATTGGCGCTCAATCTTAAACAACAGATTGCGCGCTTCCGCGTTTAATTGAATTAAGCTAGAACTTCGGCTTTTTCAATGACAACATCATCGACCGGAACATCTTGATGACCTTTACGCGAACCGGTCGCCACTCCTTTAATTGACTCCACTGTCTCCATGCCTTCTACCACGCGCCCGAATACGCAATAACCCCAACCATCCTGCCCTGGATAATCCAAAAAGCTATTATTGGCGACGTTAATAAAAAACTGCGCCGAAGCGGAATGAGGATCGGGCGTCCGCGCCATTGCCAAGGTGCCAATCTGATTTTTTAATCCATTCTTGGCTTCATTTTTAATCGGTGCCCGCGTGGTTTTTTCTTTGAAATCGACGGTCATACCGCCACCCTGCACCATAAAGCCATCAATGACGCGATGAAAAATGGTGCCGTCATAATAGCCATCACGCACATATTGCTCAAAATTAGCGCAGGTCTCTGGCGCTTTTTCCGCATCCAATTCAATAACGATGTCACCGTGTGAGGTGGTTAATTTAATCATGTCAAACAATTCCCCATTCGCGTAATGAATAGCATAAAAAAGAGCAGCGCATAGTACGGACTTTAACGCTGAGATGAAAGTGACTTTGCTGGCGCAAGGCGTGCGAGTTGCGCCGCAAGCTGGGTGGCGACCTCCAATGTTTCTAAACCACCACAGCCCCACGCTTTGCCTGCAACAGAAACGATTGGACGCTGGGCGAGCAGTCGGCGCAACAACGGATGTTGCGCAAATAACTCATAATTAACCGCTTGATTCTGATCAAAATATCCTAATAAAAAGACATCAGGTGGTGTAAGCACCACTTGCTCTAACGCAATTTTTCCCCAACCAACAACACCTTGTGACACTGCTGCGTTGCGTAAATGCAACCGCTGCAACACGTCATCAACGTAGGTATTCGCGCCCGCTGTGCCGCCATTTGCTCGCAAATACAAGACGTTATATGCCGGTCGCGCAGTCGCCGCCAGCGCCGCCATCTGTTGCGCTAACGCTACAATTTTAGCCTCCGCCGCGCTGCGTCCCAGCCGAGCCGCAAGCTGCCGCGCCGTGTTTAGTGCATCATCCCACTGTTTCGGATACGGCAGCGCAATCACTTCAATTCCTTGATTTACAAGCAATTGTGCATGACGCCGCCCCATCCAACCGCTGTAAACCAGCACGATATTCGGTTTGAGCGCCAACATTTCCTCCACGCTGCCGCGATTCGGCGGATAACGCGCCGCAGTGGCAGCGAGCGGCGAGAGTTGCGGATTGTGGCTGGCGCGAGACACCGAAATAATTTGCGCTGGATCAGCAATTTGCAGCAATAACAAATCAGCGCATAAATTGGTGCTGGCAACCGTTGGTAATGAATCCGCCAACGCTGATAACATCAACAACAATAGGCTGATGAATAAAGCAATGTGCCGCATTATTCAATCCGCACACCTAAACGATTGAGTTCCAACGCATACCCAGCAGTCACCAAATAGGTCGCTGCGCATTGCCCACCAAGCTGACGAATCAATCCACCCAAACGATCACGAAATAACCGCCCCATCGGATACGCTGGAATGACGCCCCAGCCAGTTTCTTCGGCAACAAAAATAATTAAAGCGGGATGTGTTTTTAATTGTTCAAACAATTGCACGATTTGAAGTTTCCAATCGGTATCATTCAATTCAATTAAATTCGCTGTCCAAGTGCCGAGCGAATCAACCAATAGACAATACTGCGCATCTTGATAAGCGTCAAGCGTTGCCGACAATTCAATTGGAGCGCAAACCGTTTCCCATGTTGCCGGACGTCGGGTGCGATGAGCGGCAATTCGCGCTGTCCATTCTGCATCATCGGCATTTTCAAGTGCAGTTGCGCAATAAATCACTTGCCGTTGTGATTCATACGCTAACCGTTCCGCCCATTCGCTTTTACCACTCCGCGCTGGACCAGTAATCAAAATGGTCTCGCCTTTTAATACAGTGGGAACAGAAGATTTATTCATAACCTAATACTGGCGCTAACCAACGTTCTGCTTCAGCCAGCGTCATTCCTTTACGCTTTGCATAATCTTCAACTTGATCTTTTTGAATTTTGCCCGTGCCAAAATAACGCGCTTGCGGATGTGAAAAATACCAACCAGACACAGCAGCAGTTGGCAACATGGCGAAGTTTTCAGTGAGTTGCAAACCAATTCGCCGCTCCGGTTCTAATAATTGCCACAACGTCCCTTTTTCAGTGTGATCGGGACAGGCTGCATACCCCGGCGCAGGGCGAATACCTTGATATTGTTCGGCAATCAATCCCGCATTATCTAATGCTTCATGCGGTGCATAACCCCAATAATGCGTTCTAATCAATTGATGCAGACGTTCTGCAAAGGCTTCCGCTAAACGATCCGCCAGCGCCTTTAACATAATGGCGCTGTAATCATCGTGATCGGCTTCAAAACGTGCTAAATGCGCGTCAATACCAATACCAGTAGTTAATGCAAATGCCCCAAGGTAATCACGCTGCTGCGCTTCAATTGGCGCAATAAAATCACTTAAACAGAGATTGAATTGACTGCGTTCGGCGCTGCGCAACATTTGTTGGCGTAAATGATGCAATCGCGTTAATTCAGTTTGGCGCGTGTCATCGGTATAGAGGGCAAGATCATCATCCGTAACACGATTAGCAGGAAAAAAGCCAAACACACAACGTGCCGTTAGCCAACGTTCATTCACTAATTGCGCTAAAAATGGTTGTGCATCTGCAAATAATGCCCGCGCTTCTGTGCCGACGATTTCATCGTCCAGAATATCCGGGAATTTACCCGCCAATTCCCACGCATTAAAGAACGGCAGCCAATCAATACAATCCACCAATTCAGTGAGTGGGAAATCGTCAATCACACCAATCACGCGGTCGCCGTCGCGTTCAATGTGCAGATTAAATTGAGCGTTATTCGTAAATTCTGGTGCAAGTAGTGCCGGATGCGGTGGTTGTTCATTCGCCCAATCAATTCGCATCCGATTAGCACGCGCATCCGCAATTGACATCGCTTTGCGGGTGTTATCTTTGCTTTCACGCGCAGCACGAATTGCCGCATATTCGGTATTGATTGCGGCAATGTAATCGCCGCGCATTTCGTCACTGAGCAATTTAGAGGCAACACCAACTGCCCGCGACGCATCTGGCACATAAATCACGGGCGCGGTGCGTTGCGGCGCAATTTTTAATGCAGTGTGTAATTTAGAAGTCGTCGCACCACCAATTAACAACGGAATATCCAAACCTTGACGCGGCATTTCTTGCGCAACGTGTACCATTTCTTCTAATGATGGCGTAATCAATCCCGATAAACCAATAATATCGACCTGCTCCTCACGCGCCCGTTGAAAAATAGTTTCTGCGGAAACCATCACGCCAAGATCAATCACCTCATAATTATTGCATTGCAACACGACGCCAACGATATTTTTACCAATATCATGCACATCGCCTTTTACAGTTGCCATTAAAATGCGTCCATTATTTTTCGCCATATCACCAGCGGCGGCTTTTTCCGCTTCTAAATACGGGAATAAATAAGCAACCGCCTTTTTCATCACTCGCGCTGATTTCACCACCTGCGGTAAAAACATCTTGCCTGCGCCGAACAGATCGCCGACATAATTCATGCCTGCCATTAACGGCCCTTCAATCACCAGCAGCGGTCGTCCTAATAATTGTCGCGCTGCTTCTGTATCTTCATCAATGTAATCGGTGATGCCTTTCACTAGCGAATGGGTTAGGCGTTTTTCAATTGGCCAACTGCGCCATTCTTGTTCTTCTGGACGCACTTCTGTTGCGCCATCGCCTTGATAACGCGGCGCAATCTCTAATAAACGTTCGGTGCTATCGGCGCGACGATTGAGAATCACGTCCTCAACTGCATCGCGCAATTCAGCGGGTAAATCATCATAAATAGCTAATTGACCGGCATTCACAATACCCATATCCATGCCAGCACGAATGGCGTGATACAGGAATACGGCGTGAATTGCTTCGCGTACCGGATTGTTACCACGAAATGAAAACGAGACATTAGAAACGCCGCCGGAGATTTTGGCATGAGGCAAGCTGCGTTTAATTTCACGGGTGGCTTCAATAAAATCGACGGCGTAATTATTGTGCTCTTCAATTCCAGTAGCAACCGCAAAGATATTCGGATCAAAAATAATATCTTCTGCTGGAAAACCCACTTGTTCGGTTAAAAGCCGATAAGCGCGAGTGCAGATTTCAATTTTACGGGCTTGCGTATCCGCTTGCCCAACTTCATCAAATGCCATCACGATCACTGCTGCGCCATAACGCCGACATAATCGCGCTTGCTGTAAAAACTTCGCTTCACCTTCTTTCATTGAAATTGAATTGACGATGGACTTGCCTTGAACACATTTCAATCCGGTTTCAATCACTTCCCATTTTGAGGAATCAATCATCACCGGTACGCGAGCAATTTCTGGTTCCGCCGCCACTAAATTGAGAAAGCGCCGCATCGCCGCAACTGCATCGAGCAGCCCTTCATCCATATTCACATCAATGACTTGTGCGCCGTTTTCAACTTGCTCTTGCGCCACACTCAATGCGGTATCGTAATCACCGTCTTTAATTAACCGCTTAAACCGTGCCGAGCCAGTGACATTGGTGCGTTCACCGATATTCACGAATAGCGATTCTGCACCGATATTAAAAGGCTCTAACCCTGATAATCGACACGCGGGCGCGATATGTGGACGCTGGCGCGGTGGCATTCCAGCGACCGCCTGCGCCATTGCGCGAATATGATCGGGCGTCGTGCCGCAGCAACCACCAATGATATTGAGGAAACCGTTTTGCGCCCAATTCGCAATTTCAATTGCCATTTGTTCAGGATCAAGATCATAACCTCCAAGTTCATTCGGTAATCCAGCATTGGGATGTGCGGAAACCATGCAGTCGGCAATTCGTGCTAATTCCTGTACATAAGCCCGCAATTCATACGGGCCGAGAGCGCAGTTTAAGCCCACGCTAATTGGATCAGCATGGCGCAGCGAATTGAAAAACGCTTCAGTCGTTTGACCCGTCAAGGTGCGCCCAGATTGATCGGTAATTGTCCCGGACAGCATGATTGGATATTCAATCCCATCTTCATCAAAAACTTGGCGCACCGCAAATACGGCTGCTTTTGCATTCAAGGTGTCGAAAATGGTTTCAATTAAAATGATGTCTGCGCCACCCGCAATTAAACCGCGAGTTGATTCAGTATAAGCCGCAACCAGCGTATCAAAATCAACATTGCGATGACCGGGATCATTCACATCCGGCGAAATAGATGCAGTGCGATTGGTGGGACCGAGAACGCCAGCAACAAAACGTGGTTTATCTGGTGTTGAATACGCATCTGCAGATTCTCGCGCTAATCGCGCCGCTGCCACGTTGATTTCATAAGATAACGCTTCCATGCCGTAATCAGCCATTGCAATGCGTGTGGCATTGAAGCTGTTAGTTTCAATAATATCTGCGCCCGCTTCTAAATAAGCGCGATGAATACCGGCAATCACATCGGGGCGCGTTAAGACCAATAAATCATTATTGCCTTTTACATCGCTCGGCCAGTCCGCAAAACGTTCGCCACGATAATCGGCTTCGGTTAAACCGTGACGCTGAATCATGGTGCCCATTGCACCATCTAAAATTAAAATCGTTTGTGCAAGGCGGTCTTTTAAGCGTGATGTTGAATTAAGCATTATGAGTATCCTTAAATTGATCTGTTAACCACAGCGTCGGTTTTTCTAACCACTTTTGAATGAAATTCCACGACGCCGCATAACCATCATGCGGCAATCGGCACTGAGAACAATCTTTGCGTGGTTGCCCGTGACGATCAATCAACGTTGAATAAGCGCCGGGGCAGTGATAGGCATACAGTGGGCAATAGCAGAATAAGCAGTTAAATTCTTGTTGAATACCGCTGTGGCAGGGATAAAATGCACAAGCGTTATTCGTAAAACCTTGATAAGATGCCGCCGCATTCATTTTGCCAATGCCAGCAACGCATCTAAATCTAAACAGCTTTCAACGTGATCAGCCAGCGCATTTAATGCGGATTCAATTCGTGCTTCAAAATCAATTTGCGCCGCTTGCACGCCAACCTGCGCCAGCCAATGCGCCCGAAACGCATCCGCGCCAAAAATTCCGTGTACATAACCGCCCATCACGCGCCCGTCCACCGTCATCGCGCCTTCCGCCCGCACCTCGCCCGCGCCGTCATCCAGCAGCAGCCAAGGTCGCGCCAGCCCCGCGCCGGTCGTCCGTCCCATGTGCATCTCGTAACCTGTGACGCGGCAGCCACTCTGTTGTTCTTGCGCCACAATTTCAATCAGACGTTTATCGCCGCTGATCTCGGTTTCAAGGTCAAGCAGCCCCAAACCGGCGGTCTCGCCCGGCACACCTTCGATGCCCAGCGGATCGCGCACGACGCGCCCAAGCATTTGAAATCCCGCACATAATCCGACTACGCGCCCGCCGCGTCGGACATGCGCGAGGATGTCAATGTCCCAACCTTCGCGCCGCAGCACCTCCAAATCAGCGCGGGTCGCTTTCGAGCCGGGCAGGATGACGACATCGGTATTCGCCGGCAGTGGTTCGCCGGAGTTGAGCCAGCGCAGATTGACGCTCGGCTCGGCCGCCAGCGGGTCCATGTCGTCAAAATTGGCGACCCGCGACAGGCGTGGAATCACGATATTTAAGGTGCCGCCGCTGGTTTCCGCCGGTCGTTCCAGCGCCAGCGAATCCTCCGCTGGCAGCCGCGCCGCGCCTTCAAACCAGCGCACCATGCCCAAAAATGGCCAGTTAGTGTGCGCAGTAATCGTCGCGCAGGCCGGTTCAAACAGCGAGAAATCGCCGCGAAATTTGTTGACGATGTAGCCGACCACGCGGTCACGATCCGCTTGATCGAGCAGCAGCCACGTGCCGACTAATGACGCCATCGTGCCGCCTTTGTCCAGATCGCCGAGCACGATGACCGGCACCTTGGCGCGTTCGGCAAAGTGCATGTTGGTAATGTCACAGTGGCGTAAATACAACTCTGCGCCGCTACCCGCGCCCTCCACCAACACCAAATCGGCCTCGGCGCACAGCCGCTCGAAACTGTCCAACACTGCTGGCATCAAGCCTTGGCGCATCTCGTGATAGACCCGCGCAGGACAATTGCCGAGTGAACGTCCGCGCAACACGACCTGCGAACCGACGTTGCTTTGTGGTTTTAATAAGACGGGGTTCATGTGAATGGAGGGCGCGACGCCACAAGCGCGCGCTTGCAACGCCTGAGCGCGGCCGATTTCACCGCGTGGTTGCTCTCCTGCAACATCTGCTGGCGCATCACCGTCTGCCGTTACTGCCGCGTTATTGCTCATGTTTTGCGCTTTGAATGGCCGCACCACCAGCCCGCGTCGCGTGTACGCCCGACATAATCCCGCGACAAACAAGCTCTTACCGACATCAGATGCCGTGCCTTGAATCATCAAAGCGCGGGCGCGACGCGGCCCGTGTTCATTCAAGGGCGGCAATACCAAAGTAATTGATGGTGCGGAATCGGTCATGCGTTAATTCTCAAAAAAGAGTTGTTTTTATCAATTGAGCGTGAAAATAATCACGCCGGAAACCATTGCGGATTTAATATCTTTTCTTCCATTTCCCACGCGCATTCATCAGGAAAACAATCAAGTCCAGTTTCCGATACGGCTTGCGCAACCGCTTTAGCCCACACCATGTCCAGCCAGCGCTGTTCCAATAGCTTCGGTTTCAAACTTGGCGTTTCATCGAGATGATAAGCGAGTTCTTTACGCTGGGCTTTAATCGTTTTTTCCCAACTTGCGCCGCGCCGTTCCGGTTGATATTGCCATTTAAGCAAATGCGCCAGCAGCACCGCCATACGGTTAATCATTTCGCGCTGCTCGCTTTTACCCACGTCCTCAATCTCCTCAGCAACATGCTCCACATCAATCAACTCAAAATGACCAGCGCGAATTAATTGCGCCTGTTCCTGAGACCACGCCAGAATATCTTTATCATAAGCGTGCATTGATTTCTGCTCTCTAAAAAATGCGTTCAAAGTTTACTGCGCAATTCAATCAGATGATGATTTTTATATCTAAACAAATCACTTTGATAAAAAAGCCTGCATTAAAACCGTGTGGACGGTAAATGCAGGCTTAGTATTTACGACACTGCTGTCGGCATCTTCAAATTACTTGCGCTCGTATTGCTTAATCTGTTCCTCAGTCATCTGTTGATTGCCACCACCGCAGGCTTTCGGCACACCATCGGTACAGGTTTGTGGCGCAGCACCAATCACACTAATTGCCGGACGCTTGGCAGCAGGCGCTTGTTTCCACGCATTATGATCTGGCTCAACGATCTTCGATTTGCTCTTGTCATAATCAAAGCGAATGAGTTTTTTCAACAGCGGACCCCAATAATTCTGCTGCCCCAATTGATAGAACCGCCGCTCTGCTGCGCTTTTCAAAAACGCCTTAATACAGCCCAGCAAATAACGGCGGCGTACCGGGTCTTTCACCCACGGATATTGGAAAAACATCTTGCGCATATAAAAGCGCCGATAATTCGCCATCACGCCATCCAGTAATTCAGCGCGATCAATGTTATCGGGCTTCATAATTGGTGAGACGAAGTTGTATTTAGAATAATCATGCACCTCCACCTTATCGCCCATTTCCGTAAACATATCGGAGAACGGCCATGGCGTGAACATCGACCAATTGGCCATATCTGCGCCCCAATCCATCACCATCTCATAGGTTTCTTCCAGCGTAGCGCGGGTTTCATTCTCTAAACCAACAATAAACTGCGCTTCAGTTACAATTCCGTTCTGCTGCAACAATTGAATGGCGCGTTTATTCTGTGCGACTGTCGTTTCTTTCACGAAACGATCCAAATTTAACTGCGCTGCTGCTTCGGTACCAAGTGAAATATGCACCAAGCCAGCTTTGCGATAGAACGGCAGTAAATCTTCATCGCGCATCACGTCGGTGACGCGGGTGTTAATGCCCCACAAAATCCCAAGTTTGCGGTCAATCAATTCTTGACAGAACTCAACAAACATATTCTTGTTAATCATCGGTTCTTCATCGGCGAGAATGAAGAAGCCAATGCCGTGAACCTTCACCAATTCTTCAATCTCATCAACCATGCGCTTGGGACTGCGCACGCGATAATCACGCCAGAATTTCCATTGCGAGCAGAAGCTGCATGTAAACGGACAACCGCGTGCCATATTCGGGGTTGCAACTGGAACGCCGAGCGGAATGTAAATGTACTTTTTCCATTCCAACACGCTCCAATCTGGCCAAATCGAATCGACATCTTTAATTGATGGTTCAACCGGTGTGGCGATGACTTTTTTATTGTCATCGACATAAGCAATGCCTTTAATGTTCTCGCGGTCAGTCAGCCAGCGTCCTTCATCAATAGCGCGGACTAAATTGAGCGTGACGGCTTCACCTTCACCGCGCACCACGACATCAATCCATGGCGCTTCATTGAATACTTGCGCATACATGAATGTCGGATGAATACCGCCAAGCATGGTAATGACATTGGGATGTTCTTCTTTCGCAATTTGTAATACGCGCTGCGCGGTATAAATCATCGGCGTCATTGCCGTTGTCGCCACAATATCAGGGCGGGCATTGCGAATGGCGACGCGCAATTGGTCGTCATCCAGCTTGTCCACCAGCGCGTCGACGAACTGATAATCTTGATAGCCACCCGACTTGAGATAGCCGGCCAGATAGGCAACCCAAGCTGGCGACCAGTTACCCGCGATGTCGGCGGCACCGGCGCTGTAGTTAGGGTGGACAAAGAGAATACGCATTGGCAACTCCGGGGTGAATAAAAAACAGTCGGTTAGGGTAGCCGACAAGAGGTGGTGACGACCGAGCGTTAGAGCAAGAGCCGCACCAATTCAGCACTTAATCTAGGGAAATTGGATCAGGTTGGCGATAATAGCAACGACATCCTTAAACCGCTATAGAACGCCGCTGCTGCTACCGCCAGTGGTGCAATCGCCGGACTAAAGAGACAACGTACTATGAAAAAACTTTATTTAATTGGAATGGGACCGGGCAATCCCGACTATCTTACTCTGCAAGCTATTAACACGCTGAAACAAGTTGATGTCTTTTTTATGTTAGAAAAAGAGGGGCGCGGTAAAGCAGAGTTATTGGCAATGCGTCATGCAATTTTGCAGCAATATTGTGATGCGCAGCAGTATCGGGTGGTGACGGTGAATAGTCCAGCGCGTGCCAAAACGGTTGATTATCAAAATGATGTGCAGGTGTGGCATGATGAAAAACGCGCTTTATTTGCTGGGTTGATTCGGAATGAATTGAATGATGGTCAAGTGGGCGCTTTTCTATTGTGGGGTGATCCGTCGTTATATGATCAAACGGTCTCGCTCATTGCTGAAGTGGTCGCCACTACGGATGAACTGGTTGAATTCGAGATCATTCCGGGGATTACCTCGGTGCAGGTGTTGACGGCGAAACATAAAATCCCGCTCAATCGCGTGGGTGAAAACATCACCATTACCACTGGACGCTATGTTGAAACCTGCGATCCAGCGACGATTGATAATGCAGTGGTGATGCTGGATTATAATGCTTCTTTTCAACGCTTCACCGGGCAAAATATGGACGTGTATTGGGGCGGTTATCTCGGTTGTCCTGATGAAGTGTTAATGGCGGGTGCGGTGGATGAAGTGCGGGATGATTTGTTGCATTTGAAAGCGCAGGTACGCGAGAATAAAGGTTGGTTAATGGATATTTATTTATTGCGACGGCGTACAGCATCGCCACAACAATAGAGCAGAGTATTTATCCAATATTCGGTATTTTTTATCAATGTGTAGTCAGTTTTTATTTAGGAGCAGTGTCGTAATGGCAGGTCATAGTAAGTGGGCGAATATCAAACATCGGAAAGCAGCGCAGGATAAACAGCGCGGCAAGATGTGGACGAAGTTAATTCGGGAAGTGACGGTGGCGGCGCGAGAAAGTGGCGGCGATCCGGGCGCAAATCCGCGTCTGCGGCTGGCGATGGATAAGGCGTTTGGGGCCAACATGCCCCGCGATACGGTGGAGCGGGCGATCAAGCGCGGCGCGGGTGGTATGGAAGGCGAGAATTATGAGGAGATTCGTTATGAAGGCTACGGCCCCGGCGGCGTGGCGGTGATGGTCGATTGCATGACCGACAATCGCAATCGCACTGCGTCGGATGTGCGCCATGCCTTCACGAAACGCGGCGGCAATCTGGGCACTGATGGCTCGGTCGGCTACCTGTTCACCAAGCAGGGCGTGATCAGTTTGCCGCCCGGCACCAATGAAGATGCGGTGATGGATGCGGCGCTCGAAGCTGGCGCGGATGATGTGACGACTTATGACGATGGCGCGATTGATGTTGTGACCACGCCGGAGGCGTTTGCGGCGGTCAAGGATGCGTTGACGAACGCTGGCTTTGATACCGAGGCGGCCGAAATCACTTATAACGCGGCGACGCTGGTTGAGTTGGAACGCGAGACGGCGGAAAAGTTGTTGAAAATGATTGAGATGTTGGAAGAACTCGACGATGTGCAGGAGGTGTATCACAACGCCGACATCGCGGATGAGATTCTCGCTGCGCTCGATGGTTAATCCCGCTCCGCGCCAGCTCCAGCGCATTCTCGGCATTGATCCCGGCTCACGCTGCACCGGTTTTGCCATCATCGACTCTGATGGACGCCGCAGCGTGTGGATCGCCAGCGGCTGCATTCGCGTTGGCGACCAGCCGTGGCCGGAGCGGCTCGGCACCTTGTTTGATCGCGTCGCCGCCATCATCGCTGATCAGCAGCCGCAGACGTTGGCGGTTGAGCAATTGATCTTCGCCCGCGATCCCAGCGCGGCGTTGAAATTGGGGCAAGCGCGGGGCGCAGTGCTCTGTGCGGGCATCAAAGCCGGTTTGCCGGTGCAGGAATACAGCCCCAAAACGGTCAAATTGGCGGTCGTCGGCAGCGGTGCTGCGGTCAAGGCGCAGGTGCAGCAGATGGTAAAAGTGCTGCTGGCGCTGCCGCATCTGCCGGCCGAGGATGAAGCCGACGCGCTGGCAATTGCGCTCTGTCATGCCCATTCCATGCTGCTTCCAGCCCGTCAGCGCGTCACTGCCTCGTGGCGCGATTGGCGGCCGTAAAACACCCATCTCGCTCGCTGGTGAGCGCGGTTTCTGGTGAGAAAACTCCATGCAATACAAGGACTACTATAAAACGCTCGGCGTGGCGCGGACTGCGACTGCCGACGAGATCAAACGCGCCTATCGGCGGCTGGCGCGGAAGTTTCATCCCGATGTCAGCAAAGAACCGGATGCGGAAAATCGCTTCAAAGAAATCAATGAAGCCAATGAAGTGCTGCACGATCCCAAAAAACGGGCGGCGTATGACGCGCTGGGCAGCAATTGGCGAGCTGGTCAGGAATTTCGTCCGCCACCAGCGGGAGCTGGCGCTCATGCCAATGGCGGCGAAACCACTGATTTTGCAGATTTATTTGCCAACATCTTTGATCGCGCCTTTCGCAGCGACGGGCGCGAACCGCGACGCGGTCGGCGTGGCGACGATCACACCGTCAAAACCACGATCACGCTGGAGGATGCGTATCACGGCGCGACCCGCCAAATCACGGTTGAGGTGCCCGACGGCGTCGTGAACGGCCAGCAGCGTTTTCGCTCCCGCACGCTCAACGTGCGCATTCCCGAAGGCGTGACGCCGGGACGCCAGATTCGGCTGGCTGGTCAAGGTGGCGCGAGTGCCAACGGCGGCGCGGCTGGCGACCTGTTTTTAGAGCTGGATTTTGCACCGCATCCGCATTTCACCTTGGACGGCAAAGACCTCAAATTGCGGCTGCCGGTCGCACCTTGGGAAGCCGCGCTCGGCGCGACGGTGACGGTGCCCACGCCCGGCGGCGTCGTGAGCGTCAAAATTCCGCCCAGCTCGCAAAGTGGGCAAAAGTTGCGCTTAAAAGGACGCGGGCTGCCGGGTTTACCGCCCGGCGATGTGATTGCGCTATTAGAAATAGTCAATCCGCCGGTGATTAACGACGCAGCGCGAGAATTATATCGGTTAATGGCAGAACGGCTGGCATTTAATCCGCGTTTGGAATTGGGAATGTGACTAATACTGCATTGGCAGCGCAGCAATTGACTGAATTCACACTCACGCTGCGCCAACGCGGTCATGCGCCAATGCAAATAACGCATTTAATTCAGCAGTTGTTATTGGGGTTTTTAGCGCAAGAAATCGGCATATTGCCCAAACAGTTCTTCACACAATTGCTTGATGTCGGTCAACAGCGCCCGCTCGTTGTGACGCAACAATTGGAACAAGCATTGAATACGCTGGCGATCAGCGATGTATTGAGTGCTGCGACGGGATTACCGCTAACGCTCGCTGATATTCAACTGCTGCGCAAATTAGCGGAACTAAAATGGGCGACGATTGAACCCAGCATTTTTGGCACCTTATTTGAGCGCAGTTTGAATTCAAAACAACGTCAACAATTGGGCGCACATTATACCGACGCAGCAGCCATTATGCGGATTGTGAATCCGGTCGTTTTAGAACCCTTGCGAGCAGAATGGAACGCAATTAAAACTGCGGTGACGCAAACAAAAAGCCGTCAAGCAGCGCAGGCGTTATTTACGACATTGTTAGAACGTTTGCGCAATTTCCGCATCCTTGACCCAGCGTGTGGTTCTGGGAACTTTTTATTTTTAGCGTTAAAAGGCTAGGAGTTACGCAGTTGCGAACAAGCCATACAATGGTGCTGATAAATAAAAT
>DYNM01000106.1 GCA_020721065.1 Thiocystis violascens | reverse complement strand
AATGTCCCGTTGATCGTTGCGGTTAATAAGATCGACAAACCCGCCGCCGATCCCGCCAAAGTTCGCCAAGAATTATTGACGCACAGTGTGGTTGCCGAAGAAATGGGCGGCGATACGATGTTCGTGGACGTGTCAGCGAAAAAAGGCATCGGCATCGACGATCTGCTTAACACCATTTTATTACAAGCGGAAGTCCTTGAATTAAAAACCGTTGTAGACGGACCTGCGCACGGTGTGGTGATCGAATCACGTTTAGATCGAGGACGCGGCGCAATCGCCACGATTTTGGTACAACGCGGCACTTTGAACAAAGGCGACATGATCTTAGCGGGTCACGAATACGGGCGCGTGCGGTTGTTGTTGGACGAAAACGAACTCCCCATCGACAACGCTGGACCTTCGATTCCTGTGGAAGTTTTAGGGTTGTCTGGCACGCCAATGGCGGGTGACGAAGTGATCATGGTTGCCGACGAACGCAAAGCGCGTGAAATTGCCTTATTTAGACAAGGTAAATTCCGCGAAGTCAAATTCGCCAAACAACACAGCGCGAAACTCGAAAACATCTTCTCGCAAATGGAAGAAGGCAAAATGATGGCGGTGAATATCGTCCTCAAAGCTGACGTTCAAGGCTCGGTCGAAGCGTTGGCGGATTCGTTGGTGAAATTGTCGACGGCGGAAGTTAAAGTATCGATCATTGCGAAAGGCGTGGGCGGCATCACCGAAACCGACGTGAATTTAGCGGTGGCATCGAGCGCGGTGTTAATCGGCTTCAACGTGCGGGCAGACGCAGCAGCTCGACGGATTTCCACCGAAAACGGCGTAGATTTGCGTTATTACAGCATTATTTACGAGGCAATTGAAGAAGTTAAGAAAGCGATTTCTGGAATGTTATCGCCTGAAATTCGTGAACAAATTCTCGGCACGGCGGAAGTTCGTCAAGTCTTCAAAGTCAGCAAAACGATCCAAGTCGCGGGTTGTTTGGTGGTCGACGGAACGGTCAAACGCAACAATCCGATTCGGGTCTTGCGCGACAACGTGGTGATTTTCGAAGGTCAATTAGAATCTCTCCGCCGCCACAAAGATGACGTTC
>DYNM01000105.1 GCA_020721065.1 Thiocystis violascens | reverse complement strand
AACAGCTTCGGCTTTGGCGGCACGAATGCCAGCCTGGTGTTCAGCCGTTTCAAGGACTAAAGCCCGAGAATCTAAGAGTCCATTCGAAGTCTCGATTAGCGGATGCAGTGCAAACGAAAAAACCACCGAAAAAGCGTAACATAGACAGCGATGTGAGCTTTTGAAGTGGTTTTTTTGTGCCGCAATGCGTCGTTTGGAAAAATGTTGGACAGACTCTAAGGGCAACGCCTAACTCACCACAGCGGAGCATGTATGACCCAGCGCATGAGCCTTGAGGAATTTATTAATTTCGCCCGTTCCAGATCCATCAAGGAACTGGCGGAATGCCCCCCAGAGCTTTTGCCTAATGACATTCCGGCCGAAATGATCCGCAACACCGCACAGCCCTTGCGCGGTGTTCTGGAAAAAATGGCGTTTGAAATCAGTGTGCGCGAACTGCGAGAGCGACAAATGTTCGAGCAGATGTTCGGCGCCCCTGCCGAACGTGCTGTGGGCATGGCGCAGGATAACGAAGCCATCATTGCTCATCAACAGTTACAACAGAAAATCAAAGATCTTGCGTCAACGCTTGAGACATGGCGGCAACGAAAAATGACCACTTACGCCATGGATCTAGCCATTAACCCGTTACGTGAATCCGTGGTGAAAATTCACACTTTACGCGCACGCATCGCGCGCGCCATGTTAGTGATGGCAGACTGTCTAAAGAACCCCGCCCAATTCGCCGAAAAGCTACAACTCAACTATGAGCGCCTAAGCACACAGGCGCGTGACATTGACTCCGCTTTGGGTGAGTTTCATACCCTGCACCTTGAAATCAGCGCGGATGAAATGCGCGAGAAACATTTACAAATCAACACCTCGGACGGCAATAAAAAAGAGCTTTTCGAGCAGATGCACGCTATTGAAGAGGCCATCCGCGCTCCCGCGCCGCTCGTCAATAAACTCATGCCCTGGACGAAAAACAAGCAGCTTGAAGAAAACAAAGAACGCCTGAGTGAACTTCATCAACGCATTCTGAGCGAAGATTGGGTGATGAGCGAAACCCAGCTCATGCGCTGGCTGAATGTGTTAGTGGATGCCAACTTGTATGCC
>DYNM01000104.1 GCA_020721065.1 Thiocystis violascens | reverse complement strand
AGCATCAAATAAAGAATGGAGTAGCCGAAGGTTGGCATGGCCATTTTACTTTCACTCGCGTTATCAGGCTCACGATAAAGCTTCCACGCATAGACCAAAAACACCGCGCCCAAGGCAGAAGCCGCGCCAAGATAGAGCAGGCCGCTCATGCCGATGGTTGTAGGCAGCAGGCTCACCGCCACCATCACCATGGTGTAAAGCAGGATTTGATATTTGGTGTGATGAATGCCTTTGACCACCGGCATCATGGGAATGCCTGCGTTGCGGTAATCCTCCACGCGGCGGATGGCCAATGGCCAGAAGTGCGGCGGTGTCCACACAAAAATAATCAGAAATAACACCAAACCTTCAATGGTCACTTGTCCTGTCATAGCTGTCCAGCCGAGCAGCGGCGGCGCAGCGCCAGCCGCGCCACCCCACACGATATTCTGCGGCGTGTTGTGCTTGAGATAGACGGTGTAAATCACCGCGTAACCAATCAGGGCAAAAAAAGTCAGTACAGCCGTTAATACATTGACCTGCCAAATCAGAATGCCCATTGACACGGCGGCCCAAGACAAGGCAACCAGCAAAACTTCACGCGCACTGACGCGCTGTGTAGGTAGAGGACGGCTGTGCGTGCGATCCATCAGCGTGTCGTAGCGCTCATCCAGCAAATGGTTGATCGCCGCGCCTGCGGCTGAAGCTAATGCAATCCCCAACAGGGCAAAGAACATGCGCTCCCATTCCATGCCGGTTGGCCATGCGCCTGCGGGTACCGCTAACAACATGCCGACAAAAGCGGTGAACACAATCAAGAACACAACCTTAGGCTTGGCGAGCTCATAGATAGAGCGCATTTTTTCCGTGAATGAATGTTGCAGTGCAGTTGCCTGAATCATGTCCTATCCTCTTGCGCGAGTACGGTGTGTTATTTGGCGCACTTTTTATACCCGAATAAAAAAATGTGCAAGAAATAAAAAATGCTAATGGCGCTCCAGCCTGACTAGAGTATAGACAAAAGCTGGATAGGTGCGGGATATCTGGGGTTTGCTTGGGTTTTGCGTATTTAAATGTTGAGTGTTTTTCTGAGTTGTATCTGGCATAAGTCGGATTTATA
>DYNM01000103.1 GCA_020721065.1 Thiocystis violascens | reverse complement strand
TCGCCATCAAAGCACCGGTATTGCCCGCACTGATACATGCCTGTGCCGTGCCATCACGTACCAAATTAATGGCCACACGCATGGAGGAGTCCTTTTTGCCGCGCAAAGCCAGCGCGGGCGACTCATCCATCGCCACCACTTCGCTGGCGTGCTGAATACGCAAACGCGGATCAGACGCGGCATTACGGCGAGCCAGCTCGTCGCGCAGCAGATCCTCATGACCGACAAGAATTAAATTCAGCGTGGAATGGTGTTGCAATGCGGCCAGCGCCGCGTCAAGCACAATACCGGGGGCATGGTCGCCGCCCATCGCATCCAAAGCGATAGTGATGGTCATGGAGCCACTCGATCAAAATTGTGGGGTAAAAAAAAGCGGCACGATGACATCGTGCCGCCCCTCGGGCATAAAACGACGCTGCGGCTGAAGTTTAACTCCATTGGCCGCTAGCCGCCTGCCTGCACTTACTCTTGCCCGGTTGCTGTCTCAATCACCTTGCGACCACGATAGAAACCATCGGCACTCACATGGTGGCGCAAATGCGCTTCACCGCTGGTACGCTCGATAGAAACGGTCGGCTTGGTCAAAAAGTCGTGTGCGCGACGCATGTCACGCTTGGAACGGCTTTTGCGGGTCTGTTGTACGGCCATGGTTCAAAACTCCAAAAAACTCAAAAAATCACAAAAAAACATCATCACTAAGCGGATCAATGCGTGGAAGGCTTAACCAAACCACGCAAGGCCGCAAATGGATTTTCAACCACCTCGGCATTATCGTACTCACGATGCGATGGCACACAAAGATGCTCGTGTCGTGGCACAACCGGTAATGCCAATAAAATCTCATCTTCAATCAAGTCAGCCAGCCAAACCGGACTTTCACCAATCACCAACGGCTCGGTTGATTCCGGCAATTTGCCCACATCCTGCTCGTTGTTGAGCACACCAAGCATCACTTTGGCATGAATCTCAACTGCCACAGGCTCTAGGCAACGCTGACACGTGAGATCAACCACCGTATCCACCGCACCTTCAATCAACCGATGCCCCACTTCATTCCGGCTAAAGATGAATTCAAAGCGCACCAGCGGATCATTCAGCACCAC
>DYNM01000102.1 GCA_020721065.1 Thiocystis violascens | reverse complement strand
ACGTTTCTCGTGAGACGGGTGATGACAAGGAGACGGCGTTTCAATTTTCCGAGATCGGGCCGATTGGAGTGTTTTTCTGGATTGATCACGGTGTCGGCTATGCCATTTCCGCAGGCGCGGATAAAGCCGAGCTGGCGCAGGTGGCGGTCACGGTTCACGAGCAGCTTCGCCTGCCCTGAACCATTGGTTTGCCAAGGTTGTCTTTGTAACTGTTCGAATATAAAACAGGTGGTGTGTGATGATGTTGTTGCAGCGATTAGCAGCGGTTTTTTTGGGAGGGCTAATGATGGTCATGCCAATGATGGTGAATGCGGCACAGTCCGAGTCGATTGTGTTGGGCATGGGGTGTTTCTGGGGCGCAGAAAAGCGCATGTCCGAGATTCCCGGCGTGCTGGATGTCGAGTCCGGCTATGCCGGGGGCGATGCGGTCAAGGTTGGATATTACGATGTACTGGGTTTGGAAAAAGAGATTCAAAGCGGGCGCGCCAAACAGCGTAATCATGCTGAAGTGATTAAAGTCACCTTTGACCCGCAAAAAGTGTCCCTCCAAAAAGTGCTCATCAAGTTTTGGGAAAGTCATGACCCCACCCAGGGCGACCGTCAGGGCAATGATCGCGGCAGCAGCTACCGCAGCGTGATTTATTTCAACGACGAAGCGCAAAAGGCGGTGGCGCTGGAAACACGCGATGCCTACCAGCAGGCTTTAACGAAAGCCGGGCGCGGCACGATTACCACCGAGATTGCCATGCTGCGCAATTACAACAGCGCCGAGGATTACCATCAGGATTACCTGAAAAAGAATCCGAATGGCTATTGTGGTTTAGGCGGCACGGGGGTGGCTTATCCGGGCGAAGCGGCTAAAGTCGTGGCTCCGCCCTTGGATGCGGAAAAACTGCATTTTGACCGCCAATTGATTGTGTTCGAGGCCGAGGATTGCCCGTTCTGCAAGAAATTCCACGCCGAAGTGTTGGACGGCTGGAAGGCAAGCACGCCGATTGTTGCCACGTTTAACCCCAATCCACCCAAGGATTGGACGCTGGAAAAAGCGCTATTCGCTACGCCAACGATTGTGCTGTTTGAAAAGGGTAAGGAAGTTTCACGCTACACCGGCTACAACG
>DYNM01000101.1 GCA_020721065.1 Thiocystis violascens | reverse complement strand
GTGGGCAACTATTTTGTTCGGTTTGGTGAATTCAATGGATTCTCGAAGATGGCATGGCGGCGCCTGCCCCTAGCGGTTAGAATGCGCCTTCATTTCTAGTACGTGCTTCTCATGCAGTTGACCACCATTGATTTTGTGTTGATTGGTATCATCGCGTTTTCCTCGCTTATCAGTATCTTGCGCGGCTTTATGAAGGAGATGATTTCGCTTTTGACCTGGGTGGCGGCGTTTCTGGTGGCGTTGTATTACTGCACGCACTTGGCTCCACTGGTTCCAGCGAGTGTGGATATTCCTTCGGCGCGGCTCGCGATTGCCTTTGTCGCACTGTTCATCGCCACACTGATCGTCGGCGGAGTCATCAACGCGGTGGTCGGCTTGTTAGTCAAAAAAACTGGCTTGTCGGGTTCGGATCGCAGCATCGGTGTGGTGTTCGGTTTGGTACGTGGGGTGTTTTTGGTCTGCGTGTTGTTGTTGCTGGGTAGTCTGACCCCCATGCCGCAGGATCCCTGGTGGAAAGAATCGCAGGTGATCCGTTATTTAACCCCCGTGGCGCAGTCGATTTCTAATCTATTGCCCCAAGATATGTCTAGCCATTTTCATTTGTGAGTCATACCCATGTGCGGAATTATTGGTCTTGTAGGTTTTTCGCCGGTTAATCAGACGATTTATGACGGGCTAACCATTTTGCAGCATCGCGGTCAGGATGCGGCGGGCATCATGACCAGTGAACACGGTCGTCTGTTTCAGCGCAAAGACAAGGGGCTGGTGAAAGATGTATTCCACACCCGGCATATGCGCCAGCTGCATGGCACGATGGGCATTGGGCATGTGCGTTATCCGACGGCGGGCAGCGACACGGCGGCCGAGGCGCAACCGTTTTATGTCAATGCGCCTTATGGCATTGGTTTGGGGCATAACGGTAATTTGACCAACACCGACGAATTGCGCCGCGAGCTGCATGAGCAGAATCTGCGTCATATCAATACCACGTCGGATTCGGAAGTTTTACTGAATGTGTTTGCCCATGAAATGCAGCGCTGCGGTAAGTTGCGTCCCGCAGCGGATGATGTGTTCGATGCCATCGAGCGCGTGCATCGGCGCATCAAGGGCGGTTACGCGGTGGTGG
>DYNM01000020.1 GCA_020721065.1 Thiocystis violascens | reverse complement strand
CGATTTTATTTATCAGCACCATTGTATGGCTTGTTCGCAACTGCGTAACTCCTAACAGCTAAACCTTGATTGTCCCGCAGATCGGTATTCTTTAAAGAGAAGCCACTAACATCATCAGTTTTTCGGAGAATGTAATGCAAAACCTCGTTTCCGGTGCCAAAGTAAAAATTCCAAACAATGAATTGGCTTTAGAAGTATTTTGGGCGTCAGCAGCTCCAACTATTCCCAAGCTAAATATTACTGCTTTTTTGCTAGGTGATAATAATAAGATATGCACGCCAGAAACGATATTATCAGTTGACCAACCGACCCTATTAGAAGGTGCATTAAATTTGAGCACTACTACTGGTCATGTGGTATTGAAAATCTGTTTTCAAGTCATTCCTACACAGGTGAGAAGAGTGACTGTTGCTATTACAATGGCAGATGCTGATTTTTCAAAAATCCATACGCTGCGTTGTGTCGCACATGATTTTGCTCAGTTTACTTTTAACGATATTGCACAGTATAAAGCGTTAGTTCTTTGTGAAGTGTATCAACATAATGGCGAATGGCGATTAAATGTTTCAGGTCAGGGTTTCGTCAATAGTATTAAACAGTTATATTCGCATTATGGCGCACCATTGCCACAGCAAAAAGCCTCAACTGAACAAGCGCAAAACTCTCTGCCGCCACCTGATACAGCGCCAATTACGAATAACCCATTAAGAATTTATCGGTTTGCCTTATTTGGTTCAACTAATGCAGGAAAAACCGTATTATTAGCCGCACTTGGTATGGATCATGTATCGCTTGATAATTCTAATTATAATTGTACTCGTCTGCCTCTTCCTCCAGAACCAAATCATAATAAACCAACGAGTGAAAAAGCTGAACGTTATCGAGCATTGGAAGAAGGTAAAGCAGCTCTTGATAAAGCAATAGATGCACTCAAGAATGGGCGCTTGCCAGAACCGACAGCATCCGATCATGCAAAGATGATTTTCGATTTTGACTTCAGCGATGGGCAACGCACCTATCGTATCGAATTAATCGATTATTCTGGTGAATCGCTTGATTCAACGCTATCTAACACCGAACGCGCCAGCCGATTGCGTGAACAATTAAAAGACAAGGATGCGCTATTAGTTTTAGCACCCACGCCGCATCTGAATAGCGGGGCTTCAGCATTTGATGATGATGGTAAGCGGCTACATAGTTTAAAGGAAAGTTTTAGCCTCTTACATAGCGAACGGGGCGAAAGGCAATTGAGTATACCAGTTGCAATGATTTTGACTAAGTGGGATCGCATTGGAAATCTCACAGATCAAAATATGCAGCAAGCGCAACAAAGGTTAAAAGAATTTCTCAATCAAAAACCGGTGCCACCCCATCATGGTTTATTTAATGCCTTGCGCAGCGCGGTCGCTAATCCTGATCGGTATTTTGAGGTATTCCCAATCAGCGCAATTGGTGAATGCAATACGAATGACCGCCCAAAATCGTTATTACCTTTGCATTCCTTTGGTTTAGAGGAACCATTTATTTGGGCGGCACAGCGCCGCGATGAAATAGATGTTGCAATTTATCGTAATGATTTGAATAGCACACTGAAACCTACTGCTAAGTGGTTTATACCCTGGCCATTTTCGATTTGGTCTTTAGTTCATCGCGGGCGTAAACTCAATAAAGAGTTATTGACCACTGATCCATTATACAGCGAAGCAAAGCATCTGTTGGGACAAGCAACGTTCGCATTTGTGACTCGTATTGCAATCACTTTTATAATTGCTGCGTCAATGTTATTAATTTCAGAGTGGAGTTGGGATTTTTGGCGTTATCAAGTACATAAGCATACGATTGACGATCCCCAAGCTGCCGGACCCGCTGTACAAGCTGCTGAAAAGTGGTTTGCATCTTATAGTGAATCACCGTTGCATTGGCTTGCAAAACGGCTTGTATTAACTGCCACACAAGCGGAAGGGCAATTAACTGTACTGCGGCACGGACGTGAGGAGGTGTATTGGGCTGAAGTACAACACGCCGAATCACCGAAAAAACAATTAGAACGTGCGCAGCAATATTTAACAGTTTTTCCAAATGGCCATCATCGCCCTGACGCAATTGGATTGGTAGCTAACATCGCAGCTCAGGGCAATTGGGATGAATTTTATAAGGTTTATGTGTCAACACTTAAAGCAGGTAAAACGGTTGAAGCCGCGACCATGTTGCAACAACGTAATGCTGACAAAAACATTACACCTTTAATTGAAAATTTCGAGCAAGCAGCATTGAATTATCTTGAATCAGCTATTCAGCAGGCTCTTGAAAAGGGCAATATTGAAGCTGCGTATGCTTTGCACGGGCAAATTTTACAATGGCCGATTGATTTGAAGCTAAGAACATCAGTAGGCATTAAAAAAGAGAAGCAACTGATACAACAGATTAATCGCGTACACGATCAAAACTTGTATGAAGAGGCACGCAATAACAGATCATCTGATTTACTACACCGATATTTAGCATCCGCGCCGTTAAAAACGATGCAGAACGAAGTGCAGGCATATTTGGATTGGTTAAATGCGCAAACCCAGCCAATGAAATTGACTTTATCGGTCAGGTCTGTGCGTTGGAAAAAAGATGCAGATAGCAATACCCAACTGACCGTTCTGATTGATGATACACCAGTTATCATCATTCCCGACATTAAGGCTGATGCAGGGACAACATCTGCTTTCGATCCAACAACAACTAATAATACTTATAAAGTTACAGCACGATTGAACGATAAACTCAAGATTCGTGTTGATACAAAAGAAATGGGTTGTTGGGTTTGCGATGACCAAAGTAGCGGAGTGAAACACCTTAAAGTAAACAATATAAATGGCGAGACAATTGAAATGCAGACAGAAAGCACAATCAATGCTTCTGTCACATTGAACTTAACTGGTATTCCCGGTGAACCAACCCTACCTGCTTGGAGATAAGGAGTAATTTATCATGCCGTATTTAATCGCTGTAACCCCCCGCGCTGGCAAATGGAATCATCGTACATTGGTGGCTAACAATTGGCACGAGGATGTACTTGAATTAGATCAACTTGTGCAGATGGCGCGTCAACAATTGCGCGGCGCCGCATGGCTTGCTGTTAAGCACTCAGTTAAGCAGGTTAACAGTGAGCGCGAAGGCGATGAATTGTTGATTCTGGGTGATGTTGCGGTTGAAAAACTGTCGCCGGAAGCTATTGATGATATTACCGCTAAACTGACAAGGTGTTTAGAGGGCGATTTAACCCAACTGATTACAGCCACAATTGATTGGACACAAGAAGGGAAAAGCGATCCTATTAAACGTTCGGAATTGACTGATTGCTATCATCATTTGTTTACCGAGCTGGCACTGCCTCCGGCAACTGATAACTTGCTATGGAACGAGTCCTGCGCTCGCCGTGATATGTCAAAGAAAAAAGAAAAGATAAAAAACAAGCAGAACAAAAAAATAATACCAGCTGTTGCTGGCGCAGTGGTTTTAGCAGTTGCACTGGCTGTATCTGCTGAAACTTTTCTTCGTTCTTTATTGTCATCTAAAAATACGTTATCAGATTCGGTGTGCAAGCTTTCTGATAAATATAGTGGGGAGGACTGCAAAGAAAAGCATAACACTTTGTGTGTGATCCTTGCGTCTAAGCCTGGTGAAGAATGCAACAAGGAACTTCAAACGGCATATTTTTCTACAGATTTTGAGACCAATGTTGTCAATCACTTTTTAACTGATAATCAAACGATTTCATTGTCTGATGTTGCGAATGATGAAATTCAAAGGGAAATCACCAATACGCCCGACAAACAGCGCAATCCGCCATCAACAAAGATTACTCCGCAACAGTACAAGTTGATTCGTGAGTATCAGGCTAAAATCAGATCAGCTTGGCAAGCGTTAGTCGCTTTTGATAATGACAAGTTCGAGAGTAAAATTCCAAATTATAGTAGTAGTATTTGGGGTTTTGATGCCTATGATGTAGCATTACAAGAAATTAATGTATTCCTTGATGAAAACGAGATTAAGACAGAATATATTTCTGTTAAATTTAATCCTTGTCAGAAAACAGGTAACACAATTACGCAACGGATTAATAATGGTTGCCAAAATAACGGGCAGTTGGCAGAAATCCTGAAACTAATTGCACAACCTGCTCCTAAACCTGAACTTAAAGTCATTGAAGTAATTAAATTTTACAAAGCGATTTTTGAGTTAAAAGCACCAACCATTAACTCAAAAAGGTAATTACCTAAGTTGAGCACCTGCATTGAAATAACGCTTACGGCAAGGATGTCAAAAAAACGTTAACTCAATGCGGGTGCTCAAAAATTGATAGAACTTGAAACGATTTAACTCTTACTCCTCAAGGTATTGTACTTAATACCATCCTACCGAAAATTGCACTACCAAACTTTATAAGTTGGTGAGCCGTCTGACGATATAAGCCACTTGCTTTTCAGTCCATCGTTTAATTCGTAGCATTCTCGGTTGACTAATTGAATTGCCGTTATTAGGAAATGCTGCACTGATAACTGCCACTATATTCCATTAAACACACAAATTGAAATAAATCTGATGTCAACTAAATACGAAATTATTATTTATTGGAGCGCAGAAGATCATTGTTTTATTGCCGAAGTTCCCGAATTGCCCGGCTGTATGGCGGACGGCAAAAGTTATCAAGAAGCATTGAAAAATGCTGAAATCATCATGCAAGAATGGATCGACACTGCGCGTGATTTAGGGCGTCATATTCCAGAACCGCGTGGCAAATTGTTATACGCTTAACCCAAACCAATACCGAATAATTAACAACGTTTAGGAGTTTCTAATGTCCGCACTCCTCCCGCTCGCCGCTGCTGAACTCCAACCGTACCGCCAGCAATTGCGCTGCAATTTTCCACAACTCGATCAAGTATTTCCCGATTGCATGGCAGAAGCACAATTGCTGTTAAGTGCCACGGGAATTCACGATTATTTACACGGCGCTTCAATCATTTGCGGCATTGGACGCGGCTTTGAGCCAGTGCTGGTGTATTTAGAAAAGATGCCGCAAGTCGCTTCTGAATTGGGTGAGGAAACGCTGGCATTAGTTTCAGATGCAGTGTGGAAAATGTCGCGCAGTCCGAATGGCAAAGCGATTTTGCCATTTTTACAAAGCATCGCTGAAGTCTCGCGGCGCTTACCGTGTACCGATTTATTCGGGCGTTATATCGACATTATTTTAGATTTTATGGAGCGCACGACCGGCTCTATTCATGGTTTTCATACCACTATTCCCAGCCCCAGCTTGCCGGATTTATTAGAACAAATTCCATATTTATTGCGCCAATTAACCTGTCACGGTTTGCGCAATTGGATTGATTACGGGCTGCGTCATTACGGTGATCATCCCGAACGCCAGCGCGAGTATTTCAGTTTGCAATCCGCTGATAGTCGCGCCGTATTACAACGCGAACGGCATGGCACTTTATTTGTCGATCACGAGCGCCAGCTTGATTTATATCTCCGCGCTTTATGGCAAGAACATCAAATGCTCGTGCCTTATTCCGAAGCATTTGACGAATTGCGCAAACCGCAACCGTATTTCGATGCGCTCGGCGTGCGCGTTCCCGATTGTTATGACGACCGCGCTGGCGTCAGCGGCATTGATCGGTATCGCGCCGTGCTCGCGCATATCGCCGCGCATTGGCGCTGGAGCACGCCGCAGGTCGCGGATAATTTAAGTCCTTTTCAACGGGTTGCAGTCGAAACGTTCGAGGATTGTCGCGTCGATACGCTCGCGCTGCGCGAATATCCCGGCTTGCGCCGCATCCTGTTGGCGCTGCATCCGCATCCCGAAGCCGACGATTGCGATCCGGCGCAGGAGTCGTGCATTCGGCATCGGCTGGCGATGTTTTCTCGCGCTGCGCTTGATCCCAATCACGGTTACGAACAGCCGGAACTGCTTGATTTTGTTGCACGATTTCACGCGGCGTTGGCGGACGGCACAACCTCCAGCACTGCCGAAATCGCCAATCTCGCCATTTCCTACATCGCCCGCACCCGTCGCCAGCAGGATTTGTCCTCTAACGTCTATTTCACCGACACCCACGTCGATTACCGCGACGACAATCGGCATCTGTGGCGCTACATCGAAGAGGGCGATGAAGAGGAAACGTTCGCCGAACGCCAGCCGCAGCGGGCGGATGACATTGAGACTTTGCCACCGCGTCATTATCCAGAATGGGATTATCAATCAAAGACTTATCGCCCCGATTGGGTCAGTTTGTATGAAGGATTGCATCCCAGCGGCGATCCGGCATTGATTGATGCGCTGCTTGATAAACATCGGCAATTAGCCAAACGCTTAAAACAAATTCTCGATTTGCTTAAACCGCAGCAATACGTCCGGCTGCGTTATCAAGAAGAAGGTAGCGAATTGGATTTGGATGTCGCAATTCGTTCGTTAATTGATTATCGCGGCGGCGCAACGCCTGATCCGCGTATTAATATGAGTCATCGCCACGACGGGCGCGATATTGCGGTGATGCTATTATTGGATTTGTCGCAATCAATTAACCAGATTCCCGACGGTTGTACGCAGAGTATTTTGGAATTGAGTCAGGAAGCAGTGGCATTATTGGGTTGGGCAATTGACCATCTAGGCGATGAATTCGCCATTGCCGGTTTTTCATCCAATACGCGCCACGAAGTGCGTTATCAACACATTAAAGGTTATAGCGAGCGGTGGGACGATCAAGTCAAAGGGCGATTGGCAGCATTAGAAGCGGGTTATTCAACGCGCATGGGTGCGGCATTGCGTCATGCGGCGCATTATTTAAGTGCGCGACAAGCGGAAAAGAAATTGCTGTTAATTCTCACCGATGGACAGCCGCATGATATTGATGTCACCGATGAACGCTTGTTGATTGAAGACACCCATCAAGCGGTGCAGGAATTGGATCAACAAGGGATTTATACCTATTGCATTAACCTTGATGCGCACGCAGATGAATATGTGCGCGATTGCTTTGGTAATCGCTTCACGGTGATTGATCGCGTGGAACGGCTGCCAGAAAAATTGCCGCGTTTATTTATGGCGTTGACGAAATAAACCACGCATCCAGCAGTTGAATGATTTTGCGCACACGCACCAAAATTGTTTAACTGCTCCGCACTTTATTGAGTGCCAATAACTGCTGTAAAATTTCGGTTTCGCTCAATTCATTTGACCAGCCATAAGCTGCGGCAACTGCTTGATCTAATTTGAGATGCGCATTCACCAGCCACGCCGGTTTTTTGTTATACAAATTGGTCAAGGTGCGCTGTTTTAATAGCACTGCGTAAGTTGGTTTCGCAATGATGCGATCAGGATAACCCGCCACCACTTCCGGCACTCGCTCAATCCATTCTGGCGGATTTAACCAATTCTCGCGCAATTGATTAAGTTGAAATGCTGCCTCAGCAATAGCGACTGCATGATCTCGGTATTCAGTTGCAACTGTTGGAATCATTGCACCGCTGTATAAAGTTTCAATTCCGCTGCCTGTATCCGCTGGCGTTAAACCCATTGGAAATGGAAAAGTTTCAAATGTCGTGGTCGGCGTATAGCGCGGCGTAGCGCCTAAACTGGTGCCCATTCGTAATGCCCATATTTCATGGAAACGTGAATGCAAAACACCAAAAGTGGTGTCATCAGCACGGGTAACGACAATCAGCATTTTATCCGGCAAAATAGATTGGTGCATCCAAACAAAAATGCGATGTTTAGAAACATGCGGCGTCGCAATGTAGCGCGGTAACTCTTTCAATGCAGTACGCATTGCGGGTTGCGGATCACCGTGACGCCACCAGTATTTTGCTCTCACTAATCGCGGGTTTTTAATGCGCTCTGCTTTAACATTTGTTACGACATAATCAAATGGCGCTTCATAAAAAGCTGCATCTATTTCTGGCATTTTCACATTAAAATCAATAATCCAACCATCACGCTGGCGGCGCGTTACATCTAACCCATTCCAGCTTGGTTTTAATACGTCGCTATTAGGTTTGTTGTGCGGATTTGGCAATAGTAACCAGTCCCGTGCTAACTCACCTGCAATATCGAAAGCGCCAATTTTTTGCGATCCTTGAAAAGCAACGCCAGCATTTTCAGTCAATGTGTTGGCGTCTGTTAAATCCGAATTGGCTTCAATTGTACCAGCCGTTAAGTCAGCATAAATTGCTGCAACTTTTTCACCATTCAACACTGGCGTTAATTCTGTATTCCCAAAGCAAATCAAACTGACGCGCACCGCAGCGCCGCTGTTAATCCAAGGCTCATCTGACCACGCATTAAAAATGGTCGTTGTTTTACAAATGCGCTCCAATACTTGACGATTTGCACCACCGCGAATTGAATTCGTTGATACTAAACCAGCGGCTTTAGCTTTTCCCATTTCAATCTGCGCCCGCGCCTTTTCAAACCAATACGTCACCAAATCCGCACCTGCGGGAATGCGCCCAGCATAAATAGTTCCCAATGTTGAAAAATAATCATCACCCAATACACCGCGCTTTTTACTACCGCCTAAAAACGGTGGATTGCCGACAATGACATCAGCGGTTGGCCAATTCGGTTCCGAACCATCTGCATTCACAACTGCATCACGTTGGTCAATGATATTGATGGTTTTCAGAATTGGATTTTTTGCCAATGAAAACCCGTGATTTAGCATCCATTGAATTTCACCAATCCACACTGTCACCCGTGCTAATTCAGCAGCATAGGGATTCAATTCAATACCCAACACGTTTTCCGGCCCAACCGAGATAAAGCTGCGCGGCAATCCCAAACGCTCAGAGTCTAAAATTACCTCGTGTTCCAAATCTTTCAATCCGCGCAATGCCAATAACAAAAAGTTTCCCGAACCACACGCTGGATCAAGGACGCGAAAATTTTGCAACTTTTCAAATACCGTTGATAGCAATGCTTGCGCTGGTTTCATTGCTTTAGTGCGGGCGCTTGCTGATTTTGCAGCATCCGCTTTTTTCATTAACGCTGCGATTTCAATCTTTTGAAGATGCCAATATTCTCTTAATGGATCAAGCACCACCGGATTGAGCAACCGCATAATGGATTCTGGGTCGGTGTAATGCGCACCAAGTTGTTCACGTTGATTGGGATCAAGTCCGCGCTCAAATAAAGTGCCAAAAATACTTGGCTCAATGGCTGACCAATTCAATCGCGCCAATTCGCGCAACATTCGCACATCATCGCGGGTTAATGGCAGTGGTGTTACTACATCAAACAATCCGCCATTAAACCAATCAATTTCTTCAATGCCAAAGAATCCGCCAATTGCCATCGTATTAAATAAATTGGTGAGCATTGGCAGCAAATTCTCCAAACGCTTCTGCCCAATTTCCAATAACTTACTAAACGATTGATTGGGTAATAAACCAATATCTTCAGCAAAAAAACAAAATAAAATTTGCTGGCAAAAATGCGCAACCTGTTGGGTATCGTGACCACGTTCACATAATGTTTGCGCCAATTGACCAAATTGTCGCGCCGCGTTTTCTGTTAATGTTGCAGTGGTGAGCGTTGGGCGCAACCGCTCCGGTTCAGAAAATGCCCATTTTAATAACTTTAATTTGTCAGGATTGCGCAAATCTTCCAACTGCAACACATGTTCTTTAGAAACCGTCCCATTAAATGCCGTGTGAATAATAATCCGCTCCATATCGGAAACAATGAGCAATGGCGGGTTTTCCAATGCCGGAGCGTAGCGATGGAGCTGGACAAATGCTTCATTCAAATTTTTGCGTTTGCCTTTATATTCCCAACCGAAATGATCGCGTTTCCACACGTCCGCCCAACCATCACCGCCAGTCGTTTTCTTTGCTCCTTTTTCAAAGCAATAAAACTCGCCGGTTGGATCAATTGATGCCGGTGTTGGTTCGTTTAATAATTGGCACAAATCAAGAAAATGTTCTTGTGCAGCAGAACGTTCTTTTAATGTGGTAGATTGCCATTTAGCAATAAATTCATCTGGAGTCATGGCGTTGAGTCGCGCATTAAAGAGGAATCAGCATGTGTATGTTACCTAAAAATGTCCGTATTGATGACAACAATTTATGGGTTGAATTACACGACGGCAGGACACTCGGTGTGCCATTGGCATGGTTTCCGCGTTTGCTGGCGGCAACGCTAAAACACATATTATTAAACGAAACTGCTGCAATGAAGCAAATAAAAACCCGCTCACCACCTCAATTGGGAGCGGGTTTTTATAGCGCCAGCAGTGCGTTTATTTGAGCGCATAGCTTGCGGCAGTATTCTGTGCAAACCAGTCAATATGACGGACTTTCACCCGTGCCAAAATCCGCGCCAAAGCCTTATCGGCGGTGTACAGCGTGATGATCTGCTGTGGATGCAATTGCGCCAACGCATCTAAATAAATCAAAATCGTGGCATCCATTCCATCAAATAGTTTAATTTGCCCAGCATAATTCTCAGGTTTATTTTTCAACCATTGAAACGTTGGCAAGTCGATCAGTTGCGCATCATCACTTAAATTTGTCGCTAACACATGCGGAGATTTCTTTGTATCTGGCCACTGAAAAAACTGATGCTGGCGGATAATAAATCTTTGCATCTGTTTGATATAAGATTGATAACGAAACAACCACAATTGAAACTGCTCAAAATCAGCGGAAACATCCATATTTTTATGTAGCGTGACGCCTAAAAACTCTGCCCACACGACATCAGGCACATAAATGCGATAATCGCCGCCTTCAATCAACTGGCGGATTTTATTGGCGCTGATAAGGCGGAAATGCGGATTATTTTGTTGAAAGTTAGGCAAATATGCCGTCAACCACTGACATAAGATATTGGTATCAATTAAATAAATTGGCTTCATGGCGCATCATTTCCGCAGCCATCCGCAGTATCATCTATTCCACTTGTGCCTTCATCATATTCATCGAATAATTCATCGCCATCTTTTAAACCAAAGTCCTCCGGTAAAATAAGGTGCATTCGTTGCAACGCATCCGCATCAGCTAATTGAATTTCTGTTTGTCCATACCACAAATACGCTTCTTGTAAAGCAGTTTGTAAATGCAATTCCCATTGTGGCTGCGTTAAATCAAGTAAGCGAAAAGGATGATGATTGGCAAGATATAAAATAGACGGGCGCAATTCGTCGCGCCCATCACAGCACACAATGATTTGCGGCATGGGCGCTATTACCAGCACTTGCGTCAGGGCGTCGCGCACACTAGCTCGCGTCGAAAAAGTGCGCTGCAAAATGATAATCACGCCGTAAATCGCCAGATTAAGCGTCGCCGCCGCGTCCGGCTCGCCACTCAACAGCAGCAACTTTGGCGGCACTGGCGGCGGCGCTGACAATTCGCGCACTGCTGCCGTAACCCAGCGCAATAAATGTTCCACACTGTCTGCGCCCGTTTCAGGATCAGCATCGAGCTTGTGAACGTAGGCAAAACAGTGGGTGTGGGCGGCGGGGCGAGAAGGAGCGTGGTATGTGGCGGCGAAGGATGCAGAGCATAACGCTTTGATTTTAGAGTAAAATCACGATCATCCGCTTCTGATGGCGGATACGCTCGTGACGGGATCGGTGCATTGGATTGGCGTTGCGTCGGCGCTGCCGTTTTCGTGCGCTGCGCGACTGCGGCACCGGCAGCCGCTTCAGGACTTGCGTAGTCGCGGCAATGGAGGGTGACGACCTTCTGGTGCGATTCGCGCAGTGGCAGCGGGCGGCGACACCCGGACACTCAGTGGTGTTTTATTTTCGTGACGAATGTTTGGGTGCGTGATTGAAAAAAGCGAAAATTTAATCACGAAGAATAAATAAAACAAAGGAAATAATTTTTTAATTTTGGGTTTGACTCCAAATTAATTTTTGATTTATCGTTGTCAACGGTTGCAACGCTAAATCCATTATAATAAGGATTGAAACCAGCGTATTCATGGAGTACATCGTTCGGTGCAGGGAGTTGCAACGCTAAATCCATTACAACAAGGATTGAAACCCCAATGATACGGCAATAATTCACTCTCAAGTTCAGCAACAAATTGCTGCGCAACGGCAAGCGCCTGAACATAATCCCGTGCTCGAAATGGCGTGAGCACTTCATTCCAGCGCGGCGCAATTTGATGCAGCGGCACTATATTCACGTTTTTTCACTCGTAAATAATTGGCTAAATTCGTCACCGTTTCCACCCGCGTGGTTGGATTCCAATTGCCAGCACCGCGAACCCAATGAATCCGCCACTTACCAGCGTGCGGATGTTGCAATAGCGATTGCACTCCCGCTTCATCCGCACCACCGACCACAATCACATTGCGCAGCGTTGACAAATGCGGATCAAGCGCATGATGTAACACGCCAACTGGATTCTGTTGTAATGGTATGACTGTGAATTTGAATTGATTTTGCAGCATTACAAAAAACGGATTGTCATTTACCGTTCCCGTGTGTTGCGTTTGGAAAAACAAGCGCGGGCGCAGGTTATAACTGTTTTGATAATCGCTGTACAATTTTATGAAATTAAACTGCTGATCTTTACTGGTCAGTCGTTCACCCCACACTAATAACATCGCATCTGGCAATTGCGGATTTTCTCGATAAATCCATTTCTGCGCTGGTGCCGCAGTTTGCCCTGAATGTGTAGGCGTTTGAGTTCGCGGCGCAGTCGCTGCGGCACGTTGCTGTTGAATAACTTTTTGTCGTTCTGGTGATAACAAAAATTGCTCGGCTTCAAATGCACTTTGAAAGCGTTGTTTCGGGTCTTTTTGTAAACAGGTAGCGAGAAACCGCGGCCAAGGTGCTGGCAAATTTAATTGGTTGATAATGTTTTGCACATTGTCTGGAAATGGCGCTTGTGGTGTAAAATAATTAACAAATTCGGTGCCGAGTAACAATTGCAGCGCCAATTTACCCAGCGCATAAATATCAGTAGCGGGAGTTAAGCGCCCACGCGGATCAAATGATTCGGGTGCAGCAAAAACAACGCTCGGCGTTAATCCAGCGCGATTCTGATTGAAGCCTTGAAAATCATCCATTTTAATCAAGGTTTGAATGCCCACAAAATACGGCTGATAGGTGACTGCATTTAAGCGAATTTGGGTGCGCGGCAATGCTTGAATCACTACCTGATTGCGGTGTAATTGCGCCAACATTTTTAACGTAGCGCGGATCATTTTACCCAACAAGCCGGTATTGATAACGCCTTTTTCATTGCGCACTGGTTTGAGTTTATCGCCGTCACTTTGCGCATATACCAATCCCAACTCATGCGCTCTCAATTTGGTATCCATTGGATCAATATGATTGCCAAATGTCATTAAATCCACCGGCTCCGGTAAAAAAGTGTAGTTACCTTCGCTCAACGTTTGAATCATTCTCCGCAAGCTGTCACGCAATTGTTGAATGGCAAAATCGCGGTCGTTCGCAGGCAGATTGGAATAATCCAAAGTCATTAAGCGCAATTTACGTTGCGCCAGCGCCGAAGTTTGATCGCGCACTTCCCAAAATCTTAAATTGGTTAAGGTTTCTAATGGACGTTCCACTTGCCAGCGGCATTCACCCTGTGCATCAACAATTGGTGTATTTAGCGTAAAATTCATGTGAGCACTCCTTAGCAGGCAGCTTATTTCAAAGGTAATTTGTGCGAAACATCAATTGCTTGATCTAGTGTTGCAAATCGCTGGTGCGGATTCGGTTGAATTGCTTGTTCAATCCACTCTCGCCAAGGTTGTTGTAATTGCTGCATTACGGCGGGGTCTACAATTGAATAACCTTGCGCATCGGCTTTGGGCGCAACGCCACTGAGTAAATGGTAAATCGTCATTCCTAATGAAAAGACATCAGCGCGACCATCAATGCGCTCAATCGGGGTGCCATTGATGAATTCGGGCGGTTGATAACCCGGCGTGCCGGTGCGGGCAAATTCAACGCCAGTTTCACCATTTACGCGCACGGCAAAACCACCACAATCAATTAAAATCGGCTGCTTTTCGCGGCTAAAAATGATGTTATCTGGTTTGAGGTCTTGATAAACAAAGCTGATAGCTTTTCCGTTGATGATTTCTTCTTGATGGAATTCTTTTAACATCCGTCCAATTTGTAAAATCACTTGTTTGGTATTGCCCAGCCGATTGTGATTAAACTGCGTTTGATTTAACACTTTACTCATCGGTTGGCCGTCGATATAACTCAACACTAAATACGGTTCAGTGCGCCATTGTTCATCCAATTCGTAGTAATGCGAATTGCCAGCCATATCTTGATGTGGGCCGCGTAAATCCAAACCAAAATCGGTCACGACATCCAGCAATAGCGGCATTCCAGCAATACCGCGCCGATAACCAGCCAAAAGCATTTTGCGCTCGTGCTGAAAACGTTGGCGCTGTTCAGCAATATCCGCTAACACTGCGTGATTATTCGGGACGCTTAAATGCCGCCGCCGATAACGAATCGCTTTAATTAACACTTTTTTATGAAATAAGCGCCGGTCGCAGCCTTGATAAATCACGCCAAAACCACCGACCGATAAAATGCCGGTGATTTCATAACGTCCTTCCGCGCCGAGCCGCGCCGGAATGCGATAAGTGACGCCATCGCGGGTAATTTCGACGACGTTGCGGTTGAGCTGCGGATCAAGACGCGGAGTGAACGCTGCGGATTCGGGCATGTCAGAAGTGCTCGCTGGTGAAAAACTGCTGCCGGGACGCAGCGCAGCAGGTTGTTGAGGACGCGGGCTGGTGGTCGCTTCAGTGGCGAGCACCGCCACCGATTTAACTAAGTTTTTCAGGAGTTTAGCTAACATGGGGATCAGTAGGCGGCGGCGATGAGTTGCAAGGTGAGAGCGCCGGGCAGCGTCACTGCCATGCCGGGCAGCCAGTCGCAGGTCGCGCCGCTGACCACCAGTTGTCCGTCAACGAGCGTGAGCGGCGCTTTGCCGAGGTTGTGCAGCATGATCCGTCCCGAAGCATTCCAATACGCTCGCGCTTGTTGCCGTGAGCAGTTGGCTTCATTGGCGAGATCGGCGAAATGACCGCGCAGGTCAAGATCAGGAAAGATCGCTTTAGAAGCGGAAAACTTGCCGATTAACAGGCTTTTATGGCGTTCTAGCGTCCGCGTGAGCTGCGGCAGCGGCGTGGTGCCGCGAAATACTGCAAGCACATAATCGCCAGCCAACGGTGGCAACGGTGCGGCGAGCGGAGCTGGCGCTGGCGGCGCGAGTTCTGAGGGCGCTTCCCAACTGGGTATGGGTATTGACGTTGGCGCTGACGCTGCAGCGGACATCACCCGTTGCTCAGTGCGTTGCAAAATAGCGGTCGGCGTCGGCACGGGCATTGCGGAATCCTCGGCGTCTTCGTCTAAATCATCCGCGCCATCTTTTGCTGCAACGGAGTTTGCCGGGCTACTTTCAGTCGGGACAGATGCGCCAGCCGCTGGCAGAATTTTAAGCAAAATCAAATCATCCAGCGCATTGGTGCCGCAGCGAAACTTCAAAAAATACACGCCCGGCGGCGCGGCTGTCAGATCAAACAGGAAGGTCAACGACTCGCTCGGAGACGGCTGCACGGTGATCCTTGATGGCAGCTCTAACCAAGTGATTGCCGGCGGCTGACCGCTGCCCTGCAACGGCAAGCTCAACGACCAAATTGCGCCAGCAGCTGCTGTCTGCGGTCCGGGCGGATTGCCGTCGCGCCACGTCCAAGTTGACTGCGTCATTGGAATCACTCCCGCATCTGCTTAATAGTCAAGGTCAGCATGGCTGCTGGCGCTGCGTCCCAATTCCGCCGCGCTCTGCGCTCGTGTCGATTTGGTGCTGGTTGCGCCGATTTGATTGAGATCGTCGTTGCTCAATTTGTGATCGTTTTGCAGCTTGTGACGCATCGTTTGGTAATGCTGCAATTTGGCGTGATCGTCGAGGATGTGCGCCCGCCGGATCATCTCGTCCAAAATCGCTACTGCTTTGCGCCAATCCTGCTGCTGCACGGCAGTAAATTGCTCATAAAACTTATCGAGTTCTGCCTCCATAAACAGGTCATCAACTGCGGTGTTGCGCAGCGGCAAACCCTGCTGGCGACAATTGATGGTGATCGCCAATGCCGCCCGTTGTCCGGTACGTCCCGCCGGTGGCAAGTCGTAATCCAGTCGCACGTCAGCAAACGGCAGTTGCTGCGTCGCGGCCGGCACGTCCACATTCGCCTTGAGCAGATAGATGTTGCGGCGATCTTGCCGCAGCGTTTGCACCGGAATTTCCAAGGTGAAGCGTCCGCCGCTGCCCGGGCGTATTTGCGAATAAAAGCGGGTTTCCGGTGCGACCTGATAAACCTCCAAATCCCGCAACCCTTGAGCAAAGTGCAGATTTAAGAACACGTTAGTGGCGATGGTGCGCTGGGCGCTGACCAGCAGACGCTCAAACAATTGCCCGGCTTGATCGCGGCTGGCGAGCCGCTCGGTGACGCCGTTGGATGGCGCAGAGAGCTGGCGCATGTCGGCAAAATTGAAATCCTCGCCCACGCCCAAGCAATCCACCGTCACGCCATCTCGCGCCAATTGCGCAATGAACGGCTCTGGATGTCCGTGCGTTTGATTGCCATCAGTTAAAAAGAAGATGCGGCGACTGCTGCCACGTCCGCCGGAGAGCACCGCCTGCGCGACCTTGAGACCGGCTTCAAAATTGGTGGCACCGCTGTATTTGCGCAGCGTGTCAAGCAGGGCGCTGAGTTCCGAAAACCGCGCTGCTGGCAGCCGTTCGGCGATGAGATGCGCTTGGCTATCGTAAAAAATGACCGACACGGTATCGGTTGCGCTCAGATGTGGAATGATTTGTTTGGCTGCCGCAATCACGCCGTCGCGCTTGGTGACGCTGTCACCGCGTGCAAACGGCTCGTCCATGGAGCCGCTGGAATCCAGCAGCAAACAGATGTCAGTCGGCACGCTTTGATGCTGGAGCCGATAAGCGTCGGCAGGTTGCAGATCAAGCTGCGCAATCACGGCGGCATTGGTGGTGCCTTGCGGCAACAAATCTTGACTCAGGGTGACGTTCAGCAGGATGTCTTCAGCCATGCAATTCAGCTCCGTTGACGACGAGAAAGGGCGTTGTTGGGTTTGGTCGAAACAGCGGACGCTGTGGGCGCGTCTTCGGTCTGAATGCGCAGCAGCACTACCATAATGTTGTCATTGCCAAGTGCAGCATCGGTCTGGCGCATCAGTTGCCATGCCAGTTCGCAGCAATCGTCTTGTGCGTGAGTCGCCGCAATCGACGCGAGAAATTGCTCTTTTTCCGCTTCAGTCTCGCCGGGTACGCTACTGAGTAGCCCATCCGAACACAGCAGCAACCATTCATCTCCTGCCAATAAACAGCGATCCCGCGACATCTTTTGTGGCACCGACAGGTAGCACCCGCTGGCTAGATCAAATTCGCATTGACCCACCACGCGGATCAGCGGTGCGCCTTGTTGTGGCTGTTCATAACGCGCCTCGCGGTGACTCAACACTTCCAGCTCATGGTTGTGATCCTCAGTCAAACGCACGGCGGCGCGAGTCGAGAGCCGATAAGCGCGAGAATCCCCCCAATGCCCAATCAACGCCTGATTGCCGCGCACCAGCGCCAGCACCAAAGTGCTGGACATCGTGTCTGCCGCTGCGGGCGTTTCCGGCGTGACAAGGTTGTTAATTTCATCAACGACAACGTGCTGACAATTTTCAAAAAATGTCTCCAAAAATTGCCAACCTGCGGTCTCAAAACTCTCCGCCGTACTGCCATCCGCAGCGGCATCGGCAGCGGCAGATTCCAACGGCAGCACCAGCAGTCGCTGCAATTGCGCCGTCAACTTTGGTTTTTGATTTTCAAAGGTTTTGCGCACCGCAAAGCTGGCTTGACCACCCGAGCCGACCGAAGCGGTTGAGACGCCATCGGCAACCGCCAACAGACTGATGCCCGGCACGCTCAACTTAAAATGCTCGTCCTCGCTCTGATTACTACGCTTGTAGCGTCCAAACGTGCCGTTAGCGCCCATCTTCTCATGCGCCACATCACACGCTGACCGCGCCGCCCGTTCTGCAACCAGCGCCGCCAACGCCTGCCAACAGTCCAGCGGCGTGCGTTGATCGTCGGCTTTGAGGCGCAACCACTCGCGCAGCCAGCCGCGTAATTCCGGCGGCAGATGCGGGTTGTAGACGCGGAAACGGTCGATTTGATTCAGCAGCGATTTTTGATCGGCGGCGGACGGCAGTTGCCACGCCAACGTGTGAAAAATGAAATACGCAAAACTGTGGGTGGTTGCCGCTGCTGGCGCTAACTCGTTGGGAATTGAACCTTTTCGCAGCGCCGGGTGCATCCAGCCCAGCGCGTAAGTGCCCACTTGCCGCTGCGCTGCCGCATCCATTTGTTGCGCCAGCGCCTCCCAGTCGGCATCAAGCCGCTGGTGGTGCAGCATGAACAGCGTGGGATCAAGACGCGGCACCATCTGTCCCGCCTGCACAGCCGCCGTCAGCACTTCCGCCAGCAGCCGGGTCGTGGTCAACCATTCTGAATCTGGCGTTAATTGCGCTGCTAATTGTGGCGCGGAAAGTTCTTTGAATCGCGTTGTGAGATTCAATTGTTCAAATTGATTAAAAGCACGATTAAATTCTTCTTGATCATCAAGCAGCATTTGCGACCAATCAATGAACACTTCATCTGCTAATTTTTCCGCCCAGCGCGGCGGCGGATTTAAGGGCGCGACTTTCAGCAGTGTTTCATAAAAATGACGGAACAAATTTTGCGACAGTTGCGGAAACTTTTTTGATAACGCCAGCAAAATTGGTCGCAATTTATCCAGCATGGCATTCACTTCAGTTTCAGTATTGCTCATTGATTTAATGTCCTGTGGTCGCAGTGACGGCAGCACACAACGCCTGTCATTTAATTTCCGATAGCCATATAAAAACTTGGTATTAAGCTGATCGATTAGCGTAAAACGCTTTTGATCTGCTGGATTAAATGCTGGATGGATGCTGTTGACAATTGGCGAGTGTCTAATGGCGTGTGGTGACAACGCGGGCAAGCTCTAAAGAACTCACCCGCAAATAACACATCACTTTTAGGCGTTACGGTTTTTGACCAACCGCAATTGGGGCAGGTATAGCGAATTGGAGCGGGAGGAATTGGCATCGTGCAATGCTGATGACAACTTAAATAAAAGACAGCCGAGATTTGATTGATTCCAATGCTGCTCGGTCTGAATTCAATGCTCGTGATTGCTTATCCAAAGCACGGGATTTTTCAACAAACGCCGTTTCAATTGGCGCAAATGCTTGTTTAATTGCTGCTAAATAACCATCTTCAAACTCTCTTTCTAAACGAGTTGCCTGTTGTTCAACTGCGTTTTGAATTGCGCGTGCCTGTGCTTCTATTTGCCGAATTTGTGCCTGCTCTTCTTCCTGCGCTTTATAATAATCACGAATACCACTGATAATAGTAATGGCTGGCCCAATCCAAGGAATTGCTTTGCCAGTCGTTTGTCCTGCCGTGGTAGCAATTTTTTCCATTCCTTTAACGCCGATTTAAGTATGTAGCGATATTTTAATTTTATTCTATCATATGACCATTACCCAAGATTGAAATAAACAACTACAGCTTAGAAGAACACTGACACAGTGGATCATTCGATGCGCGTCCACATATCGAACAGGGTTTGTAGTACAAACGTTCTCGATCTTGATATTCAGGAGGATTCAAACGGCGGTCAAAATACTCAGGTGCATATTCGTAAAGTAATTCTCCCGGCACCAGTTTACTATCTTTCCTATTAGCAATATTAGAACGGATAGTAAGTTCACCACGCTGGCGTGATGATATTTTTAAGAGGGTATCATCAGTTTTGTTGCCACCATCACTATCAGCAACTGTCAATCCGAACTCCAGATCATGCACTTCTTTTTTATCATAATCACACTTATTAATTGATCGGGCATGAGCAGTTAGGATTAAATTATCATTAATACTAACATCCAATTCTAGCCTTTCTTGGAATAGCTTTGCCTTTGCGTCAACCTCAACAACCAGATTTTCGAGAGGAATACGCACATCGTTTTTAAGGATGTTAACACCCGGTCGCACTGGCGACACAAGCTGGAATTTTGCATTACCATCACGCGGATCAACACAATACAGATGAAAATTACTCGAATGAATATCGCCTTCTCCCGGCATTGCAGTGCCAGCCTTAATAACTGGCAAATATGAATTCCTTGCCAGCAATAACTCTACATTTTTAGCAAGTTGTAACCTTACCTCATCATGTGCAATCCATGCGGCCCCCTCGGCAATTAGTGTGCTAGTGTGCTCAGAAACTTCGACCCGCTGTGGGCCAAACCACTCATGTAAACGCGATTTAATTGCTGGCATATTAACCATACCACCAGTTGCCAAACAAAGAGCAATCTGGGCTGGTGCCACGTCTGTCTCATTCAATACTTTACGAATTCGATTTAATCCTTTAGTCAACAAGGGATCAGTTATTTCTTCGAGTATTTCCTGTGTAAGGCGAAACTGTAGGTCTTCATCCGTCATGTCGGGAAAAAAGCAGGGAACGTAAATTTCGACACTCTTACGAGTGGAAAGATCGATCTTAGCGCGTTCACAGCGATGGAGTAGCCGTATCCACGCATCGGGCTGAATTTTTACCGTATCATCTAGTCCTCGATCTTGAAGCACACGTCGAACAATTTCGTTACGGATCAAATCATCAAAATGATCACCGCCAACTTCACTGGTGCCGTCATTGCGTATTTGCACTAACATCCCGTTAGTGAGTTGGCATAATGTTAGATCAAGCGTTCCTCCACCCCAATCAAATACCAATAAAAGTTCACGGTTATAGTGTCGTAATGCAGCAGTTACATCTGTTTGAGAACGTAGAAAACCGTACAGTGCCGCGAGTGGCTCATGTATATATTGCACAATACCTATACCTACACGACGAAAAGCATCTCGTAAAGCAACTCGCCAACGCCCATTAGTATCCACAGGAATAGTCACTACTGCATGAGTAATGGTGTCGATTTCACGGTATTGATTTGCGGTAGCTTGGCTAATAACATACTTGACAACATCAGAAACTACATCTATCGGATTAAGACGCAAGCCTTCAACATAAATACTTTCCTGTCCGAGAAACATCTTTGGTGAGGAAACGACATTCCCCTTAATTCCTAAACCAGCTTCACTACGTCGCTCTTTTGCTTTTTTCCCAACTATAGTTTTACCACCTTCATAACAAACAACAGACGGAATAGGAAGCCCTTCTTCATCCAGTGCGTTGATGGCGCGATCAGCAACAATGACTGCAATCAAACTGTTTGTTGTTCCGAAATCAAATCCCACAACTGCCATTTTATTGCTCCATTCCTAGTTGTTCTATTTCTATTTTTAATTCTTCTAATGCACGTTCGGCATGATCTTCCATGACAGCAATTTTTGGAGGGTTACGCCGCAAAGCTTGAAGTCCATCAGTAAGAAGTTCTGTTCCAGATTTTAATCGTCTTAATAGACGCCCCCGTAAACTATTCATATCCTCGTACAGATGAATTCGAGTTTCTCTGTGACGTTGCTGTTCAGTAGCAAGTTCATCTCCCAACGCCTGAATACGCATATCACGTTCAGAAATAATAGCTTTCAGATTAGCATTTTCAGTCTGTAATTGTGCGTGGCATTGTTGTAACCTATCTTTTTCTTTTAGCGCGCTCTCAGCAATACGCGCTTTTTTGCTGACAGATTGAGCGAAGATTCTACCTATCACCCCCGCATTCATCGAATTAATGCTAATCAAACAACGTAAAATTTCTGTGTCATCGATCACTTCTTTACAGCTTGGCTCCCAAAACGAATCGAATAGGTCTTGTGTCACTTGTTGTATTGAAAGTGCGCGGTTTTCTACAAACCATAACGCTAGGCAACTAACAGCATTAGCGCATAGTTCGCTAGATTCTTTCTTAGATAGCTTCTCACCGTTGAATACGATTTCATCGAGGATAGCAGCTTCAGGTTGGGCTACTCGTTTCAATGCCGCCGCTGGCATTAGAGCGTCAGGTAAATTCTTTACTGTATCAATCAGTTCGATTGGACTAAATAGTGGATGTGCCAGCAATACATCACGAATAAAATCTCGCAAAGTATTCTTCATTGTTTGATTGGTTATTTCACGCACTACGAATAATAGTTGCACTGGTACAGCCAGCAAAATATCTGCTCTAGCAAATTCTAACAATCGCCTACGTTCACTTGGCTCCAGTTTTACAAAATCCTTTTTCAGTTTGGAAGAATCAATACGTTGTCCTTTCCGTTTGTAAGCAAAATCAATAAAATCTACAATGCTTTCCAATTTCTGACTTGTTATTTTTTTAGATGATGGAGGAGAGGCCGAAGTAGCAGTTATTGTCACTTCCGCCGTACTGAGATTATTACTATGGTTGCCTTTGCAGGATTGCCGTCCTTGCGACCGTGCAGGCTTACCCTCAGTAATTACTCCAGTTTTTTTATCCTTGATAGTAACCTTATCATTACCCGACATGATTTTTACTTCTCACTGTTTACTCGATGTAACAGACATTCTGCCCAACTTCCCAACTGTGAATTACCACGCAGTTCTCGTGCATGTCGTTTAGCATCATTTATTTCATTGATACTTGCATAATATTCGGCAAGTAAGACGTGTAGTTTGGTACGATCTAAATCAGGCAACCCGCTAAATTTCATCATCTGTTCGATCTCAGAAATTTCTGCACTGAGTATTCCATTGCTAGAAATGCTCCAACGCAGTATATGCTCGGTTTGATTATCAGTCAGTAGCTTTTCAAAGCGATCATCAAACGGATCAGATAGTAAATTACAGGCACTGCCTGCATTCCCTTTAATCCACAGCGAAAAGCGTTGGGCAGCAATTCTCATGCGAGTTTTATCCAACTGTCGAATTACTTGAGCATCGAAATTATTCAGGTGAAAAGCAATTAAGCCACAGATCGTCCGTGCCAATGGACGATTGAAATGCTGGATAACATCCATTGCTGAATTAAATTTTGCACGGTATTCAGCATAAGGCAATGATACTGTTGGATTTTGCTCTTTGATGCGAACAGCAGTAAAATATTCGTAGATACCGTTTGCATACCCTACAGCCGTTGGGTAGTCATGCGCCGCTGTATTAAATGCCTCTAAAGCATCCCGATCAAACTGTTTCAGACGAGCTATATTTAAAAAACATTCGTCAACTCCATCTAAATCTTTTGTATCAGCAACTTCAAAGTGTAGGTTAAATTCTGCTGCGATAGTCTTGTTTGCCAATTTTACAATCACAGTATCGTTTTTGAAATTACAAAGCTGTTCACATACTTGATTAGTGGTTACAGACATTGTATTGATCCAAGCAGAATCACAATGAAGAAAACTAATTTCATCAAGTGTTAGTTTACAGGTGATGCGCTCTCGATTAGTACCAACTTCACGTCCTCGTATCAATAATATAGGTCTCTTTTGCGGGTGCTTTTCAAACAAATGATTACGCAATTCTTCAGGCGACAAAAAACTATCAGAGCAATGTTTACAGGGATAGCGAGTTGGCTCCAAAGAAACTAAATCATCTAGACCTTGTGGCTCGTGAAATTCGATGTAACCAGTATGCCAAAATCCCATTATTATGTTCCTAATAGAGACGAATTAGTAGGTGAATAAATTGTGCCAATCGTTTTCCCTGCCTAAGTTGTTCAATCACGCGAGTGTAAAAATGGTTTTGATTCATGGATTAACGCTCATTGGCTGCTGCGCCAAGCCACGACTTAAAGCGATCGCGTATGCAGCATCGAACCAGTCGCGGTCGAAAGCGCGCACAGTACGGAATTCATAAATTAGCCGTTCATCAGTGGAGATGCCGTGCAAATAGCAATACATCAGCAGTCTTTACTGTCGACTATGCTTATATATTATCCGCTTCTGTTGCATCAAGCCCCGGCGTGTCAGTAAAAATAAACTGATGATGTGACAGCTCTGCTTTTTTGGTGGTAGTCCGAACTGGGCCAGTTGCAAAAACCTCGTTCTCAAGTTGATCGGTCAACGCATTGAGTAATGAACTCTTACCCGCGTTAAGCATCCCGCAAGCAATTACCTTAAGTGTTTGTTCTTTCATCTGGAGCGCAGCAGCGAGTGTTTCGCGGGAATCTCTTGTGTTCGGTAAAAAGTTCTCAAAGATTTCCTCAACGTGTGGCTCAAAAATACTCATGTCGTTTTTCCTATAGTTTACTTGTGAACTTTTAGTGAATACGTTATCAATTTTTTGTTTGTTAGTGTCAATTTTTTGTAAAAATTAACACGATTCAGTGGTTGCTTAATTCACCTTGTCAAGATCGCAATTCATTCACAGAGTTTTGATGCTGCTTCTCTATTGAATGGCACGCGGGCGACGCGAAATTCCTCCAACCGCGCTCCGCAATTGCGCATGTCCTCAGCGGTCAATTCCTGTCCGCGCAAATCGGCTGGTAAATCAATGGATAAATGGAGATAGCGCCCACCGCGAGCGCAGACCTCGGCGGCAAGATTGACCGGCAGCGAGCCGATCACGATGTCGCCGGGCGCGATGCTGGCGGGATCAAGATGGGTCACGACCGCATCAACGTTGAGACCTTCTTGCGTTGCCCAAGCGCGAGCGCCGGAGTGACGAGTAACAAAATAAGTGGTCATAGCAAAGCAACGCTCCGGTTGAATAAACGTTAATCCATTATGTGATTTTTGAATGCCAAGCGCGACATTATGACCAATAGGAATCATCAAACAATTGCGCCAACGTATAGCAGCAGTTAGCCGGAAATAAATCAGGGTCTAATCCGGTTTCACGAATTGCTAAATCGCGTCCATCATCCCAAGCAGATTCCAATATGTCATTTAATAGCACTGGATGTTTCAGCCCGGGATTTTTTTCTAAATGCCGCTGCAACTGTCGCCGCTGCGTGATGACCGAATTGCGCCAACTTTTTTCGTTAGTTGGTGTGCGCTCAATTTGAAATCGCAGTTTCAAAAGATGCGCGATGATGATTGCCAAACGAGAAGCAAAAGCGCGTTGTTCAGAACGACCCATATCTTCAATCTCATCAGCGAGATGATGGCGGTCAATTGCATCCATGCAACCGGAACGTAATGCCGCCGCCTGTTCTTGCGTCCAAGTAAAGAAATCACGTTCATACAAAGTCATCATCGCGTATTACCTGCGAGTTTTAACTCACCATTGGCAAATATGGTTTAAGCCAGTTTTCCAGTGCCTGCTCAAAGGTCATGCCTTCAGCGCCGGGTTGGTCTGGCAAGGTGAATTCAACAAACTTAAACTGCTTCCATTTTTTCATCGTCTCCACGTTCTCGTCATACTTTTTATACCAACTATCGCGGTTAAAAGCAGGATAAGAAGGCGCACAGATCGCAATTTTTGCAAGTTGCGAAAAGCTGCGTTGCAATTCACCAAGACGCGAGTTCATGTCTTTAATATGCGCATCGAAAGATTTACATTCTAAATGTAACAAGATACCATTTTTTAACAACAACGCCGTATCTAACTCTAACGCATCTTCTTCACTGCCGCGCTGCCGCACCTTCACATTGCACCACGCTGACTGCACAATTCTCGAAAATTCTGGATTCGCTTCTAGCCAATGAACCACTCGCGTTGCAACAGCATCTTCCAATTTACGTCCGACATGTGGTGCCTGTTTTTGAGTAGCATTTTTCTTTTGAAATTTCCATGCTTCGCGATCTAAAGTATGCGCACTGTTGTAAATTAGTTCTAAATCACTTTTTTTAAGTTTTACCGACGAATCAAAACCGCATACACTACGGATATGCGCTCGAAATTTTTCACCTTGTGCGGAATGAATTTCGGCAGCTCTTCCGTATGAAAAGGCTTTTTTTGGTTCATTCGGACGATTTTTTTCCCACTCACTAATTTTTAGATGACACTCACGGGTATATTCAACATCAGTGCCATAACGTGGTAATTCTGGCACTTGCGCTGTTGGCCAAATACAGCGTTCTGTTCCCGGTACTATTTCACGGTTGTTGCATTCCAACATATCCGCCAAAGTGATGTGATGATTTTGATAAGGAACAGATTGCACGGGTTGACCATAACGATCATGTTCAACGACACATTGACGATCTGAGTTATAAAGCAACTCATCAAGATGACCATTCAAAGCCTTGGATGCAGCAAGCATCTGTAATTTAGTGCCGCCATTCGCAATCAATTTAATGATGTGCGTTCCATTTTTAACGAGATCATGCGCAGCAAGTGCCTGTTGTAATGAAGCTGGATCATCACTCACTTCTAACGTTGTAATTGCCGTTATGCCGTGTCGCTGCAAAACTTCAATCGCCCCAGCACTCCATTTCTTTGCCGTTGCGCTTTCAATCCACAATACCTGATCGCCATTTTCAGGATGGGCAAGTTCCAAAATGGGCAGAACGTTGGCGATATTTTGACCGGTGGACAGGGCAACGAATACGGTGGCTTGTTGAGTCATGGCGTCAATTCCTGAGTGGTTTTTGAATGGTTGTTATTGGTATAACGCAAGCCGTTCGGCAATTTTTAATCCGGCAGCAGAAAAAATTCTGGAACTAGAGCGCAACACTGAAGATGCTTGATTTTACTGACAAACCGCTGCGCGTTTGCACACGCGCAGCATGGTTTCAGCAGTTGCAGGATGCAAAAGTGACTCCCGAATGCGGCTGTTTTATCAGCTCATGGAGTTTTAGTTGCCGGCGGAATAGTGACATCACCCACAGCAAGAATTGCCGCTAAATTCCAGCGATTGCCAATCGGCTCAACCTGCACTTGACAGTTCTTCAGCGCCTTATTCTTTTTCAACCGCTCTTTCAAATCATTCGGCAATTTATCGCGCAACGATTGGGCAAAAGGATTGACAGCTGTGGCGATTTTGCCTTGATGCGTAATTGATAACTCACCACTGCCCGGGTTGAGTTTGATCTCAACGCCTTTCCACTCGTTGGCTGCACCGCCGCTGTCTCCGCTATTCAAACTCAATCCCGTCGGATGCGTTCCTTTAGCGTATTCCGATAACACTAATCGTGCTGTTTTTGCATCCTTAAACTGGTTGTCGTTTTCTGTCGATAACCGCATGTGGTTGAGATTGCCTTGCAGCGGATGCGGATGTTTATTTGGATCAGCCATTCCCAACAGCGCCGTAATCTGAGGTGACGTTTTCCACTTCTTTTTACGCGCTTGCGCACTCTTTTCCATGTAATCAACAAATGCTTGGCGGCAGCTTTCCCAAGTCACGGCTTGATTAGCATCAGGCGCATTCGGACGTAACACGGGAGTTTGCGGGTTGATAGCAATACTCACTTGACCAAAACCAAATGATTTCGCCATACCCAAACTGTGGCGCAATTTGTCATCTCCAGCCCAAGTTAATGCCCAAACTAATGCACCTAGTTCTGCTGGTTTAAGATTGTGAAATACCACTCGTGTTTGAAAACGAGTACTAGCTGGCAAGGTATACAATTTCACTTGCACCGCAGTATTCTCAACCTGCTCTGAAGTTAATTGCTGCACCTGAGCTGCTGATCGCACCGGATAACGTTTCCAGCCGCGAATCTCACACGCATCATCCATTAAAGTGGCGTAACCAGTTGTGGAGACTTTGCAATTTACAGCATTCGGTTGACGAATATAGTTCGGATAATAGGTTGGCTTTGGACCATTCAAAATGGTTGCAGGTTGTGCTTGTTCTGCTGGTCTGCTGTCAGCGAGTGCATGTTGAAAAGTTACGCGCCCTTTTAGGCATTTTTCTGGCGTATCACCAACGCGCCCAAACAGCAAAGTCGCTAAATCTTCTGCATCATCATTAAAATGCTCAGGGCTGGAATGCCGAATAGCATCGTGAATGGAATTGTGATAAGCCAACTTATACATCAACGCCAATCCCAGTGAGGTAACGGTATTCCGCTCTTCTAAATAAAACACGGGAACGCGAGATTTATCGCGCCAATCTGTCCATGCAGTGGGGTCTGAGTTCTCGGTTTTCTGGTCGTGAATATCGAGAAACCCACGAAAGACATCTTCTGGCACAGTGATCGGTTGACCAGCCGTATCATAAAAAATGAAATCAAGGTGTTTTTGAGGGCTGGGTTGACCTGTAAACACTAAAGTACCAGCTGTTTTGCCACGCCCCAGATTCGAGGCTTTGCGGTACTGGAGAAATCCCGGAGAATGTTTATGTAGTGCTTCTTCACCAGCATCAAAAGTCACCTCAAGTGCTTTTCTCCACGCATCGTATTTTTCTTTAGCGGTGGGGCGCGATTTATTGTTAATTGTGACCCAAGGCGTCTGGTGATAACGCTCTAATTCATGGCGTTCAATCCGTGCATATAAACAAGGTTGAATCAGCCATCTTCCTTGATTCCTATCAAATGATAACCAGCCCGCTTTTGATTTTGCACGATAAGTCTGAGGAGCAACTGTTTCGGTCATAAAGTTGCCGTAAAAACCACGCGCTCCCGGTGTTAAATCCCGCACCCCAAGCCGTTGGTCATCCACCAAATTCATGCGTGAAAAGCTGGCAATCTCAATAATTGCGCGGATCATTCCCTTTAATGAGGTGCCCGGAATCGCATAATTGCCATCAGGAAGTTTAAACGGCTGCACTTCACCTGCTGCTTCGGCAGTCGCTGCGCGTTGCCGACCACCAACTAATAATGGCGTCTGCGCAGTGATGGTTAAATCTAGATGACCGCAAATGCCATCGCGGAATGGCAAATCGTGTGACACCTGCGCTGCCCAATCTGGGCAATGCACCCAATCCGCCAGCGGCACAAAATTATATGGAGCATCAATTGAAATTGGAGGAGGCATGGCGTTTAATTTCCTTGAGTGGTTGATTCTGATGCGGGCGACGCTTGCTCGGCATCTTCTTTGATTAACACCGAAAAACCTTGAAACGCAGCATAAAACGGCATAAATCCTAATTCTTCATCGTGACGCCAATAACGCCGATAACACAGCCATTCGTGTTGAGTTCTTCTCGTTGCTAGTTGTTTAACATCATCCGCCAAAAATTCCTTTTCACCGACTCCAGCACTGGCAATCGTTAAACGAATGGTGCCGGGTGATAGGGTGCGCAAACTGAGTGACCGCTTGTTTTCACTATCAAACACTTCAGCGTCAAGTAAACGACCCCAATCTTGTTCTGGTTGCGGCAGTTCCCAATTGATAAATGCGTCTGCATGAGATTGAAATTGAAACCAGCCTTCCAACGGTCGAAATTCGCATAATTCTTGCCATGCTAATTCCGGCGTTAAATCATTCTTCACTTCAAATCCCACTGCGACCGGCACCATTTCTGGCAATTTATAAATCTGGCGAATTCGGTTATAAGTCGCTAATGTGTTTTCAATGCTCATTGCACACAGACTCCTTGCGCTGTCATCCACTCGCGGGTTGCTTGATCTGGTTCGCCACTAAAAGCACCGTGCCCTTTAGTAACGCCGCCACCTATCGCTAAACTGCCGCTGCATAAATCACTCAACGCTCGTGCAAAAGCCTGATATGCAGTTGCTTCTGTAACGCCCGGCAATAGCGTTATTGTTAGCGAAATCGAGCGATAAAAAATCAATTCTTCAGTAAACAACATCCGATTGCGCACGCCGCCGGTAAAACGATCAATGCTGTTGTGTACCATTTCCTTGACATATTTATTCACATCTTCAGCACTGATGTTGACGTAAACATCATCAATAATGACGCGCCCCGCTTGTCCCGTGTTATCTTGGTCGCCTTCCTTAACGAGTTCAGCGTTGTTTTTGGCAAATCCAAACAATTCCATTACTCCCGCGCAGTGTTCAGATTTATCCCATTTCTGAATCTGATCTGCATTCAAATCATCAACAAATTTTTGATTGAGCACGTTCCAATGAAACGCAGTGCGATGCGCCAGCGCACCTTTTATTGACGATCCCGGCACCAGCACCTGTTGCGCACTAAATTTGCCGCGCACGCTCGCGCCGTTTTCCTGCCACACCACTCTCCGCTCCTGTTTGGGCAGCAGCGTCGGTTCATTCTTTTCATACTGACCAATCGGCGCGTCACCTTGTCCGATGCGCCAAAAATCTTTGGGATTCAACTTGATGCACAATTTCTGCACTCCAGCAGCCAGCGCCGGCGTTAGGTTTTTCAGCTCCTCCAAACCATCCACCGCGCCGAGCGCAGGTGAGAGTTGTTGGAACTGCTTGATGTCGCTGGCATCTGTTAAATCAAACGTCGCTCGATGCAGCTTTTTCAACGTCATCGCGCCCAACCCAGCGCGAGTGCCGCCACCGAGTCGCAGGCGTGGGTCCGCCAGCAGCGCCAGCACCGCTTCCCAATCGAGATCATCTTTTTTTGACCACAGCCGCAGCTCGCCGCTGAAGCGATAACCGGCCGGCAGCAGTCCGCGATCAAATTTGCCGAGATGCGCAGCCACGCCGCGATGCGTCAGGCGCACCCGATCCCGAAAATTGGGATCAGCGCGGCTGATGAGCGCCGCCGCCAACAGCGGATCGTGCAGCCGCTGGCGCTCCTTGCCGAGCAGCAGCCCTTCCACCGGCTTGCCGTCTTGATCTTGCAATGCACACGCAGCGACTTCGATCCGCGAAGCATTGCCTTTATCGCGGTGATGAAATCCAAACAGTCCATCAGCAGCTTTTTCCTGCTGATCGTCAGCGGTCTGATTGGCAGTGTCGGGGTGATCGGTGATCCACAGATGCCGCAGCACTCCCGCCAACGAGCTACCGGGAATCTGTGGCAAACCGTTGGCATCGCGCACAATCGGATGATCAAACACGTTGTCAGCACCGCCGCTGCCGATGGACAGCGCAGTCTTGGTTTCCAGCATGAAGCGGGCGAGATATAAAACAGAACGGGCAAGACGGTTCGGCTCGGGTTGATTCATCATCAATTCTCCAAATTCGCAGACGTTTTGTGATCACGCTCGCGGTCGGCGACGCGCATTGCTTCTCGCGCAAACAGCCGCACCGTTTGCACCGTTTTTAAGGTGTCAATGGCGTCACTGAACCACGCGCAGAAATTGCGCACTCCCGCATCATCACGAAACGCATCCTGCCAACCTTCACCCGCCGGTTTACAAACCGGGTTAGCGCCTTCAAACAGGTCGCGCTTCAGCCAGTCGAAGTTCGCGCTGTCTTCCGCTCGCGCCTTTTCATACACGCTGCCCCACTGCGCTTTGGACGGGCCAATCGGCAAATGCGCGGGCACACCGGCATAAGCTCGCGCCAGTTCGTAGCATTTTTTGAGGTTCGTGCCAGCAGCGCGGGTGCGTTTCTCGGCTTCACGCAGCACCTTGTCTTCACCACGTTCGGCTTTTAACCACGCGATCAGCGGTGCATCTTGCGGTTCTGAGGGTTCCGATTTGACTGATGCAGCGGGAATGGCTGACGCAAAAACCGGCTGCGCGGTCGCCAACAGCGCCGGGTCAACGCTGACCCAGCCCAAACCAGCTTCCCGATACAGCCCGATGCCAGCGGCAAGTTGTGTGCGCTCGGCGTCCGTCAGCGGCGAGTCCAATTGCAGCGTGATCACGCTACCGTGTTGAATCACTTGACGTTCTAGGTCATAGCCGTTGCGGTGCGCGTTCCAGATCGCGTAACGACGAAAACGTAAAAAGCTGCGTTTCCAGTTGATTTCACCGCGAGCCAAACCCAGCGCAGCGGGCGTCGGTTCCAAGCTCGGCTGCCCGTTTTTATCCAGCAGCGCCACATCCGATAAACACCACAGCGTGACCTGCTCTGACTGCGCTGGCGCAATGGCGGGTTCCAGCGCCAGCTCCACTGGCCAGAATTCTGCTCGCCCGTATTCCGCCGAGCGCGAACGCCCCAGCAATAACTCGCCATGCTCGGCCAGCACTGCGCCCACTTGCTCCCACAATTCGGCGCTCACTTCATCGCTGGCGCGGATGCGAGCAACGAAAGATTGCCCGGCGTTGATGCTTTCATAACCAAACAGACGTCGGTCATCAGCGCGTCCGGTGGTGGGATCGAGCGCGGTTTTCATGCGCAGCGATTTCTGGATGTTGACTTTGCGTCCATCGGCGCGGATGTAGCCATCGCGCAGTTGTTTGGGTTGGGCGTCATCCGCAAACGTGCCGTGTTGAAAGTTCTGCACCCGCGCTTCGTTGATCGAACCCGACACGACTGCCGACTCCTGCTTTTTCTCATGCCAGCACAGCGGCAGCGGCCAACACGGATGTTCATCGACCAGCGGCAGCGCATCGCCGAATTGCACTTGCCCGGAATGGAACACTTGCCACGCTTCCGAGCGCGATAACTTGGCATACAGCCGCGCAGCGACTGCGCCGAGCAGCAAGGTGCCGGGCACATAGTCGAGGCTTTTATGACCGCCTTGATTGGTAGGTCGTTGATTCACAATGACGTCTTCCAACAACGTCAGTTTGAAAGTCAGTTCGCGCATGATGTGCTCCGTGCCAAAGTCAGTTGTGCCCGTCCAAAACCGCGACTGCGATACGCACCCACCGCCGTCACCAACGGCAGCACTGCGTCGATGCGCTCGTACCAATTCGCTTCCGGGGTTTGTCCCGGCACGACGCCGATGGTCGCAGTCAATGTGAGTGGCACGACCACTTGCATTCCGCGCAGGCTGCGGTTACGGGCAACGCCGGTGCGGTGCTCAATCGCGGTGCTGAAATGCTCACGAAACAGCCCCGGCACCAACGCACGACCGGCAGCACTGTTGGCTAAATAGTCGGCAACGTTTTCATCCAACAGCGCGTCGCTAAACCGCAATTGCCCGGGCGTACTCCGATGATTTTCATCAGCAAATTGATCTTTTTTGGAAAACGCGCCGAACAGCGTTCTGGCTGAACCTTTTGGCACCTGCTCCCAGCCCCACGATTCCGCCCGCCACAGCGCATCGCGGATCAATCCTTTCAAAGTGCGCCCCGGTAAACGCGGCAAACCGTCTGCGCCGGTGTGAGTCACCGCGTCCAGATAAAAGCCGCTGCCGCGCCCGGTGCCGGGATGCCAATAGCTTTGAATTGCAACGGTTAATGTGGCCTCACGCATTGCTGGTCTCCTGAGGTTGATTAGCAGGGGGAGTGGGTGTTTTGCCGAGCGTGAGCAAAGTGGCGAGATCGGCCAGCGGCGTGATGTGCGCGTCGTCTTTATTGATAGCCTCTGACACGGGCAAATCGTCTTTCAGCTTGCCGCACAGCTTGGTCAGCAGGTCGTCAATCTTGTTTAACGTTGCCGAATCGCGGTTTTTCATCACCTCGCGCCAGCGGTCATAGCGGCGGCGAGCGTCGTCAACGTCCTGACCGATGAGCGTGAGCAATTGCCGCGCTGGACCACGCGCCACGCTCTCTTGAGCAAACAGATCACGCAGCGCCAGCACATCCGCCAACGCTGGCAAACCGGATGGCTGCGGATCAACGCCGTAAGCGCCGAGACTGGTGATGATGGGATGCGGATCGCCGCAAAACGTCAGCTCCTGCTCGCGCACGTCGCGGTAATCGCCATGACTGGCGGTGGTGACGCGATAAAAAGCGACCGTTGGTGGAATACGCTCATTTATTTTGTGTTGTTTAGCGCAATCCTTAGCAAAACCAGCCAACCCTTCAGTCAAATGATGCGTCATATAAAAAGGATGACTTGATTTAACAAATGCGATGCCAGCGCCTGCTGTCAGTTTTTCTGGCAAAGCCGTGATTTGTGGATAAGGCGGCTTGCGCAATTCCTTCAACTGTTTTTCAGTTTCAAGTTCAAACGCAGTTAAGAATTCTTGCGCAAATGGCAACGCAAGATCGGCACGAATTAACATGGTTAAATCATCGCCACCCAACACGATAGGACGAGCAGGATAAACGCCATCATTACTATTGATATGCGGTGTGCGTGCTTGTTTTAATACTGCGGCAGTTGCGGTCTTGGCAGCATCGGTAGTTGCTGTTTGAATAGCGTTAGAAAAACCACGGAATACGGCAATGAAATATTTTGGATGCTGTTTAATATACGCAGTCAGATTTATCAGCACCTGCCCCAATCCATTGCCATCAGCATGAAGCAAACCCAAATAGCGATTATCAGCGAGAAAGGGAAACTCAACGCTACCTAGTTCACCATCAGGATCGTATTCAAGCTCTAACGGCCAATCCGTTGATTTTGAATCTGGCGCAAAGCGTTGTACTAATGAACCGCGCTTCCAGAATACATCTTGCCCGAATTGTTCTGAGGCTGCGTCTTGCAAACCCAATTTAGAATGCCGCGAGCTGGCGGGTAAACCGGTGCGCGAAGAATAGCGCGTGACGGGCGTTCCGGCTGGTAATGCGGCGGGTTGCCGATTACGCATTGTTTCTAATTGTTCTTTAGCATTTGTATAGGCTTCAAAATCATTCTTACCTTCACCATTTGCCATAATAAATGACAAACCCGGTGCGTATTGACGCACGACCAATGCCCACAGATCACGAAACGCATCGCGCTTGTTTTGATCGTCCGTAAAAAGATAAATTGCGCCACCGGCGCGGCGCGAACAGCGCACCTCACCATTGACTGCTTCTTTCACCTTTAATTCTCGGAAGACGTCATCAAGCATGGAGCCGGTGAGTGAATCAATGAGTTCTGATGCGCCGACAATATGGCGCAAGCGACCAGACCGCAGGATATATTCTTGAATAGATTTGGCTTCAAACAAACAGGCGTAGTGAGTCATATTGAAAGCGCCTTTTAGAGTGATGTAGTCATGCGATTGAGATAATCGAACGTTGCCTAATGAGGATAACGTATCGCGCCAGACAATTTTTAATCTGCAACATCAGAACGATGAATCAAGACAAAATAGTCCGCCTCATGTACTAAAAAAGCAAGTGCGTTTTGTCATAAAAAAGCAAGTTTTTTATTTGTTAACTATTGCGATTTTTGATTGCGATGATGTCATTTTAGTTTTACACTTTTCGCCGTCGGCGAACTGGCAACCTCAGTTGCTTGCCGCAGGTAATTTGCTGCACTGCACCTAGATAACGTACGCAACGAGGCAATTTTTAATGTTGCCAGTCAAAAGTTGCACAGATGCAATTAAAACCGCCTTTTGAAGGTGATTGAAGCCATGACAGGAAACGGTGCGCGAGTCGTGATTTTGGATCGGGATGGCGTGATCAATGAAGATTCAGATGACTACATTAAAACAGTGGCGGAGTGGAAACCGCTGCCGGGCAGTATTGATGCAATTGCGCGTTTATCGCAGGCAGGTTATCGCCTCGCCATTGCCACCAATCAATCAGGAATTGGGCGCGGTTTTTTTTCATTAACGGAATTAAACGCGATGCACCAATTGTTAAATGAATTGGTCACAGCGCAAGGCGGCGCAATTGAGATGATTGCGTTTTGTCCACATGCGCCAACGGAACATTGCGGCTGTCGCAAACCTAATTCAGGTTTATTGGAACGCATCGCGCACCAGATGCAAATCAATTTAACTGGAGTGCCGCTGATTGGCGATTCTGTGAGTGATATTCAGGTCGCACGGCGCGTTGGTGCTGCGCCTTGGTTGGTATTAACGGGAAAAGGTGAACGCACCGTGACGCAATTGAAAACGGCTGGTGATTCATTGCATGATGTGATAATTAATCGTGATTTATACGCCGCAGCAACGCAGTTGCTGCGCCAAGAACATTAAAAGGTAATTTATGATTTGGCTGCGTTCTTTTTTCTATCAAATGGTGTTTTGGCTCTCAACCTTTGCGTTTTCTTGTGCAATTGTGATCGCGGCTGGAACAAATCGACAATCAGCCGCAGCATCGCGGTTAGCCAATACTTGGGGGCGCTTTAATTTGTGGGCACTGCGAACGATTTGCCATTTGGATTATCGAATTCACGGGCTGGAAAATATCCCGCAAACCCATGTCATTGTCTTAGCCAAACATCAATCCACTTGGGAAACGGTAGCTATTCGCGCCCTATTACCATCAGAACAAAGCTGGGTATTAAAACAGGAATTGATGCGTATCCCTTTTTTTGGCTGGGCAATGCGCCAATTACAACCGATTGCGATTGATCGTAAAGCTGGACGACGGGCGGGAGCGCGAGTCATCCGCGATGGAGAACAACGCTTGGCGGCTGGACGCTGGGTGATTGTGTTTCCAGAAGGCACACGGGTTGCGCCCGGCACGCGCCGTCCGTATGCGCTGGGCGGAGCGGTATTGGCGGAGCGCAGCGGGTATCCGGTGTTGCCAATTGCGCATAATGCGGGGGAGTTTTGGGGACGGCGTAATTTATTAAAACGTCCGGGTACGATTGATCTCGTGATTGGAACGTTGCGGGAGACAAAAGGACGCAGTGCTAGTGAAATTAACGCTGAAGTTGAAACGTGGATTGAAGCGACAGTAGCGGCATTGCCAAAGCCTAGCAGTGCTGCAACTGCTGAATAACAAACAGCAGTATTTACGCTTATTAAATGTGGCAACCAACTCAATAACAATGCGTAAATACTGCAAATCATTTGCTAATGCTTAGTCTTAAGAAATAATCCAGAGCAATACCAATAGTGTTGCTAAAGTCCAGCCTAAATACATCCGCACATTGCCCGATTGTAATTGCACCACGCGCCGCGATGCCGATTCCACCATATTTGTGATGGGCACATAAAATAATGCAAGCGCACGATCCGTTAATTTGAGGCGATAACGTGGCGCAAGGTCGGAATGCGTGGGGCGAGTTTCATCAATATCAAATAGCAACCCGAATACGCGCCGCATTGGTTGCGCAAACGCAGTGGCGCTGTATTGCATTCGCGGCGATGGCGGAGCAAAACCGCAATCCCATGGATCACGACGCCGAATACGGCGCGGCACTCCGCGCAAAAACCACCAAAATGCTGCTCCCGCAATTAACCCTAATAATACGAGTGTTAACGGTGCGCTATAACTAGCGGTTTGTGCTGAGATTGGTGTGAGCCACAGCCAACCTTGTGCGCCAATTTGTGGGAGTTCGGTGTGCAACATTTGCGCAGAAACGGGCGCAATAAATGTAATGATTTGCGTGGGTAATACGCCAAAAATAATACACAGTCCTGCTAATAATCCCTGTCCAATTCGCATTCCTAATGCGCCTTGTCGGGCATGACGTACATGCCGCGAACGCGCCTGTCCTAAAAAGGCAATGCCGTAGACTTTGACGAAAGTTGCCGCCACTAATGCGCCAGTGAGCGCCAATACTGCGGAAGCAATGGGAATGAGGCTGCGCAATACGCCACTTTCAAGTTGCCATGCTTGTAATGCGGCTTGAAAAATGAGCCATTCTGATACGAATCCGTTGAATGGTGGCAGCGCCGAAATCGATAAGGCTCCAATTAAAAAGAAGAGTCCGGTCCAAGGCATTCGCCGTAATAAACCGCCCATTTGTTCTAAATCGCGCTCGTGGGCGCTGTGGAAAATTGCTCCCGCGCCGAGAAATAACAGGCTTTTGAATAGTGCGTGATTGAGGCTGTGATACAGCGCGGCAATGAATGCTAACGCACCGAGTACGGCGTGATCGGTGCTGAGAAAAATCAATGCTAGTCCTAACGCAATAAAAATAATGCCCAGATTTTCGACGGATGAATAAGCTAACAGGCGTTTTAAGTCGGTTTGCATTAAGGCAAATAAGACGCCCAGCAGCGCCGATAAGCTGCCGATTGCAATTAAAATAACGCCCCATTGCCAATGCAGTTGTCCAATCAAATCAAATATCATGCGAATAAAACCATACACTGCAATTTTAAGCATGACGCCAGACATTAACGCGGAAATGTGTGAGGGAGCGGCGGGATGCGCTTCGGGTAGCCACGCATGAAGTGGAATTAAACCGGCTTTCATGCCAAAACCTAGAAAAAAGAGTCCAAAGGCGATATTTGCCCAGCCGTCAGTTAATGCGGCAGCGCGCAGCGCGCTAAATTCAAAGCTGTGACCAAATGCGGCTAATACGCCAAATCCAAGTAAAATCGACAAGCCGCCAATATGTGCCATTAAAAGATATAAAAAAGCGGCGCGACGATTGGCAGCATTTTCGTGTTGAAATGCGACTAAAAAATAAGAGGCAAGTGACATCAGTTCCCATGCCACCATAAATAAAAAGGCGTCATCTGCTAACACAACCAGCAGCATTCCGGTTAAAAATAAACCGCTAAATCCGCCTAAGGCTGTGAGCGATTCGCGCCCGCGTTCAAAATCACGCACATACGCTGGTGCATAAATCCCAACGGCGGTGGTGATGATGCCAATTAAGACTAAAAAGAAGGCGGCGAGTGCATCAAGACGTAAATGCCAAGGCAGCCACGGTAATCCTAATGGCAATATCAGTGTGAAGTTGTCGCCAGACATTAAAGTCAGCACTCCCGCTGCGATAGCGGCAATGCCTGATAATCCTAATAATGGAGTGGCGAGTTGGCGCAGTAAGCGCGGATAGTGATTTGCAAATAACGATACGGCAGCAGAAGTGAGCGCCAGCAATACTGCGAGGAGTGCCAATAATAGGGGAAAAATGTTCATGGGCTGGTTTAAGTGCAAGCAGTGGTTGATGTCAGTTGATCAGTTGTCGGTTGTCAGTAAAAAACATGGTTATCACCGATAACTGACAACTCCATCAATAGTTTATATCGCAATTGCGTCACTCCTAATAACGATAAACATTAAATATCATCACACTTAAAAAGTGACAGTTGAATGCTGGCAGTGCGCACTGCCAGCGATGACATCAGATAATTCAGCGATAGTCTTCCAAACGAAAGCCAAGCAATTCCAAAATCAATCCCGTGATTGCGCCGCCACTTAAGCCGCCCATAAAACCAACTGGAATGTCATGCACGACCTGTCCAATCATCGCTTTGCTGCTGATAGTCAGCGCCATTGCGCCGTCCATGATGCCGATGCTGGCTCCAACAACGGCGGCAATCAGTCCGGCGACGAGAGGCGCTGATAATCCCGCTGGCAACCACGCCGTGCTGCGCGTCACCAACCAGCGTTCTGATAGTTGAAATAGGCTGCCGACCAGCGCAACCACGCTGGCTGCTAACGCAAACAAACTGACGTGTTGACCGCTGACCGCCAATCCGAGCGCCAGCACACAGCCTGCTAACACCCCGGCGGTGAATCCGGTCAACGCCTGCGCCAGCGGTTGGCTATCTCGCGCAATCATCCACGCATAAAACCCACCCGCGACGACCCCGGCTCCGCCCGTCACCGTCATCATCAACAGCAACTGAATGTCATGCCCGGCGACGATCAAATAGCCAATTGCCGCCAATACACCCGCCATTGAACCCACCAGCGCCACCGGCATTGCGCTATAAAACGCCGACGTCGTCACCGCCGCCGTCGCCGTCGTCACCAGCAACGCTTGCCACCCCATCAATCCCAACGCCAGCAACACCTGATATAGCCCCGCAAAAATGGCTCCAAACAGCGCCCCGGCAAAGCCCCAAACAAACAGCGTCATCACAATTGCAGTTACTCGATCCTTATTCATTTTTTTATCCAGCATTATTTGAGAGTTTGGTGGTGACGATAGTCTAGTCGGTCTGCACGCTTATCAGTTTTCAGTTGGCGGGTTTCAGTTGGCGGTTGTCAGTGAGCGGTGGTCATCGTGCTGTTTACTGACAACTGAAAACTGCCAATCGACAACTGAGTTGCAACTGCATCATGCCGATATTCGTTAATTTTGTAGGTTTTTTTGGCGCAACCCAGCATTTCTTACGATAAAATTACGCCATATTTCCTCAACTTGATCTCCTATGAACTCACTCACCGCCATCGACATTCACGACCCCCAGCAGCTGGACGCGCTTTCTGAAGATCAACTGGATCAACTGCCATGCGGAGCCATCCGCGTCAATGCCGAAGGCGTGATCCTGTTTTATAGCCGCTCTCAAGCCAAACTCACCAACCGCGAACCAATAGCCGTGATCGGGCGCAACTTCTTTGCCGAAGTTGCGCCCTGCACGGTGGTACCAGAATTTTATGGGCGCTTTCGCCACGGCGTGCTTACCGGCAGCCTGAGTACTACCTTTGAATTTGTCTTTGATTTTGAAATGCACCCGGTGCAGGTGCGGATCACGATGCGCAACGCCCAGCGTCCGGGCGAGTTTTGGATTTTGATTGAACCGCAGCGCCAGCTCCCGCCCCGCAACGAAGCCGTCGCTTATGATCTGATTTCTAACAAATTCTGCGTTTCAGTGGCGGAGCTATCTTCCGCTTCATTTGATTTTTCTCAATGCGATCAAGAGCCTATTTCCACCTGCGGCTTGATTCAACCGTTCGGCTGCTTGCTGGTGCTTGACCCATTCACCCTGACCATCGTCGCCTGTAGCGCCAACAGCGCGATGTATTTGGGGCACGAGCCAGAAGCCTTGCTCGACGCACCAATCAACCAATTCATCACCTGCTTGACTGAAGACTTGGAAGGCTGCCTCACCGCCACTGCTGAAGCCGCCATCTTTTGTCCCTCCTTTTTTCGTGCTGCCGCAACCGCCAACAACCTCACGCTGGATATTCGTCTCCATCGCTGGCGTGGTCAGCTCTTGCTGGAAATTGAACCGCAGGGCGAGATGGCAATGGATACGCGGGTGCGCGGCTTTGATGTCGAGGGTTTTCAGCGGCGGCTGCGGGTACACACTGACGCCGTTGCCGTTAGCCATGCCGCCGTCTCCGCCTTTCGCTATCTCACCGACTTTGAGCGGGTGGTGATTTATCGCTTTGAACCGGAAGATGACGGCATCGTCATTGCTGAAAGCGTCTTGCCCGGCGCGTGGCCATCAATTTTGGGGCTGCGTTATCCCGCCACCGACATCCCCCGCCAAGCGCGGGCGCTCTACCGCGAAACCCCGCTGCGCTACGCCCCCAGCCGCGATCATTCCGACGTGCCGCTGCTCAGTCGCAGCTTGGAACCAAACACCATCGACATCGGCATTGCTCACCTGCGAGCGCAATCACCAATTCATCGTAACTATTTGAAACGCTTTGATGTCAACGGCTCGATGTCGCTGTCGATCATGGCGGAAGACCGACTGTGGGGGCTGGTGATCTTTCATCATCACGCGCCGCACCCGGTGACAGCCTACACACGGCGGCGCTTGGTAGAATTCGTCAACTGTTTATCCGGGCGGCTGGCGCTGATTGAAGAACGCGACCGCAATCGCGCCAGCGAGCTAGGCATGGCGGAAGTCAACAGCATCGTCAATCAAATCGACATTGAGCAGCCGTTTCCTGACAGTTTCATTGGTAAAGAGCATTTGCTGTGTGGGCTGGTCAACGCCGATTTGGTGCAGATTTATCATCGTGGGCAGGCGCTATTTTTGGGACAAGATTGCAGCCTCGCGCCCGAACAGGTACACACGCTGCTCGGATTCTTGCGCACTTGCCCCGGTCCGGTGTGGTCAACCGATTGTTTGTCAGCGGAATTTGAACCAGCGGCGGAATATCCGCACCTGCTCGCTGGTGTGATGGCGATTTTTGTGGACGAGCGCCGTGATGACATTTTGATGTTCGGACGCCGCCGCATTAAATACACCGTCAACTGGGGCGCAGACCCGGCATCGCTGCCATTTTCAGCCGCCGATGAAGAGCAACCGTTTGGTTGGCCGCGCCGCGTGTTTCAAGTCTGGCGCGAAGAGCGCACCCATCACGCTCGCCCGTGGTCAGCAGTGGCGCTGGCAACCGGGCTGGCGCTCAAAAACCTGATTCAGCGCGTCATCGTCGCCAACGCCAACCATTTTGAGCGGCTGGCGCGGTCGCTGGAGCGGCAACGCGATCAGTTGCGCCAATCCCGCGAGGAAATGCGCCATCGGGCGTTGCACGATACGTTGACCGGCTTGCCGAATCGGGCGCAGTTCCGCGAGGCGCTCAATGACATGATCCAAACCACGCAGCGCAGTGGCGCAGCATTTGCAGTGGCACTGCTCGATATTGACCACTTCAAAACCATCAATGACACGCTCGGCCACGATAAAGGCGACATCTTGTTGTGCGCAGTGGCAGAGCGCATTACGGCGACATTGCCGCCGCCGGTGCTGACGGCGCGATTGGGTGGCGATGAATTTGCCCTGCTGCTGCCGTCTAATCCAGAAATGGAACCATTGGCAGAAGTGGAGCGGCTGGTGGTGGCGCTGCGCTCGCCGATCATCGCCGGCGCAGATCGGTTTGCGATCACCAGCTCGCTGGGGCTGGCGCTGGGTGATGGCGATGCAGATCCCGGTAATTTATTGAAACAGGCGGATTTGGCGTTGTATCGCGCCAAAGAAAATGGACGCAATTGTGCGCGTCCGTTTGATGCTAGTTTGGAGTCGCAAGCGCATCAGCGGCTGGAAATTGATCGCGTGGTGTTGGGACGTGCGCCGCTGGATGCGATTGAAATCCTGCTTCAACCGCAGATTGCAATTTGCGCTGCCGTGCCGCAGTGTCGGTTTGAAGTGCTGGCGCGGTGGCGCACTGAAGATGGCAGCATCGTGATGCCGGGCGATTTCATTCCGGCAGTCGAGCGTAACGGCTTGATTCGCAGCGTCACCGGTGCGGTGGTGCGCAGCGCATTGCGACTGCTGCGCGATCAATTAGATCGCGGTCAACCTGACCTCCGGCTGGGCATTAACATCTCGGCGGCGGATTTAGAAGAAACAACTTTTGTACGGCGTTTGTTTGAAGATTTGCACGCCGCAGACGTACCGCCAGATTTAATTGAAATTGAAATTACGGAATCAATGTTGTTGCGCATGACTGCGAGTGTCAAAGCGGCACTTAATGCGTTGGATCGCGGCGGCATTCAATTATCGTTAGATGATTTTGGCACTGGCTTTAGTTCAATGGCATATTTGCGTGAATTGCCAATTAGCATTTTGAAAATTGATCGGGAATTTGTGCGCGGCATTGAAACGCCGCGAGATCGAAATTTAGTTGGCGGCATGATTGCGATGGCGCATTCTATTGGGAAAGAAGTGATTGCAGAAGGCATTGAAACGCCGCGCCAATTGGAGTTATTAAAAACACTGGGTTGTGATTGGGGACAGGGTTATCTGTGGTCACGACCGATTCCACCTGCCGAGGCGATTGCGCAATTCGGCGTTATTCAACATCCACTTTTGAATTGATGAGCTGCAATGGATTTTGATCGTTACGCGGTGATTGGCAACCCGATTGCACATAGCAAATCTCCGCAAATTCATGCGGAATTTGCTTTACAACTGCGCCAAACGTTGGAATACAGCCGTTTATTGGGCGCGTTAGATGATTTTAGTGGTGATGTGCAGCGATTTTTTGCTGACGGCGGCAAGGGGCTGAATGTGACGGTGCCGTTCAAAGAAGAGGCGTTTGCGCTGGCTGCGGAACGCAGCGTCCGCGCTGAGGTGGCGGGTGCGGTGAATACGCTGCTGGTGGTGGACGGACGTTTGTACGGCGACAACACCGACGGCATCGGCTTGGTGCGCGATCTCAGTATCAATCACGCTTTCCCGCTCGGCGGAGCGCGGGTGTTACTGCTCGGCGCGGGTGGGGCGGCACGCGGCGTGATGATGCCGCTGTTGGAGGCGGGGATTGGGCAGTTGGCGCTGGCAAATCGCACGGCAGCAAAGGCGGAGGCGTTGGCGGAGCGGGTGAACAATTGGCAGTTGTCAGGCGTCAGGTGTCAGGTGACGGGCTGCGGTTTGGCGGCGCTGGGCGGACAGCAGTTTGATCTCATCATTAACGCGACTTCTGCCGGTTTGACGGATGCGGTGCCGGAGTTGCCCGCTGGCTGTGTCGCGCCCGGCGGCTGGACGTATGACTTGTTATACGGCGAGCACCCCACCGCGTTTCAACGCTGGAGCCAGACGCAGGGTGCGGCGCAATCGCTCAACGGCTTGGGGATGTTGGTGGAACAAGCCGCCGAAGCGTTTTGGCTCTGGCGCGGGCTGCGCCCCAATACCGCGCCGGTGATCGCGCAGTTGGCGGCATGAGCAGTTCTTATAACGCCGCCGCAATTGAGGTCTTGATGGGACTTGACCCGGTGCGCAAGCGCCCGGGCATGTACACCGACACCACTCGCCCCAATCACCTCGCCCAAGAAGTCATTGATAACAGCGTCGATGAGGCGCTGGCTGGTCACGCTCGCCGCATCGCCGTCACGCTGTACGGCGATGGTTCGCTGGAAGTCAGCGATGACGGACGCGGAATGCCGGTCGATCTGCATCCGCTGGAACAGATGCCCGGCGTCGAGGTCATCCTCACCAAACTTCACGCTGGCGGCAAATTCAGCGGCGACAGTTATCAATTCTCCGGCGGTTTGCACGGCGTCGGCGTGTCGGTGGTCAACGCGCTCTCGCAGCGGCTGGAAGTGTGGGTCAAGCGCGGCGGGCTGGAATACCAGATGAGCTTTGCGGGTGGCGCTAAAACCTCGGCGCTGGCGCAGATCGGCAGCGTCGGGCGCAACAACACCGGCACCCGTCTGCGCTTTTGGCCTGATCCGAGCTATTTCGATACCCCGAAATTTGCCATCAAGCCGCTGCTGCATTTGCTCCGCGCTAAAGCCGTGCTGTGTCCGGGGCTGGAGGTGCAATTCCGCGATGAAACGAGCGGTGAAACGTTCAATTGGTGCTACCGCGACGGCTTGATCGACTATCTCGAGCAAGAATTGGGCGGCGCGGCGCGGCTGCCAGCGGAGATGTTCGTGGGCGATTTTCGCGCCAGCAATGAAGCGGCGCAGTGGGCGCTGGTGTGGCTGCCCGATGGCGGCGAACCAGTCGCGGAAAGTTACGTCAATCTGATTCCGACCGTGCAGGGCGGCACTCACGTCAACGGTTTGCGCAGCGGTTTGACTGAAGCGGTGCGCGAATTTTGCGAATTCCGCAACTTGCTGCCGCGTGGCGTCAAACTCGCGCCCGAAGATGTCTGGAGCCGCGTCAGCTACATCCTCTCGGTCAAGCTGCGCGAGCCGCAATTTTCCGGTCAAACTAAAGAACGGCTGTCCTCGCGGGAATGCGCGGCGTTTGTCAGCGGCGTGGTCAAAGATGCGTTCAGTCTGTGGCTGAATCAGCACGTCGCCGAAGGTGAACAGATCGCCGAATTGGCCATCACCGCAGCGCAACTGCGACTGCGAGCGGGGCGGATCGTCACTCGCAAAAAGATCACTTCTGGACCGGCGCTGCCCGGCAAGCTGGCGGATTGCACCACCACCGACCCGGAACGCGGCGAGCTGTTTTTAGTGGAGGGTGATTCAGCGGGTGGTTCGGCGAAACAAGCGCGGGATCGGGAGTTTCAAGCAATCCTGCCGCTGCGCGGTAAGATATTGAATACTTGGGAAATTGACGCTGCTGAAGTCTTGGCATCGCAGGAAGTTCACGACATCGCCGTTGCCATCGGCGTTGACCCCGGCAGCGACGATTTAAGCCGGCTGCGGTTTGGCAAAATCTGCATTTTGGCGGATGCCGATTCTGACGGCGCACACATCGCCACGCTGTTATGTGCTTTATTTTTAAGGCATTTTCGGCGTTTAGTAGCAGAAGGTCACGTTTACGTTGCAATGCCGCCGCTGTATCGCATTGATGTGGGACAGCGCGTGTTTTATGCGCTTGATGACGATGAAAAGCGCGGGTTATTAGATCGAATTGCCGCCGAAGCAATCAAAGGCAAAATCAATTTGCAACGTTTTAAGGGTTTAGGTGAAATGAACCCGGCGCAATTACGCGAAACAACGATTCATCCAGACACGCGGCGCTTGGTGCAATTGACGATTACAGAGAATGATGACAGTGAGCAAATGCTGGATTTATTACTGGCAAAAAAACGCGCTGCGGATCGGCGTCATTGGCTACAAGAAAAAGGCGATTTAGCTGAGATTTAATCTAATGATGATGGTGCAGCGGTGCGCAAAAACTACGTCTTGATTGATTATGAAAACGTGCCAGTAAAAACGCTGGCGCTGCTAACGGGAGAACAGTTTGAGGTGCGCGTTTTTTTAGGCCCAAAAAATACTAAACTGCCGCTTGAATTAGTGCTCACGATGCAGGCATTAAAACAACGCGCCGAATATATCGTATTGGAAACAGTGGGCAATAATGCGCTTGATTTCCACATTGCCTATACTCTCGGCACGTTAGCGGCAATAGAGCCTGAGGCATTTTTTCATATCATTTCCAAAGATACTGGCTTTGATCCGCTGTTGGATCACTTAAAACAACAGGAGATCACGGTTGTGCGTTCTATCTCAATTGAGACCATGCCTTGTTTTCAACAACCCGCTGCATCACCACTCAAAAAACCTGCACCGCCAGTGATTAAAACTGCAATTAAAGCGATCAATGGCAATACTCAAACGCAGCTTGCGCCGCAATTATCGCTAGATGATTTGGTTAAAACAACGATTAAGACACTGGAAAAACTGAAAACTAACAAACCAACTAAACCAGCAACATTGCTCAACACGATGCAAGCGGTTTGCGGAAAAAACGTCCCGCAAACTAAAATAGAACAGTTTTATGCAGAACTTATCAAACGTGGTTATGTAAAAGAAAACGCTGGTACAATTTGTTATTTTCTCTAAACGACCCTGAGAATCACTGCATGAATAAGCTCACCGCAACCTTAATTGGAATCATCGCAGTGCTTGTGATATTCATTGTATTTTCTTTATCATCATCTACATTGTTGATTGCCACCATTTCTTATATTTTAGGCACCATTATTGGATAAGCGATCTGCAACCTGTGCCGAAACGCACAATTTTTATCACTGCCAGCGGTTGAAACCAGTCAAAACATACCTATCTGCTTTATCACAAACATCTGTGCATCATCCCTTCACTTGGAGCTTACTTGCTATGACTCACGAATTACCTGCTTTGCCCTACGCTAAAGATGCGCTTGCGCCGGTTATTTCCGCTGAAACCATCGACTATCACTACGGCAAACATCATCAAACCTATGTCACCAATCTGAACAATTTAATTGCCGGCACTGAATTCGCTGACCTGAGTTTGACCGACATTATTATGAAGGCATCGGGCGGGTTATTTAACAACGCTGCGCAGGTGTGGAATCACACGTTTTATTGGAATTGCTTGAGTCCAACTGGTGGCGGCGCTCCAACTGGTGCATTAGGAGACGCAATCACTGCTACCTTTGGTTCATTCGCTGATTTCAAAAAACAATTCGTGCAATCTGCAACCACCAATTTTGGTTCTGGTTGGACGTGGTTGGTGAAAAATAGCGATGGAACGTTGGAGATTTTCAACACTGCCAACGCCGGCACGCCAATGACATCCGGTAAAACGGCGCTATTGACGGTCGATGTGTGGGAACATGCCTATTACGTTGACTATCGCAACGCCCGCCCAAAATATCTGGAAACGATTTGGGAAAAAATCAATTGGGAGTTTGTTGCTGCGAATTACAGCAACTAAGCGGCGCTGCTCGCGCTATTCACTAACAGGCTTGTGATAAACCCGCGTCGCATTGCAAGATGTACGCGGGTTTTTTATGCTCACTTTAATACGCGCCAGCATTAGGCGGTTTTATGAATATCAACATCTATCGTTATAACCCTGACTGTGACGCCACGCCACGCTTGCATTCTTATACAATCACTCCGCACCCGGGAATGATGGTGCGCGATGCGTTGTTAGCGATTAAACAACAGGATGAATCTTTTAGTTTTCGCCATTCGTGCGGTGAAGGCGTGTGTGGTTCTGATGCGGTGAATGTCAATGGGCGCAATGTATTAGCCTGTATTACACCAATTGCAGAATTAACGACGCCAATTACAGTGCGACCGCTGCCGGGGCGTCCAATTATTCGTGATTTAGTTGTGGATTTAACGCAGTTTTATGAGCAATATCGCGCAATTAAACCGTATTTAATTCGCCATGATCCTTTGCCGGAACAGGAAATTTTACAAACTCCAGCGCAGCGCGATCAATTAGATGGGTTATATGAGTGCATTTTGTGCGGGTGTTGCTCCACTGCTTGCCCGTCATTTTGGTGGAATCCTGATAAATTTCATGGACCTGCCACTTTATTGCAAGCGTGGCGCTTTCTCGCCGACAGCCGCGATCAAGCCGCCGAAGCGCGACTCGACGCCTTGGCTGGTCCATACAAGGTATTTCGCTGCCACAGCATTATGAATTGCGTTGAGGTGTGCCCAAAGGCGCTCAATCCCACTCGCGCCATCGGTCAGATTAAAACGTTGATGTTAGATAAGGGCTTGTGATAGTCGATCATAATCTATACTGATAAATGATTATGGATAAAAAATTAGTTGAAGGTTTATATCAGCATTGAATGCAGCGCATCTTGCTGAGGAAATAGATTATTCAACCTGAACGGCGCGGTAATAGTTGGCGCTTGACGATTAAAGAACAGCGTAGGTGTCTTGATCGCTTGTTATGCAAAAGCGACAACATGGGCAACGGGTTTAATCGGAGTTTTGTTGATTGCTGTTGACAGCTTTTAATGATTGTGGTTTTCTATATCTCAGGTGCTTAAGAACACCTCAGATAGTGGTTTCCACACCCGACAGTCATGTGGTTTTTATTTCCCCAGTTTTTCGCTGGGGGTGCGGAGAAATAAGGGGAGCAATCCCGCGAATAATCTCGCCGTCTTCTAGCGGTCTGAAGACCCTCAACGACCCTTCAAGGTCTTTCTTCAGAAATTCAGCTTTTTATTACTTTGCAACATCAGTCCCTTTCATTTTTAAGATTGTGACAGAATACGAAAAATTGCAGGGACAAATTATAATGACTACATATCACACGGATTTTTATCTTTGGACGCAACAGCAAGCCGGTTTGTTGCGGCAAGGGTTATTGTCAGCATTGGATACTGCGCATCTTGCTGAGGAAATTGATGATATGGGTGCCAGTCGAGAGCGCGAATTAGAAAGTCGGCTGGCAGTGTTATTGGCGCATCTTTTGAAATGGATTATTCAACCTGAACGGCGCGGTAATAGTTGGCGCTTGACAATTAAAGAACAACGCCGGCGTCTTGATCGCTTGTTATGCAAAAATCCATCCTTGCAAGCGCGATTATCGGAAATCATCACTGAAGTTTATGGCGATGCGGTGTTAATGGCAGCGCGGGAAATGGATTGTGCAGAAGACGATTTGCCAGCAGCATTGCCGTTTACTATTGAACAAATTCTCAGTGAATGGTGGCCAAATTAAATTAGTGGTGATGCGCAATAACACTCGTTCCCAATGCAACATGCGCGAGTTTTTTATTCGCGCAATACCAACAATTCATCACGTCCCTTGCACCCAAAAGCCACAACATCAGCAACAGGTTTAATTGGAGCTTTGTTGATTGCTGTTGACAGCTTTTAATGATTGTGGTCTTCTATGATGCAAGAGGCGTGACAACTACAGGCGGAAGCGCCCTCCGATAGACGGGCATTTTTTATTCTCAATCGGTTTTC
>DYNM01000019.1 GCA_020721065.1 Thiocystis violascens | reverse complement strand
GCGGTGGATCGACTATATTCTAAAGCTATTTTTGGTCAACTGCGTAACTCCTACATCCTCAAAATCATGGGCACGTTGTAGTGCCGCATCCATGAAAAGACATTGCGATTGGTCCGTTGCGCAATATCTATCGGCAAGCAGGAAAACAGTGGAACCAAGCGCAGTGAGGCTGGCGGCATTGCAGTAACGGGCATCATCACCGTCATTGTTGCAAAAAGTTGTCGGTTGTCAGTAACAACGCTGTTTTTTACTGACGATTAATCGGGTTGTCAGTGATCGGTGACAAACAACAGTTTTACTGACAACTGACAACTGACAACTCAAGCAATAGCTTATATCGCAAATCTAGCAAGTAAATAACAACTCTGCGTCACGTTACTTATTCAAAACATCAACATTAAGAGCAGCATTTTTTAACATAGAGCTAATACCAGTCTTGCTTTATAGTCATGCGCTTTATTTGCCACGCCGTGTCAGCTCCAATGAACCCTAATCTCGACCGTTTACAGTCTTATCCCTTTGAAAAGCTCGCGGCGCTCACAGCCGACCTCACCCCGCCGCCCGACCGCACTCCGCTTGCACTCTACATCGGCGAACCCAAACACCCGACTCCCGCCTTGATGACTGACGCGCTGACTGCGCATTTGCACCAGTTAGCAGTGTATCCGACCACACGCGGAACGCCGGAACTGCGCACCGCAATTGCCAATTGGTTGCACCGACGCTTTCAGTTGGGTAACGGCACTCAACTCGGCATCGACCCCGAACAGCAGATTTTGCCGGTGAATGGCACCCGCGAGGCGCTGTTTGCCATCGCGCAGGCGGTGATTGATCGCCGTCATGCGCCGCTGGTGTTGATGCCCAATCCGTTTTATCAAATTTATGAAGGCGCAGCGTTGTTAGCGGGCGCGGAACCGCGTTATTTACCGTGTTTGGCGGAAAATGGATTTATTCCTGATTTTGCGGCGGTGGACGCCACAACGTGGGAACGTTGTCAAATGCTTTATATTTGCTCACCGGGCAATCCAACTGGCGCAGTATTCAATGCGGCAACATTTGCCGATTTAATTGAATTAGCGCAGCGTCATCATTTTGTGATTGTTTCTGATGAATGCTACTCAGAAATTTATCAAGATGAGAATTCACCGCCGCTGGGTTTATTACAAGTTGCAGCGGCAATGGGTAATAGCGAATTTAAGCATTGTTTGGTATTTCATAGCTTATCAAAACGCTCAAATGCGCCGGGCTTGCGGTCGGGTTTTGTTGCTGGAGACGCAGAAATCATTAAGAAATTTCTCGTATATCGGACTTATCACGGCTGCGCGATGTCATTGCCAGTACAATACGCGAGCGCCGTCGCTTGGAATGATGAGGCGCATGTGCGCCTAAATCGGCAGTTATATCGGGAAAAATTCACGGCGGTATTGGAAATTTTGAGCGATGTATTGCCAGTGACGCAGCCCGCAGCGGGTTTTTATTTGTGGCCAGAAACGCCAAGTGCCGATACTGAATTGACGCGACAATTGTTTGCTCAGGAAAATGTGACCGTGTTGCCGGGCAGTTTTTTGGCGCGAGAAGTCGATGGTCTCAATCCGGGAGCACGGCGGGTGCGGCTGGCGCTGGTGCCGCCGTTGGCTGAATGTATTGACGCAGCGCAGCGGATTCGGCGCTGTCTGCTTGACCACTCCTGATCACCACACAGCATTTAGGAACAGTCTCACCATGACCACAATTGCCCTGCAACAGGTATTGCATGAACAACGTTCGGCGCTACTCACCGCTTGGATCACTCAGGTTGCCGCGCTCGGCGACCAGCACAGCGTCCATGAACACGCGCTTGATGCCCTGCTGCGCAGCTTGTTTGACGACATTCTCGGCATTTTGGAGCGCCAGCCGACGGCTAATCCCAGTTTGGAGCACGAGGAATCATTGGCGCTGGCGCTGCGTCAGCTCGTCGGTGAGCAGGCGCGACACGGCAGCAGTGCGAGCACCTGCGTCAACGTGGTGCTGACGTTGAAACATCTGATGTCTGCGCAGGTGGTGACGGCAACGGATGTGACGCTGGAGGATATGTTGTGGCTAGAACAGGTGTTTGAGCAGTTGACGTTGTTGACTGTGACGGCGTTTTTGGCGATCCGCGAGCGCCAGATCACGCAACAGAGTTTGTCGCTGTTGGAATTGTCAACGCCGGTGCTGCGGCTGTGGCACCGCATTTTGCTGTTGCCGCTGGTGGGCGTGATTGACACGGTGCGAGCGCGGCAAATTACGGAAAGTTTGCTGGAAGCGATTGCGCGTTATGAGGCGCGAGTGACGATTCTTGATCTGACTGGCGTGCCGGTGCTGGATACGAGCGTGGCGCAGCATTTGATGAAAACGATTGACGCGGCACGGCTGTTGGGCACTCGCGTGGTGATGACTGGCATCAGTCCCGAAGGAGCGCAGACGTTGACGAAGCTCGGCATTCGGTTTGCAGATGTCATCAGCCGCGCCACGCTGCGAGCGGGAATTGCTGAGGCGCTGCTGTTGGTAGGGCAGCAGATTTCACCGTTGGAGGGAAAACGTTGATGAAAATTCCAATTCTGCGGCTGGAGCGCATCTTATTGGTGTCGATTCAGGTGGATTTGACTGACAACGACGCGATGCAGTTTCAGTCCGATTTGGTGGAACAGGTGGCGGAAATTGAGGCGCTCGGCGTCGCCATCGACATCACCGCGCTGGATGTGGTGGATTCCTACATGGCGCGGGTGATTAACGACACCGCCAGCATGGTGCGGCTGCTCGGAGCGGAGGCGGTGATTTGCGGGGTGCAGCCGTTTGTTGCTTTGACGTTGGTTGAAATGGGGCGCGATCTGCTGGGTGCCGATTGCGCGTTTAATCTCGGACAAGGATTGGAGATATTGCGCGGGCGAATTGCTACTCGCGGCGACACGCGCTTTAGTGAGAATGAGGATGTCTGAGTCAGCCGCTGTCGCCCACATTCCGCTGTATCAAGCCGCTGACGTGGTGACTGCCCGCCGCGCTGCGCGTGAATTGTGTGAGCAACTTGGTTTTGGCAAGGCTGACCAGACGCGACTGGCAACGGCGGTGTCGGAATTAACCCGCAACGTTATTCAATATGCCAATCACGGTGAATGCGTGATTGAAAACCGCTCGACGACTACGCAGCGGTGCATCTGGGTTCTGGTGCAGGATCACGGCGCGGGCATCGCCAACTTGGAGCAAGCGTTGACCGATGGTTACAGCACCAGCGGCGGTTTGGGCGCAGGATTGCCGGGGACGCGGCGCTTGGTCGATCAATTCCACATTGAAACGACGCCGCAGGGCACCTGTATCACGATTGCGTTGGTGAAGCCGTTGTGACCAGCGCGTCCTGTGCGACAACTTTCCAGCCGCAGCCACCACCACATCAGGTTGATGTGGCGATCAATGCTGAGGCGGATATTCAAGCTGCCTGTCGTGCGGCGCGGCAACTGGCGGAAACGTTGGGATTTTCACGCGCTGCGGCATATCACATCGCCACTGCGGCCTCAGAACTGGCTGCCAATGTGCTGTTTCACGGCGGCGGCGGCTGGCTACACGCGCAGGCGCTGTTTGATGCGCAGACGCAGCAGGCGTTGGGACTGGAAGTGCTGGCGCTAGATCATGGGCCGGGGATTGCTGATATTGCCTTGGCGCTGACCGAGGGCTATAGCACGGGCAAGGGTTTGGGCTGCGGGTTGCCGGGCGTTAAACGGTTAATGGACGATTTTATGATTGAGTCCGCAGTCGGCGCTGGCACCTGCGTCAAGGCGATCAAATGGCGCTAATGGGACAGGCACTGCGGGCGCTGCATCCCGCCGAACCGTGTGGCGATCAAATCGGGTGCTGGCGCACCGCAGACGGCTGGCGTTTGGCGCTGGCGGATGGTTTGGGGCATGGATATGAGGCGCATCACGCAGCAACTGCGGCGATGCAGCGGTTGGCAACAACTGCCGCTTCGGCGTCTTTGGCGAGCATCTTTGCAGACTGCGATCAGCAGTTATTGCACACGCGGGGCGTGGCGCTGGCGGTGGTTGATTTGTCTCTCGCCACTGCGCACTGTCAACACGCTGCGGTTGGTAACGTGCGTACTCTGTTGATTCGAGACGGAATTGTCAGCCGCTTGGGGAGTGCTCGCGGCATTGTCGGGGCTGGATTTCGTGGTTTGCACCCAGAATGTGTCGCCATTCATCCCGGCGATTGGCTGGTGCTGTTTTCTGACGGTATCCGCGAGAACGTGGACATCGTCGCCGCGCTCGCCCAACAAACGCCTTCTGATGCCTTGGCGGCGCGGCTGCTGGCGCAGTGGGCGGATGCGCGAGATGACGCGAGTTTGCTGTTATATCGACATTAACAGTTGTCAGTAAAAAACTGAAAATCTAATAACTATTTGCCAATCTTTTTTTAATGATCGGATTAAAAAATAATCACCATTCATTAACGCGCATCACTGACAACTGACAACTAATAAAAACCGACAACTAAAAAACAAATGCCCGCTTCCACAATCACCCTCCGCTACGCCGAATTGTTGCAACAAGCCGTCTTCGCTGAAGACTCGCTGGCAATCGAAGCTGCTTTGACCGCTGCCGCCGATCTGGGGCGCGAGTTGGTGGTGTTGGAAATTCCGCTGGAAGAAGTCGGCGAAATGCACCACGAGGCGTTGATTCAATTGGGAAAAACTCATCCCGATTTGCTGCTGGCGCAGGTCGCCGAGCGCATCACCGTGCCCTTGATGGAGGCGTATATGGCCTACAGCCTCGCCTTTCGGGTGCAACTCGAACATCGCACCGAAATGATTGTCAACGCTCGTTTGGAACAGTCACGGCGACTGGAGGCAATTGGCACCTTGGCTGCTGGAATTGCCCACGATTTCAACAACATTCTCGGCATCATCGTCGGTTTTAGTGAACTGCTCGGCGACGAATTAGCGCCTGATTCCAGCGCCCAGCATCACCTCAGTTTCATTCAACAAGCCAGTTTTCGTGCGCGTGATTTGATTGCGCGGATGCTGACTTTTGCCCGCACGATGGCCGACACACCCACGCCGGTAGAAATCGTCACCTTGATTGGCGACACGATTTTGCTGCTCCGCGCCTCGCTGCCGATTGGCATCCGGCTTGAATTCATCACTACGGTGCCGAGCGCCTCGGTGTTGGCGGAAGCCAGCCAAATTCAACAAATTCTGATGAATCTCTGCATCAACGCCGCCGACGCTATCGGCAATCAACAAGGTGCGATCACCATTGAACTGAAACTCCTGCCCGCCACTCCCACGCAGCGAGCGATGGTGCGCCTGACGGTGCAGGATGACGGCGAAGGAATGCCGCCCGATATTTGCCAGCGCGTGTTTGATCCCTTTTTCACCACCAAAGCGCCCGGCAAAGGCAGCGGCTTGGGGTTATCCGTGATTCACGGGCTAGTCGGCAAACTGGGCGGTATGATTGCCATCAGCAGCACACCGGGCGTGGGCAGTCGGTTCATTATTGACTTGCCACAATTAGTTGACAGTCCAGCTCGTAATTGAATTCCAAAGTTTATAAACGAGGAACACACATGATCAATATCTTAATCGTTGATGATGAAGAACTATTTCGGATCATGTTAAAAGAAATGGTCGAACGCGAGGGTCATCAAGCCCGCACTGCGGCAAATGGCAATGAAGCATTAAAAGCCGTGCAACAACAGCGCCCGGATTTAATTATCACTGATATTTTAATGCCAGAAAAAGACGGTATTGAATTGATCGCTGATTTATCGCGCAGCGGCAGCCAAATTCCCATCATTGCGATTTCTGGCGGGCGACGCTCAATTAGCTTGGAGTTCAATTTAGAATCCGCAGCGTTAATGGGCGTTCGCGCCACTTTGCCCAAACCGTTCACCCGTGAGGCGCTGCGCCGCGCTCTCGCCGACGCCCTTGCTCATTGAGTTGCTCATGTCGCGCCCCCGCATCCTCGTGATTACCAACCGCAAAGGTGGCACTGGCAAAACCACCACTGCCGTCAATCTTGCCGCCGAATTTGCCGCCAGCGGTCAGCGCACGCTGCTGATTGACCTCGACACGCAAAATCACTGCGCCCTCGGTTTGGGCGTCAAACTCGCCGCCAATCATCCCACTGCGCATGATTTATTCAGCGCCACTGCGCCCATGCCGCTGACCGAGGCGATTGTGAACACGGCGTGGCTGGGGCTGGATTTGGTCACGGCTGATCCTGATTTTCATCACGACCGCGCCCCGGATGATGAGCACATTTTGGGACGCGCACTGGCGGAACCGGCGCTCGCCGGGCAGTACGATTGGATCGTGTTGGACTCGCCGCCATCGCTGGATGTGCTGCTGATTAACGCGCTGACTGCCGCGCACTGGGCGCTGATTCCGTTTATGCCGCATCCGTTATCTGGCGAAGGCGTGCGTCAATTGGCGCGAGTATTTTTCCGCGTCGCCATGAACAGCAACGCCGATTTACGCTTGCTGGGTTTATTGCCGGTGATGCTGGACACGCGCATCGTGCAACATCGGCGCGTGCAGGAACAAATCGTCAGCCAATTCGGACAAGAACGCATACTTGGCGGTATTCGCAGCGACATCAAATTGGCGGAATCATTTGCGGCGGGACAACCGATTCGTGAATACGCGCCGCGCAGTCGTGGCAATGAAGATTATCAAACTGCTTTTGCTAATTTGTGTACTCGTTTAATTGCACTTCCCAGCGCCAGCGGTCGTTAATCTGCGTCATGTTTTTCATCATTATTCAATTGAGCGCAAAGCAATTATTTAGAATAAACCAGTATTGCCTTGCGCTGACAACTGAACACTGACAACTAAAAAAATCGACAACTTTTTTCACATCACTTTTAGGTTATTGATCATGCCCCCAATTCACAACGTCGATCACGCCGAAATTAAAAAGTTTGAAGACCTCGCCTCGCGGTGGTGGGACCCGAATAGCGAATTCAAACCGCTGCACGACATCAACCCGCTGCGGTTGGACTACATCGACCGCGCCGCCGCTGGACTCGCCGGCAAACGGGTGGTGGATGTTGGCTGCGGCGGTGGGATTTTGTCGGAAAGCATGGCGCTGCGCGGGGCGCAAGTGCTGGGCATTGACATGGGCACCATGCCGCTGCGCGTTGCTGAATTGCACACGTTGGAGAGCGGCGTTGAGGTCGAATATCGGCAGATGCCGGTGGAAACCTTGGCCGCCGAACAGCCAGGCAGTTTCGATGTCGTGACCTGCATGGAAATGCTCGAACACGTCCCCAATCCAGCATCAGTCGTCGCTGCCTGCGCCCAATTGGTGCGCCCGGGCGGACGGGTGTTTTTCTCCACCCTCAACCGCAATCCCAAATCCTTCCTGTTCGCCATCATCGGCGCGGAATATGTGCTCAGACTGTTGCCCAAAGGCACCCACGATTACGCCCGCTTCATTCGCCCCTCCGAATTGGATGGCTGGGTGCGACAAACCAAGCTGCGCACCGTCGATTTAATCGGCATGACTTACAACCCGCTCACCCGCACCTATCACCTGACCCCGCGCAATCTGGACGTGAATTATCTCGTCAGTTGCGTGCGCGATGCGGAGTGACGCGCCCGATGACACCACCACTGCACGAGCGCGTCATCTTGGTCACTGGTGCCAGCGAAGGCATCGGTCACGCCGTTGCCATTGCCTGCGCTCACGCTGGCGCAACCGTCATTCTCTCCTCATTTCATGCCGTTGATTTGGAACCGCTGTATGACGCCATCATCGCGCACGGCAACCCCGAACCGGCGATCTTGCCGCTGAATTTGGAGACCGCGAGCGAAGCCGATTTCATCGCTGCCGCCAACATCATCGGCGACACCTTCGGGCGTTTAGACGGGCTGGCGCACTGCGCAGCCTTTGCGCCCTATCTCAGCCGGATTGACGACTACGAAGTGACCGAATGGGAGCGCGTGCTGCGGATCAATCTGACTGCGCCATTTTTGTTGACGCAAGCCTGTTTACCGCTGCTGCGAGCCGCGCCGAATGCCGCTGTCGTCTTCACCACCGACCGCGTCGGGCGCAACGGTAAAGCCTATTGGGGCGCGTATGCCGCCGCCAAATTCGGGCTTGAAGGGCTGGCGCAGGTGCTCGCGGATGAACACAGCGCCAACGGTCATCTGCGCGTCAGCACCGTTGATCCGGGCATCGTTCGCACCGCGCTGCGAGCGCATCTCTACCCCGGTGAAGACCCGCACACGCATCCCACGCCCGATAGCATCGCGGGTGAATATGTCCGTTGTTTGAGTCACACCTGCTAACGCCACCGAGATCATCTGTCATGCGCCGTTTACCCGCCGAATGGGAACCACAAACCGGAGTGCTGTTGACTTGGCCACACGCCGCCACCGATTGGGCAGCGCAGTTGCCAATCACCGAGGCGCTGTATGCCCAACTTGCTGCGTTGATCTGCCGCGATGAACACGTCCTCATCGTCTGCTGCGATGACGCCCACCGCGAGCAAGTGCGCCAATTGGTACTCGCTGCTGGCGCGGCTCCGGCGCAGCTCCGCTTCGCCATTGCGCCGAGCAATGACACCTGGGCGCGAGATCACGGTCCCATCAGCGTCTTGACCGGCGCTGCTGCACCGCTATTGCTGGATTTTGGTTTCAACGGCTGGGGCGGCAAATTCAGCGCCGATTTGGATAACCAGATCACCGGACGGCTGGTTGCCGCTGGCGCGTTTGGCGACTGTCAGCACGAAACCAGCGCCTTGATTTTAGAAGGTGGGGCGCTTGAAACCGACGGGCTGGGCACGTTGTTAGCTGTGAAACGCACCGTGCTTGATCCGCTGCGCAATCCCGGCTGGACACAGGCGGCGGTGGAGCAAGAACTCACGGCGCGGTTGGGGCTGCGGCATTTTTTATGGCTGGAACACGGCGCGATCAGCGGCGATGACACCGACGGACACATCGACACGCTCGCTCGTTTTTGCGATCCGCACACGATTTGTTATGTCCGCTGCGATGATCCAGAAGATGCTGATTTTGCTGAACTTGCGGCGCTGGAACAGGAACTGCGGGAACTGCGCGATCCCGCCGGGCAGCCCTATCGGTTGGTGCCGCTACCGTGCCCGACGCCGATTCTTGATGAAGAAGGAGCGCGATTGCCGGCGGGTTACGCCAATTTTTTGATCACAAATCACGCGGTGCTGCTGCCGATTTATGGCGATCCGGTCGCCGACGCGCTGGCACAAACCACGTTGGCAGGGCTATTTCCGGGGCGGGAGATGCGCCCGCTCGACTGCCGTCCGTTAATTCAGCAGGGCGGCAGCCTGCACTGCGTCACGATGCAGCTTGCCGCTGCGAATTAAGCGCCACCTTCAGCGCGACCTTGCCGCCGTCCGATGTCGTAACGGCGCAACACGGCGCGAATCCGTCCGGCGAGTTCTTCGGGATGAAATGGCTTGGTCAAATAATCGTCCACGCCGTGCTCCAACGCCGCCAATTTATCCGCTTGAAACGTCCGCGCTGTGAGAAAAATAAACGGAATATCTGCCGTTCGTGCGTCCTGCGCCAGCAACGCTTTCAAAGTAAAGCCGTTGGGCGGCGGCATCATAATGTCGCAGACGATGATGTCGGGGCGCAGCGTCCGCGCAAGTACTAATCCTTCGGTGCCGGTGCTGGCAGTGGTGACTTGAAAGCTAAACCGTTGAATCAGCAAGCTGGCGGCAAATAATTGATGCGGATCGTCGTCAATCAGCAACACATGTTCAGTCATCGCCTTGATTCCATTCTAAAAAAGCTGCGTCAAGGCGCAGCGGTCGGGAGCGGTTGATCAGCAAACATCGCCTCCAAACGGGCAATCTCAGCTTGCAGCGGCGCAGGCAACTGGGCAGCGAGCGGCTGTAATTGCAGCAACGCAGCGCGACCAGCTTCCAATTGATCGTGCGCCAATTGCGTTCTGACTTCAGCAATCAAGCCCGTCGCTACCTGCTCCGGGGCGACTGCGGGCGGTTCCGGCGCGTTGTGACAGGCGCTCAAACTGACGGCGGCGCTCAACAGAAAAACAGTGCAAACATGGCGCGTCATGCCAGACCTCAACGAAATAACCTGATGTTATTTAATCACTTTCAGCGTGGGACCGCCCTTGCCTTTGGGTTTGGGTTTATCTGGCGTTGGCGCTCCGGCTCCGCGTCCCGAGGTGCCGACTGATTTGAGAGCTGGCGCAGCAGCGACCGGTGCGGCGCTGGTCGGTTCCGCATCGGGATAGACGGGTTCAGGAAACATCATGCCCTGCTGCGTTTCGCGGGTAAAAATCCCTAACACGGCTTCTGTCGGCAGCATGATGTCTCGCGCTATCCCGCCAAACCGCGCATTAAACGTCAGCCACTCGTTGCCAATCACCAGCCCGTGAACTGCGCTCGGCAAGATGTTGAGCACGATTTGCCCGTTGGTGACGAATTCCAGCGGCACCTGCGTGGCGGGATAATTGGCATCGACGAGCAGATGTGGCGTCATCTGGTTATCCAAAATCCATTCGTAAAACGCCCGAATGAGATACGGCTTGTTAGATGTCATAGGCTCAAGCTGCTGTTTCATCGCGCTAAATCCGTAATCATCTCCTTTTCCGCCTCGGTGAGACTCACGCGGAATGCTTCCCACAGTTGTAACCGTTTGCGATAGGCGATCACTGGCGCGGCTTGCGCGGGCGGTAATTCGATGCCGAGCACGGGCAAGCGCCACAACAGCGGTGCCACGCAGCAATCCACCAGTGAGAATTCGTCGCTCATAAAATACGGATGCGCGGCAAATACTGGCGCGGTCACGATCAAACTTTCGCGCAGTTCTTTGCGGGCGTGATTCGCATCGGTGTTAGAACCTTTGAGAATTCGGTGCATCAGCGAATACCAATCCCGATCAATGCGATACATGAATAAACGGGCGCTGGCGCGGGAGACCGGATCAACCGGCAACAGTGGCGGATGCGGAAACCGCTCATCAAGATATTCCATGATGATCCGCGATTCGTAGAGGCGCAGATCGCGGTCAACGAAGGTGGGCACGGTGCCGTAGGGGTTGAAATCCATCACCTCATCGGGCAGGTGATTGGAGTCAACATCAACTACATCGACGGTGATGCCTTTTTCGGCCAGCACCATGCGGACGCGGTGACAATAAGGACAAATGGGATCAGAAAATAACGTCATGGGAATTGGGTCTGCTGGCAACCGCTGCCGCATTTTTTTTACGCCAGCGGTGAGGCTGAGTGGGACGGGAATTGAATTGGCTGAATTCGAGGAAATACAGATTGAAAAGGTCAAACGATATGCGGGCGTGCCGAATGAAACCGGCAGCGCCCGTTAATCATGTTTTAGTGAATGTCTTTCCAGAACTCTTTTTTCATCAGATACGCAATGATGAAAAGTACGCTCAAGAATAACAACACATAAACGCCAAGCCGTTGCCGCTCAAGCTGCATCGGCTCGCCGGCATAAGTCAGGAAGTTGGTGATGTCGCGCACCATTGTGTCGTATTCCTTCGCCGACAAGGTGCCTTCTTTCACCAGCTTCACGCCAACGACCACCGGCTCTCCATGTCCGTGCGCAAACACAGGTTCTTGAATACCCTGTAAATTGCTCAGACCGTGCGGCATTCCCACCAGCGGAAAAACGACGTTGTTCACGCCATACGGACGGGTGGGATCGACATAAAAGCTCTTGAGATAGGTGTAAACCCAATCTGATGAGCGCCAGCGCGTGACCAGCGTCAAGTCCGGCACGGCAGTGCCAAACCATTTCAGCGCATCCTGCGGACGCATCGCGTTTTCCATCAGATCGCCCGGCTTGGCATCGCCAAACAACAGGTTCTCACGCAGCGTGATCTCGTCAATTCCCAAATCCTGCGCCAACCGGTTGTAGCGCATGTACTGCAACGAATGGCAACCCATGCAGTAATTGACGAAGTATTTTGCTCCGCGTTGGAGCGATGCCTGATCACGCAGATCAATATCGGCATCTAACAAGGCAGGCCCGCCGGTATTCGCCACCAGCACGGTCGGCGACAGCAGCAACAGGGCAGCAATAATCAGCTTTCTCATGCGGTGACCCTCTCTGGAACGGGCTTGGTCTTATCCAACGAGCTGTAGATCGGCATCAATAAGAAGAAGGCGAAATACAACACCGTGAAAATCTGCGACAGCAACGTGGACAAATCCGATGCCGGCTGCATTCCCAGCCATGCCAGCACAACAAATGACACCGCAAAGATCGCTAATGCAACTTTGAACACCGGGCCTTTATAACGGATGGATTTCACTGGACTGCGATCCAGCCACGGCAGCACGAAGAAAATCAAAATCGCGCCAAACATCACCACCACGCCGGGGAATTGCGATCCCCACATTGGCGGCACTGCTCGCAACATCGCGTAATACGGGGTGAAATACCACACCGGCGCAATATGCGGCGGCGTCAGCATTGGATTCGCTGGTTGGAAATTCGGCGCTTCCAAAAAGATACCGCCCATCGTCGGCGCATAAAACATGATCAAGCTGAATAACGCGAGAAAGACCACGACACCCATGAAATCCTTCACCGTGTAATACGGATGAAAAGGAATACCATCAGCGGGAGCTTTTGGACTCCAACGATTGCCTTTTGGGCCGTCTTTAATTTCAATGCCATCGGGGTTATTCGAGCCAACATGATGCAGCGCGACGATGTGAATAAAGACCAATGCAGCGAGAATAAAGGGCAGCAAGAAATGGAAGGCAAAGAAGCGATTCAGCGTTGCATCAGAAATGACGTAATCACCGCGCACCCACACTGATAAATCATCACCAACGACTGGTACTGCGGCAAACAGATTCACGATCACCTGTGCGCCCCAATACGACATCTGTCCCCAAGGCAGCAAATAGCCGAAGAAAGCAGTTGCCATCATCGCTAAATAAATAATCACGCCGATGATCCACAATAACTCACGCGGTTTGCGGTATGAACCCCACAATAAAGCGCGGAACATGTGCAAATAAATCACAATGAAAAACATCGAGGCACCGGTGGAGTGCATATAGCGAATTAACCAGCCCCAATCGACATCACGCATGATGTATTCAACAGAAGCAAAAGCTAAAGCTGCATCTGGCTTGTAATTCATTGCCAACCAAATGCCCGTCACGATCTGAATTAACAACGTCAAAATGGCTAAAGAGCCAAAGAATGACCAGAAATTCAGATTTTTAGGCGCGTAGTATTCAGCAAGGTGTCCTTTCCACGTTTCCGTCAGCGGGAAACGCTTGTCGATCCAGCTCAGGTTTTCAGTTTTTTCCGCACTCATCAGGCAGCTCCTCGATCCTCACCAATTAAAATGGTGGTGGCGTTGAGATAGGTGTGCTTGGGAATTACCAAGTTCGTGGGTGCCGGAACGTTCTTGAACACCCGCGCTGCAAGATCAAAGCGCGACCCGTGACACGGGCAATGAAAACCGCCTTTCCAATCCGCGCCCAAATCATCCGGCCCGAATTCTGGACGATAAGTTGGTGAGCATCCCAAATGGGTGCAGATGCCAATAGCAACGAGATATTCCGGCTTAATCGAACGGGTCGGATTTTGGCAATACGCCGGTTGTTGGGATTCAACTGCCGATTGCGGATCAACCAATTTAGGATCATTGGTTGCCAACGCCGTAATCATTTCTGGCGTGCGATGCACCACCCACACCGGTTTACCGCGCCACTTCACCCGCAGCAAAGCACCCGGTTCCAATTTACTCACATCTGCCTCGACTGGCGCACCGGCTGCCCGAGCGCGAGCACTCGGATTCATGGATGCCACAAACGGGACTAATGCGTAACCGGCACCGACGGCACCGATCACGCTGGTTGCAGCGACGAGCACTCGTCGCCTCATGTTGTTCACGCCTTCCGCGCTCATAAGCCAATATCCCCCGGCTGCCTGTCAGTACCGCCGTGTATCCGGTGGTCACTCAAACAGCTTGGATGAAACGTTCAGGTGGAAAATAAGAATATGACGATTGTCTGTAAAATCGACCGCGCATTTTCTGCGATTCCCGTAAAAAAGGTCAAGGAAAAAGCGAGAAAATAATGATTTAACGGCAATTTTTATGGGCGACCGTCTATGCCGGATTATCAATCTCAATGAACTCATGCCACAGCCCAAACCGCTCGGCCAGATGTGTACCGAGCGCCTGCACGCCATCACATTCGGTGGCGTGATGACCGGCAGCGAGATAGCAGAGTCCACATTCTCGCGCTTGATGGGTGGTTTGCTCAGACAGCTCCCCACTAATAAACGCCTCTACACCGAGCGCGGCTGCCGCTTCCAAATGACCCTGACCACCGCCGCTGCACCATGCAACACGTTCGATCAGGCGCTGCGTATGACCAACCAGTGTCACCTGCCGCCGCAGCGTTTGCGTCACCTGTTCTGCCAACATCACTGGCGAACACGGTTGCGCCAGCCGCCCCGCCCACACCAGACCATTGGCAATTGCCGTTGGTTCCCGCGCCACAAAACCCAGCCGTTGTCCCAACAGAGCGTTGTTGCCAACTTCGGGATGGGCGTCGAGCGGCAGATGATAGGCGATCAAGCTCGCGCCCGCGTTGAGTAATGTCCGGGCGCGACGCCCGTGAATGCCGATCAAACACGGATTGTCATGTTTCCAGAACCAGCCGTGATGCACCAAAATCGCATCTGCCTCCCGCGCCAGCGCCGCTTCCAGCAACGCCGCACAAGCAGTCACGCCGCTGACCAAGCGTTGAATCGGGCGTTCGCCTTCGACTTGTAACCCATTCGGGGCGTAATCGTGAAACTGTGTGACCGCTAAAAACGCATCGCAGTAGGCGACGAGGGCGCGAGGATCAATCATGGCAGCATGTCTCAAACTGTTCCCAACTAAAAAAGCCCCGTAAAAACGGGGCTTTTATTTATTCAAACACGGCACTGCGGGTCGCGCTGAAACTTAACCAGCAGTCAGGCGCTCGTATTTCGCACGGAGTTGGTCTTCCGTTTCAGGATGCTTCGGGTCTTTGATGATGCAATCGACCGGACAGACTTCAACACACTGTGACGTTTCAAAGTGACCAACGCATTCAGTACACAGATCAGGATTGATGACATAGGTCGCCTTGCCTTGTGAAATCGCGCCGTTAGGGCACTCTGGTTCACAGACATCACAGTTAATGCATTCGTCAGTCATCATTAGGGACATGAGGGAAACTCCTTAAATGGTTGCTTGAGGTCGTGAGTGATATAGAACGTGAGGATATTATCCAAACTGCTTGTTTAATGCAGCTTGCACCGCTGGCGTGACGAAGGTGGAGACATCACCACCGAGGCGGGCGATCTCCCGCACCAGCGAAGAGGAAATATAAGCGTATTGCTCGGCGGGGGTTAAAAACAAGGTTTCAATTTCTGGTGCCATCCGGCGATTCATGCCCGCGAGCTGGAATTCATATTCAAAATCGGACACCGCCCGCAGCCCGCGCATGATGACGCTCACGCCCTGCTCGCGGACAAAGTTCACCAACAAACCGCGAAATGGCACCACCGTCACGTTGTCACATTCCGTCACGCTGGCGCGTACCAGCGCCACCCGTTCAGCAGTGGCAAACAACGGCGTTTTGCCCGTATCGGCAGCCACCGCCACTGTGACTTGGTCAAACAGTCGAGCGGCGCGATGCACCAAATCCACATGACCATTGGTGATCGGGTCGAAGGTTCCGGGATAGACCACGCTGCGCAATCGCTACATCCTGTTGTGTCAAAGTGCGCTGAGGCGCGAATGCTGTCAGTTTGACAGCTTGATTGGACGCTGAAAAGCCAACGTGTGAAGTGACTCGTCTGGCAGCGTCGCCGTTGCCGCGTGCCCCAATAATGCCGCACTGGCTTTGATGATTTCTGACCCGCCCTGCGCGGCGAGCAGGCTAAAGCCGACGGGAATCGCTAATTTGATCGGCCACCACAGCAACCCGCCCGGATTCATCGACGCCTCATGTTGTTGAAATGACAACATAAAATAATCCCACGCATCGACCACGATCAGCCCGCACACCGGCAGTAAAAACAGCAGTCCGCCCAACAGATCGACCAGCAGCTTGCCGCGCTCCGACAAGCGCCCATAAATGATGTCAACCCGCACATGCCCTTGATTTTTAAGCGTTACCGGGGCGCACAGCAAAAACACCAGCCCAAACATAAACCACTGCGCCTCTAGCATCGCATTCGACCCCCAATCCAGCAGATAACGCAGCGTCGCAGTCGCCGCACTCATCACCACCGCGCCCAAAATCAACCAGATGCTGGCGCGACCAATGCGCTCGTTCATCGCATCAATCAGCGCCGCCAAACGTAATAACGTGTTCATTCAGTTGGTTTCCAAAGATGTAGAACGCGCCCGCCGCGCCCGAAAAAAGCCGCGCAGCAACTCGGCACACTCGGTGCTGAGAAGCCCGCCCTGACAGGCGGTGTGATGATTAAAACGGTGATCTGACGGCAGCACCGTGAATACGCTGCCACACGCGCCAGCTTTGGGATCGGAAGCGCCATACATCACGGCGCTGACGCGGGCATGAATGATCGCACCAGCGCACATCACGCACGGCTCCAACGTCACATACAGCCGCGAGCCGGGCAGCCGGTAATTGCCCACCTGGTGTCCGGCAGCGCGTAACGCCTGAATCTCGGCATGAGCCGTTGGATCGTGGCTGGCGATGGGGCAATTCCAACCTTCACCAATGATGACTTCATCGCGCACCAGCACCGCGCCCACCGGCACCTCACCCAATTCTGCCGCCCGTCGCGCCAGCTCCAGCGCCCGCTGCATCCAGTGCGCATCACTGGTCATCAGCGATGCCGAAATTTCCAAGGGCGTTGCTGCAAACCAGAACGGCTCCAAATGCCGAGTTTGGCTTGTTTCGCCGTTTTTTGTGCCTGCGAAAAACGGTTGTCGTTGCAATACTGGGCATAAACCGCCGCGTTACCGCTTTTCACCTGTTCTAAATTCAGCGAACGATGATCACTGCTGGCGGTGAACACTTCCGCCACCGTGCGCCCATAACGATCCAGCTCAATCACCTTCAGTTGCAACATGCGCGGCGCGAGCCGTTGCAACGCTTGGCGAGCGTTCTCACCCCAAGGTTTCTGTTCCATTTCCGGCGCGTCAATGCAATGCAGCCGCACCGTCACCGGCTTGCCCTGACAGGTCACGCGCAGCGTGTCGCCGTCCACCACCGCCGCTAACCAGCACACTTGCGGCATGGCCGCTGCCGCCGAGCGCAGTGGCGCGAGGTCTGGCTGCCAGAGCGCCAGCAGCCAGCTCGTCAGGAATAACACGCTGATTAAAATTGATTTTTTTAACATTGATTTCACCTAACCGTTGAGCCACAGGTGAACCGCGATGCTGGCGACATAGCCGAGCGCAATTGCCGGCGTCCATTTGAGATGTCCAAAAAAGGTATAAACCCCGCGAGCTTGCCCCATCAACGCCACACCCGCTGCCGAACCAATCGACAATAACGATCCGCCCACGCCTGCCGTCAGCGTCACGAGCAGCCATTGGGTCTCATCCATCGCTGGATTCATGGTCAAAATGGCAAACATCACCGGAATGTTGTCGATGATCGCAGACAGCAGCCCCACGCTGATATTGGCCACCGTCGCGCCCCATTGCAGATACATCACCTCCGACACCAGCGCCAGATAACCGAGTTGTCCCAACCCGCCGACGCACAGAATCACGCCATAAAAAAATAACAGCGTGTCCCACTCAGCCCGCGCAACGTGACTGAACACATCAAACGGCGTCAGCTCGCCCACCAATTCGGCGTGATTGTCCGCTGGTTGTCCGTGCTGCGAGCGATGGCTGCGGCGCAGATAAAATCCAAACAGTTGCAAATAACCCAAGCCAGTGAGCATTCCGATCACGGGCGGTAAATGGAGAAAATTGTGGACACTCACCGCCGTGATGATGGTCAGCAAAAATAGCGCGATCACCCGCCGCGCTCCGCGTTGCATCGGCACTGCGTCGGCAGCCGCCGTCGGTTTTAAGTCGGGGATGGCGAAGTGCATGAACAGCGCCGGCACCAGAAAGTTGACCAGTGCGGGAATGAATAGCGCAAAAAATCCAAAGAAATCAACAATTCCTCGCTGCCACACCATCAACGTCGTGATGTCACCAAACGGACTGAACGCGCCGCCGGCGTTGGCAGCGACGACAATGTTGATGCAGGAGAGCGCGATAAAACGCGGCTGGCCGTTGCCCACTGCCAGCACCACTGCGCACATCAGCAGCGCGGTAGTCAGATTGTCGGCGATGGGTGAAATCACGAAAGCCAAGCCGCCGGTGAGCCAGAACAGTGCCCGCAGTCCAAATCCTTTGCGAATCAGCCACGCTCGCAGTGCGTCGAAGACTTGCCGCTCTTCCAGCGCGTTGATGTAGGTCATCGCCACCAGCAAAAACAACATCAATTCCGCGTATTCCAACAAGTTATGTCGCACAGCTTCTGCTGCCAGCTCTGGCTGCCCGTGCTGCGCGTAAACGTAAGCCACCAAACACCAGATCAAACCGGCAGCGAGAATTACCGGCTTGGATTTGCGCAGATGGACAAATTCTTCTGCCATCACCAGCAGATACGCCAGCCCAAAGATCACCAGCGCAGTGATGCCGATAGGATGTGTTGTAAAATCAATGATTTGCATTGCAACTCTCTCGTTTAAGCGCCGCTTTGTAGCAACTTGACAATCTCGACATAGCCGCCTTCACTCGCCCAATCGAGCGCAGTTTTGCCGGTGAAAAAGTCTTTCAAGGTGCGGTCGGCGCGATGTTGCAGCAACGTTGCCACCGTTTTGGTATGTCCTTGTTTTGCTGCCCAAATCAGCGCCGTCCAGCCTTCAGTTTGCTCTTGATGGTCAATCATCGCGCCGCGTTTTAATAACAACTCAACGGTGTCCGCGTGATTATTCGATGCCGCCAACATCATCGCGGTGTAGCCGCCTTTATCCACCGCGTCGATCTTCGCGCCCGCATCCAATAACCGCGCTACGACGGCAGTGTGACCAGACAACGCAGCTTTCATCAACGGCGTCCAATCGCAGCTATCACGCACGTCTGGCTTGCGGGTGCGAGACAGCAACTCCTCCAGCGCGGACAAATCACCGGCAGCGGCAACGTCCAATAATTCCTCATTCGCGCCATCGCTCACGCCAGTCATGCTGGCGCTGGAGTTGGTGGAGTCGGATACATCGCACGCGGCGAGGTTGGCAGTGAGAGCAATGGCAACGATCAGCATCAAAAAAGGGTTCATCAAAACATTCTCCGAAAAAGTGGACGATGTGCGAAAGCGCAATCCCAACTCCCAGCGCGGTAATCTGGCTTGACGCTAAAATGACGCGCTCGCTGTCAGGTCTCGCACCTGCTGCTGCACTCGCGCCGTCACCGCCCCGCGTACTGACGACATTCGCTCACAGCTCAAGGATTTGAACATGCAACCGCAACGCATCGCCACCACTCCCATTGATGGTCAACGCCCCGGCACTTCCGGGTTGCGCAAAAAGGTCAAAGTCTTTCAACAGCCGCATTATCTTGAAAATTTCGTGCAGGCCATTTTCGACACTCAGCCCGAACTCAACGGCGGCGTGTTGGTCGTCGGCGGCGACGGTCGGTTTTATAACCGCGAGGCGATTCAAATCATTTTGCGCATGGCAGCCGCCAACGGCGTTAAACACACGTTGGTCGGGCGCGGTGGCATTTTTTCCACTCCCGCCGTCTCGTGCGTGATTCGCAAATACCACACCCAAGGCGGGATCGTGTTATCTGCCAGCCACAATCCCGGCGGCCCTGATGAAGATTTTGGGATCAAATTCAACTCCGCCAACGGCGGCCCCGCGTCAGAAACCGTCACCAACGCCATTTTTGCCCGCACCCAAACCATCGACAGCTATCTCACGCTGGCAACGCCACCGCTCAATCTTGATTTAGAGGGGGAATTCAGCCTCGGCGCGATGACCGTCACCGTGCTCAATTCGGTCAACGATTACGCCGAATTGATGGAAACTTTGTTTGATTTCAACGCGATCCGGCAGTTGTTAAGCGGCGGCGCGTTTCGGATGCGGTTTGACGCGATGCACGCCGTTACCGGCCCGTATGCCATTGATATTTTAGAACATCGGCTCGGCGCACCCGCAGGCACGGTGTTGAATGGGCAGCCGTTGGAGGATTTTGGCGGCGGTCATCCTGACCCGAATCTCGCTCACGCGCAGGAATTGGTGGCGCTGTGTACGGGCGCAGCGGGGCTGGATTTTGGCGCAGCGTCGGATGGCGACGGCGACCGTAACATGATCTTAGGTAAGGATTTTTTCGTCACGCCCAGCGACAGTTTGGCGGTGTTGGCGGCCAATGCGCGACTGGTGCCCGGCTATAAAGCTGGCATCAGCGGCGTTGCGCGGTCGATGCCGACCAGTCAAGCAGCGGATCGCGTCGCTGCCGCGCTGGGATTGGAATGTTTTGAAACGCCGACGGGCTGGAAATTCTTTGGCAATTTATTAGACGCCGGACGGATTACGTTATGCGGTGAAGAAAGTTTTGGCACCGGTTCCAATCACGTCCGCGAAAAAGATGGATTGTGGGCGGTATTATTTTGGCTGAATATCTTGGCAGTGCGCCAGCAATCCGTCGCCGCAATTGTGACGGCGCATTGGCAACAATTCGGGCGCAATTATTACACGCGCCATGATTATGAAGGTGTTGAATTAGCTGGCGCAGAAGGATTGATGAATCATTTGCGCATTTTGTTACCTGAATTAGCCGGGCGCACTTTGGGCAATGAAGTTGTCAGTTATGCCGATGATTTTGCTTATACCGATCCAATTGACGGCAGCATTTCAACGCAGCAAGGTATTCGGATTGGTTTTGAGAGCGGAGCGCGAATTGTGTTGCGGTTATCGGGCACGGGCACGGAAGGCGCAACGCTGCGGGTTTATTTGGAGTATTTCGAGCCTGATGCAACGCAACATCAACGGGAAACGCAGGAGGCGATGCAGCCGTTAATTTTAATTGCGCGGGAATTGGCGCAGATTGAAACGCGGACGGGGCGCAGTGAACCAGATGTTGTGACTTGACACTAACGCCACTTCGTTATTAAAGAAATTTTAGCAACGGAGCAGCCAATAAAAACGCCTCATTATTATGAGGCGTTGTGTTAATTTGATGATTGAGTGACGCAGTTGCGATATAAGTTATTGATTGAGTTTCCAGTTGTCAGTTTTTTAGTTGTCAGTTGTCAGTAAAAAGCACTGTTATCATTCCTAGAGAATTCACATGTTCAAACCATTTCATTTGCGTTCAGTGTGGATTGCGGGGCGCTTTCTCAGCCGCCTGCCGTTTCCCGATCCCGGCAGCACGACCGCGCCAGAGATCGGGCACTCCGTCGTGTGGTATCCGCTGATCGGTGTGCTGCTCGGCGCAGTGAGCGCGAGCACCGCGTGGTTGCTCACCGGCAGCGACACGGGCGTTGCCGCCGCGCTGGTGCTCATGGCGTGGGTGTGGGCGACTGGCGGCTTGCATTTGGATGGGATTGCGGACAGCGCCGATGGTTGGGTTGGCGGGCTGGGCAGCCGCGAGCGCACGTTGGACATTATGAAAGACCCGCGCTGCGGCGCGATGGGCGTAACGGTGATCGGGTTGGTGTTGATCGCCAAATTCGCCGGATTACAGGCGTTGCTGGCGCAGGGCGACGGTTGGTTATTGCTGTGGCTGCCGCTGTTGGCGCGAGTGCAATTGAACTTGCTGCTGCTGACCACGCCTTACGCTCGCACGCAGGGCATGGCGTATGCCCAAGCGCATTATTTGCCGCGACGGACGGTGTGGCTGACGAGCGGCCTGATTGCGGCGAGCGTTGGCGGCATTCTCGGCGCACTCGGCGCGGCATTGCTGCTCACGATGCTGATTGTATTCATGCTGGCGCGACGCACGATGCTGGCGCGACTCAACGGTTTTACTGGCGACACCGCCGGGGCGCTGATTGAAGTGACCGAAACGGCGTTGTTAATTGTCGCCGTGCTCATTTCTGTTTGAAAAATGCGCAATTAAAAATCTTCCTTTGATAAATCCCCCCAGCCCCCTTTTTCAAAGGGGGAGAAAAAGCCCCCCTTTGAAAAAGGGGGGTTGGTGGGATTTGAGATAAGGCAGTTAATTAAAATCAAATCAACTCACCACCGCCGCCGTATTTTCTCGCGCCAGCCGCTCGGCAATTCAAATTGCCCATTTGCATTAAAGCGGAATTGAATTGCACCAGCAGTCGCCGTATTTAACGTTTGAATTCCACGCGCCGCGATTCGTTCCTGCACTTTTTTAGTCGGAAAATTAAAATGATTAGCAAACCCGGCTGAAAATAAAACCCAATTGGGCGCAACCGCGTTAAGAAATGCCGCACCCGTTGAGGTATTGCTGCCGTGATGACCCGCAATCAACACCGTACTGCGCAGCGCCGTGCCCACTTGCGCCACCAATTCCCGCTCAATCCGCTGATCCGCATCGCCCGTCAGCAGCAGCGAACGCCCGCCGGTTTCAATCCGCACCACGCACGACGAATTGTTGCCGACTTCCGCCGCCGTCGCTGCCGGATGCAGCACCTGAAAACTCACGCCCGCCCACTGCCACTGCTCACCGGCTGCGCAGCGCGTCGCGCCGGGAAATTGCAACCGCTGCGGCTCGCCACTTTGCACCTGCATCAACTTCACCCGCCGCGCCAGCGCCACCAAACCACCCGCGTGATCTTGATCGGCGTGGCTGATGAGCACCCGCTCCACCTGCGTGATGCCCTGCGCCAGCACAAATGGCGCAACGACTGCGCTGCCGGCGCTGTAACCGTCACTGCTGCCCGGCCCGGCATCAAACACCAGCGTTCCTGCCGCCGTCTGCGCCACCACCGCTAATCCTTGCCCGACATCCAACACCGTCACCCACACCTCACCCCACGCTGGCTGCGGCGGGCGCGTCGTCAGCACCGGCACCAGCAAAATCACGCCCAACCAGCGTCCCGGCAAACCGCGAGGTGCCAGCAGCAACACAGCGCCCAACGTCGCTGCTGCCAGCACCCAATTCGGCAACGGCGGCAGCGTCACTGCGATCTCTGACCACTGCGCCAGCCACGTCAAACCGTCCATCCCGCTATTCAGCAACTGCGCCGTCCAGCGCAGCGGTGCGGTTGCTGCCGGAATCACGCTCAACGCGCTGACGCTCAACGCCAGCGGCAGCAGCAGGCTAAACAGCGGCACTGCGATCACATTCACCAGCGGTGCAATCAGCGACACCTGCCCAAACAGCGCCAGCAGCAACGGTAATAATCCCAACGTCACCGCCCACTGCGCCCGTCCGATTTGCGTCCACAAATCGCGGCGCGGCAGGCGCTGACCGAGATGAAAAAGCAACAGCGCGACTGCGCCAAATGACAGCCAGAAGCCGAATGAAATCATTGCAGTAGAATCAAACAGCACCACGCCAATCCATGCCAACGCCAGCGCGTGATATGGGCGCAACGTCCGTTGCCAAAACTGGGCGCTGAGTATCACCAGCAACATGATGAGTGCGCGTTGAGTGGAGATCGAAAATCCCGCTAATCCGGCATATCCCACCGCGCCGATCATGCCCACCACCGCGCTGGCGCGAGGCGTCGCCAATTGCTGCATCAACCACGCACTGCGTCGCCACAGCCAGCGCGTCGCGCCAATCACGACGACTGCGATCATGCCGAGATTGAAGCCAGAAATGGCGATCAGATGGCTGGTGCCGGTGCGGGTCAGCGCGTCCCAATCCGCTGTCGTCAAGCTGCCGGTTTCGCCGAGCACCAGCGCGATCATCATGCCGCGAGGATCGGTCGCGCCCGCTGTCTGCGTGAGATGCGCTGCGATCTGTTGCCGCCAGCGTTGCAGCCAATAACTGCCCGCGTTGGCAGCCAGCCGTTCGCCGCCAGCTCGCACAGAGCCGGTGGCTTTGATGCCGCGTTCAAACAAGGTGCGCTCGCCGTCGCGTCCGCCGGGATTGGCGGTGCTGTGAGGCGGTTTGAGGCGCACCGGCAAGCGCCAACGCTCGCCAACTGCGAGTGCTGGCGCGGCTTGATACCACGTCAGCCGCACGCGCCCGGTGAACGGCAGCGGTTGTCCGTCGTGCGTGGCGGCGCTGACATCGAATTGGAAACGGGTGCCGTAATTGGTGATGACCGGAATGGAGGCGATGTGCCCGTCCAGCAGCAGCGGAGCGCGGGTCAGGACGGCGGGAAAAGGATGATGCAATACATCGCTGACTTGATACTGCGCCCAACTGAAGCCGAGGAGCGCCAGCAGTGGGATGATGAGAAATGTTCTGAAATCCCGCCAACTGCCTATTGATAAATCCCCCCAACCCCCCTTTTCCAAAGGGGGGCTTTGATGTGTCTTTTCCAAAGGGGGGCTTTGATGTGTCTTTTTCAAAGGGGGGAATTTCAATCCAACAATCAGCACCGCCAGTAGCATTAGCCAACTCGGTGCTTCCGCCAACGTCGAAGGCAACGTCCATTCTGGAAACAAATAAAACGCGGCAATTCCGGCAGTGCAGGCGATTCCCGCCGGGATGAGTGTCAGTGGTGGCACGGCAGCCGCGTCGCAGGGCAAGCGATTGTTATAATGATCGCCAGCGTTTGATACAAAAATAGGTGGAATTTCAACGTGAAGAAATGGTTACAGCGGGTGACGCCCACGCCCAAAGATATTCGGGACAATGCGCGGTTGACGGAATTATTCGGGAAGCTGCTGCACGATCCCAATCTCTGGCATCTCAATCGGCGTTCCGTGCCGGGCGCAGTGGCGATTGGGCTATTTACGATGTTTTTGACCATTCCGATGCAGTCGCTCATCGCTGCTGGTTTGGCAATTGTGGTGCGGGTCAATTTGCCGATTTCCGTCGCGCTGGTGTGGGTCACAAATCCCGTCACCAGCCCGCCGATGTTTTATGTCGCCTACGTCATCGGCTGCTGGTTGCTGGGATTACAAGCGGAAGGCTTTAACGTGCATTTCTGGCTCGATTGGCACAACTGGCTCGGCGTGATTGAGCCGTTGGTGCTCGGCAGCCTGATTTGTGGTGTTGTCAGCGCGTTGCTTGGTTATCTCACGGTGCAAGCGATTTGGCGCTGGATGCTGGTTCACCGCATTTATAAGCGCAAACAGCGTTACGCTCCCGCTCGCGTCAACACTCCGTCATCTAAACGCCAAATTTGATCCATCCGCGCTGCCAACTCGGGATCGTGCGTCACGATCACCAAACTGGTGCCGAGATCGCGGTTCAATTCCAACATCAGCTCATAAACGCTCCCGGCAGTCATTCGATCCAGATTGCCGGTCGGTTCATCTGCCAGCAAACACGCCGGATGCGTCACCAGCGCCCGTGCCACCGCTGCGCGTTGGCGCTCGCCGCCCGACAATTCGCCGGGTTTATGAGATTGCCGCTGCGCCAGCCCCACTCGCGTCAACAAATCCGTCGCCAGCGCCAGCGCCTTGTCCGCACTCGCGCCGCCAATCAACAGCGGCAATGCCACATTTTCCAGCGCGGTGAATTCCGGCAGCAGGTGATGAAATTGATAAACAAAACCAAGCTGTTGATTGCGGCGCTGCCCGCGCTGCGTTTCCGACAACCGGCTGATATCGGTGCCGAGCCAGCACACGCTGCCGCTGGTGGGACGATCTAAACCGCCGACGCAGTGCAGCAAGGTACTTTTGCCAGAACCGGACGCGCCGATGATGGCGATGCGCTCGCCGCGTCCGACGCTGAACGTCACGCCGCGCAGCACCGTGACCGTTTGCGGGCCTTGATGAAAGGTTTTCACCAGCTCCCGCACGTCTAACACCAATTCGTTACTCATAACGCAGCGCCTCTGCTGGTTGGGTTTGCGCCGCCCGCCATGCCGGATACAGCGTCGCCAATACTGACATCACAAAGGCTCCGCCGCCGATCCACAGCACATCAGCCACATGCACATCAGAAGGCAGGGCGCTGATGTAATAAATCGTCGGATCAAGAAAATGAATGCCAAACGTCTGCTCAATCGCGCCCACCACCGCCTCAACATTCAGCGCCAGCACCACGCCCAGCATCATTCCCAACAAGGTGCCGATCACGCCAATGGCGGTGCCCTGCACAACAAAGACTGCCATCACTCGCGCTGGCGACAAACCCAGCGTCCGCAAAACGGCGATGTCGGCTTGTTTATCAGTGACGACCATCACCAGCGTAGACACGATATTGAACGCAGCAACGGCGACAATCAGGAACAGGATGATGCTCATCATCCGTTTCTCCATCGCCAACGCACTGAAGAAATTGCTGTGAACCTGCGTCCAATCCAGCAGCCGATAGGTGCCGCCGAGGTCATAGGCGATCTCGCGTGCCAAGCGCGGCGCTTCCCACATGTCGGTTAATTTCAGCCGCACTCCAGAGACTGCCGTGCCGAGATTCAGCAATTTCGCGGCGTCATCCATTTGAATGTAGGCGGCGTTGCGGTCGTAATCCGCCATGCCGACCGAGAACACGCCGCTGACGGTGAAGCGTTTTAAGCGCGGCATGATGCCGACGGGCGTGGAGCTGACTTGCGGCGACACCACCGTCACCTTGTCGCCCACTGCCACGCCGAGATAGTCGGCGAGATCGCGCCCCAAAATGATCCGAAATTCACCGGCGACTAACTCGTCAATTGAGCCAGTCACCATTTGCGAGCGCAGCTCGGCGACCTGATCTTCTTCCGTCGGAATGATGCCGCGAATCAGCGCCCCGCTGACGGCTGCGCCGTTGACCAGCATTCCCTGCACTTCCACAAACGGCGCAGCGCCGACCACGTCAGCATGAGCCCGCACCTGCGCGAGCACTTCCTGCCAATTCGCCATGCCGGCGTAGGGATCGCTCAACGTCGCGTGGGACGCCATGCTGAGGATGCGGTGTTGAATTTCCTTGTGAAAACCATTCATCACCGACAACACCACAATCAAGGCGATGATGCCCAGCGTGATGCCGACCATTGAAGTGCCGGAAATAAAGGAGATGAAATGATTGCGGCGTTTGGCGCGGGTGTAGCGCAGGCCGATAAACAATGGGATGGGATGAAACATAGCTGCGGGGTGTGTTGACCAGTCAGGATGGATTGTGTTGGTTGGTTGGAGGGACGCGCTTGGGTGAATTAAGTTGTCAGTTGTCAGTCACAACGCGCTGCTTTCTGACAACTGCAAACTGACAACTGACAACTGTTACACTTGAACGCCTCATTATTCACTAAATCGGTTGCTTTCAGACGCATGTCTTATCAGGTACTCGCTCGCAAATGGCGTCCCAAAGCGTTCGACGATCTGGTCGGACAGCAGCACGTTGTGCAGGCGCTCTCGAACGCGCTTGACCGCGATCAATTGCACCACGCCTATTTATTCACCGGCACTCGCGGCGTCGGTAAAACCACGCTGGCGCGGATTTTGTCCAAGGCGCTCAACTGCGAACAGGGCATCAGTTCCAAGCCGTGCGGAGTCTGTTCTGCCTGCCGCGAAATCGACAGCGGACGCTTCGTTGATTTACTCGAAGTGGACGCCGCCTCGCGTACCAAGGTCGATCAAACCCGCGAACTGCTGGATAACGTGCCGTATGCGCCAGCACGAGCGCGGTTCAAGGTGTACTTGATTGACGAGGTACACATGTTTTCGACCGCCAGCTTCAACGCGCTGTTGAAAACGTTGGAAGAACCGCCGCCGCATGTGAAGTTTTTGCTGGCGACCACCGATCCGCAAAAGGTGCCGGTGACGGTGTTATCGCGCTGTTTGCAATTCAATCTGCGGCGGCTGTTACCCGGTGAAATCGCCGAGCGCCTGCGCCATGTGTTGACGACGGAAGGCTTGGAATTTGCGCCTGCTGCGTTGCCGCTGCTGGCGCGAGCAGCAGACGGCAGTATGCGCGACGGTTTAAGCCTGCTCGATCAAGCGATTGCATTTGGCGGCGGGCGCGTGTTGGAAAATGAAGTGCGGACGATGCTCGGCACCGTCAGCGGCGATTTGGTGCTCAATCTACTTGACGCGCTGGCGGCCGCGAATGGCGCACAGTTGCTGGCTGAGATTGAACGAGTAGCGGCGCTAACGCCGGATTTTGAGGAATTGCTGCGCGAGTTGATTGGGCTGTTACATCGGCTGGCGCTGGTGCAGCAGGTGCCGAGCAGCGTGGCGGCTGATGATCCCGATCAAGCGCGATTGACGGCGCTGGCGGCAGCGATCCCAGCCGAAGATATTCAACTTTATTATCAAGTGGCATTGACTGGTCAGCGCGATTTGCCACTGGCTCCCGATCCGCGAGCGGGCTTTGAAATGGTTTTGCTGCGGGCGCTGGCATTTCGTCCAGCAGCGGATTTCGGTCAAGCCGCAGCGCCAGCACGACCTGCTGCCGCACCGGTCGCGCCGCTGACTGCGCCACCCGCTCGTCCCGCGCCGTCACTGTACGCAGTGCCCGCGCCAGTTGCCATTGCGCCAGTTGCGACTGCGCCAACTGCGCCAGCGGGTGTGCCACCTTGGGAAGATGCGCCATCAGCTCCGGCGGCGGGCGAGGTCTCATTGACGTGTACCAACGATTGGCGGCAACTGGCAGCGCGACTGGCGCTGCGGGGCATTCCGGCGCAGATCGCGCAGCATTGCGTGTTTTCTGAATGGGCAAATGGGCAGTTGACGTTGATTCTTGACCCGTCAATGCGCAGCTTGCGCAATCCGGGGTCTGAAGAGCTGTTGCGGCAGGCGTTGGAGCAGGCGTTGGGTACGGCGGTGAAGCTGGCGCTGAAAGTGGGCACGTTGCCGGAGGAGACGCTTGCGCAAACGCAGAAGCGGGAGCTGGATGTGCGGCAACAGGCGGCGGTGGAATTGTTAAACACTGATCCGCTGGTGAAGCAGATGCGGGAAAAATTTGAGGCGCAATGGGTGCCTGATAGCATTCAACCGCTGGACGATTGAGCCAGCACTTGTGCAATTTAATGGTTGTTTATTAAGAGGTTAGATGATGAAAGCATTGGGTGGATTGTTAAAGCAAGCGCAGAAAATGCAGGAAGAAATGCAGCAGACGCAGGCGCGGCTGGCGGCAGAAGAGGTGATTGGCGAGGCTGGTGGCGGCATGGTGCGGGTGACGATGACCGGTCAGCATCAGATGAAACGGGTGGAGATTGATCCGTCGCTGTTGGGTGGTGATGACAAGGAGATGTTGGAGGATTTGATTGTGGCGGCGACCAACGCGGCGGTGCAGCGGGTGGCGGAAAAGGTGAAGGAAAATATGGCGGAATTGACCGCCGGGATGCCGTTGCCGCCCGGCTTCAAACTGCCGTTTTAAGTGGGTGCTGCGCATGTCAAGCACGTTATTTAGCAAAATCGCCAGCGGTGAGATTCCGGCTGATATTTTGTACGCGGACGCAGAAGTGGTCGCGTTTCGGGACGTCAGCCCACAAGCGCCGGTGCATTTTTTGGTGATTCCGCGCCAGCCGTTGTCAACGCTCAACTCGGCGCTGCCGGAACATGCGGCGCTGTTGGGCAAGCTGTTGTTGGTGGCAGCGCAGGTCGCAGCGCAGGAAGGCATCGCCGAGAGCGGTTATCGCACGGTGATCAATTGCAATGCTGGCGCAGGTCAGACGGTTTATCACCTGCATCTGCATGTGCTTGGCGGGCGACCCCTGAATTGGCCGCCGGGTTAGCGGTGTTGGCGGAGCGTGACCGCCATGTTTATTTGAGTTGGCAAGGATTTCTGGAGAGTTAGGCAATGATCAGTTCAGCGATTGAAGCCGCGTCAGCGCCAATTACGAAAGGATTTGAGCTGAAAGCCTCGGGGTTCACGCTTCCGATCATGCGGGTGTTTGAAAACGACCTTGAGGCGCTCACCGCGCATTTGAGCACCAAAGTTGAGCAAGCGCCTGATTTCTTTCACAATATGCCGCTGGTGATTGATTTAAGTCAGTCTGCCAACGGCGCGGCGGCGGTCACAAATCTGCCGTTGTTAATTGGGCTGCTGCGCGGTTACGGGATGATTCCGTTTGGAGTGCGCGGCGGCACTCCGGCGCACAACGAGGCGGCCGAGGCGTTGGGGCTGGCGCTGTTGCGGGATTCTTATGTGCGGGCGAGTAAAACCAGTGCGACGGAAGTTGAGGCTGACAGCGAGGAGTTGCGATTGCCTCCGGCGAGAACGGGTCCACGCTCCCCGGCACCAGCGCGTAAACCGCCGCTGGGTTCGCTGGTGGTCAGTCGTCCGGTGCGCTCTGGGCAGCGGGTGTATGCCGCCGGTGGTGATTTGTCGATCATTGCGGCAGTCAGCTCCGGTGCCGAGCTGATGGCTGACGGCAATATCCATATTTATGGAGCGCTGCGTGGGCGGGCGTTGGCGGGGATGAACGGTAATTTGAATGCGCGGATTTTTTGTCAAGAACTCCGCGCAGAATTGGTGTCGATTGCGGGTCATTATCGCGTCAATGAGAACATTCCGGCGGAGATGCAGGGCTTGCCGGTACAAATTTATCTTGAGCAAAAAATTCTGCGGATTGAGCGGCTGTAAGCTATTTTTCTTTATTTTTCAACGCGGTCGTCCGCGCTTTAACAATTGTTTGGGGGCTACCTTGGCAAGAATTATCGTGATTACCTCGGGCAAGGGTGGGGTGGGTAAAACCACCACGGCTGCCTCGCTGGCGATGGGGTTAGCGCAAAAAGGCAAACGCACGGTGGTGATCGACTTTGACGTGGGGCTGCGTAATCTGGATTTGATTATGGGTTGCGAGCGGCGCGTCGTTTACGATTTTATCAATGTGATCAATAACGAAGCGAATTTAGGGCAGGCGTTAATCCGCGATAAACGCTGCGATCTGTTGTATGTGTTGCCGGCGTCGCAAACCCGCGATAAGGATGCGTTGACGAAGGAAGGCGTGGCGCGGGTGCTGGAGGAGTTGGCGGCGAGTTATGACTTTGTGATTTGCGATTCGCCAGCCGGTATTGAGCACGGTGCGACGATGGCGATGTATTTTGCGGATGACGCCGTTGTGGTCACAAATCCTGAAGTCTCCTCGGTGCGCGATTCCGACCGGATGTTGGGAATTTTGTCGAGTCGGTCGCGACGGGCGGAGTTGAGTGAGGAGCCGATTCGGGAGTTTTTGCTGTTGACGCGCTACGACGCGGGGCGGGTGCAAAACGGTGAAATGTTGAGCGTTGACGATGTGCAGGAGATTCTCGCGCTCAAATTGCTGGGCATCATTCCAGAATCTAAGGCGGTATTGACGGCATCGAATTCGGGAACGCCGGTGATTTTGGATCGAGAGAGCGACGCGGGGCAGGCGTATAGCGACATGGTGGCGCGTTATTTGGGTGACGAGGTGCCGCACCGTTTCCTTCATGCGGAAAAGAAGGGTTTTCTTAGCCGTTTGTTTGGGGGGTGAATATGGGACTGTTGGATTATTTTCGGGCGACCCAGCCACCAGCGTCAGCAACCGTTGCGAAAGAACGGCTGCAAATTTTGGTTGCCCATGACCGTGCTGCGGCGCGGGGATGTCCGTCATATTTGCCGCAACTGCAAACGGAAATTTTAGCGGTGATCCGTAAATATATTGATGTGGATATGAATTCGGTCACGGTGAATTATGAGCAAGGCGAATCACACGAAGTGCTTGAACTCAACATCATTTTGCCTGATACGCCGTCATCTCGCTGAATTAAGAAGTTGTCGGTGACAACGCTGTTTTTTTACTGACAACTTCTTTTTTCAATCGCATCACTCCTGCTATGCAACTAACAACCGCTCCAACACTTCGCAATAAATCTGCGTGAGCTGCTCGAGTTCCGCCACCGCGACGCACTCGTCGATTTGATGAATCGTCGCATTGAGCGGGCCGAGTTCCACCACCTGCGCTCCAGTCGGTGCAATAAAACGTCCATCTGAAGTGCCGCCGCTGGTGGACAGTTCAGCCGCCACGCCAGTCACGCTGTGAATCGCTGCTCGTGTTGCCTCCACTAACGCGCCAACTGGCGTTACAAATGGCTGCCCTGACAGCCGCCAACTCAGGTCATAACGCACTCCGGCTGCATCGAGGATGGCGATCACCCGCGCTTGAATCTGCTCCGGCGTTATCTCGGTGGAAAAGCGCAGATTGAATTGCGCCGTCAACTCGCCGGGGATGACGTTATCCGCACCGGTGCCCATGTGCAGATTGGCGAGCTGGAAACTGGTCGGCGGAAAGTGAGCGTTGCCGTGATCCCACTCCTCGGCGCACAACGCCGCCAACGCAGTCACGCTGGCATGAAATGGATTGAGCGCCAAGTGTGGATAGGCAACATGTCCTTGTTTTCCATAAATTTTCACCACTCCGGTCATGCTGCCGCGCCGACCATTTTTGATCGTGTCACCCAGCCGCTCCCGACTCGATGGCTCGCCCACCAGCGCGTAATCAATTGTTTCACCGCGCTGCGTCAACCATTCAATCACCTTGACCGTGCCGTTGACCGACGGGCCTTCTTCATCGCTGGTGAGGAGAAATGCCAGCGAGCCGCGATGATCGGGATGTGCGGTCACGAAGGTTTCCGCTGCCGTCACCAGCGCTGCGACCGAGCCTTTCATGTCCGCTGCACCGCGCCCGTACAGCACGCCGTCGCGGACGGTGGGCGTAAATGGCGGCGAGCTCCACTGCTCCAGCGGTCCGGTCGGCACGACATCGGTATGACCGGCAAAACACAGCAGCGGTGCGGTCGTGCCGCGCCGTGCCCACAAATTGGTTACATCGCCAAATGGCAGCCATTCAATCTGAAAACCGCAGGCAGCTAATCGCTCGGCAATGACGGTTTGGCAGCCGTGATCGTCTGGCGTGACCGACGGGCGACTGATGAGATCGCAGGCAAGGGCGAGAGTGGGCGAGATCATTTCGTTTTCCAAAAAATGGTAGTTGGCAATAAAAACATCGTCACCGATAACTGACGATTTAATCAATAATATATCGTGTCTAGGCGTGACGCAGTGGCGATATAAACTATTCAGTTGTCGATAATAACCGTGCTGATAACTGATAACTGATAACTTTAAGACAACTTGTTAATGACTATTGCGCAAATGCCGAATCGCAGCTTTAGCATTTTCTTGAACTTGTAACACGCCCAACAATTCGCGCCGCAATTCCATTTCACGTTGATTCAGTTGTGTCAATGTTTCTTGAAGCTGCGCTTGCCGATCTTCATCGCCCGGCGTCGCTAAAGCAATTGCAGCATCTTGGCGATCATTAAATACTAAATTCAAGTTGGTATTCACGACGCGCTCGCGCCGCCTGAATTCACGGTCAACTGCAACCAAGGCATTGATATGTTGTTGACGCTGGCGCACTGCTGATAACGGTGATTTTAATTCGGGTGGAATCATCACGGGCGGCGGTGGCGCAGGTAATGGTGGCGGAGTGGCAATGACAGGCGGAGCAGTCGTAGTTAATTCGTTGTTCACTTGTTGCCAAGGAAAAGCAGCGCCGGGGTCTTGTTTACGTTTAATACGTTGTTTGCCGCACTCTAGCCATGAATGATCCAATTCAGCATGAGATTTGAGTGCCGCCGCAGTCAATTGATAACGCGGCAAAATTTCGCGCAATAATGCAATTAACGCGGTGATTTGTGCAGCCGGAAATTGATCGCGCCCGTCGCCGTCGTTAATCAATTCGATGCCGATAGAATTGGTGTTATGACCGCGCACATGATGGGCAATCTGTTGTTCCGGCACCATGCTGACGACATCGCCATTGCGATCAATAATGTAATGAATGCTGATGCGGCGTTGATTATCGCTGAAATACTGAATGATACCCGCGAGCGTGCCGCTACGAAAACTGCGTTTCGCATTGCAATCAGGGCCGCCGGTGGCATGAATGACGATGTGTTGAATGGGACTGGTACGCGCTGGCCCGACAATGGGCGCTGTTTGTAATGCGGCAGCAGGAGTGATATTCACTATGAGTATAATAAATGCTGTGAATACTTTTGACATTTTAGAAATGACGCTGGAGTCAATGAGGATGAATAGAAAGTCAATGATTCACTCGCGCCATTTCCAAAGTGTTGAATATAGATTTATGCTTCATAAGAGGCGGCTGGCGCTGCAACAACCCGATTGGAACCACCACGTTTCGCAGCATATAACGCTAAATCTGCTTGATGATATAACGTGTCTAAATCAATCCCGTATTGCGGAATGATCCCTGCCTGCGCGACCGCCGCGAGTGTGGCAGCAGTGGGCGGATGTGGCAGCAATGATGCGACAATCTGGCGCATTTCTTGAGCGCAGCCCCGCGCATTCAATAAATCAGTGTGAACGTTGTTTGGATCGGCGTCACTGTCTGATCCCTGCGGCGCGGGCGTCATCATACTCATACCCGCCTGAATGCTCGCCACGCCAATGCTGATGCTCGGCTGCACCACCGCGCCGGACGGGGCGACAAGCTCCAGTTGATTAACCCGCTGGCGAATCCGCTCGGCGCAATTCACTGCTTCGGTCAAATCAGAATGTGGCAATAACACCACGAATTCATCTCCACCCAGCCGCACACACAAATCCGCAGTCCGCGTCATCTCGCGCAGCGTTTCTGCGATGCTGCACAGCAGCGTGTCGCCAAACGGATGCCCAAAGCGATCATTGACCATTTTGAAATGATCCAAATCCATCACTAGCATCGACACCGGTCGTTGATAACGAAAGCTATCCGCCAGCCATTGCGTCCCCTGCGCCGCCAACGCTCGCCGATTACCCAATCCCGTCAACGGATCACGCTCAAGCTGTTGATTAGTTTGATGAAGCTGGAGCGCATTGCTCAACGCCGATGCCGCCAGCCCCAGCAGACTTTCAATCCGCTGCTGGTCATGTTCAGAAAAGCGCCGCCCCCGCATCAACGTCAAGGTGCCCATGCCGCGCTCGTTTAACGTCAACGCATATTCCAAACGATGGCGATCCGGTTTGCCGCCAGCGCGAGCAAATCCCAAATCAGCGTGGTGATATTCCCAACCGCTGTGTGCGACCAGATCGTAAAGAAAGCGACTGAGCGTGTTGAGCACCCGATCCAGTTCCAGTGACGCCGACATCGCCTGTAAAAACGCGACCGGCTCCACAGAGTCAGATGGTTGCGGTGGCAGCGGATGTGAAGACACCAACGTGAGTGGCGGTGGGTCAGCGGGACTGGTTGAATTCATGGACGTTTCTCCAAAAGATCGTATCTACGGTTGTGATTTGCAAAAGCTGCGCCAAGACAATCAAGTCGCTTGTCAAGTCGGCTGGCGCGTTAAAAGTGACGACTTTTTGGCAGTCGCGCCCACAGCCCTACTAGCGGATTGACGGATCACTGTCATTTTCGCCGCTTGCGACCGCGCAGCCAGCGGCGGACAATTCCAAGGATCGTGCTGCGCCAGCCGCGTACTTTTCACGCATCTGCTTTATTTTTATAGGATTTTTATCATGCACACCGTGCTTGGCTTGGCCGCGTTACTCCGCCGTTACCTCAGCGGTGAAGACCTCGCACCGCTGGGACTGCGTTTGATGGATCAAGCGACCGACCAACCTCTTGCTGCCGGCGCACTCCTCGATGCCGCCTTCATCATGCAGTTTTACGGCAAACCCACCTTGGCGCTTGACCTCCAACACTTGGCGCTGCGTGAGTCCCGTCATTACTGCATTCCTGCCACACTGCCGGTCAGGTTGCGCCTACTTGCACTGGTTGCACCCGGCGCGATGATGGCGAATGTGCCGCTGGAATGCTTGCTAGAACAAACAGATATTGAATTGCATCTGTATTACGTCAGCACCGAAACGCTGCCGCACGAGGCGTTGCCGCCGCACGATCTGTTGTTTGTTGCCATCGGTGAATCAACGCAGAATCAACCGCTGCTGGCGGCGTGGCAGCAAGCGTTGACACACTGGCCGGTGCCGGTGCTCAACCTGCCACAGCAGATCGCGCAGACCGCCCGCGACACCGCCGCCCAGCGGTTGCAACACCTGCCGGGCGTACTGATGCCGCTGACATGGCGGATTGAACGCCCGCTGCTGGCGCAACTCGCCGCCGGTGTCACTCCAGCAGCGTGCCAACTGCCGGAATTGACTTGGCCGCTGCTGGTGCGCCCGGTCGATTCCCACGCCGGACACGCACTCACACTCACGCCGGATGCCACCACCCTCGCCGCGCAACTGCCAGAATTGCCGGGCGAGCATTTTTTTATCGCACCCTTTATTGATTACCGCAGCGCCGATGGACTGTTTCGCAAATATCGCGTGGTACTAATCGGCGGGCAGCCGTTTGGCGTTCACATGGGAATTTCGAGCGCGTGGATGATTCACTATCTCAACGCAGGCATGGCAGAAGATGCAGCGAAACGCGCCGAAGAAGCCGCGTTCTTGACTAACTTTGCTGACTTCGCGCAACGACATCGCGCCGCGCTGCGAGCCATTCACGAGCAGATGGGACTGGACTATCTCGGCATCGACTGCGCCGAGCTGCCAGACGGACGCCTACTCATTTTCGAGGTTGATCCAGCAATGGTCGTGCATTCCTTTGATCCCATTGACCTTTATCCCTACAAACAACCGGCAATGCAGCACATTTTCAGCGCCTTTCGACACCTCTTGCTGGACACCGCAGCGAGGACAACACGATGAATCAATTAAATTTTTCTGGAGGTCCCGGCGTTCTGCCCGCGTCCGTATTAGCACAAGCACAGCAAGCACTCATCGCCGTACCAGAAATCGGTTTATCGATATTGGGTATCAGCCATCGCTCGGATTGGTTCGCCGACGTCATTGCAGAAACCGAACGCAATTTCCAAACGCTATTGAATTTGCCACCGAGTCACGCCGTATTATTTTTACAAGGTGGCGCAAGTTTACAATTCTCAATGATCCCAATGTTATTACTGCGCCAACGCCAACAAACAGCAGACTATTTATGCACTGGCTATTGGAGCAGCAAAGCGATTCCACCGGCGCAACTAGAAGGTAACGTGCAGATTATTTGGAATGGACAAACCAGCGGGTTTCATCATTTACCAATACCGACAGAACTCAATTTTAATCCCGAAGCTGCATATTTACATTATGTATCAAATGAAACAGTTGAAGGGTTGCAATTCCACGACGTGCTGGGGCTTGATAACGTGATACGGGTTTGCGACATGTCATCCGACATCTTATCCCGTCCAATTGACGTGAAATGCTTTGATTTAATTTATGCCCACGCTCAAAAGAATCTCGGTCCAGCAGGAGTGACTGTGGTGATTATTCGGCGTTCATTACTTGAAAATGCGCCAAACAACTTACCAGAAATGCTTGATTATCGTGCTCATCTTGCCGCACATTCAATTTATAACACCCCGCCAGTATTTGCCATTTATGTCACCTTATTAGTGACGCGCTGGCTATTAAACGACATTGGCAGTTTAGCGCAGATGGATAACATCAATCGCATGAAAGCGGCGGCGTTGTATCGCGCCATTGACGAGAGTGCAGGGTTTTATTGCGGCTGGGCGACGACGGCAACGCAACGGTCGTTAATGAATGTCACCTTTACATTACCGAATATGGCATTAGAAACTGCATTTTTACAGCAAGCAACAGCGCGGGGTTTCAGTGGTTTAACGGGACATCGTTCAATCGGCGGTATTCGCGCTTCTATTTATAACGCCATGACGATTGAAGCCGTCATGGCGTTAAGTGACTTCATGCAAGAATTTGCGCAGAGTTAATTAAAAAGCGCCGCGCCAATCAGTTATGAGGCTTTACGCAACATTTCTGGAATCGCATCCCAACCAGATTTAATCTCACGCAACAACCCAATCACCTCATCCAACGCTTCCGACTCATTGCGAGCATTACCCTGTACCAAACGCCGCATCATATAATCATATAGCGCATCTAAGTTCCCCGCTAACTCTGGATTTTTAGAATGATCGAGGGTGTTTTGTAAACCGCCGATAATTGCAAGTGCTTGACCAATTTTTTCACCTTTCATTGGCACATTACCATGCTCCATCGCGCCCCGCGCTACAGCAATGCGTTCTAATGCGCCCTCAAATAACATTTGCGTCAACCGATGCGGATCAGCAACATTCACCTCAGCGAGAGAACCAGCTTGTCGATAGTGATTGAGTTCTTTACGCGCCGCATACATGAGTAATTACTCCAAAACGAGTTGTAACAACGAATAGTTTATTCGGATTATTGAGTAGTGAGCGTACTTAAAAAATCAGTTTTAATGCTTGTTCTAAGGGAATCTGCCGCACGACCTGTTGTCGTTTTGCATCGACTACTGTTGTGGTGATTATCCCTGTCTCCGCATTAAATTGAAACACCAGTTTTCTTTGGTGATTCTGTAAAAAAGTGCGGATTGAATGCACACCATTTTGAATAGAATTAGGCAACAAAGGTACAACGTCATCACCACTAGTGGTTGGTGTCATTTCAGATGCCGTGACGGCTAAATTCAATGACCCAAACGCCGCATGTTCATTATGCAACGATGCGCGATGCAAGCACTGTTCTAATGACACTGTTTTTGTCGTTAAAGATTGATTGAGAGTCGTCATCGCCCACCTCAGTGTTCAGCAGTAGCAGATCGCTGCCTGTTGTGGCAAAAATAACGGCGCTGGCATTCATTTCTTGAGTACGCCAGCGCATTGCAACGTTAATCACTTGTTAAACAAAGCAATTTAAGTGATTAACTCTGGTGCTACAGGCGGCGTAAGCACCGCTAACGTCGCGTCGGAGCGGTGCGCTTGTGTGCTGATTTGTCGTCGCCACGCCCGCGCCCCGGGCTGTCCTTGAAACAAACCTAACAAGTGGCGCGTCAACGCCTTGAGAGGTACCCCAACAGTAAGTTGCTGTTTTGCATAGGGTAAAAAGCGTTCTAGCACCGCCTCTCGCGTCAATGATGGCGTGTTAGCACCATAAATAATGTGATCGGCATCAGCAAGCAGCCATGGATTCTGATAAGCCGCTCGTCCAATCATTACGCCATCGTATTGAGTGAGCAATTCAGCCGCCATTGTTAAAGTCGTTATACCGCCATTGAGGACAAATGTTTGGGTGGGAAAATCACTTTTCAATTGCGCAACGACATCATAGCGTAATGGTGGTACGGCCCGATTATCTTTAGGACTCAGCCCTTTTAACCATGCTTTACGAGCATGAATAATAAACGCATCTGCGCCCGCGTCAACAAGTGTACCAATAAAATCAACTAATTCTGCATAGCTGTCACGGTCATCAATACCAATGCGCGTTTTAACTGTTACCGGCAGTGTTACAGCATCTTTCATTGCAGCAATACAGGCAGCTACTAATTGCGGTTCTGCCATTAAACAGGCACCAAACCGCCCATTTTGCACACGTTCTGAAGGGCAACCCACATTCAAATTCAATTCATCATATTTCCAAGCAGCGCCGATTTTTGCACAACGCGCTAATTCACTTGGATGAGAACCAGCAAGTTGCAACGCTAACGGATGTTCAATGGAATTAAATTGCAAAAAACGCCGCTGCTCACCATGCAAAAGCGCACCAGTTGTCACCATTTCTGAATAGAGCAGCGTATGGCGTGTTAATAACCGCACAAAGTAACGATAATGGCGATCCGTCCAATCCAGCATCGGAGCGACTGATAAACGGCGATTGAATGGTGAAGTAACAAGTGTTGGAGTAGTTGTCATTAGAATTTACAGGAAAAATTAAAGTAACAGTAGAACCGCTAAGAATAATAAGCTATAGTTTAATCAATCCAACATCTTTTAGGTAAACACCTATGAGCAATTTTCACTTTTCGCAGCCTTTAGACCTTCAATACGGTTGCGTCGATATGAGTCATGGCGCAGGTGGACGGGCAACGGCACAATTAATTGCTGAGATATTTTATCAACATTTTCATAATGAATGGTTAGCACAAAACAATGATCAGGCACTTTTTCAACCACCTGCGGGGCGTCTTGTTATTAGCACTGATGGTCATGTGATTACACCATTATTTTTTCCCGGCGGTGATATCGGATGTTTATCAGTCAATGGCACCATTAACGACGTAGCAATGGCGGGAGCGCGTCCATTATATTTAACGGCTGGATTCATTTTAGAAGAAGGTTTAGCACTGCGCGAATTAGTAAAAATTGTGGCAAGTATGGCGCAGGCAGCGCAAGTGGCTAGAGTGCCAATCATTACTGGCGATACGAAAGTTGTTGAACGCGGCAAAGGTGATGGAGTTTTCATTACCACTACTGGTATTGGCGTAGTGCCTGCGGGTATTAACATCGCAGGAGATCGTGCTCGTCCCGGCAATGTCATTTTAATTAACGGTGAAATTGGCACTCATGGTATTGCCATCTTATCGCAACGCGAACATCTTGGTTTTGAAACCACCATTCAATCTGATACTGCCGCATTGCATGATTTAGTTGCTAACATGATTGCAGCGGTACCCGAATTACATTGTTTGCGTGATCCAACGCGAGGCGGTTTAGCAACAACACTGAATGAATTAGCGCAACAATCTGGCGTAGGAATGCGTCTATTTGAAACAAAAATTCCAATTTCAAGCGCCGTTGCTGCTGCCTGTGAGTTATTAGGATTAGACCCGTTGTATAGTGCCAACGAAGGTAAATTAGTTGCCATTTGTCCCGCCACACAAGCCAAAAAACTGTTAACTATCATGCAAGCACACCCTTTAGGTCGTGCTGCTGCAATCATTGGCGAAGTGATTGAAGATGATCAACGGTTTGTACAAATGGAAACAGCATTTGGAAGCACCCGTATTATTGCTTGGCCAGTCGGCGAACAATTACCACGCATTTGTTAATTTTGAAGCGTAAATAAACGCCTAATTTCATTTTCTAATGCACTTAATCGCACTGGTTTAGAGACATAACCATCCATTCCCGCCGCAAAACAACGCTCGCGGTCTTCTTGCATCGCATTAGCGGTCATCGCAATAATCGGTAAGTGACCGCTGTGATGTGTTAATTCATCCGCTCGAATTTGCAGCGTTGCCGTTACGCCATCCATTTCTGGCATTTCCATATCCATTAATACTAACGCATAGTGGTTTGTTGCCAACCGCTGTAAAGCGACGATGCCATTATCAGCAAAATCATAATTCAAATCTAAACGTTTTAACATTGCTCCTGCTAATTTTTGGTTGACATGATTATCATCAACTAATAACACCTTACCTTCAAGTAGCTGCGCTAACGGCAGTTGTGAATTCAGTGAAGTTGACTGAGAAATAAGATGTTCTGGCAAAGATGGCGCAGCGACTAAAGGTAAACCAAAGCGAAAGACACTTCCGACACCTACTTCGCTATCGACTTCAATATTGCCACCCATTGCTTCAATCAGTTCTTTTGAAATGAGCAAACCCAAGCCGGTACCACCAAATTTACGCGTAATAGAATCATCAGCTTGACTAAACGGTTTAAATAAGCGCGTCAACACTTCTGGTCGCATTCCAATACCACTATCCTGCACACTAAAAACAACTAAATGTTGATCTGTAGTGACACAAAGACGCACTACACCTTGCTCAGTAAACTTCACGGCATTAATAAGTAAATTGATTAAAATTTGGCGCAAACGTGTCGGATCACCAAGCACGACCTGTGGCACTTCAGGAGCAATGGTCGCAACAAAATCTAATCCTTTAGTATGCGCCCGATCACCAACAATTGTTTTTACTGCTTCAATTTCTACTACCAAATCAAAAGCAATAGATTCTAATGTCAGACTCCCTGCTTCAATTTTCGCATGATCAAGCACGGCATTGATGAGTTCCATCAAATGCTTTCCTGAATTACCAATGAGCGTCACATAGTTTTTATGTGACAATGATAAAGGTTCTGCTTCGAGTAGCTCCGCAAAACCAATGATGGCATTTAATGGAGTACGCAACTCGTGACTCATGCGAGATACAAATTCAGATTTCGCACGACTGGCGCGTTCAGCCGCATCCTTAGCAGTACGCATTTCATTTAAGGTTTCTGCAAGTTTTTGATTTGCTTGTTTGATGCGGGTTAAAAATAACCACACTGCGGTGCTAGTGAGCACAATCACCAAAAGCACCAATAACATTTCTACCCATTTGAGGCGCATACTTTGGAGTTCTAATGCGGCTTCTAACTGCTGTAATTTGGCGCTGCTATCAAAGAATAGGCGGTTAGCATTTTCGTTCAAACGTTCAAAATACGGTGGAATATGTTTAAGAAATAGATCAATAGTAATATGCAATTCAAAAAAAGCACTACGATCATTCTGTTCTTGCGTATTCCAACTTTGCGTTAATAATGCTTCAAGCTCTTGCGTTTTAGCAACAAGCTGGTCAAGCAGTGGTGTCAGCTCAATCAACTCCATCACATATTGATACTGCTGAGAAGTGGTCTCTGGATAATAAGTGACCTCTCGCACCATATCATCGCGTCCTTCTAAATTGAGGGACACGCGCCGTACCACAGTACCGCCATCTTTTAACGTTGTTAAATCATGGCGCAATTTTTTTAGCTGCAAATCAATTGCCAATTTGATGCGCTTTAATCCTGCTACGTTGGGTGTTGACGCTAACTGATATAAGTGTTTTTCAATACCATTGATTCCGTGTATGATTTCTTCACCAACAAATAAACGAGCACGTTCGTTGGCGCTGTGTGCGCTAATTTCGCTCTGAAAATCTGCAAAAATCACATGCAAACTAAGGAGTAAAATTAAGCACAGTATAAATAATCCAAACAGCCAACGAATCGACGTACTGGTCACATGAATTGCCGCAGTAGTAACGGTCGGAACTGGTAGCACCACTGCTTGTTTAGGAACAAAATGCGGGCGATTCATGGGTTAAATGACTCCTAAAAGCGCATTAATGGTCAATGAACGTTTGATTATCAAGAAAGCCGTGTTTACGAAAAATAGCTTGTCCTTTTTCGCTCGCTGCAAACTGCATAAAGCGATGGCTGTATTCTGGATATTTCGCACTATTCAACTGAATCAATAATAGTGCTTGTGGTTTTGCTAAGTGCTGATCAAGATCAATCACTTCCAGTACGGCGGCGTTGTCAGGGAAGTAACCCGTTGCCCGCCAGCTTAAAGTTACATCTGCTTCTTGTTTTTTCATTGCATTTAACAAACTGCGTGAATCTGGAGCAAGAAAAGCGGCAGCATGAATAACTTTAGAATAGATGCCGAGTGTATCTAAAATTGTTTTTGATTCTTGTCCCACGCTGCCAGATTCAGCATTGCCGATGATGGCAATCACATCTTTACGCAATAGTTCGCGTGGCGTTGCTTTGATCTGTTTAGGATTTCCCTTTTGTACTATCAATGCCATTTGATTATAGCCAACGGTGACAAAATCACCCAATAATCCTTCGGCTTGGTGTTTATCACGATAACTCGGTTCACCAGGCAAATACCATTCACCCACGCCGCTCTTTTTAGCGGATTGATATAAGTCTTCAGAACCGCCCTGAGCAATCGTTATTTTTACCGCTTCTTGTTGTTCAAACTGTTGGGCGATTTCAGTCATTGGACGTATCATGGTGATGCCACAATACAATAATAATTCTGGCACTTTATTTGCTGCCAGCGCGAGGTTGCATTGCAAAAAAACTAACAGTGCAATACTTAATTGTTGTAATCGGTAATTCATTTATTGTCGCCTGTGTGTGAGATGAAAAAAGTAAGGTTTGCGATGTCAACAACAGTTGTGATAGCTTGCGCAACGTTAGAATAATAGTCCTTGACCTGCGTGAGGACAAGGCTGCATCCTTCATTCATTGTGATGCTATCCATTAAATCGCACCAGTGCGTACTTATCTATTAGGAACCATTTTCCCATGACCGAACCACAAAAAATTATTCTTGATGCGTTTGAACGTCGCGCTGAAATCACGCCACGCACGGTAGAGACGCATGTCCGCGATGCGGTGCAAGATACCATTGAGCGTTTAGATCGCGGTATGTTGCGGGTTGCGGAAAAGCGCGATGATACTTGGATTGTGAATGAGTGGATTAAAAAAGCGGTGCTGTTGTCATTTCGCATTGAAGATAATTGGTGTATGAAAGGTGGCTTTACCAATTATTATGACAAGGTTGCTTCTAAATATGCAGATACCAATTCGCGTGAATTCCGCGATTCTGGAGTACGCATTGTTCCGCCCGCTACTGCGCGTAAAGGCGCTTATATTGCGCCAAGCTGTGTGTTAATGCCGTCTTATGTGAATATCGGTGCCTATGTTGATTCGGGTACGATGGTTGATACATGGGCAACAGTCGGTTCTTGTGCGCAAATTGGAAAGAATGTGCATTTATCTGGCGGTGTGGGAATTGGTGGTGTATTAGAGCCGGTGCAGGCAGCTCCGACGATTATTGAAGACAATTGTTTTATTGGAGCGCGATCTGAAATTGTGGAGGGAGTCATTGTTGGTGCAGGCGCGGTGATTTCAATGGGCGTTTACATTGGACAAAGTACTAAAATTTATAATCGGATGACCGGCGAAATCACCTATGGACGAGTGCCAGCAGGAGCCGTTGTCGTTTCTGGTAATTTACCTGCCGCAGATGGTTCGCATAGTCTTTATTGCGCCGTGATTATTAAACAGGTCGATGCAAAAACCCGCAGTAAGGTTGGCATTAACGAGTTGCTACGCGATATTTAAGCATTCTAGAAGTTACGCAGTTACGATATAAGCTATTGATTTAGTTGTCAGTGACAACCATGCTTTTTACTGCCAACTGACATCTTTTTGCAACTGCGTAACTCCTACATTCGTTAGAAATGCGGTTTGATTTATAGCGTAGTGTAAAAACCTTTTCTTGCTATTGTTTTTTAGTAGTTAGAGAAGGTTTTTAGTGCCGTTATTTATAGTACGACGGTATCATCTTGAGGATAAACGCGCACTAACATGATGCGTGGACCGTTCATTTTTTTAACGACTACGTCAAATTTTTCAAAGCAAATGCGTTGCCCTTCTTCTGGTAAATCACCTAGCTGTTGTAAAATCAAGCCGCCGACAGAATCTGCTGTCGTGTCTTCAATATCAATGCCCAGCGCCCGCTCTAAAGTGAAAATCGACAAGCTCCCTTTTCCCATTAAGGTGCCGTCATCGAGTTTCATCCATTCATTTTGTGATTGGCGAAATTCATCACGAATTTCTCCTACTAATGCTCCCAATAAATTATCTAAAGTAATAAAACCTAATGGATGTTTATCTTGATAAGCGACAACGGCAAAATGGGGAGCGCCTTGGCGAAAGCGCCGTAACAATTCACTCGCCGGTAAATTGGGCGATACGGTGAGGACGGGACGCGCTAAATGATCTAACGTGGTTAATGGTTCTGCTTGATGGAGTGCAAAAAAGACATCTTTCAAATGAATCACCGCTTCAACTTGCTCTTTGGCATTCAAATACGGATAGCGGCTGTAACGGTGTTGCACCATGCGGTCTAAGTTCGTTTCCAAATCATTGGCTTTGTATAGCACAATCGCTTCTCGAAAAGGGCGCATTAAATCGGCGACTTCTAAATTACGAAAATCCAGTGCTTGTGCCAGCGCCCGCCATTCATCACTGGTATATTGATCATTGGCTCGTGATGCTCGCAAAATAACTTTAAGTTCTTCGGTAGAATAATGCACGTCGTGGTGGTGTGCATTCTCTAAGTGTAATATTTTTAATAGCCAGTTTGAGCTGTGGTTGAGCATCCAAATGAGTGGATACATCAGCCAATAAAACCCATAGAGCGGCGCCGCAGTCAGGATTCCAACGCGATCTGGAAAACGAATGGCAATTGATTTGGGCGCGAGTTCACCAACCACAATGTGTAAATATGAAATAACAAAAAATGCAACAGAAAATGCAATGGTATGTACTAGGTGTTCATTATCAATACCAATGATAATCAGCAATGGGCGCAGCAGTTGTGCAAATGCGGGTTCACCAATCCAACCTAAACCTAATGATGCCAGTGTAATCCCTAATTGACATGCGGATAAATAGGTATCCAATTGTTGATGAACGCGAATGAGGATGCGTCCGCGCCAGCCGCGATTTTTTGCAATTGCTTTTACGCGGGTTTGCCGCAGTTTTACTAAACCAAACTCTGCGGCGACAAAAAAACCATTGAGTAATACTAATAAAAAAGCGACGATAATTAACAACAGGTTGTTTTCCATAATGGTTGCTCTAAAAGCATGATCTTTTGCAAAAAGTTTTCAGTTTTCAGTTGTCAGTAAAAAACATGGTTATCACTGAAAAATTACAACTAAAATAATAACTTATATCGCAACTGCCTCACTCCTATGATCATTCAATCAAATCGCGCAAACGTCATGCTGAATTGCCCCCGCCCCTGTGTCAGGCTGCGCAGCGTGGTCGTATAACCAAGCACTGCTGCCAGCGCGACCTCCACTTGCAAGGTGACGTCAGCGCCGGTGCTGTTGGTGTGTTGAATCAGCGCCCGTCGCGCCTGCAAATCACCCAACACTGTGCCAACATGTGTTTCTGGAACAATCACTTCCATCTGCATCATTGGTTGCATCAGCACCGGCGCAGCGGCAGCTAACGCCTGTCGTAACGCTTTTGCCACCGCTGCCGCCACCGCTTCGGCAGTCGAACTCGCGCCAAATAATTCGATCTCGTCAACTCGCACCGCGACATCTAACACCGGTGCCCCTTGCAACACGCCAGCGGTTAAGCCGCTGTGCAGTGCCGAGGTCAGGGCGTGTTGTTGCGCCGCGCTCAATTCTGCGCCAGCAGGCAGCAGACGCGGTTGCACCAGTTGCTGTTCACCGCTCCCGCGTGGCAATGGCGTGACTGTCACCACCGCTCGCGCCATTAAATCAGGCTGGCGCGGATCGGGATGTGGCGGCGGTGCAAACAGTCCCTCCGCCGTCGCAGACCGGCGAATGGTTTCGCGCAGCGCCACTGCGGGACGCCCAGTGCGCACCTGTACCCCAAACTCGCGTTCTAACCGCTCCAACACGATTTGCAAATGCAATTCGCCCATCCCGCGCAGCAACCGTTGTCCCGTGTCAGGGTCTTCCTCCAGCCGCAGCGTTGGGTCTTCTTGCAACACTTTATCCAACACTTCCAATAGCTTATCGGTATCCGTGCTGCCGCAAGGTTCAATTGCCAAACCGAGCACCGGCGTATAAGTAGCAATCCGTTCCAATTGCAGCACCTGCTCAGGAGCGCACAGCGTGTCGCCGGTAGCGGTAAACCGCAGCCCGGCTAACAGCACGATTTGCCCCGCTTCAGCGTGATCGAGCTTGATTTTTTTACCGGCATCGACCGCAAACAGCCGCGCCACCTGTTCCTGTTGCACCCGCCCATCGGCGCGTTGAAAAACCACCGGATCACCGGGTTTGAGCGTACCGCGATACAGCCGCGCAAACACATGCCGCCGTCCATCCCACAATTGCACCTTAAACGCCAGCGCCACCAGTGCGCCTTTCGCAGACAGCGGCAACGGGAGCTGACTGCCATCCGGTAAAGTGGCCAACGTCGGTGGGCGATCCAACGGTGCCGGTAAAAACTCCACGACGCCATCCAGCAGCGGCTGCACCCCAAGATTGCGTAACGCGCTGCCGCCATAACAGGGACACAGTTGTCCGCGCAAGGTGCCGCTGCGCAACGCAGCGCGGAGTGCGACCGCACTCGGTTCTGCGCCAGCGAGCACCTGCTCTGCCAGCACGTCGTCCATTTCCGCTGCCGCCAACAACAGACTTTCTCGTAAATCAGCCACTTGCGCCCACAGCGCCGCCGGACACGGTTCAGAGTGGACTTCAGCGCCCTGTTCACCATCAAAATGCAGCAGCGTCCCTGCCAACAAATCAATCACACCATGACCATCTGGCGTCGGCACCGTCAGCGGCACCGGTTCGACGTGCAAACGTTGCTTGATCGCCGCCAACGCCCGTCGCAAATCTGCGCCGGGGCGATCCATTTTGTTGATGAAAAACAACGCAGGCAGTTGAAACTGTGACCGCTGCCGCCACACCGTTTCCGTTTGCGGCTCCACCCCGCGCACGCCATCCAGCACCACCACACAGCCATCCAGCACCCGCATGGCGCGTGCAACCTCAATGGTAAAATCGACGTGTCCGGGCGTGTCTACTAATTGCAACAGATGGTTGCGCCAAGGCGCTTGTGTGACCGCAGCGGTGATGGTGATGCCATGCCGCTGTTCTTCGGCGAGATAGTCCATGTGTGCAGCACCATCGTGAACCTCGCCGATTTTGTAAGACGCGCCGGTATAAAACAGGATGCGCTCGGTGAGCGTGGTTTTGCCGGCGTCAACGTGAGCAACGATGCCAAGATGACGAACGTGTGATAATTGCGCGGAGGTGTTCATTGCTGTCAACGCTTCCCCATAAATAAACGCTCAATTCAATTCGGAAACATCCTTGGTTATGGCGAATTATTCACCACTCCGCCTCAGCATTTGTCATGGACGCCTGCTTGATCCTGCCAACGGCATTGATTGCGTCACCGATCTTCATCTCGCAGATGGGCGCGTGCTCGCAGTCGGGGCGACGCCAGCGGAGTTTCAACCCGAGCGCGTGATTGATGCCAGTGGCTTGATCGTGTGTCCGGGCTTGATTGATTTATGTGCCCGTTTGCGTGAGCCGGGTCACGAGCACAAAGCGACCATCGCCAGCGAAACCCGCGCTGCCGCTGCTTCCGGCATCACGACGCTGTGTTGTCCACCCGATACGCATCCGGTGATTGACACGCCAGCAGTTGCCCAACTGGTGCAGCAACTCGCTAAACGTGCTGGCAAGGCGCGAGTGTTACCTGCTGGCGCGATGACGCAAGGATTGAATGGTCACAAAATCACTGAAATGGCAGCATTGCAACGTGCCGGCTGCCCGGTGTTAAGTCAGGCAAATCAACCGTTACACAACGCGCAAGTGCAGCGCCGGGCGTTGGAATATGCAGCAACTTTTGGGCTGACGGTCTTTTTGCACCCGTGCGATCCCGATCTGTGTGAAGGCGGCTGTGTCCACGAGGGGCGCGTGAGTACGCGCTTGGGGCTGCCCGGCATTCCCGAAGCGGCAGAAACTGTCGCCATTGCGCGGGATTTGGCGCTGGCAGAACAGACGGGAGCGCGGATTCATTTTCGCGGCTTATCAACCGCTCGCGGCGTGGCGATGCTGGCGGAAGCGCGGCAGCGCGGGGTTCGCGCCAGCGGCGATGTCAACATTCACCACTTATTTTTAACGGAAGAAGCAGTGGCAACGTTCGACGCCAATTGCCACCTGATTCCGCCTTTGCGCACTGCCGCAGATCGGGCGGCGCTGCGGCACGCGGTGGCGACGGGTGATCTCAGCGCGATCTGCTCGGATCATCAACCGCACGATGCGGATGCCAAGCTCGCGCCCTTTCCCGAAACGGCACCGGGGATATCAGCATTGGAAACGTTATTGCCGCTGGCGCTGCGGCTGGTGGAACTGGGCGAGGTGGAATTGCTGCCACTGCTGGCGCGACTCACCAGCGGCCCGGCGGACATCTTGGGACGCACGCTCGGCCAACTCACGCCCGGCGCACCAGCGGATGTCTGTGTATTTGATCCGGCGGAAGTGTGGACACCAACCGCAGCGACGCTAATCAGTCGCGGACATCATTCACCCTTTTTGGGACTGGAACTGCGCGGGCGCGTCATCGGGACGCTCTTAGGTGGGCGCGTAGTTTTTGAACAACCGCGCTTGAAATCGCTGTCAAATTTCCAACAGTGAATTCAAATAATTGAGCGCAGGCAATACACTTTGAATTGCCTGCATGAATACGCGCAATAACAGACAACAAAAAAGCCGATAACGTCAGTTATCGGCTTTTTTAATTCGGTAGCGGGGGCAGGATTTGAACCTACGACCTTCGGGTTATGAGCCCGACGAGC